>CAVQSY010000016.1:0-48931 GCA_963716025.1 uncultured Chloroflexia bacterium
CATGCGAGGGTAACGTGCACGGTTTGCGGTTTGGGACCATTCTTGAGTCCACCAGCACAGCGAGGTTCCATGCATCCCGTCATCGAGCGTGAGCAGCTCTCCCCGAATGTCGTCCGCCTCGTCGTCGAGGCTCCCCGGATCGCGAAGGTCCGGCGTCCCGGCCAGTTCGTCATCGTCCGGAAGGGCCCGGGCGCGGAGCGAATCCCGCTCACGATCGCGGACAACGACCCCGAGGCCGGGACCATCACCCTGATGATCCAGGCCATCGGCGCCAGCACGACCGAGCTCACCGCCCTCCAGGTCGGCGACGCCATCCAGGACGTCGCGGGCCCCCTCGGGCGCGAGACCGATCTCCTCGAGTCCGGGCACGCCGTGTGCGTCGGTGGCGGCGTGGGCACCGCGGTGCTCCTGCCGATCGTCCGCGCCCTCGCGGACAAGGGCGTCCACGTGACCAGCGTGATCGGCGGCCGCAGCAAGGAGTGGGTCATCCTCGAGCCCGAGCTCCGGGCGTGCGGCGACGTCGTCGTGTGCACCGATGACGGCTCGTACGGGCGCCACGGCTTCGTGACCGAGGCGCTCAAGGACCTGCTCGACGCGGGTGGCATCGACGCCGTGTACGCCATCGGCCCGGTGCCGATGATGAAGGCCGTGTCGGCGATGACCGAGCCCTACGGCGTGGAGACCACGGTCTCGCTCAACGCGATCATGGTCGACGGCACCGGCATGTGCGGCGGCTGCCGCGTGACGGTCGGCGGCGAGACCAAGTACGCGTGCGTGGACGGACCCGAGTTCGACGCGCACAAGGTGAACTTCCAGGAGCTCGCCGACCGCCTCACCACGTACCGCAGCTTCGAGCAGGCCGCGCTGGCCCGCCAGGCGGATGAGGAGGCAAAGGGCGCCTGCGCAACCACAGAGGTGAAGGCATGACCGAGCCCGCGTCCCCGGTGCCGGCCGACGAGGACGGCGCCGCAGCACCCAAGGCCCCGCTCACCAACAAGGAGCGGATGCTCATCGACCGGGTCGCCATGCCCGAGCAGGCGGGCGACGCGCGCGCGAAGAACTTCGAGGAGGTCAACCTCGGCCTCACCTACCAGCTGGCGATGCTGGAGGCCGAGCGCTGCATCCAGTGCCCCAAGCCGTTCTGCGTCGATGGCTGCCCGGTCCGGGTGGACATCCCGCGGTTCATCAAGTTCCTGCGCGAGGGCAACATGCCCGCCGCGGCCGAGAGCCTCCTGGGCGACAACGCGCTCCCCTGCGTCACCGGTCGCGTCTGCCCGCAGGAGACCCAGTGCGAGGGCGTCTGCATCCGGGTCAAGAAGGGCAACCCGGTGGCCATCGGCTACCTCGAGCGGTTCGTGGCCGACTGGGCCCAGGCCAACCTCGACCAGCTGCCGAAGGCCAATCCGACGCCGACCGGCAAGAAGGTGGGCATCGTGGGTTCCGGCCCGGCCGGCCTCACCGCCGCCGGCGAGCTCGCCCACCGCGGCCACGACGTGACCGTGTTCGAGGCGTTCCACGCCCCGGGCGGGGTGCTGATCTACGGCATCCCCGAGTTCCGGCTGCCCAAGGACATCGTCCAGGCCGAGGTCGACCGCCTGGTTGCCGACGGCGTGAAGATCGAGGTCGACGCGATCGTCGGCCGGACGTACACGATCCCCGAGCTGCGCGAGGACTTCGACGCCCTGTTCCTGGCCGTCGGCGCTGGCCTGCCCGTGTTCATGAACGTCCCCGGCGAGAACTACAAGGGCGTGTACTCGGCGAACGAGTACCTGACCCGCGTCAACCTCATGGGCGCCTGGAACCCCGAGTCCCAGACCCCCATCCTCCACGGCCAGCGCGTGGTCGTCGTCGGCGGCGGCAACGTCGCGATGGACGCGGTCCGGACCGCGAAGCGCCTGGGCGCCGCGGAGGCGACGATCGTCTACCGCCGCTCCGAGGAGGAGCTGCCGGCGCGCAAGGAGGAGGTCCACCACGCCAAGGACGAGGGCGTCCAGTTCCAGCTCCTGACCGCGCCCGAGGAGGTCATCGGCGACGAGAACCGCTGGGTGACGGGGCTGCGAGGTGTCCTCGATGGAGCTGGGCGAGCCCGACGCCTCCGGTCGGCGCCGCCCGGTCAAGATCGAGGGCTCGGAGCACGTGATCGACTGCGACCTCGTGGTGGTCGCCATCGGGACGCGGGCCAACCCGCTGCTCACCGGCTCCGCCCCGGAGCTCAAGGTCAACGAGTACGGCTACATGATCGCCGACGAGTGGGGCATGACCTCGATGGACGGCGTGTTCGCGGGCGGCGACATCGTCCGCGGGGCCGCGACGGTCATCCTCGCCATGGGTGACGGCAAGCGCTCCGCCCAGGCGATCGACTCGTACCTCAAGGGGGTCTGGCCGCCCGAGGGCGTGGACCCCAAGGGGAAGCAGGAGGCCGTGGCGGCCGCCGCGAGCTGACCGGCCGGGCACGGCCGCCGCGAGCTGACCGGCCGGGCACGGCCGCCGCGAGCTGACCGGCCGGGCACGGCCGCCGCGAGCTGACCGGCCGGGCACGGCCGCCGCGAGCTGACCGGCCGGGCCTGCCAGGCAGCGATTCCGCGCTGAACGGCGAGTCGGCGTCCCACGCGGGTGACTTTGCTGCCCGGGAGACTGCGAATCGGGGGTTTGGGGGCGGTACCGGGGTCCGGAACGGCGACGGACCGGCCGCCGCGACCCACCAGCGGTCGAATCGCTGCCCCTGAGGCAGCGTGGTCCGGCCTTGGAGCGTGGGCACGCGCCGTGTGCCTCCAGGGCCGCCCAGCGAGCGCTCGCATCGCTGCCCCCGATGGAGCAGGGTCCGAGTTGGGAGCGCGGGCACGCGGTGCCGGGCTACGGGCCGTTGACCAGTCCCGTCGTGTCCACGACCTCGAGATCCGCGCCGGTGAACCGGTCCAGCTCGTGGAGTACGTCGTCGTCGAAGCGCGGGTCGCTCATCCCCGACACGTACCAGGGCGAGCCGTTGTCGGCGAGGATCATCCCGTAGCGCTGGAGCGCGATCGCGATCACGCGCGCGTCCGGTGACAGCCCGGACAGGTCCGCCTCGGCCCGGAGCCTGACGCGGAGCCCCATCGGCGGCAGCGCGGCGCTGGTGGACGATGACGCGAAGTGCCGAGCCGGGTAGGTGTACGCCTTGCGGGTCTGCGGCGCGGTGAACCGCAGCGCGTGCAGGATCGCCCCGGCCGCGACCTCGTCGTACCGGACGAGACCGGGCAGGATCGGCAGGCCCGCCGCGTCCGCACTGGTCCAGCCCGCGGGTCGCAGGGCGTTGGAGGCGAGATCCCACTGCGCACCCGAGCCGGCCCGCCACGCACCGCCCGTCGTCTGACGCACGGCGTAGAGCTCGTACAGCCGGCACGTGTCGCGGTCGATCGCCAGGAGGTGGCGGTCGGAGCCGCCCTCGATCAGCGGGGCGTCCGGGATGGGGTACGGACCGGCGTCCGATTCGTCGTCGTAGTCGAACGTCACCGCGCGTCGCGGCGTATCCCCGTCCACGATTTGGTACGGGATCCCGTAGCCCGCGTACGAGCCGAAGTCCATGTGGAACGTCCTGGTCACGCCGATCGAGGCGATCAGCGTGGACGAGTTGCCCGCCACCGGCCGATCGTCGATCCGCACGTTCCACACGTTGTCGGCAGGGAGAACGGTGCAGTCCGGCGCACCGGGCACGGTCGGGGCGCTTCCCTCGGGCTCAGGCTCGTCGCTGTCGAGGATGCCGTCATCGTCGGTGTCGGGGTCGAGCGGGTCCGTGCCCCGGACGAGCTCGGCCAGGTTCGCGAGCCCGTCGGCATCGGCGTCCTCCTCGGGATCCGGGGTTCCGTCGCGGTCCGTATCGGCCCTGGCAGGATCCAGACCCAGCCGCTGCTCCCAGAGGTTGACCAGGCCATCGCCATCGCGGTCCTCGAGGCCGTCGCGCGTCCCGTCGCCGTTCGTGTCCGCCTTGCGGGGATGGGTCCCGGACCGCATCTCGAACCCGTTCTGGAGGCCGTCTCGGTCCGCGTCTTCGCGGTCGTCCCGGAGGCCGTCGCCGTCCGTGTCCTTGCGGCGCGGGTTGGTCCCCGACCTCTGCTCGCCGAGGTTCGTGAGCGTGTCGTCGTCGGGATCCTCGCGGTCATCCCGGATGCCGTCCCGGTCGGTGTCCTTGCGATGGGGGTCGGTGTGCGATCGGTGGCGCTCGAAGTGGTTCGAGAGCCCGTCGTGATCACTGTCCGTGAACGCCGACGCCGGGCCTGGGAGCGCGGCCAGGAGACCGATCGCGAGCAGCGCGGCCAGCGCCACCGCCGGTGTTCGCGGCTTCGGCTTCACGATGGTCCACCTCCCTGACATGGATGGGCGCAGCCATCAGCGCAACGCTGCGGCGAAGACCGCGCCCATGTCGGGGAAGGTCGCGGATCACGCCGGCGACGGCCATGACCCGGGAGTCACGGTCGGTGCGATCCCGCACCGGACCGCCGGCCGGTGCCGCCGCACACCGGGATCCGCCGCAGGCTTCTGCTACGGACCGGCGAACGGGTTCTCGACACGGACGCCATCGAAGTCCGTGCCCGCGTCGAGGTCCTCCGAAAGGGCGGCGGGACAACCGAGGGCCCGGCTTGCCTCGATGACCGCCGCGTCCCAGTAGGAGATTCCGAAGCGGCGACGGGTCTCGAGCGCGGCGGTCATCACCTCGACCGTGGTCTCCTGCACCGGAAATCGCCGCCACGCCTCGATCAGGCCGACCGCCTGTTCGTGGGTGATCGCATCCTGTCGGCTCGCGCGCGTCGCCTGCACGTAGAACTCCTGCAGCACCTGGACCGACAGTCCCAGGTCGCCGGCCGCCAGGATCTCGTTCGCCCGGCGTGCCTTGCCCGCCTCGTCGGGGTCGCACGAGATCGCGTACGGCAGGACGCTGGTGTCAGCGAAGCGCACGATCGTGGAGCTCGGCCCGACCCAAACGATCACCCGCCCGGAACTGCTTGATCTGGCGCTGGATCCGGCGCTGCTGCTCCTCGAGCCTCGTGAACTCCGCGCCTCCTCCGGATAGCGAGGCCAGGTACTCGGCAGACCGAGTGGCCGGGGCCGTTGGCACCTTGACCAGCAGGCAAGCGCGGACGACGATCGATGGCATGCAATCGATCCTTCGTGTCATCGGTGGCACACTGCTCGCCGGGCTTGGCGCCGGCTGCACCGCACCAGCTGGATCGTCGTCCTCACCAGAGGCCAGCGGCTCACCCGAGGTGAGCGGATCGCCGACGTTGCCTTCCGCGTCGGCAGAGGACGGGGCTTCGAGTGCTTCGCCGAGTCCTGCCCCCGGCACGCCCGACGCGGTTCTCGCGACCATGACCTGGGTGGCTACGGACCCCGACTCGGGCGCCTGGATTCTTGGCATTGGTGGCGATGCGAGCTGGAAACCCGACCTCGGCGATCGTGCTCGGGTCACCACGAACTGGGGGCGGTTCGCAGTTGTCTCGACGAAAGGACAATCGGATCCCGGGATCGGCGCTCATCCTCAGGTGGGGATCGCTGATCCTGACACCCGAACCATCGTCGAGATGGTCGCGCCGTTCGGAGGCAACACGATCACAGCCCGGGTCGATCCCACCGGCCGATGGCTGTTCGTGACAGCCGGCAGCCAGGGCGCCGACGCCGGGGTCATGGCCCTGGACCCGCGCTCCGCCGAGACGCGGGTGCTCGTGCCGCCTGCCAAGGTGCCGGGCGACCACGAGCGCTACCTCCTGTTGTGGTCACCGACGGGCAAGACGCTTGTCTCGACGCTGTGCAACTTCCAGTCGTGTTTCGTGGACATCATCGACGCCGGCTCGATGACCAGCACGCGGCTTGGTCAGCAGTTCGCACCGTTGGCTGTGACTGATCGCTATCTGATCGGCAGGCAACGCGCTGACCGCGAGTGGGCGGCGTTCGACCTCGCAACCGGCAAGATCTCGGACCTCGCCGTGGACGAATCAGCGCAGGTCGGGACGGTGATTCCCATTGATGACTCGCATGTGGCCCTCGACCTGTACGCGAACGGAACCTATTCGATTGTCGTTGCGGACCTTGCCACGGGCGACCAGCGCACCATTCACCAGCGTGTCCTGGACGGAGACGATGAGGGCGGGATCGTGCTGATGAAGGTGGCGCCGGCCGACTCCACGCATCTCATGGTCTCGGCGTCGGGCACGTTCTCCGATCTGCTCGCCGATCATCGGTCAGCACCAATGGTCCAGCTGCTCGATGTGGCGACCGGTGACCTGGCAGGGTCTCCGCTGTCCGTGTCGATGGCACCGTAGGAGGCGGCTTCAGCCCCCGACCAGGATCCGGTAGACCTGCGTGCCGAGCCACACGCCGGCACCGATGGAGGCCAGGATCAGCCCGTGTGCCACGGGTCGCGCGATCCTCACGAGCGCTCCTCCAGTTCGAGCATGATCGCGGCCTTCGCGGTCTCGTACTCGGCGGGGTCGAGCAGGCCGCGGTCGCGCATGTCGGCCAGGCGCTCCAGGCGGTCGAGCAGCGCCTGCGTGCCCTCGGTGAACGCCGGCTCCCCGTCCGCGAGGTCGGCCAGCGTGGTCTCGTCCATCGATCGCCCGACCACCGCCCCGAAGTCCGCGGCGATCCCGGCCAGGGCCTCGCGCTCGGCGCTCGGGGGTGCCGTCGGCGGGCTGGGCAGCGGCGCGGTGGCCCCAGCCGTTCCGACGGGCCCGGTCGGGCCGACGGGCCGCGGCGCCGGCCGACCCGGCTGCCCGGGACCCGGCATCACCCGCACGTCGACCAAGGGTGGTGGACTCCCCCGCCCACTTCCCCGGACGATCGGGGTCCGGGTGGATCGCAGCACCTCGGCAACCGTGCCGAGGACCAGCAGCGGCCCGGCCGCCATCAGCCAGAACAGCACGCCGGGGATGGCCCAGCCCCACTCGATCCCGGACGGAGCGTCGAACACCCCGTACTCCATGAAGTTCCAGCCCAGCGACCCGAACAGGGCCGCCCAGGCCAGGACCGGCGTGGCTGCCCAGATCCCGCCGACCCCGAGGCCGCCGACGCTGGCCACGAACCCGAAGCCCATGCCAAGGACGGTTCCGAGCACAAGCGCCGCCGCGGAACCCTCCGGGCAGCTCTGGGCCGAGACGTAGGGCCCACCGTCGGCGCAGGCGCCGCCCACGTCCATCACGGCGCGCATGCCGAGGAACACCAGCGTCAGGCAGGCGGCGAGGCCGAGCCAGCCAACCACCGCCAGCGCGACCGCCCGGGGAGACGCCCCCGGTTGCCGGCTGCTGTCCATGCTGCCCTCCCAGCGGACCTGGGCTATGGACGGACGGCGGCCATCCGGTCCAGGATCAGCTGCTTGACGCCCTCAACGGGCACCCGCTCCTGGGTCATCGAGTCCCGGTCGCGGATGGTCACCGCGCCGTCCTCGAGCGAATCCACGTCCACCGTCACGCACCACGGCGTGCCGATCTCGTCCTGGCGACGATAGAGCTTCCCGATGGCCGCCGTGTCGTCGTAGACGGCCATCATGTCCCGCTTGAGGTCGGCGAGCAGCCGGTGGCACAGCTCCACGATCTCGGGGCGCTTCTTGAGCAGCGGCAGGACCGCGACCTTGTACGGGGCGAGGTCGGGGTGCAACCCCAGCACGACCCGCGTCTCCTCGCGGACCGGCTCCTCACGATAGCTGTCGATGAGGAACGTGAAGGCGGCCCGGTCCGCGCCGGCGGCCGTCTCCACGATCCACGGGATGAAGTGCTCACCGGTCGCCTGGTCGAAGTACTCCAGGTTCTCGCCCGACGCCTTCGCGTGGTTGCCGAGATCGAAGTCGCCCCGGTTGTGGACGCCCTCGAGCTCCTTCCAGCCGAACGGGAAGCGGTACTCGACGTCGATCGCCTGCTTGGCATAGTGGGCCAGTTCGTCCGGGGCGTGCTCGCGGAGGCGGAGGCGGGCGGGATCCACGCCATACGCCTCGTACCAGGCCCTGCGGCGCGGCAGCCAGTACGCGAATGCCTCCTCGGCCCCCGCCTCGGGGCGGACGAAGTACTGCATCTCCATCTGCTCGAACTCGCGCATCCGGAACACGAAGTTGCCGGGCGAGATCTCGTTGCGGAACGACTTGCCGATCTGGGCGATGCCGAACGGGACCTTCTTGCGCGAGCTCTGCTGGACGTTCTTGAAGTTGACGTAGCTGCCCTGGGCCGTCTCGGGCCGGAAGTAGACGACGTTGCCGTCGTCCTCGACCGGGCCCATGTGGCTGGTGAACATCAGGTTGAAGCGGCGCGGCGCGGACAGCGGCTTGCCGTCGTTGGGGCAGACCAGGCCGAGGCGCTCCGAGATCGTCTCGTCGCGGAGGTCGGTCGCGCTCAGGTCCTCGGCCCCTGGCAGCTCGTCGAGCCGGTAGCGGCGGTGGCACTCCCCGCACTCGACCAGCGGATCGCTGAACGACCCGACATGCCCCGACGTCACCCACACCTGGGGGTGCATCAGGATCCCCGCGTCGAGGCCAACGATGTCGTTGCGGTCCTGGATCATCGCCCGCCACCAGGCGCGCTTGACGTTGTTCTTGAGCTCCACGCCCAGGGGCCCGTAGTCCCACACGGCGTTGATGCCGCCGTAGATCTCGGACGAGGGAAAGATGAAGCCGCGGCGCTTGGACAGCGAGACGATGGTCTCGAGGTTGGCGACGGCGGGCGCGACGGCGTTGGGGTCGGCGGTGGGATCGAGGGTCACGAGGGGCTCCGTGGTCCCGCGGCCTTGGCAGGGACACGGGTGGGCGACGACTGGACGGGCGGAGCAGGAATCTAGCAGAGGGCGCGACTCGTACACTGGGTCGGGCGAGCGTGGCCGGCCGGCGGCCCGCCCCGGCACCCGGAGGAACGACGCAGCTCGTGGAACCCCGCCGATACGTCGGTGCCCTCGACCAGGGCACCACCAGCAGCCGGTTCATGGTCTTCGACCGCTCGGGCTCGGTGATCGCGATCGACCAGCGGGAGCACACCCAGGTCTACCCGCGGCCCGGCTGGGTCGAGCACGACCCGCTCGAGATCTGGGATCGCTGCCGCGAGGTGATCCACGAGGCGCTCGCGAAGGCCGGCCTCACGGCCGCGGACGTGGCCGCGATCGGGATCACCAACCAGCGCGAGACCGCGATCGTCTGGGACCGGCGCACCGGCGAGCCCGTGCACAACGCCATCGTCTGGCAGGACACGCGGACGGACGGCCTCGTGGACGAGCTGGCGCGCGACGGCGGGCCCGATCGCTTCCGGGCCCGCACGGGCCTGCCGCTCGCGACCTACTTCTCGGGGCCCAAGGTCCGCTGGATGCTGGACGAGGTGGATGGGGCGCAGGAGCGGGCGGAGGCCGGCGACCTGCTGTTCGGGACGATGGACAGGTGGCTCACCTGGAACCTGACCGGCGGGCCGGACGGGGGCGTGCACGTGACCGACGTCACCAACGCGTCGCGCACGTTGCTGATGGACCTCGCGACGCTGGACTGGGACGACGCGATCCTCGAGGTGATCGGCATCCCGCGCGCCATGCTGCCGGCCATCCGGCCCTCGTCCGAGGTGCTGGCCACCTGCACGGGCGAGCTCGACGGAGTCCCGATCGCCGGGGTCCTCGGCGACCAGCAGGCGGCCCTGTTCGGTCAGGTCTGCTTCGACGCCGGCGAGGCCAAGAACACCTACGGCACCGGCTGCTTCCTGCTGCTCAACACCGGCGAGCGACGGGTGACATCGAAGCGCGGGCTGCTGACCACGGTCGCCTAGCGCCTGGGCGGCGCCTGCCGTCTACGCGCTCGAGGGCTCGATCGCGGTCGCCGGCGCGCTGGTGCAGTGGCTGCGCGACAACCTGGGCATCATCGACTCGGCCGCGGAGATCGAGACGCTGGCCGCATCGGTCGACGACAACGGCGGCGTCTACTTGGTGCCCGCGTTCTCGGGCCTGTTCGCCCCCTACTGGCGCAGCGACGCCCGCGGCGTCATCGTCGGGCTCACCCGGTACGCCACCAAGGCCCACGTCGCCCGCGCGGGCCTCGAGGCCACGGCCTGGCAGGTCCGCGAGATGCCGACGCGATGAACGATGACTCTGGCGTCCCGCTGACGTCGCTCCGCGTCGATGGCGGGATGGTCGTCAACAAGCTGCTGATGCAGATCCAGGCCGACGTGCTGGACGTGCCAGTGATCCGGCCGTTGGTGGCGGAGACGACCGCGCTCGGCGCGGCGTACGCGGCCGGTCTCGCCGTCGGCTACTGGTCCTCGCTCGACGAGCTGCGCTCGAACTGGGCCCGCGGCGCCGAGTGGACGCCCGCGATGGATCCCGTCGCCCGCGAGCGCGAGCACGCGACCTGGCGGAAGGCCGTCACTCGCACCTTCGACTGGGTCGAGGGGCGGGCGCAGGAACCGGGCAGCACAGGGTCGTGAGCGCCGGTTCTGTGCCGCCCACGCCGCTCCCCCGCGTGCTCGTGATCGGGTCGGGCGCGGTCGGCTCGTTCCTCGGCGGCACGCTCGCGGCCGCCGGCCACGAGGTGATCCTGCTGGACCGTCGCGTGCTCGGCGGCGACGATGCCACGCGGCTCCGGATCGAGGGCCCCACGGGCTCCACCATGGTGCCGGTCCGGCGTGTCGTGGACCCGGCCGACGCCGATGAACCGGGCCTGGTCCTCGTCGCCGTCAAGGCATTCCACCTCGACGGCGCCCTCGACACGGCCGCTCGCTGGCCCGACATCCCGCTGATGACGGTCCAGAACGGCGTCGGAGCGGAGGAGCAGGCTCGCGCGGCTCGCCGTTCGCCCCTGCTGGCCGTCTCGCTGACGACGGCCGTGGAGCCCCTTGCCGACGGGGTGCGGCGGATGCGCACCGGCGGCGTGGGAGTGGCGGTGGTGGACGGTGACGGCGCCGCTGCCGCGAGACCCGTCGCCGGGCTGCTCGCCAATTCATGGACCCGGGCCGGGCTGCCGTCGCGCGTCTACGCCGATGCCGCGGCCATGAAGTGGTCCAAGCTCCTGGGCAACCTCGTCGGCAACGCGACGAGCGCGATCCTGGACATGGACCCGGGTGAGATCTACGCGGACCGGCGGACGTATCCCGTCGAGCGCGACCAGCTCCACGAGGCGGTTGCGGTGATGCGGAGCCTCGGCCTGCGGCCGGTCTCGCTGCCGGGGGCGGACGTGTCGCTCCTCCTGCGCGGCCTGGCGCTGCCCGTCGCCATCGGCCGCCCGATCGTCTCGCGCGCCATCGCCGGGGCCCGCGGCGGCAAGTCGCCGTCGCTCCGGCTCCACGTGCGGCGGGACGGGGCCGGTATCCCCACTGAGGCCCGCTGGCTCAACGGCGCCGTGGCTGCCGCGGCGGTGCGCACCGGGGTGGCGGCGCCGGTCAACGCCGGCCTCGCGGCCCTCGTGGACGAGGTTGCCGCCGATGCTGACCGGGCGGCCTGGTTCGCCGGCCGGACGGATCGGCTGGTCGCCGCGCTCGAGGCGTCGGGGCGGCGCCCGTAGCACCGGCCCACGGGCCCTATACTCGGGCCCCGTGGAACCCTTTGACCTCCTGCGCGCCGCCGTGCTGATCGCCGCCGGGTACATCATCGGCGGCATCCCGTGGGGGGTCATCGTCGCGCGGATCGCCGGTGGTCCGGACCCGCGCACGATCGGCAGCGGGAGGACGGGCGGCGCCAACACCATGCGCGCCCTGGGGCCGCAGCTCGCGCTCGTCGCCGGCCTGCTCGACATGCTCAAGGGCACGGCGGCCATCCTGCTCGTCCGGGCGCTCGGGGCCGGCGTGGAGGTCGAGGTCCTCGCCGGCCTCGCTGCGATCATCGGCCACAGCCGCTCCCTGTTCCTCGGCTTCGGCGGCGGACGCGGTGTCGCCCCCGCGTTCGGTGGCCTGCTGGCGTTTCAGCCACTGGTGGCGCTCGCCGTCCTGCCGGTGTTCGGCATCGTGATCGCGCTCACCCGCTACTCCTCGCTCGGGTCACTGACGGGATCGGCGTTCGGAGGGATCCTCCTCGCGATCCTGGTCATGACGACCCCACTCAGCCCGTGGCTGTACGGGTTCTCGATCGGGGCCACGGGCCTCGTGTGGCTGTTCCACTGGGACAACATCGGGCGGCTCATGCGCGGGCAGGAGCGCAAGATCGGGACACCGCGCCCCGAGAGCTGAGCGGCGAGCTCACCCGGTGCCCCGCCGGCTCACGCCTAGAACGCCCGCCCGCGGGTCGGCCGGATCCGGATGGGCACGTTGTAGACGGTCGTGAACTCCTCGGGCGTCGAGAAGCTGTCCCGGATCGAATCCCCGTACTTGGCGATGTAGGCGGCGTTGTCCCCGGGCGCCACGGCGGTGTCGTCGACCCGCGCCTCGCCCTCGACAACGACGACGTCGCCGCCGCGGCCGTCGTCGTTGAGGTGGAGCGTAACCCGCGGGTTGGCCGCGATGTTGCCGTTCCGCTTGGCTCGGCGATCGCTGTAGATCAGGGCCTCGCCGTCCTCCCACAGGAACCAGATCGGAAAGCTCTGCGGCTGCCCCTCCGGCGTGACCGTGGTCAGCCAGCCGATGATGTCCGTCTCGAGGCGTTCGAGCGCGTGGCGGTCGGCATCGGACCCGGTATCGAAGACCATGGGCGCGTCCTCCGTGTGCGTCAGCTGGCGGCCGGCCGGGTCGCCTGACGGGACCGGACCTCGTCCAGAAAGGCGAGCGATCGCGGATCGCGCTCGAGGGCGACCCGCATGAAGTCGCGCATCGATGCCTCGACCTCTCGCTCCGTCGAGTCCGACAGCCGGAGGCCGGCGATGGCCTCGGCGTCGAGCCGCTGGTAGGCCTTGAGCAGCTTGAGGGCCTCGAGGCCCAGGCCGGCCCGGTCGACGGGTGGTCCGGGGCAGCGGCTGCAGACCACGCCGCCGAGCGGCGGCACCCAGCGGAACGTCTCGGAGGCCTCGAGCATCCGGTCGCACTCCACGCACCGGTCCACCTCCGGGCGCTGGCCGAGCTCATCGGCGAGGTGCATCTCGTACCAGCGGGCAACGCGCCCGGGTGCCATGCCCGCATCGAGCAGCTCGTAGGCACGACGGAGCAGCGCGTACATCGGCTGCGCCTCGTGGCGCTCCTCGAGGCTCCGGTCCGCGAGCTCCGCGAGATACCACGCCGTCGCGGCACTCTCGAGGTTGTCACGGAGGCCCAGCCAGGCGTGCCCTACCCGGACCTCCGTCACCACGTCGAACGTCCGGCCGCGGGCCAGCCCGATCGTCAGCTCGGCGAACGGCTCCAGCGAGCCGCCGAGCCGCGAGGTGGGACGCCGGATGCCCTTGGCGATGGCCTTGAGCTTGCCGTGGTCGGGCGTGATGAGCGTCAGGACCCGGTCAGCCTCGCCCAGGTCGAAGCGGGACAGGACGATGGCATCGGTGACGTAGCGGCGCGGGGCGGGCACCCCTCCACGCTAGCACTCCGCGGGTCGCTCGTCCTTCGCGTGGATGCCCTCAGGCGGTCGCGGCAGGCTCCGCGTTGCGCGCCAGGCGGACGGCCTCGCCCGCCCCGCCGGTGAACGCGTCGCCATGCCCCGGCAGGACCAGGGACGCCTCGATCGGCTCGAGCCTGGCCAGCGAGGCGACGGCGGCGGCCCGATCGGCACAGAACGGGGCGATCCTCGGGCCCCGCTCCCCCGTGGTGACGACGTGGGTGGCCAGGGCGTCTCCGACGAACAGCGCGTCGTGCCCGCGCAGGTGGAGGGCCGCGCTGCCGGGGGTATGCCCGGGCACGGCGACCACCCGCGGCGAGCCGGGCAGGTCGAGCGTCGCGCCGTCGCCGAAGGTGGACACCTCGGTCAGCGCCGGCACGCGCAGGAGCCCGTGGCGGACCGCCCACCACAGGAACGAGAGCAACGGCACGATGCGCGTCGCCCCGGGTCGGACCGGGTTGGGGACCTCCTGGCGCGCGAGCGCCTCATCCGCCTGGTGCACGAGCACCCGCCAGCCACGCGCGCGCCGGGCCTGCTCCGCGTACCCGACGTGATCGGAATGGCCATGGGTCAGGACGATCCCGCGGACGTCCTCCAGCGAGCGCCCCATGGCCGCCAGCTCTGCCGGCACCCGCCCCCAGAGCCCCGGGGCACCGGCGTCGATGATCGTGACCTCGCCCCCGTCGTCCACGAGATACGAGTTGACGACGCTGTTGGCGCCGACCCGATGGATACCCCGGGCAACCTGCATCAGACCGCGTGTCCTCCAAGCATCAGCACCAGGACCTGGTTGACCGCGACCAGGACCGCGAACACGAAGGCGAGCTGGGGATGGCCGGCCAGCGCCAGGGCTCCAGCCGACAGGAGCAGCAGTCCCGTTCCAATCAGCATCCGCAGGTCGATCGGAATCGGGTTGGATGCCTTCGGCGCGACCACCACCGCCCAGATCGCCACGAGGGCGCCCACGGCGACCCCCGCGGCCAGGATCCTTCCCGGCAGGGCGTCGCTGACCTGCCAGCCCCAGGTCGCGAGCGCCGCGATCCCACCGAGCTCGAGCAGGAACCGCAGCCCGAGGTTCAGCTCACTCATGGGCCCCGAGGGTACCGGGCGCGCGGCCACCGTGCCTTGCGTTCCAACAGGCTACCGTTGGCGAACACGTTTATCGCGAGACCCGGTACACTCCGATGGCCATGATCGTTTCCAGCGACATCGACCTGGACCTGCTGCTCGCCGACACCGAGGCCGAGATCCTCCGGGTGGTCGGCGACCACGACCCGTCCACCGTCGGCGTCTACGAGATGATCCGGTATCACCTCGGCCTCGACGGGTCCGACGGTCCCCGCGGCAAGCGGATGCGCCCTCTGCTCGGGCTGCTCGCCTACGCCTCCATCGCCGGCGACCACGCGCGCGCCCTCCCCGGGGCGGCCGCCGTGGAGCTCGGGCACAACTTCAGCCTGGTCCATGACGACATCGAGGACGGCGACACCGAGCGCCGCCACCGGACGACGCTGTGGGCCCTGCACGGGGTCCCCCAGGCGATCAACACGGGCGACCTGATCTTCAGCCTCAGCCGCGTGGCGCTCCACCGCCTCACCGATCTCGGCTTCAGCGACGCGAAGGTCCTGCGCCTGATGCGTCTCTACGACGAGACCTGCGTGATGCTGTGCGAGGGCCAGTACATCGACATCGCCACGTCCGGGTCGGACGAGCCGATGACCGTGGAGCTGTACTTCGACATGATCGGGCGCAAGACCGCGGCCCTGATCAGCGCCTCGATCGAGGCCGGCGCGCTGCTCGCGACTGACGACGAGGCCGTGATCTCCGGCTACCGGCGGTTCGGCTGGTCGCTGGGGCTCGCGTTCCAGCTCAACGACGACCTGCTCGGCATCTGGGGTGTGGAGCAGCAGACGGGCAAGGTGCCGACGGACGTCGCGCGTCACAAGAAGACGCTGCCGGTCCTGTACGCGTTCGAGCACGCGACGCCCGAGGATCGCGGGCGGCTGGCCGCCCTGTACGCGACCTCCACCCTGACCGACGCGGAGGTCGCCGAGACCGTGGCGGTCCTCGAGCGGGCCGGCGGTGCCGACTACACCCGCGCCGAGGCGCAGCGCCACCGCGATGCCTGCCTCGCCGAGCTCGAGGCGCTGACAGTCGTGGAGCCGGCCGCGCGCGAGAAGCTGCGGGCCATCATCGTGTCGGTGATCAGCGCCTAGCTGGGGCAGGGTCCCGAGGGCGGGCGCCTGCCCCCCGGAGCGCTACCCGTCGTCGGCGTCGGACGGATCGTCGTCATGACGCTCGCGGACGACGAGCACCTTGCCCACCCGCCGGCCATCCGTGCTCTCCACGGTCAGCCGCAGGCCGTCGACCACGATCTCGTCGCCAGGGCTCGGGACGCCACCCACGCGGTGGTAGACGAGGCCGCCCACGGTGTCGTACTCGTCCTCGTCCTCGAGCGGGCCCTTGATGTCCCAGACGTCGAGCAGGTCCTCCACCGACGCCCGTCCGTCGACACGGGCCCGGTTGAGGTCGAGGCGCTCGACGAGCGGCTCCTCCTCGTCGTACTCGTCCTGGATCTCGCCCACGATTTCCTCGAGCAGGTCCTCGATGGTCACGAGCCCCGCCGTGCCACCGTATTCGTCGAGCACGATCGCGATGTGGACCTTCCGCCGCTGGAACTCGTGGAGCAGGTCGTCGATCGTCATCGATTCCGGGACGAAGACCGGCGTCCGAAGCAGCGCCCGCAGCTCAGGCCGGTCGGCCGTCGTCTTGAGGAACGGCAGCAGGTCCTTGGCGTACAGGATGCCCACGACCTCGTCGACCGACGTCTCGTAGATCGGGACCCGCGAATGGCCCTCCCCGACGATCGTGTCGATCACCTCGTCGAACGTCGCCGATGAGCGCAGGGCCACCATGGCGATCCGGGGCACCATGACCTCGTGGAGGCGGCGGTCGCCCAGCTCGATGACCGCATTGATCATCTGCTCCTCCTCGGCCTCGAGGATCCCCTGCTCCCCGCCGCGCTCGACGATCAGCCGCAGCTCCTCGGCGGTGATCTGCGCCTCGGTGCTGACCTCGGCGCCGAGCAGGCGGGCGATGGTGCGCGTCGCGAGGGTCAGGAATGCCACGAGGGGGTGGAGCAGGCGGCCAAGCAGGTCGACCGGGCGCGCGAGGCCCAGCGCGAAGGCCTCGGGGTGCGCCAGCGCAAGCGACTTCGGGACCAGCTCGCCGAACACGATGGTGAACAGCGACAGCAGGGTGGTGACCAGGAGCAGGCTGAGCACGGTCGCGACATCGCCGGCCATGCCCAACGTGATGAACAGCTGACCCAGCCGGCTGGCCAGGCTCACGCCCGCGAAAGCCGAGGCCAGGAAGCCGATGAAGGTGATCGCGAGCTGGATCACCGCGAGGAAGCGGGCCGGATCGCTGATCAGACGGCGGACCCGTTGCGCGCCGCGCCGGCCCTCGTCCATGAGCTGCTCCACCCGGCTGGGCCGGAGCGAGACCAGCGCGATCTCGGCGGCCACGAACACGCCGTTGATGAGCACGAGCAGCACGATGATCCCGAGCTCGAGCAGGGTGTCGCCCATCAGGCCTGGGGCGCTCCCGGCGCGGGTTCCGGCAGGGGCACCGGGCGCTCGTCCGCAGCAGGCGGCGGCTCCTCGCCCCCAGCGCCGGGAGCCCCGGCGGGGGCGTCGCGCGGCGAGATCGGCCGGGGCTCGCGGATCCGTGCGGGAATGCCGACCGCGAGCTTGCCGGGCGGCACGTCCCGGGTGACGACGGCACCGGCGCCGGTCCTGCTGCCATCTCCGAGCGTCACCGGCGCTCGGAGCATCGTGTCCACGCCAAGGAACACACCCGCCCCGATCGTCGTGCGGTACTTGTGCACGCCGTCGTAGTTGGCGGTGATCGTGCCCGCGCCCACGTTGGTATCGGGGCCCACATCCGCATCACCGAGGTACGAGTTGTGGTGCTGGCGGACATGCTCGCCGAGGTGACTGTTCTTGATCTCCGCGTAGTTCCCGATCTCGCTCCGCCGGCCCACGTGCGCGCCGGGACGCAGGTGGCTGAACGGCCCGATGGTGACGTGGTCCTCGACCGTCGAGCGCTCCAGCACGCTGGCCCAGACCACGCAATCCGGGCCGACGACGCTGTCGACGATCTGCGAGCCGGACGCGATCCGCGTCCGCTCGCCGATCCGGGTCGCGCCCCTGAGCACGACGTTGGGCTCCAGGACCACGTCCTCGGCGAGCTCCACGGCGTGGTCGAGGTACACGGTGGACGGGTCCCGCATCGTGACCCCCGCCCGCATCCAGCGGTCGTTCATCTCGACCCGCATGTCCCACTCGGCGCGCGCCAGTTGGGCGCGATCGTTGATGCCCGTCAGGCGGCCATCGTCGTCCACGTCCACCGCGGCCACGAGGCGCCCGTCCTCGCGGGCAAATCGAACCAGGTCCGTGAGGTACAGCTCTCCCGTCACGGGCGACGGGCGGAGGTCCGCGATCCGCCGCCGCAGCCAGGACGCCTCGATGGCGTACAGCCCGGCGTTGATCTCGGTGATGCTGCGCTCGTCCTCGGTGGCGTCCTTCTCCTCGACGACCTGCTCCACGGTGCCGCCCTCGTTGCGCACGACGCGCCCCAGGCCGCTGGGGTCGATCGCGTCCACGCTCACGATCGAGATCGCCGCGGCGTCCATCCGGCGCGCGTCAAGGAGTCCGGCGAGCAGCTCGGCGCCCACCAGCGGCACGTCGCCCGAGAGCACCAGCACGTCCTCGACATCCTGGGCGAGCTCGTGGAGCGCTGCCCGCAGGGCATCGCCGGTCCCGCGCGGGACCTCCTGGAGGGCGGCATCCGCGCGGTCCGCCACCGCGTCGCGGACCGCCTCGGTGGCCGGCGAGCAGACGACCAGGGGGCGCGAGCCCGTGGCCGCCACCGCCGCATCGAGCACGTAGTCGATCATCGGGCGGCCGCACAACTGATGGAGGACCTTGGGGGTCGCGGACCTCATCCGCGTGCCGAGGCCGGCCGCGAGCACGATCGCGACCGTGCGGCGCACGGGCACGCCGGGACTTGAGGGTGTCACGAGATCGGGCGCCGCGCGGATCGCGTTTGCTCGGCCGCCGGTGGTGCGGCGGCAGTGTCGCCCGGGAGGGTAGGTGGTGTCGTCATGAAGGCGGAGCCAATTCTGGGGTGGGTCGGCGGGGGTGTCAACTCGCGAGCGGTCCGCCCCGCAACGCGGCGATCACGCGTCTCGCCTGATCGGCGTGGTCATGGGGATGCGGGGCATAGTCCCGGAGCCAGGCCTCCACCGAGTACGCGCCCTGCTCGGTGTGGGTCCCGGTGCGCTCCCACTCGTCCTCGGTCAGGCGCTCCAGGATCGAGAGGGTCGCCGCCCGGGCCGCCCGCATGGCGGCAACCGACGGACCGATCGGCCGCTCCGGGTAGTGGAGCCGGCGCGAGAACTCCATCTCGTCGTAACCGGGCAGGACGGGCCGGTCCTCGGCGATCAGCCGCCGCAGGCGGACGGCCGAGTTGAGCTCCCCGTCGCCCAGGTGGTGGGCGATCTCCCGGACGCTCCACTCGCCGGGGAGGGGCCGGGCGTCCAGCTCGGCCCCTGAGACGTCCGCGACGGCGGCCTCGAACGCGTCGGCTCCGGTGGCGTACTGCGCGAGCAGCGTCGACCGTTCCTCGGGTGTCAGTGTCATGGCTCAGCGCCCCCGACGGGCGATCGCCTCGATCTCCACCAGGCCGTCTTTCGGCAGGGCGGCGACCTGGACGGTGGACCGCGCGGGCGGTGGATCCGGCATGAACCGGGCATAGACGGCATTCACGGCGGCGAAGTCGGCCATGTCGGCGAGGAAGACGGTGGTCTTGACCACGTCTGCCCAGCCGAGGCCGGCCGCGTCGAGCACGGCGGACAGGTTGCGGAGCGAACGCTCGGCCTGGGCCTCCACGCCCTCGACGAGCTCGCCGGTCGCGGGGTCCAGCCCCAGCTGGCCGCTGCAGAACAGGAGTCCATCGATGGCGATGGCCTGGCTGTACGGGCCGATGGCGGCCGGGGCGCCCGCGGTCGAGACGGTCAGTCGGTTCATGGCTCCCTCCCTTGCTGGGGCTCGGTGGCAGGATCGAAGGCTGGTGCGATCGCGACGATGCGGGCGGCGACGACGAACGGCTCGTCCGGCCCGGGAGCCGGCAGGTCGCCGGCGGCGATCGCCGCGCGCACGCGGTCAGCAGCCGATGCCGCCTCCGCATGGGAAGGATAGAGCGCCCAGTGGGTCGGCCCGGAGCCGCTGAGGCCAACCGGGCGACCGAGCAGCCGCAACACCGCCCGCTTGAACGGCACGAGGCCGGGCTCCACGAGCGTCGCCGCTGCCGCGAGGTCGTTGGCGCCGGCCAGCACGGATGCGCGGGCGAGCAGGTCCGCGACCCGCAGCCGGCCCCGGCGGAGCTCGTCAGCCAGGTGCTGCGAGGCCAGACGGGCGGCGCCACCGGCGGCCCGTGCGCCGTCGTCCCAGGCACGGAACGCGGCTGGCGTGGAGATGCCGCAGGAGGGCGTGAGCAGGAGGAGACCTGGCCGATCGTGCGCGGCGTCGTCGTCACGCAGCCAGGGCAGCGGCGAGATCCGCTCTCCCCGGCCCTCGACGAGCGCCGGACCCCCGGCGAGGAAGAACGGCACATCTGAGCCCAGCTCCGCGGCCAGCGCCCTTCGGGCCGCGGGTTCGAGGGTGACGCCCCAGGCCTCGAGCGCCGCGTCGGCGGCGGCGGCGGCGTCAGACGAGCCGCCCGCGAGGCCCGCGGCGATGGGGATCCGCTTCTCCAGCCGGGCCGCGAGGGGCGGGGGCGGCTCGGCCATCCCCCACGCCGGACGGGCAGCCCGTCGGGCGCCCCGGATCGCGCGCAGGACCAGGTTGTCGACCGTGTCCACGCCGGGGTCGTAGCCCACGACGTGAAGGCTGTCCTCGCGGCCCTGGGGCAGGACGGCGACCGACAGGCGGTCGGCGAGGTCGATCGGAACCATCACGCTGTGGAGGTCGTGGAACCCGTCGGGGCGGGTCCCGAGCACGGCCAGCGTCAGGTTGACCTTGGCCGGGGCGAGCCGGATGACGGGCTCGAGGCGGCGCGCAGGATCGACCGGGTCGGGCATCCGGGCGCGGCTCAGCGGGTGTCCGGGATCTCGCCGAGCGCCTCGACGAGGGCCAGCCACTCCCCCACCGCGAGGGTCTGCGGCCGGCGGTTGCGGTCGATCCCGGTGGCCTCGAGGGCCGCATCGACCTGCTCGGCCGGGATCGGCAGCTGCCGGGTGAGCACGTTGTGGAGCATCTTGCGGCGCTCGCGGAACCCTGCCTGGACCACCCGCCACAAGCCATCCTCCGCCTCGGGATCGAGCCGGTCGTCGGCCGCGAACGGCTCCAGGACCAGGATCGCGGAGTCGACCTTGGGCGCGGGCTCGAAGGCAGTCCTGGGCACCCCGAACGCGACCCGCGCCCGCGCGTGGTACTGGCAGAACACCGACAGGTAGCTCATCTCGCCCGGTGGCGCCGCGACCCGCTCGGCCACCTCGCGCTGGACCATCAGCACCAGGCGCCCCGGGCGGGGGGCGCTGCCCAGCAGCCGGTGCAGGATGGGGCTGGTGATGTGGTACGGGATGTTGGCAACCACGTCATACGGCTCGGGCACCAGCCGGACCAGGTCCTGGTCGAGCGCGTCGCCCTCCACGATCCGCAGCGCGCCCGCCTCCAGCTCGCCGGAGAACGTCTCGCGCAGGACGGCGACCAGGCCCCGGTCCAGCTCGACCGCCGTCACCTGCGCCCCCGCAGCCAGCAGGCCGCCGGTCAGGAAGCCGAGCCCGGGACCGATCTCCAGCACGCCGCGTCCAGGCGCCGGGTCGGCCTCCCGCAGGATGCCCTCGAGGACATCGACGTCCGCGAGGAAGTTCTGAGACAGGTTGTGGCGTGGGCGCAGGCCGGCCTCGCGCAGCCGCCGCTGGACGAAGCGCGGATCGACACGGAGGTCGGCGGCGCGCCCGGAGCCGCTCATCGGGCGAGCGGCAGCGACGGACGCGCGTCGAGGTCGAGACCGGCGCGGACGCCGGCAGCCAGCCGGCGGGCCCCGGCCGCTCCGATCATGGCCCCGTTGTCGGTGCACAGGCCCGGTCGGGGGATGATCATCGCAATTCCCCGCGCCGCGGCGTCACCGGCGATCCGGGCCCGGAGCGCAGCGTTGGCCGCCACGCCGCCGCCCAGCACGATGCCCCGGGCACCCACCTCCTCGGCCGCCCGAATGGTCTTCGTCGCGAGGACATCCACGACCGAGTCCTGGAAGCCCCACGCGAGATCGGCGATCAGCGCGTCCGGCAACGATCCGCCCTCTCGCTCGTCCACCGGCAGGCCGGCGTCGTCACGTGCCTGGCCGATCGTCCGCCGAGCCGCCGTCTTGAGCCCCGAGAACGAGAAATCGTAGGAATCCCCGAGCCACGCACGGGGGAAGACCCGGTCACGGGCGGTGGCCCGCTCGGCAGCCCTCGAGATCTCAGGACCGCCCGGGTACCCGAGGCCGAGCAGCCGGCCCACCTTGTCGAACGCCTCGCCGGCCGCGTCGTCCACCGTCGTGCCCAGCAGGCGGTAGGTCAGGTGATCCCGCATCTCCACGAGGAATGAGTGTCCACCCGACACGACCAGGGCGACGAGCGGGAACGGCGGGATCTCGCGATCGGCCTCCCCCGGGTCAAGCAGCCAGCCGGCGTAGACGTGGCCCTCGAGGTGGTTGACCGGGACCAGCGGCTTGCCGTGCGCCCAGGCGAGCGTCTTGGCGAAGTTGATGCCCACCAGCAGCGAGCCGGCCAATCCCGGACCGTATGTCACCGCGACCGCATCCACGTCGGCCATCGTCACGCCCGCCGTGGCGAGCAATTCGTCGAGCACCGGCACGATCCAGCGAAGGTGCGCCCGGGCCGCCACCTCGGGCACGATCCCGCCCGTCGGCGCATGGAGGGCAACCTGGCTCGCGACGACGTTGGCGTGGATCCGCCGTCCGTCCTCGACGACCGCGATCCCGGTCTCGTCGCAGCTGCTCTCGATCGCGAGCAGCAGGGGGCCGCTCACGCCCAGGTCCCCGCGCCGTCGGCAGGGGCATCCACGTCGTCGGGCACGCCATCCGGCGCGGGGGCCGCGTCGAGCTCCACCCGGAGCGCCGCGATCCGTGACCGCATCCGCTCCTCGGCAAGCGGCTCGGTGGTCATGATCAGCGCGTCCTCGCCGTTGTCGCTGTAGTAGCGGGGCCGGATGCCGACCGGCCGGAACCCGTACTTCTCGTAGAGGCGCCTCGCCGCCAGGTTGGACAGCCGGACCTCGAGCGTCGCCTCGCGCGCCTGGCGATCGACCGCAAGGTCCATCAGCGAGAGCAGCAGGCGCTCGCCGATCCTGCGGCGCCGGTAGCGCGGGTGGACCGCGAACGTCGTGACGTGCGCCTCGTCCACCATCAGCCAGATCCCGCCGTAGGCCACCATCTCGCCGTCGATTGTCGCCACGAGGTACATCGCGAGGCGGTTGGTCTCCAGCTCCTGGCGATACGCGTGGGCGGGCCAGGGCGTGGTGAACGACGCGCGCTCGATGAGCTGGACGGCCGGCAAGTCCGCCAGCGTCATCGGGCGGATCTGGAGCACCGGGACCTGGATGCTCACCGCGTACCCCCGGTCAGCTCCACCCCGTCCCCAGCAGGAGCCTCGCGGACACCCCGCGGGAGCGTGACGTACTCGGGGACGAGCGTGGCGAGGTCGTCGGCGTCGCCGGACGCGAGGCGTGGCGCCCCGACGGAGAGCAGCGCCTCGGCCAGCCGCGCCCGCGCGGCATCCCCACGGGCGAGCGCATCGTCCGGTGCGCGGCCGGCGAGGTCAATCGCCACGAGGCGCTCGCCCGGGCGCAGCTCGGGGTCCGTGCCGCCGGGCAGGATCACCGGCACCGCCCCCGCGCGCGACAGGACGCGATCGGACGGACCGGCCGGCTGGAGCAGCACCGCGGGCGTGTCGGGTGTGTCCCCGGCACTCGCGAGGAGCGCGCTGGACGTGGCCACGCCCGCGATCGGGAGCGAGAGCGCATGCGCAAGGCCCTTCGCGGTCGCGAGGCCGACGCGGAGGCCCGTGAAGGCTCCGGGTCCGGTGCCGGCGATCAGCCCGCCCAGGTCCGACGGCACCAGGCCACGGTCACCGAGGAGCGTCTCGATCCTCGCCAGCAGCTCTTCGCCGTGGCGGTACCCGGCCGTCCAGGTGCGCGCCTCGACGAGGGCCCCGTCGGGGCTGCCGAGCGCGATCACCGCCTGTGTCGTGGCCGTGTCGATCACCAGGAGGGGGCCGCCGCCGGTCACGGCCGCAGCCCCGCGCCGCCGGCCGTCACGCCGCAGCCTCCAGGTAGCGCCCGTACTCTGGGTCCGCGGACCGGATCGCAATGCGCCGCGGCTCGTCGCCCGTGCCGTCGATCGCGATCTCCAGCCGGCTCGCCGGCAGCGCCTGCCCGAGCCGCTCGGCCCACTCCACCAGCACGACCCCCTCCAGCTGGCGCTCGTCGAGGAGACCGCCCGCGAGCGCGTCGGCCGCATCCTCGATGCGGTACAGGTCGAGGTGGAACATCGGCAGCCGGCCCGCGTACTCGGTCATCAGGACGAAGGTGGGCGAGGTCACGATGTCGTCGATCCCGAGACCCACGGCGAAGCCCTTGGCGAACTGCGTCTTGCCGGCGCCGAGGTCGCCCACCAGGCACAGCAGGTCACCCGGCCGAGCGACGACGGCCAGGCGGGCGGCGAGCGATTGGGTCTGGGAGGGGTCGAGCGTCGTGACGACGCGCTCCGCCGGCAGGGACGTGGACATGCGAGCCGAGGGTAGCCCAAGCGCCCGGGCCCCGCCGACCGGGTGGGCCTGGTCGGCCGGACAATCCGCCGGGGCCGGCCGTCCGCTGCTCGGCGGAGTCCGACTGCGGGTCCGGTCCATCCGCTGGTCGGCCCAACGGTCGGCCGCGCCCGATGCATGCGTCGCCCGGCGGCTCGAACGTCACCCAGGGAGATGGCCTGCCCGATGATCGCTCCGCCACGCGGTGCGGCTGTCGCCTGGAGCGGATGGTTGAGCCGCCGGCGGGACGCCGTCTGAGCCGCCGGCGGGACGCCGTCTGAGAGCCTGTGAATGAACTCCACCGCACGATCTGGCCCGTTGATGCCATAGAACCTGTCATCGCCGGGCGGCAGCATCGGCTCCATGCCGTCAATGGTCGAGCTGGACAACGCCGAGTGGGCGCTGGTCGCTGACCTGTTCGACTCGCCAGGTCGTGAGGGCCGACCTGCCACCCACTCGCGGCGGGACGTCGTGCACGCCATCCTGTTCATCGCCCGGACGGGGTGCCAGTGGCGCTGCCTGCCCGCCTGCTACCCGCCCTGGGAGGCTGTCTGACAGCAGTGGCGGAGGTGGCGTGCGTCGGGCGTCTGGGCGAGGGCGATGGAGCGCATAGCCCAGATCATCCGCAAGAAGCACGGACGGGCTGCGACTCCCTCGATGGTGATGATCGACGGCCAGACCGTGCGCGGCGGACGCGCAGGCAAGACCTCCCACGAGAAGGGCGGTCGGGGCGGGCGCACGAACGGGGCCAAGCGCAGCGTCGTCATCGACATCCTCGGCCTGCCGCTCGCGGTCTCGGTCGAGTCGGCCCGACCGCATGACGTGAGCGCGGGCCGTCGCCTGCTCGACACGACCCTGCCGGCCCTCGGGACCGTCAAGGCGGTCGTCGCCGACCGGGGCTACCGGGGCCTCGGCAAGCCGGCGAACAAGAAGGGCATCAGGCTCGACATCCATGCCCCGCCGAAGGGAACCGTCGGCTTCACGCCCATCGCCCCGCTCTACCGGGTCGAGCACGCCTTCGCGCGCCTCGGTCGCTGGCGGCGGCTCTCGCGCTGCTACGAGGGGACGTCCGAGGGCGCCCGCGCCTGGCTCGAAGTCGGACCGCGCGTGTGCCTAGACGAGGCGCTCTAGATCGCCGGCCGGCACGTCCACCGCCGGTCGCCCGTCGATGGCGACCCTGGCCGCGTCGGTGACCACGCCGGCCGCAAATCGGCGAGCCCCGAGCATCGCGATCACCCGCCCTTCCAGCCCGGCGCTGGCACCACTCCGGATGCGGACCCAGTCGGCCCCCACGACCGGCAGGTCGCCCGGGTCGACGTCGAACACGAGAGCCGGCGGATCGACGAGCAGGGCAACCTCGGCGCCGGCCATGCGCTCGAGGATGGCCACCACGGGGCTCGCGATCGGGCGGCGAACCACGCCGTCGAGCACGAGCACGCCAAACGGTGCCAGGGCATGCAGCGACGCTCGCTGACGCCGTTCTGAGGCCTCGAAGTCCCGGAGCTCCTTGCCGGGCAGCGTCGCCACGACGATCCCCCGGGCGCCCATCGCCCGGGCCCGGGTGAGGGCCTCCGCATCGATGCGAGCGCCGACCACCAGGATCGACCCCGCGCTGCCCACGTCGATGCCACCCGCCCGCAGCTCGCCGGACGGGTCGGTGGCCAGGATGAGGCGCCCGCGTGTGGCCGAACCCGCCGCGAACGCACCGCGCAGCGCCGGCCCGGCAGCCCGGACGCGGATCTCCGTGCCCGGCTGGACCGCGGTGACCTCACCCGGCATGGGCGACTCGACCAGGTCCCGGTGCTGGCCGGTCGCCAGCCTCCATCGCTCGCGGCGGCCGGGCAGCCGAGCCAGCAGCTCTCCATCGTGATCGCGCCGCCGTCCGGGGATGGCGGCCCAGCGGGCTCCGGCTACGAGCCGCCCACCCTCGGTCCCCGATGGGATGTCGATCTCCTCGATCCGTCGGTCCCGGAGGTGCTCGAACAGGGCATCGCCGGCCGCGACGGCCGTCCCGGGGTCCACCAGGGGCCGGTCTCCCGGCCGCATCACGAACCGGGCCTCCAGTCCGTGGGCGAGCAGCGGGCGCGACGGGATCTCGTCGAGCCAGTCGGGCATGGTCATCCCTCGGCCCCCGGCCACGCGGCTGACTGCCAGGTGGCGAGGGTCTCGCGGCGGGGCTCGGGTCGCTCGGGCAACCGGAGCGGGATGTCCCGCAGGTCGACAAGCAGCCCGCTGAGCCCGCCCGCGACCTCGACCGCCACGTGTCGGGACCGAACACCGAGATCAACCGCGTCGCGGAACCGGAGCTCCACGACCGCCCGCTCGCCGGGCGGCAGGTCCACGCGCTCGATCCCGCCGGGAATGAGCTCGCGGTCCAAGGGTCCGCTCGCGCGCGCCACCGACAGGCTGCCGGCCTCCCTGCCCGCGCGAAGCCCGGCCGGCATCACCACGGTACCCAGCGGAACGAGCAGGTCATCCCGGAGATCGGCCATCACCTGCCGTCGTTCATCCTCGTCCTCGATGGCCCCGAGCGGGGCCAGGAGTCGCGCGTGGTCCCAGCCCAGGGCGCGGACGCCGGGGCGTCGGAGCACATCGGCAAGCGCGAGCGCTATCGCGGGAGCCGGGGCCACCGCCCAGGCACCGCCCGCCGCGACCACCACATCGGGGACGGGTCCGGCATCCAGTGCCGGCGTCGCGGCAACCAGCCTCGCCAGCGCCGCCCGTGCCGCGGCGAGCCGGAGCAGCGCCCCCTCGCCAGGCACATCCCCCCAGGGCATCAGCGCAAGCTCACGCAGCCGGTCGCGGACCCTGAGCCGGTCGACTGGGGTCGTGAGCCAGTCGGTCACCGCATCGAGGTGCGCCTCCGTGAACGACGGAGGCAGGAGGGCGGCTGCGGGGACCGATGCCCAGCGAGCGTGCGAGCCCGCACCGGCCCGCGGGGATGCGACCGCCCGCGTGGCGCCCGCCTGACCGATCTCCACGACCTCCACCCGGCGCCGCAGGACCTCGGCGAGCGTCCCGGTCGCCGCAGCCAGCGCCCGCCGGCCGTCGTCGGTGCCGCTGCGCAGGCTGTCAAGCAGACCATGCAGCGGGACACCGCCATCGGCGACCGGGGAGGGACCCAGGACCATGGACGAGGCACGGTCTCCAAGCAGCGCCTCCAGCCGGTTGCCGGGTGTGGCCAGGCCGCCGGCCAGCACGGTCACCAGCTCCGGCCGCCGGTCGACCGCGGCCCCGATCACGGCAGCCAGGTCAGGGATCAGCGTCCGCTCATCGGCACCGGGAGGATCGGATGACGCCGCGATCACCGTCGTCACCCGCGGGTCGGCGAGGGCCGTGACCACCGGCAGGATCTCGGCGTCATCGAGCACCAGCGTCCTGACACGCCAGCCGGCGGTCGCGGCGATGGCGGCCAGCGGCTCGGCGATCCTCCGGGTCGCCGCCAGCACCGCGATCTCGGGCGGGCGGGACGTGGAACAGGCGACGCGCGGAAGGTCCACGCCGGAAGCCGGTCGCCCGAGGGCCAGCTGACCGGCGAGCGCCGGCTCCACTTCCGCGACACGACGCCGCAACCGCTCCACGAGCGCGTCGACGGGGACCGGCGCCGGGGCGGAGGTCGAGCCCAGGAGACGCCAGGTGCCGTCGACCCGCGCCACGAGCGCGACGGCGTTGGTCGCGGTCCCGCGGTCGACGGTGACGAAGGCCCGGCGCTCGGTGCTCACCGGGTCGATGCTACCAGCGGCCCGCCGCTACGCGTCCCAGCGATCGCTCTCGTCGAGCTCCTCCAGGCGATCGATCAGGGCCTCGATGCCAATGTCGTCGGTCATCAGCTCGGTCGCCGACGGCGACTCGCCGCCGAACAGCTCACCCAGTACGGGGTCGAAGAACAGCATCGCCGGGGCACCCAGCGGCCGGTACGGGCGACTCGCCTCGAGGAAGTGGACGGCGGGTCCGGTCAGGCCCCGCAGGCGGATCTCCCTCGCGACGGTCTCAACGAGGGCCTCACGCCGCGGGTCGACCGGCTCCATCGAGAAGCTCAACCGGCCACTCCCCGATCATCCGGGCGCGCGCCGATGTCGGAAGCAACCCCGATGCCGCGGCCCGGCCCAACGGGCTGCCACGTCGCGGGCCCGATCAGGGGCCGGGAGGGGGCCGGCTCATCGGCCGCGAGCGCCGCGGCAAATGCCTCGTAGGCCGATGCGCCGCGGATGGCGAACACGACGTGCTCCAAGGTCGGCGTCCCGGGCAGCTCATCGCGCACCGCGGCGACGGCGATCCGCGCTGCCTCGTGGATGGGGAACCCCCCGATCCCGGTTCCCAGGGCCGGGAAGGCGATGCTCGAGAGCCCCAGCTCCCGGACGCGGGCCATCGCGCTCCTCGCCGCGCGGTCGATGGCCGCACTGGTCGTGCGGCGATCGCGACCCAGGGAGACGGCGTGGATGACGACCCTCGCGGCGAGGTTGCCCGCGGGGGTGACGATCGCGTCGCCGAGCTGGGCCGGTGCCTGGCGGAGCGCGGCGAACTCGATCGCGTCACCGCCGGCCCGCTTGAGCTCGCCCGCGATCCCCGCCGACATCCACAGTGACGTGGCCGCGGGGGCCACGATGGCGTCGACCTCGAGGTCGCAGATATCACCGTTCCAGAGCTCGATGCGCGTCACCAGGTCCTCCCACCCGCGAGCGTGCGCGCCCCCTCGACGCGACCGGCGGCATGGTACACCCGGGCCAGTCGATGGGACATCCCCGTCACCACCTCGTAGCTGATCGTCCCACAGGTCGCGGCCAGGTCAAGGGCCGTGATCCGCTCGGTGCCCTGCTCTCCGAGCAGCACGAACTCGTCGTCCGCCGCCACCGGCGGCCCGGGGACGTCCGTGACATCGGCCATCACCGCGTCCATCGAGACGCGACCGACGAGCGGGACCCGCACGCCGCGGACCAGCGCCTCGGCCCGGTCCGACAGGGCCCGGCGCCAGCCGTCGCCATACCCGAGCGGCAGCGTCGCGATCCGCGTCGGGCGCTGGGTCACCCAGGTGGGTCCATAGCTCACCCCGTGCCCGGCCGGCAGCTCCAGCACGCGCACCGGCCTGGCCTTGAGGGTCATCACGGGACGGAGGCGGTTCGCGGGCCCCCGGTTCGAGGCCGACGGAACGAGGGCGTCCGGGATCAGGCCGTAGATGGCAATCCCGGTCCGCACGGCATCCCAGCGGGTCACATCGCCACCAAGGACGCCGCCGCTCCCGGCGAGATGGCGGCGGACGGTTCCGGGTCCGGACCCCCACGAGACCGCATCCACCACCCGCAGGACGTCCGCAAACCGGGCATCCTGGGCAACCGCGCTCGCGGACTGGCCCGCCGCGGCCAGGTGGGTCCAGGCGCCCGCGAGCCGGACGCCGTCCGCCGCCTCGATCCAGGCCAGTGCCGCCTCCACGTCCGCAAGCGGAACACCGCCGCGTCCGAGCCCCGTCTCGATCTCGAGGTGCACCTCGAGCGGCGGGTGGAGACCGGCCGCCGCCCGCAGCATCTCGACGCTCGGCTCGCCAAAGCCGACGGCGAGCGCGACGGAGGCCCGCGCCGCGCTCGTCACGACCTCCGGGGGCACCGGATACAGGACCAGCAGCGGGAGCGTGACCCCCGCCTCGCGCAGCTCGAGCGCCTCGTCGAGCGTGGCCACGGACAGGCCGTCCGCGCCGGCGGCCTGGAGGGCGAGCGAGATCGGGATCGCACCGTGGCCGTACGCATCGGCCTTGACGACCGGCTCCACGCGGACGCCAGGCCCCGCGGCCTCACGAAGGGCCGCCAGGTTGAGGCGCAGCGCCTCGAGGTCCAGCTCCAGCCACGCAAGACGGCCGAGCGGCGGCAACCCCGAGGCCGCGAGGCGGGTCTCGATCGGCTCCAGCCGGGGCGCGCCGGGATCGGGCGGCGCGCCGGAGTCCGTCGACGCGCCGGAACCGCTCAGCGGTCCACTCCGTCCACACCCGGATCCGCAGGGGCGACGCTGGATCCGTCGCGGACCCCGAAGCCCAGCGTCCGTCCGGCGCGCAGCCGCTCCGCTCTCGCGGCCAGGCGCTTGCGGACGACCGGAATGGCGTCCGGGAGGTCGGAGGCCAGCAGACCCGCATCGCCGATCCGCTCGCGGACCAGCTCCCCGGCCTGGGCGTGCAGGTAGACCCCAAGACGTGCCGCATCGTAGGTGGAGAGCCCCTGCGCCAGCAGCGCGCCGATCGTCCCCGCCAGCACGTCGCCCGTCCCGCCCGACGCCATCGCGGGGTTCTCGAACGGCGCGAAGGAGGCGCTCCCGTCCGGGGCGGCGACCACCGTGTTCGCCCCCTTTAGCACGACCACCTGGTTCCACTCCGCGGCGGCGGCCGTGGCCACCCGGACGCGGGCGGCATCGTCGCCGGCGAGATCGCCGTCGTCCGCCGCGTCGTGGCCGCTTCCGGTGCGCAGCCGCGCGAACTCGCCCGCGTGCGGGGTCAGGACGCAGGGGCGGGTGACCCCCGTCCACCACTCGTCGGCGGATGCCAGGGTCCGGAGCGCCTCCGCGTCGAGCACCACCGGCGGTCCGGCGGCCTCCTCGGGACTGGTCAGCAGGAGCCGCAGCAGGTCCGCCGTGGCCAGTGACGGCCGCAGGCCCGGGCCGATGACCAGCGCGTCGTGCTCGTGGTCGAGCACCTTGGCGAGGGCCGGCTCCGGGTCGACCTCCTCGACATCGTCCTCGGGCAGCGCCATCGTGGTGGCTTCCACCACCTTGGCGGCGAACAGCGGCTGGAGCGACTCGGGGACGGCGAGCGTGACCAGCCCGGCCCCGGCGCGACCGGCGGCGCGGCAGACGAGCAGCGCGGCCCCGGCGTAGTCGAGGGAGCCGGCGATCACCAGCATCTTCCCGAACGTGCCCTTGTGACCGCGCGAGTCGCGCACGGGGATCAGGCGCGCGACGACGTCATCGTCCAGCCGGGCAACCCCATCCGGCATCGTGCCACCACCCGCCGACGCGTCGTCGGTCCACCTCCCGAACCCGACCGGCCGCCGGTCAGCCACCGTCCTCGTCCTCCGTCCCCGATCCCGCCGCCTCGAGCGCCGAGCCGGCCTCGTGAAGCTCGCGCAGGCGCTCCATCCGCGCCAGCAGCTTGCGCTCGCGATCGTCGAGCCGCGCGTCGATGTCGAGCGGGAACACGTACTTGCCGTTCGTCGTCCGCACGCCGAACGCGACGGCCACGGCGAACTCCGCCTCGTGGCTGATGGATACCGCGATCCGGCCCATCCCGAGCTGTTCGGCACGTTGTCCGGCCCGGCCGTGGAGGATGATGTTCGGCTGGCCGGTCGGCAGCCGCTCCACCTCGATGTCGCGCCAGCCCACGCCCCGGACCCCGAGGCCGAGCACCTTGGACACCGCCTCCTTGGCCGCCCAGCGACCGGCGAACGTCTCGGGACGCTGGCGCACGTATCGTTGCTCGCGCGCGGTCAGCACCCGGTTCGCAAACCGCATCCCGAACCGGTCGATCGCGCTCGCGATCCGGTCCACCTTGACGATGTCGATCCCGAGCTCGGTCGTCCCCGGGGGCACGATGCCCGGCGGGAGGACGGCGTCGGCGGCCGGCTCCGCGCGCGTCATGCCCTACTCCACGGTCACGGACTTGGCGAGGTTGCGCGGCTGGTCCACGTCGGTGCCACGGGCGACGGCCGTGTGGTAGGCGAACAGCTGGAGCGGGATGACGGCCAGGGCGGGCGACAGCGCCTCGTGCGTGTCGGCCACCCACAGGATGTCGTCGGCATGGCGGTGGATGGCGGCATCGCCTTCGGTCGCGACGGCAATCACGCGCGCGTCCCGGGCGCGCCCCTCCATCACGTTGCTGATGAGCTTGTCGTAGATCCGGCTGCGGGTTGCCACCGTGACCAGCGGGCACTCGGCATCGAGGAGGGAGATCGGGCCATGCTTGAGCTCGCCGGCAGCGTAGCCTTCGGCGTGCATGTAGCTGATCTCCTTGAGCTTGAGCGCGCCCTCGAGCGCGGCCGGAAACGAGTACCCCCGGCCGATGAACATGAAGCCGCGGGAGTTGACGTAGCGCCTGGCGAGCGCCTCGATGCCCGGGTTGAGCTCGAGGGTGCGGGCTGCCGCCTCCGGGAGCAGGCGCAGCTGGTGCCCGAGGTCCAGCTCCTGCTCGGCGGTCATCGCCCCGCGAGCCTTGGCGATCGCCGCCGCCAGCACGATGAGCGTCGTCACCTGGGTCACGAACGTCTTGGAGGCCGCGACCGCGATCTCGGGCCCGGCCTGGAGGAACATGACCGCGTCCGCCTCACGGGTGATCGCCGAGCCCACGGTGTTGGTCACGGCCACGATCGGGCAGCCGCGCGCACGCGCAAGGCGAGTGGGCGCGATCGTGTCGGCCGTCTCGCCCGACTGGGTCACGGCGACGACCAGGGTGTGCTCATCGAGCGGCGGCGGTGAGTAGCGGAACTCCGATCCGACCGTCACCCGGGCCGGAAGGCCGGTCCACTCCTGGATCGCGGCGGCACCAACGAGCGACGCATAGGACGCGGTGCCGCAGGCGACCAGCTCAACGCGCGTGGCCTGCCGGAACGCGTCCTCGAGGCCGTCGACCTCCGGGGCATGGATCTCACCGGCCTGCGACACTCGTCCGGCCAGGGACTGGAGGAGCGCCGTGGGCTGCTCGTGGATCTCCTTGAGCATGAAGTGGTCGAAGCCGCCCTTCTCGGCGGCCTCAGGCGTCCAGTCGATGACCGTGACGCTGCGCTCGAGGCGGTTGCCGTCGAGGTCGGTGACCTCCACTCCCGTCGGGCGCACATCCGCGATGTCGCCCTCCTCGAGGAACACCACCCGGTCGGTATGGGCCAGGATCGCGGCCACGTCGCTTGCGATGAAGCTCTCCTCCCCGTTGAGCCCCACCACCAGCGGCACGTTGTGGCGGGCACCGACGAGACGGCTGATCTCCAGCTTGTGCATCACGACCAGGGCGTAGGCCCCCTCGGTCTGCCGGAGCGCGACCCGGACGGCGGCGGCGAGGTCGCCCTCGTACGCCTCCTCCACGAGGTGCGCGATCGCCTCCGTGTCGGTCTCGGACACGAGCGTGTGGCCGCGGGCCTCGAGGGCATCGCGGAGCTCCCGGAAGTTCTCGATGATCCCGTTGTGGATCACCGTGATGTTCCCGGTGCAATCCTGATGGGGGTGCGCATTGAGGTCGTTGGGACGGCCGTGGGTCGCCCAGCGAGTGTGGGCGAGGCCAAGGGCCGCGTGGGGCGTCCGGTCGACGAGGGCGGACTGGAGGTTGGCGAGCTTGCCCGCCCGCTTCTCCACGAACACGTCACCCGCCTCATCCACCAGGGCGATCCCGGCGGAGTCGTAGCCCCGGTACTCGAGGCGCCGGAGGCCCTCCATCAGGATCGGGCCCGCCTCGCGAGGACCGGTATAGCCGACGATTCCGCACATGTGGGCTGGGGATCTCCGTAGGTAGGCGCTGGCAACGGGGCGGCTAGTGTAGACGCTCGTCCGCGAGCGCCGCGATGGCGTCGGCGAGCTCCGAGACGAGGGCCGCGTCATGTCCCTCCACCATGACCCGCAGGACCGGCTCGGTTCCCGATGGACGCACGAGGATCCGCCCGTGCGGCGCCAGCCGCTGCTCCGCCTCTCCGATGGCGCCCCGAAGCACGTCGTCGTTCATCCACTGATCCCGATGCCGGACGCGGATGGCTCGCTGCTGCTGCGGCAGGAGCGGGATCGCCGTCGCCAGCTCGTCGAGGCCGGTCCCGGCTCCGCGCATCACGCGCAGCAGCTCGAGCGCGGTCACCAGGCCGTCGCCGGACGTGGCGATCTCCCGAATGATCACGTGGCCGCTCTTCTCGCCGCCGAGCCCGGCGCCTGAGACCAGCATCGCCGCCAGGATGTGCTTGTCGCCCACCGGCGTGCGCACGATGCGGCCGCCCGCCGCCTCGACGGCCTGCGCAAGCCCGCCGTTCGAGAGCACCGAGACCACCAGGCTGTCGCGATCGAGAACCCCCCGGCCCAGGCGCTCCAGGGCGAGGATCCCGAGCACCTGGTCGCCGTCCACGACGGCCCCCGTGCCATCCACCGCGATGCACCGGTCCGCGTCCCCGTCGAGCGCGAACCCGACGTCGGCACCGTGGTCGCGCACGGCCGCCATGAGGGCGTCCGGGTGCGTGGCGCCGCAGGCGCGGTTGATGTTGTCGCCGTCGGGGCGGTCGTTGATCACGGTGACCCGCGCCCCGGTCGCCCGCAGGATCTGCGGACCGATCCGGTAGGCGGCTCCGTTGGCTGTGTCGAGCACGACGTGGAGTCCGTCGGCGCCGACCGCGGAGGCGAGGCCGATCCGGTGGCCGAGGTACTGCTCGATGATCTCCTGCGCCGGCACCCCGCGACCGATCGCCGCCGGGGGCACGCCCGGAAGCTCGTCCGCACGCAGGATCAGTGACTCCAGCTCGTCCTCGAGGTCATCGTCGAGCTTGAGGCCGGACGGATCGAGCACCTTGAGCCCGTTGTCCTCAGCAGGGTTGTGCGATGCCGAGACCATGATCCCGGCCCGGAAGTGCCCATTCGCGGCGAGGAACGCGAGGGCCGGCGTCGGGACCACGCCCACGGCGTGCACATCCACGCCCATGCTCGCCGCTCCCGCCGTGATCGCGGCCACGAACATGTCACCCGAGCGCCGGGTGTCCTGGCCGACGACGATCGACGCGCCGGGGCCGCCGACCTGGTGCGCGGTCGCGCGGCCCAGCGAGAAGGCCAGCGCCGGACGCAGGTCCACGTTCGCCGCGCCGCGAATGCCATCGGTGCCGAACAGGCGGGTCATGCACGATCCTCGTTGCGGGTGGGCGGCTGGTCAGGGCGCGGGCGTCGAGGCCGGGGCCGACGACGGCGTCGACGCGGGCACCGGCGGCTGGCGCGCGGTCACCGTGACGGTGATGGTCTCGGGCGAGATCGCGGCGACCGTCACCGCCGAGGTCAGGGCCGGCACGACCGGGACCTCGTGGATGCCTGGCTCGAGATCCGAGACGTTGATCGAGATCACGATCGGGATCGTGTCCAGGCGGTCGAGCACGGCCGTTGACCCGAACAGGCTCAGGAGGACCTGCGATTCGCTCGCCTCGTACGTCACGTCGGCGGACCGGCCGTCGAGCCGGATCCCCGCCAGGAAGGTGCGGGTCTCGGTGACCGCCTCGATCCGGACGGTCACGGTCGCCGTCTGGGCCCCGATCGGGGATACACCCGTCGGCAGCGCGTAGTCCACGGTCGTCGTCACGTCGCGCGTGGCCCCGGACACGACCACCGGGGCCGTGTCGGCGGCCGCGAGCAGCTGGAGCTGGTCCAGGTCACCCTCCACGGAGATCACCAGCGGGTCCACCTCGACCGCCGCGATCCGGAAGCCCGCGGCCGGCGTTCCGCTCACGATCGGGTTCACCGGGACGGTCCGGTTCTGGAGGTTCTCGTAGACGGGGATGGTCACGTGGACGAGGGCGGGCTCGAGGTCGACACCGGTGACGATCTCGCCGACCAGGTCGATCGGATCGGCCGGGATCTCGCGGTCGATGTTCACGCCGCTGCTGTCGATCGTGACGCCAACCCGGGCGCTGACGACCTGGCGGACGAGCGAGGATGGGCCGGTCACCGTCACCTCCGGGGGCATGAGGATGACGTCACCGACGGTGAGCCCATCGGGGGCCGTGGACATGTCCACGGTGACGGGCACGGTCTTGGGCACCAGCTGGTCGAGGACGACCTGGATCGACCGCGGGCTGGTTTCGACGATGGAGACGCGGGGATCGACGGCCGCGACGTTGACCTGGACGCTCACCGGGTTGCCGTCGGCCTCGAGGTTCGAGAGGTCGACCGTCGCCCGGAAGTCCTCCGCGCCGAGGCGGCCCAGGTCGGCCGGGGCCACGTATCGGATCTCGTCCATGTCCTGCAGCTGGTTGACCACCACGGTCCCGCCCGGCTGGTTCACCGGCGACACCTTCAGCGGGCCCGGAAACGTCGCGCTGTCCTGCGTGGCCACCAGGCCGGCATACAGCAGGGTGGCAAGCGCCACGGCTGCCAGCTTGAGCGGCCAGTTGTCGATGATGATCCCGGCGACGCGCCGGGCGATCCGGCGGGCGTTCACGGGCCGGGGACCGTGGCGGTCGCGGGGCCCTCGTCGTCACCAGGGGCAGCGGACCCGGTGACCGGAGCTGCCGGCTCTCCCCGCGGACGCCGGCGCACGAAGTGGAGCCGCCCGGTCCGGCCCGTGACGGAGCCGACGCGGCCCAGGCGACCCGAGACGGTGGGGGTCTCGAGACGCGCGACCAGCGCGCGCTCGAGCTGGGATTCATTCGGGATCCGGACGATGCGGGCGCGCTCCACGAGGCTCATCTGCCCGCTCTCCTCTGACACGACCACCGCGATCGCGTCGGTGTCCTCCGTGATCCCCAGCGCAGCGCGGTGCCGGGTGCCGTAGCGGGCCGAGAGGTCCATGTCGGTCAGGGGCAGCAGCGCCGCTGCCGCCAGGACGGCGTCGCCGCGGATGATGACCGCGCCATCGTGGAGCTCCGTTCGTGGCATGAAGATCGTGTCCAGCAGCTCGTGCGTCAGGTCGGCGTGCAACATGACGCCCGTCTCGGCGATCTCCTCCAGGCCCGTCTCGCGCTCGATCACGATGAGCGCCCCGTGTCGCTCCCGGGACAGCCACCCGGCCGCCTTGGAGACCTCGGCGGCGACGTGCGCGGTCCGGCGCTGGGCCGCGGGCGCGAACACCCGACCGATCGCACCCACCCGTCCGATCCGTTCCAGCGCCCGCCGCAGCTCGGGCTGGAACACGACCACGAGGGCGAACAGGCCCACGACGGCGCCCGCCTGGAGCAGCTGGGTGAACATGCGCAGCTGCAGCCATTGGGCAAGCGCGTAGGCGCCGAAGAGGATGGTGACGCCGATCACGAGGGTCACGGCCCGGGTGCCCCGGATCAGGCTGAACAGCCAGTAGATGAAGAACGCGGTGATGGCGATGTCAAGAAGGGTCGCCAGCGTGATCTGCCGGACCAGCGACTCGACAAACGGGAGCATCTTCCGCCAATCCTACCATCGGGCCCCGAGGCTCAGGCCCGCGCGGCCCTTGCGGCGTTCACGCGTGCGGTCACGACAGGGTCGGCGTCCAGCGCGACCAGGCGGTCGAGCAGATCGAGCTTCTCGCCAGCGAGCCCGCTCCAGCCGCTGTCGTCGTAGAGCTGCACGAGTGCCAGGTGGAGCCCCACGTGGTCAGGGTCAGCGGCCAGCCCCAGGTAGCAGGCGTCCATCGCGGCGGCGGGGCGACCCGCCGCGCGGTGCACCGCCGCAACATCGAGCAGGCGCTCGACAGCCTGTGCTCCGTCACCCGCGTCGATGGCCGCCTCGGCAAGCCGGCTGAGCTCGCGAACGTCCGCATCCGAGGGGAGGTCGCGCTCAAGGGCAGGCCGGCTGGCCGGCTGCGCGTCGGCCGCGCCCGCGGCGTCGCCAGCAAGCCGCTCGTCGCTCGCCGGCGCGGGTCCCGCCTTCTTCGGCCTAGCCGTCGGCGCCTTGCGCACGGGTGCGGCGATCGCCCGGCCCTCGAGCACCCGGAGCGCGCGCTCCAGCGCCAGCCGCCCGGGCTCGTCCGGCTCCGACGCACGGAGACGCTCGATCAACCGCTCGAGCGTCCGGCGCCGCTCCCGGCCCTCGGCGAGCTCCAGGCCGCGTCGAGCGGCATCGACGGCATCCGCAAGGCGGCCGCCGGAAGCGCGCTGGTCGGCAAGGGTGTCGAACCCCTGCGCGGCATCGCCGCGCCGGTGGAGTGCCGCGAGGGCGTGGGCGCGCCCGAGAAGCGCCGCCTCATCTCGCGGTGACACCTCCAGGGCTGCCTCGTAGTAGCGAAGCGCATCCGCGGGTCGCCCCCGCCGGAGGAGCGCGGTGCCCGCGCTCGTGTGCGGCGTGGGCCGGTCGGGCGCGATCCTCGACGCATCGGCGTAGGCGTCGAGCGCCTCATCGATCCGGTCGTGGAGGGCGGCGACGTGGCCGCGCCGCAGCGCATCCTTGTAACGCTCGTACAACCCCTCGCCCGCCATCGCGCCCCTCCCTCCCGCCGCCGGTCAGCCGACCAGGAGCTCGACGAGGAGCGCCTTCTGGGCGTGGAGCCGGTTCTCGGACTGGTCGAAGATGACGCTCGAGGGACCGTCCATCACGTCGGAGGTGATCTCTTCGCCGCGGTGGGCGGGCAGGCAGTGCATGACCACGGCGCCGCCGGAGATGGCCATCAGGTCGGCATTGACCTGGTACCTGGCAAACGCGTCGCGACGCTCCTCGGCCTCCGCCTCCTGGCCCATCGAGGTCCACGCATCCGTGTAGACGACGTCAGCGCCGTCCACCGCATCGCGTGGATCCTCAGTGAACACGAGCCGGGCTCCTGAAGCCGCGGCCATCTCCCGGACTCGGGCCACGATCCGCTCGTTCGGCCCGTAGCCCACCGGGTGGGCGAGCCGAACCTCCATGCCCAGGGTGGCCCCCATCAGGGCCAGCGAGTGGTACACGTTGTTGCCGTCACCGACGAACGCGAGCACGAGCCCTCGGAGGTCGCCGAACCGCTCGTGCAGGGTGAACAGGTCGGCCAGCGCCTGGCACGGGTGCTCCCGGATGGTCAGCCCGTTGATCACCGGGATGGACGCCCGGGCCGCGAGCTCCACGATCACCTCGTGAGGGCCGGTGCGGGCCATGATGGCGTCGACAAAGCCCTCGAGGTTGCGGGCCACGTCCCCCACCGACTCGCGTCCGCCGAGCACGACGCCTTCGGTCAGGTAGATCGCGTGCCCGCCCAGCTGCGTCATCCCGGCCTCGAACGTCACCCGCGTCCGGAGCGAGGGCTTCTGGAACAGCATGGCCAGTGTCCGCCGCTCGAGCGGCGGATTCGGATGCGCCCTCGAGACGCGGTACTCGGCCTTGAGGTCGACCGCCCGCGCGAACAGGCGGCCGATCTCCTCCGCCGACAGATCGGCGGCGCTGATGAGGTCCCGTCCACGGAGGCTGCGGCTCATGGCATCGGGGTCCCTGGGCGGGGCGGCATCCGGACCGGCCGGACCGTCACCGCTGGCAGCTAGCGCTTGGTGTACTGCGGCGCCTTGCGGGCGCGCTTGAGACCGTACTTCTTGCGCTCCTTCATCCGCGGGTCGCGGGTCAGGAGACCGGCCTGGCGCAGCGGGAGGCGATAGCCCTCGGGGTCGGACTGGAGGAGCGCGCGGGCGATGCCGTGGCGGATCGCGCCGGCCTGCCCGGTGGTCCCGCCACCTTCGACCTTGATCATCGTGTTGAACCGGCCCTCGGTCCCGGTGACCCGGAACGGGAGGAACAGCTCGGCCTCGGCGAGGATTCCCCCGAAGTGCTCCTCGGGAGTTCGCCCGTTGACGACCATCTGGCCCTCACCGGGAATGAGGCGAACGCGGGCAACCGCCGTCTTCCGGCGGCCGGTGCCCCAATAGAACGAAGGTGTCGACATCAGGGCTCCTCGATCAGGCAAGCGGCTCGGGCTTCTGGGCCTGGTGGGGATGGTCGTTCCCCGCATAGACCTTCAGCTTCCGAAGCATCTGGGTTCCGAGGCGATTGTGCGGCAGCATCCCCTTCACCGTCCGGCGGATGACCTCCTCCGGGCGGCGGGCAAGCAGGTGACCGAGGGTCTCCTCCTTGAAGCCGCCGGGGTAACCGCTGTGGCGCGCGTAGACCTTGGACTCGAGCTTGTCCCGCGTCACCGTGATCTTCGCGGCATTGAGGACGATGATGTGGTCGCCGGTGTCCATGTGGGCAGCGTAGGTGGGCTTGTTCTTGCCCTCGAGGACGTGCGCGATCCTCGTCGCGAGGCGGCCGAGCGTCTCGTCCGTCGCGTCGACGACGTACCAGCGTCGCTCGATCTCGCTCTCTCGAGGCGTATAGGTCTTCGCGCTCATTCCTCGTCTTCCTTGTCGTCCGTCCGCGATCGTCCGAGGACGACGCGCCGGAGGCAGAGCCCCTTCGCCGGAGCGGCTGCCCCACTGAGGGCCGGCACCCGACCGGCGAGCGCCGCCCGGAGTGCCGCTTCATCGATCTTCCCTGCACCGACCCCCAGGAGGCCGGCAACCATTCTGCGAACCTGCCCCCGCAGGAAGGAGCCTGCCCGGACGTCGATCGTCACCAGGCGACCCTCCTTCCGGACCCGGACCATGTGCACGGTCCGGACCGGGGACCGGTCCGTGCCGCCAAAGGCCGAGAAGTCGTGGCGGCCCAGGTAGGCCGACGCGGCGCTCGCCATGGCGGCGACATCTAGCGGGGCCCGCACCCCGAGCGCATGACGCTCGCGGAGCGGGCTGCGCGGCCCGTTCCAGACGGTGTAGCGGTATTCCCGATACCGCGCCGCGTAGCGAGGGTGGAACCCGTCGGACACCCGTCGGAGGTCGCGAATGGCGACGTCCGGCGGAAGTAGGGCGTTGACCGCCCGCTGGAGCCGCGAACCCGGCACCACGCCCTCGTAGGTGAATGCGATCACCTGGCCGATGGCATGGACCCCGGCATCCGTGCGTCCTGCCCCCTCGACCACCACCCGCGCGCCTCGGGCGAGGCGGGCAAGCGCGGTCTCGAGCTCTCCCTGGACGGTCCGGGCATTCGGCTGGAGCTGAAACCCGGCAAAGTCCGTTCCGTCGTATTCACACCGCGCGCGATAACGCATCGGTCGAGTCCTCTCGGACTCTTGTCAGATCGAGCTGGTCAGACCAGCTCGATCTGGAAGATCTCCGCCGCGTCGCCCTTGCGCTGGCCGATGTGCAGCAGCCGGGTGTAACCCGAGGTGCGGTCGGCGTACTTGGGGGCGATCACGTCGAACAGCTTGGCAACGACGAGCGGCTCGTTCGGGAACTCCGAGACGACCGCCCGACGGGCCGCGAGGTCACCGCGCTTGGCGAGCGTGATCATGCGCTCGACCCGGCCACGGATCTCCTTGGCCTTGGCCTCGGTTGTCTGTACCCGCTCATAGCGGAGAACCGAGACCGTCAGGTTCTTGTACAGCGCGAGGCGAGGTCCGCGCTTGCGCGAAAGCTTGCGTCCGTCGAATTCGGTGGGCCATCGCTCAGACCTCCTCGTCGCCGGCAAACGGCTCCTCGCCGACGAATGGCTCGTCGACGGCTTCGTCGAAGGTCGCGTCGGACTCCTCCTCGGGGAGGATGAAGCCGCGCATGCGGAGGCGCTCCTTCATCTCGTCGAGCGACTTCTTGCCGAAGTTGCGCATCCGCAGCAGGTCATCGTCCTTGAGCTGCAGGAGCTGCCCGACCTTGACGATGTTGTTGCGCTTGAGCGAGTTGTAGGCCCGCATCGGCAGGTCCAGCTCCTCGATCGGCATGTCGAGCATGTTGGGGGGCAGCTGGGGAACGCCCGGGACGGTGCGATCCGGGGCCGCCGCCTGCACGCCGATCGTCACGAACGGCTGGAACTGGTGGACGAGCGTATCGGCGGAGCGGCTGAGGGCCTCCTCCGGGGTGACCGTGCCGTCGGTCTCGATCTCGATCGTGAGCTTGTCGAAGTTGGTCATCTGGCCGACGCGCATGCTCTCGACCCAGTAGTTGACCTTGCGGACGGGCGTGAAGATCGCGTCGACGGCGATGACGCCGATCGGGAGGGCCTCGGAGCGCTCCGCGGCCAGGTAGCCGACGCCGCGCTCAACGGTGAGATCCATCTCGATGGTCACGTCGTCCGAGTCGATCGTCATCAGGACGAGCTCGGGGTTGACGATCTCGACGTCGGCCGACTCGGCGACGTCCGCGGCGATGACCGGGCCGGCACCGCTCTTGATCAGCCGAAGCTGGACAGGATGCGACGCGAAGCTCTTGAGACGGAGCTTCTTGACGTTCAGGACGATCTGGGTGACGTCTTCCTTGACGCCCGGGATCGTCGAGAACTCCTGGTACACGTCACGGATCTGGATGGACGTCACGGCCGCGCCCTCGAGGGAGGACAGGAGCACGCGCCGGAGCGCGTTCCCGAGCGTGACGCCGTAGCCCGCCTGCAGCGGGCCGGCCTCGTACTTGGCGTACGTGCCGGCTTCGGCAACGGGCTCGATCAGCGGGGTCTCGAGTTCGATCATGGAGGGCGGCTACCTCGAGTAGTACTCGACCACGAGCTGCTCGTTGAAGTCGAGCGGCATCTGGTCACGGCGCGGCATGGCGAGCACGGAGCCGGCAAGCTTGTCGGCATCCAGGCTCAGCCAGTCAGGCGCCTGGTGTGAGCGAAGGGTCTCCTTCACCGTCTTGAACAGCTCACGCTCCTTGTGCGAAGCGCGGACCTCGATCCGGTCGCCGAGCTTGAGGCGATACGACGGGATGTTGGTCGGCACGCCGTTCACGGCGAAGTGGCCGTGGGCCACGATCTGGCGGGCGGCCGCGCGCGAGGGCGCGAACCCGAGCCGGTAGGCCACGTTGTCGAGCCGGAGCTCCAGCGAGCGGAGCAGGGCCTCGCCGGTGATGCCGGTCTGGCGGGTGGCCTCGATGAAGTAGTTTCGGAACTGCTTCTCGAGGACGCCGTAGACGCGGCGGACCTTCTGCTTCTCGCGCAGCTGGAGACCGTAGTCCCCCACCTTGCGGCGACGGACGCCGTGCTGGCCCGGGGGCGTGGGACGCCGCTCGAACGAGCACTTCTTGCTGTAGCAGCGACTGCCCTTGAGGAAGAGCTTGAGCCCTTCCCGGCGGCACAGCCGGCAAACGGGGTCGGTGTAGCGGGCCATGGTCTCTTCCTGCTCAGACCCGGCGCCGCTTGGGCGGCCGGCAACCGTTGTGCGGAATGGGCGTGACGTCGGTGATCGCGCTCACCTCGAGGCCGGCGGCCTGGAGGGAGCGGATGGCCTGCTCGCGGCCGGCGCCGGGGCCTTTCACGTAGACCTCGACCTGGCGCATGCCGTGCTCCATGGCGCGCTTGGCGGCACCTTCCGCGGCGAGCGCGGCTGCATACGGCGTGCTCTTCCGGGAGCCCTTGAACCCGGCGATGCCTGCGGAACCCCAGGAGATCACGTTCCCGGTGAGGTCCGTGATCGTCACGATGGTGTTGTTGAAGCTCGCCTGGATATGGACGTGCCCCTGCGGGACGTTCTTTCGCTCCCGGCGCCGCTGCTTGACGGCGCGCTTCCGATCGGCCATGCCTTAGCGGTTCCTCGTTACTTCTTCTTGCGGGCGCCGACCGTTCGCTTCGGCCCCCGGCGCTGGCGGGCGTTGGTCTTGGTGCGCTGCCCGCGCACCGGAAGGTTGCGGCGGTGCCGGAGACCCCGGTACGACCCGATCTCGATCAGGCGCTTGATGTTCAGCGCCACCTCGCGACGGAGGTCGCCCTCGACCTTGAACGTGCGGTCGATGACCTCGCGGAGCCGGTTGACCTGGTCTTCGGTCAGATCCCGGACTCGCGTGTCCGGGTTGACGCTGGTCTGCTTGAGGATCTTCTGGCTGGAGCTCAGCCCGACCCCGTAGATGTAGGTGAGTGCGACCTCCACGCGCTTCTCGCGCGGGATGTCCACGCCGGCAATACGTGCCATCCGTCAGCCCTGCCGCTGCTTGTGCTTGGGGTTCTCGCAGATGACCATCACGGTGCCGTGGCGCCGGATCACCTTGCATTTGTCGCAACGCGTCTTCACTGACGCTCTGACCTTCACCGGGTTCCTCGATCTCTCACTTCAAGCGATACGTGATCCGACCCCGAGTGAGGTCGTAGGGAGACAGTTCCACGCGGACGCGGTCCCCGGGCAGGATCCGGATGAAGTTCATCCGGAGCTTGCCGCTGATATGGGCGAGAACGCGATGGCCGTTCTCGAGCTCCACCGCGAACATCGTGTTCGGCAGCGGCTCGATCACCGTTCCTTCGACCTCGATCGCATCCTTCTTCGCCAACTGGCTCCCTGGTCCTTCTCAGCATGAGTGTCGGCCCGGCCGGGCCGACACACGAACGGTGAGGATATCAAAGGCATGCAATTTCCACAACACCGCGGTCACCGCCCCTGGACGCGGGTCAGGATCTCGGCGCCATCGCCGGTGATCGCGATCGTGTGCTCGAAGTGCGCCGCCAGCGAGCGGTCGGCGGTCACCACCGTCCAGCCGTCGGCCAGCGTCTCCGTTTCCTCGCGCCCGATCATGAACATGGGTTCGATGGCGAGGCACAACCCGGGCTCGAGCCGGGCTCCGGGACGACCGGTCCGGAAGTTGGGCACCGAGGGATCCTCATGCATCGAGGTCCCGATCCCGTGGCCCGTGTAGCCCCGGACGATCCCATAGCCGGCCGCCGTGGCGATGTCCTCGATGGCAGCCCCGATGTCATCGATGTGGTTGCCCGGCCGGGCAGCGGCGATGCCCGCCATCAGGCCCAGTCGGGTGGTGTCCACCAGGTGGACGGCCTGCGGGGTGCCGGCCTCCGGGCCCCCGCAGATGAAGCTGCGCGCGCCGTCGCCATGCCAGTCCCGGTAGATGGCACCGACGTCCACGGACACGATCTGGCCGGCGCGGAGCTCGCGATCACCGGGGATCCCGTGGACGATCTCGTGGTCGATGGAGATGCAGGTCGACGCCTTGTAGGCGCGCGGATGCTTCGGATCGTAGCGTCGTCCGCCCAGGTAGCCGAGGAACGACGGGATCGCCCCTGCCCCCCGGATGTGCGCCTCGGCGAGGCGGTCGATCTCGGCCGTCGACACGCCCGGCCGGATGCTCTCCTCCACCAGCGCGAGGACCTCGGCGACGATCCGGCCTGCGGACCGCATGATCTCGATCTCGGACTGCGAGTGGCGCGTGATCATCCCTCGCCGGCCCCCGCGGGCACGCCCGCCTCGGAGAGGGCGGCGTCGATCGCCCCGGCGACCGCGTTGATGTCCTGCAGGCCGTCGACCGCCGCGAGCGTGCCCCCCAGCCTGTAGTGGTCGATCACCTCGTCCAGGGCCCCAAGCTGCTGGTCCATGCGGGCCCGGATCGTCTCCGGCTTGTCATCCCGACGCTGGTACAGCTCCGAGCCGTCCAGGTCGCAGACGCCGGCGACACGGGGCCGGCTCGACGTCTCGTGGTACGGGTGACCGGCCGCCCGGCAGACCCAGCGACCGGACATGCGGCGGATGAGCTCCTCGGCCGGCACCTCCACCAGGACGGCCGCCGAGACCTGCGCCGCGCGGTCCGCGAGGGCGGCGTCGAGTGCCGCCGCCTGCGCTGCCGTGCGAGGGAAGCCATCGAGGATGACGCCCGCGGCCGCGTCCGGCCGGCTCAGCCGCTCCAGCAGGAGCTTGACCGTGATCTCGTCGGGGACGAGCTGCCCCGCGTCCATGTATCGACGCGCATCCATGCCCAGGGGTGTCCCATCCCGCACAGCCGCTCGGAAGAGGTCCCCGGTGGCGACCACCGGGAGTCCGAGCCGCTCGGCAAGCAACGGGGCCTGGGTGCCCTTCCCGGCGCCGGGGGCGCCGAGCAGGACCACCACATTCACCTGATAAATCCCTCGTACTGGCGGACCAGCAGCTGGGCTTCGAGCTGTTTCATCGTCTCAACGACGACCGAGACCACGATCAGGATGCTCGTGCCACCCAGTGCGATTCCATTGAACTGCGGCTGGACGAGGCCGATGAACGGGGGCAGGGCCGCGACGATGCCCAGGAACAGGGCGCCGGCGACGGTGATCCTGGTGACCACCCGGGCAAGGTAATCCTGCGTGGGACGCCCCGGCCGGATACCGGGAATGAAACCGCCGTTCTTCCGCAGCTGCTCGGCGGTCTCGTCCGGCTTGAACGTGAACGCCGTGTAGAAGTACGTGAAGCCGACGGTCAGCAGGAAGTAGAGGACGACGTACAGCCAGGAGCCGGTCCCCAGCCAGGTCGTGACGCCCTGTGCGATGTCACTGATCGGAGACGGCGAGTTGATGAAGTAGCTGGCGATCTGGCTCGGGAACAGCAGGATGCTGACCGCGAAGATGATCGGGATGACGCCGGCCTGGTTGACGCGCAGTGGCAGGAAGGTCTGGCCCCCCTGGTACATGCGACGGCCACGCACGCGTGACGCGTACTGGACGGGGATCCGGCGCTGGCCTTCCTGGATGTAGATGATCACCGCGACGGCGGCGATGGCGACGATGCCGAGCAGCATGATCATGGCCAGGTCCGGGTTCTCGAGGAAGCCCGCGACGGCGGTCGGCACACGACTCACGATGCCGGCGAAGATGATGAACGAGACGCCGTTGCCGATCCCCTTCTCGGTGATCAGCTCACCCAGCCACATCAGCGTGACCGATCCCGCGGTCAGCGTGACGATCTGCGTCCAGGTCTCCCAGGTCCCGAAATCGAACGGCGTGTTGAGCGCGCCGCTGCTCGAGAGCAGGGCGAGGAAGCCGTACGACTGGAGGAGGGACATCGGCACCGCGAGGTACCGGGTGTACTGGTTGATCTTCTGGCGTCCGTACTCGCCCTCCCGCTGGAGCGCCTGGAGCGAAGGCACGACGCCCGTCATCAGCTGCATGATGATCGACGCGTTGATGTAGGGGTTCACGCCCAGGGCGACGACCGAGAAGTTGGCCAGGCCGCCACCCGAGAACAGGTCCAGCAGGCCGAAGATCGGGTTCTGCTCCAGGAACGAGCGCAGCTCCAGGGCGTTGATGCCTGGCACGGGCACGTGGGCCAGCAGGCGGAACACCAGCAGGATCCCGGCGACAAAGAGGATCCGGCGCCGGAGGTCCGGCGCTCGGAAGGCGTTGAGGAGAGCCTCGAACACGGGGCGCTACGCGTCGTCGGCCGCGGCTTCGGCGGCATCGGCGGACGGGGCCGCGGTGACCGGCTCGACGCCGAGTGCTGCCAGGGGCTCCGACGGGATCTCGATGACCTGCGCGGTGCCGCCTGCCCCCTCGATCTTCGCCCGGGCGCTCTTGGTGAACGCGTCGGCGAGGACGAACAGCGGCACGGTGACCTCGCCGGTGCCGAGGATCTTGAGCGGGAAGCGATCGCGGCGCACGAGCCCGGCTGCCTTCAGGGTGTCGGCGTTGACCGTGACCGGAGCGCCCTTCTCCCTCTGGAGCCTGCCGGCATCAACCGCGGCGCTGATGGCACCGACGTTGACGACCTCGTACTCGATGTCGTTGATGTTGCGGAATCCGCGCAGCTTGGGGATCCGGATGTGGATCGGCGTCTGACCGCCCTCGAACCAGGCCGGGATCGAAGCGCCGGCGCGCGAGCGCTGGCCCTTGGTGCCGCGGCCGGCCGTCTTGCCCTTGCCTGCGGCGATCCCGCGCCCGACTCGCGTCTTCCTCGTGACCGACCCCTCGGCGGGGTGCAGATCGTGGATCTTCATCAGGACTTCTCCGGGCTGGTCGCGCCCTCGGGAAGCTCCTCGACGGTCACGAGGAACCTGACCTGCCTGACCATCCCGCGGACAGCGGGGTTGTCCGGCAGGATCGACGAGCTGCCGATGCCGTGGAGGCCCAGCGCTCGGATCGTCGCCCGGTTGCGATGGATATGGCTGATGGTGCTCCTGGTCTGCGTGACCTTCAGGCTACCGGGCATCGGCGGCCTCCCTGAGCGCTGCCGCAGGCTGGCCGGGCACGACCAGGCGGATCTTGACGCCGCGCATCCGCTCCACGTCCTCGACGGACCGGAGGCTGCGCAGCGCATTGAGCGTAGCCCGGGTCACGTTCACCGGGTTGGTGGACCCGTGCACCTTGGCCAGGATGTCGCGGACGCCAGCGGCCTCCACGACGGCGCGGACGGCGCCGCCCGCGATGACGCCGGTGCCCTTGGAGGCCGGCTTGAGCAGCACCCGTGCGGCCGCGTACTCCTGGCGGACCTCGTGCGGGATCGTCGTCCCGACCATCGGGATCCGGACGATGTTCTTCTTCGCGTCCTCGACGCCCTTGCGGATGCTCTCCGGCACGTCACCGGCCTTGCCGAGACCGACGCCGACGTGGCCGTTGCCATCGCCCACGACGATGACCGCCGAGAACGAGAACCGTCGGCCGCCCTTGTGCACCTTGGCGACGCGATTGATCTGGACGACGCGCTCCTCGAGCGCGAGCTTGTTGGGTCGATGCGGGCCACAGGCGTCTCCTAGAAGTCGAGGCCGGCTTCGCGGGCCGCCTCGGCGAGCGAGCGAACCCGCCCGTGGTACTTGAAGCCCGCCCGGTCGAACACCACCCGCTCGACGCCGGCCGCCCTGGCTCGCTCGGCGACGAGCTTGCCGACGACCTTGGCGCCGTCGAGCTTCGTGCCGGGTGCGCCCTTGAGCGAGGCCTCGAGGGACGAGGCGGCGGCAAGCGTGCTGCCGCTGGTGTCGTCGATGACCTGGGCGTAGATATGGGTGAGGCTCCGGAAGATGGCGAGGCGCGGCCTGGCCGGGGTTCCCGCGAGCTTGAGGCGGAGCCGCTCGTGGCGCTTGACGCGCGACGCCGTGCGGCTGTCAGCGATCTTCTTCATCGACTACTTCTTCCCGCCGATCTTGCCGGCCTTGCCTGCCTTGCGGCGGACCTTCTCGCCGGCGTACCGGACGCCCTTGCCCTTGTAGGGCTCGGGCTTGCGCGTGGACCGGACCTTGGCGGCGATCTGCCCGACGAGCTCCTTGTCGATGCCGACCACCGCAAGCTTGAGGGGGGTCTCGAGCTCGAAGCTGATGCCCGCCGGCG
>CAVQSY010000017.1:0-26348 GCA_963716025.1 uncultured Chloroflexia bacterium
TGTTGATGACCTCCACGATCCCGTTGATGGCGGCGATCTCGGCCTTGCCCTTGGGGATCCGGGCCTCGAACAGCTCCTCGACTCGCGGCAGGCCCTGCGTGATGTCCTGGCCGGCGACGCCGCCGGTGTGGAACGTCCGCATCGTCAGCTGCGTGCCGGGCTCGCCGATCGACTGTGCGGCGATGATGCCCACCGCCTCGCCGATCCCGATCATGTCGCCGGTGGCAAGGTTGCGGCCGTAGCACTGGCGGCACACGCCGTGCCGCGACTCGCAGGCGAGCGGCTAGCGGACCGAGCACCTCGTCGAGGCCGGCCTCGTCGATGGCCTGGTGATCCTCCTCGTCGATCATCACGTCCCGCGCGATGACCACCGGGGCGGCCTGGCCCTTCTTGAGCTTGACCTTGGAGTCGAGCAGGTCGGCCGCCACCAGCCGCCCCACCAGCCGGCGCTGGAACGCCTCCGGCTCATTGGCCGACTCGGCCCGGATGATCCAGCTGCCCTCGAGCGTCCCGCAGTCGTCCTCGCGGGTGATGACATCCTGCGCAACGTCGATCAGCGGCTGGTCAGGTACCCGGAGTCCGCGGTGCGGAGCGCGGTGTCGGCAAGACCCTTGCGGGCGCCGTGCGTGTGATGAAGTACTCGAGGACCGTCATCCCCTCGCGCAAGTTGCTCCGCACGGGGACGTCGATGTGATCCGCCCCGACGGGTCCGCCATCAGGCCGCGCATGGCGCCCAGCTGGCCGATGTTGCCCTTGTTTCCGTGGGCGCCGGAGTCGGTCATCATCTTGACCGGGTTCTCGTCGCCCAGGCTGCTCATCATGTGGTCGGACACCCGCTTGGTGATGTCCTGCCACAGCTCGACGACCTGCTCGTGCGCCGTCCTCGGTGATCAGGCCGCGCTGTCATGCCGGTCCATCTTGTCGACGGCATCGTCAGCCGTCTGGAGCAGCGCCCCCTTCTGACCGGGACGACGATGTCCCAAAGGCCGATGCGCATGCCGCCGCGGGTGGAAACTTGAAGCCGATCCCCTTGATGCCGTCCACCAGGTGCGCCGTCTCGACGGGGCCCAGGTCCCGGTAGCTGGTCGATGATCGCCTTGAGGTCCGAGCGCCGCATGGGCTTGTTCAGGAAGCGCAGCGGCTCGGGCAGGATCCGGTTGAACAGGATCCGTCCCACCGTGGTGATCTCGAGCCGCTCGACCAGGCCGCCGGCTTCCTTGTCCCAGGCGTACACCATGACCTTGACCGGCTCGTGGAGCGTCAGCGAGGCCGGGTGGTGCTTCACGAGGGCTCACCGTCCTCGCGCTTCGAGATGATCCAGCTCGTGCCCTCGAGGCCGCGAGCGCCAAGCTCGTAGGCGATGATCGCATCGTCCTCGGTGGCGAACACGAAAAGGTCGGCCGCCTTGCGGGCCGGCCCATCCATGGTGAGGTAGTAGTTGCCCAGGACCATGTCCTGCGTCGGGGCCACCACGGGCGAGCCGTCCGCCGGCGACAGCAGGTTCGCGGTCGAGAGCATCATCGTCCGCGCCTCTTCCTGGGCGGCCGTGGACAGCGGCACGTGGACCGCCATCTGGTCGCCGTCGAAGTCCGCATTGAACGCGGTGCAGACGAGCGGGTGGATCTGGATGGCCGAGCCCTCGACCAGCACCGGCATGAACGCCTGAATGCCCAGGCGATGGAGCGTCGGGGCGCGGTTGAGCAGGACCGGGTGATCCTGGATGACGTCTTCGAGCACGTCCCACACCTCGGGGCGCACGCGCTCCACGATCCGCTTGGCGCTCTTGATGTTGTGGGCGAACCCCTTCTCCACGAGCTGCCGCATCACGAACGGCTTGAACAGCTCGAGGGCCATCTTCTTGGGCAGGCCGCACTGGTGCAGCTTGAGCTCCGGACCGACGACGATCACCGAGCGGCCGGAGTAGTCCACCCGCTTGCCGAGCAGGTTCTGGCGGAACCGGCCCTGCTTGCCCTTGAGCATGTCGGACAGGCTCTTGAGGCGGTGGTTGCCGGTACCCGCGATGGCACGGCCGCGCCGGCCGTTGTCGATCAGGGCGTCGCACGCCTCCTGGAGCATCCGCTTCTCATTGCGGATGATGATCTCGGGGGCGCCCAGCTCCAGCAGCCGCTTGAGGCGGTTGTTGCGGTTGATGACGCGCCGGTAGAGGTCGTTGAGGTCGGACGTCGCGAAGCGGCCACCGTCGAGCTGCACCATCGGGCGCAGGTCGGGCGGGATGACCGGCAGGACGGAGAGGATCATCCACTCGGGCCGGTTGCCCGACCGGCGGAACGCCTCGATCAACCGGAGCCGCTTGATCGCCTTCTTGCGTCGCTGCCCGGAACTGGTCCGGACCTCGGCATGGAGCGCCCGCGACAGCTCGTCGAGGTCCATGCGCACGATGATGTCGCGGACGGCCTCGGCACCCATACCGGCCCAGAAGATCCGGCCGGTGCGCGCACCGGCCCAGACTTCTCGTCCAGCTGGCGGAATTCCGTCTCGCCGATCGTCATGAGCGGCTTGAGCGCCTCGATCTCGTCCCGGGAGCGGCGGAGCTCCTCCTTCTGGTCCTGGGCCTCATCGGTCAGCTTCTCGCGCTCGGCGCGGAGCGTCTCGTCCATCGAGGACTGCAGGTCGGCGAGCTTCTGCTCGGTCAACCGCGCCTCGTCCGACGCGCGCTGGTCCAGCTCGGAGGAGATGCGCTCGGTCTCCGCGGTGGCGATCTTGCGCAGCTTCGCGAGGGCGTCCTTGCCGCCCTTGTCGCCCGCGGCCACGACGACCTCGCCCGTGGGGACGAAGGCGATCGTGTCCTCGGCGACCTTGGACTTGAGTTCGGTCAGCGCAGTCTCGACGGCCTTGGCCTCGCGGGCCACGTCCTCGATCCGCGCGCCGCGCTGGGTCTCCAGCTCCGCCCTGGTTGGCGAGAATGCCGCGGAGCTCGTCCGACTGGCGCTTGATGTCGGCCTTGAGGGTGCCCTCCAACTCGGACAGGCGCTCACCGCCGGCCCCGCCCCGGCCCTCGGCCTGCTCGTCGAGCGCGCGCAGCGCGCGCTGGCGGGCCTCCTCGTCGACGTGAGTGACGATGTACAGGGCGAAGTAGAGGATGCGCTCGAGGTTGCGCGGGCTGATGTCGAGCAGGATCCCGAGCCGGCTCGGTGTGCCCTTGAAGTACCAGATGTGGCTGACGGGGCTGGCCAGCTGGATGTGGCCCATGCGCTCACGGCGGACCTTCGAGCGGGTGACCTCGACGCCGCACTTGTCGCAGATGATCCCCTTGTACCGGATCCGCTTGTACTTCCCGCAGTAGCACTCCCAGTCCCGCGTGGGACCGAAGATACGCTCGTCGAAGAGCCCGTCCTTCTCCGGCTTGAGCGTGCGGTAGTTGATGGTCTCGGGCTTCGTCACCTCGCCCTTGGACCATTCCCGGATCTGGTCCGGGCTGGCGAGCGAGATTCGGATCGCCGAGAAGTTGTTGACCTCGAGCATCGGCTCCTCCGTGCCACCGCGGCCAGGTGGCACGTTCGTTGCGGTCATCGAGGGGGACCGGGCCGGCCGGACGCCGATCCCCCTCCGTGCGGATGTACGGGCGTCTAGTCCTCGAACCCGGCGAGGTTGATCCCACCGAGATCCGGGAGCAGGTAGCCGGAGGCATCGTCCTCCGTGAGCGGGATCTCCTCGTCGTTCGGGTCGAGGATCTCCGCGTTGAGCCCGAGGCTTCGGAGCTCCTTGATGAGCACCTTGAACGACTCGGGTAACCGCGGGGGCTGGATCTCCTCGCCCTTGACGATGGCTTCGATGTCTGGACGCGCCCGAGGACATCGTCCGACTTGACGGTGAGCAGCTCCTGGAGGACGTTCGCGGCGCCGTACGCCTCGAGCGCCCAGACCTCCATCTCGCCGAACCGCTGGCCACCGAACTGCGCCTTGCCACCCAGCGGCTGCTGGGTGATCAGGCTGTAGGGGCCGGTTGACCGGGTGTGGATCTTGTCCTCCACCAGGTGGTGCAGCTTGAGCATGTAGATCTGGCCGACGGTGATCGGGCGATCGAAGGGCTCGCCCGTGCGCCCGTCGCGCAGGATCGTCTTGCCGTCCTTGGGCAGCCCGGCCGCCTGGAGCGCCTCGCCGATCTGGGCCTCGGTCGCGCCATCGAAGACGGGGGTCGCCGCCTTGTAGCCCATGACACCGAGCGCCCATCCGAGATGGGTCTCCAGGACCTGGCCGATGTTCATCGGGACGGCACGCCGAGCGGGTTGAGCATGATGTCGACCGGCGACCCGTCCGGGAGGTACGGCATGTCCTCGACCGGCAGGACCTTGGCGATGACGCCCTTGTTCCCATGCCGGCCGGCCATCTTGTCGCCGACGGAGACCTTGCGCTTCTGGGCGACCGATACCCGGACCAGGCGGTCACGCCCGGCGGGAGGTCGTCGTTCCACTCGCGGCGGAAGTCGCGGATCTCGACGACCTCGCCACGCTCGCCGTGCGGCAAACGCAGCGAGGAGTCCTTCACCTCGCGGGCCTTCTCGCCGAAGATCGCCCGCAGCAGGCGCTCTTCCCGGTCAGCTCGGTCTCGCCCTTGGGCGTGATCTTGCCGACCAGGATGTCGCCCGGGCGGACCTCCGCGCCGATGTAGACGATCCCCTCCTCGTCGAGGTCCTTGAGGGCCTCCTCGCCGACGTTGGGGATGTCGCGGGTGATCTCCTCGGGGCCGAGCTTGGTGTCCCGCGACTCCAGCTCGTGCTTCTCGATATGGATGCTCGTGAACAGGTCGTCACGCACGAGGCGCTCGCTGATCACGATCGCGTCCTCGTAGTTGCCGCCCTCCCAGCTCATGAACGCCACCATGACGTTCCGGCCGAGCGCCAGCTCCCCGCCGTCGGTGGACGAGCTGTCGGCGATGGCGCCGCCTGCCTCCAGGCGCTGGCCGACCGTGACGATCGGACGCTGGTTGATGCAGGTGCCCTGGTTGCTGCGGACGAACTTGAGCAGCCGGTACTCGTCGAGCTCGCCGGAGTCCGCCTCGACCTGGACGCGTTCGGCCGTCACGCTGGTCACCACACCGGCGCGCCGGGCGATCACCACCTGGCCGGAGTCGCGCGCCGCACGTGACTCCATGCCGGTTCCGACGATCGGCGCTCTCCGGCTCGAGCAGTGGCACCGCCTGGCGCTGCATGTTCGAACCCATGAGGGCGCGGTTGGCGTCGTCGTGCTCGAGGAACGGGATCAGCGCCGTCGCGACCGACACGACCTGCTTGGGGGTGACGTCCATGTACTCGATCTGGTCCGGGCGCGCCTCGGGGAACGTGTCCCGGTAGCGGCTGGGGACGCGCTCGGCCGTGAAGTGGTTCTCCGCGTCGAGCGCCGCGTTCGCCTGCGCGACGACGTGCTCCTCCTCCTCGTCGGCCGGGAGGTACTCGATCTCGTCGGTGACGACGGGCCGGCACGGGAAGCCGAGAGCCTTCTGGCGCGCGAGCTCCTTCGCCGCGGCCTCGGTGAACGGCTTGCCCTTGGCGAGGATGACCTTGCCGTCCTTGCCGACCACATCCGCACCCGCTTCGAGCGTGAGCAGCATCGGGTCGTTGTGCGCGACGGTCCGCTTGACCTTGCGGTAGGGCGTCTCGATGAAGCCGTAGGAGTTGATCCGCCCGTACGTGGCAAGCGAGCCGATCAGGCCGATGTTCGGGCCTTCCGGGGTCTCGATCGGGCAGATCCGGCCGTAGTGGCTGTGGTGGACGTCGCGGACGTCGAACCCGGCGCGCTCGCGCGACAGGCCGCCCGGCCCGAGGGCCGACAGGCGCCGCTTCGACGTGAGCTCCGCCAGCGGGTTGGTCTGGTCCATGAACTGCGACAGCTGGCTGCCGCCGAAGAACTCCTTCATCGCCGCCACCATGGGGCGGATGTTGATGAGGGCGTTGGGCGTCGCCTTGTCGATCTCCTGGATCGTCATCCGCTCGCGCACGACGCGCTCCATCCGCAGCAGGCCGATCCGGAACGCGTTCTGGATCAGCTCCCCGTCGGCCCGGATGCGGCGGTTGCCGAGGTGGTCGATGTCGTCCTTGGGATGCAGGCCGGAATTGGACTCGATGAGATGGCCGACGATCGCGGCGACGTCCTCGCGGGTGATCGTCCGTCCGTCGCGCGGCAACTCGATGGCCATCCGTGCCGCCACGGCATCCAGCTTCTTGTTGAACTTGTAGCGGCCGACCCGGCCCAGGTCGTAGCGCCGGAAGTTGAAGAACAGGCTCTCGACCAGCTGCCGGGCGTTGTCGCCGGTGGGCGGGTCGCCCGGCCGGAGCTTCTTGTAGACCTCGATCAGCGCCTCGTTGGGCGTCTTGGTGAGGTCCTTGTCGAGGGTGTTGGCGATGTACGGGTGCTCGGGATCGGTGTCCAGCGACCCGAACAGGCCCGCGATCTCGTCATTCGTCTCGTAGCCGACAGCCCGGAGCAGGGTCGTCGCGGCGATCTTGCGCTTGCGGTCGACCTTGACCCAGAGCTGGTCCTTGTTGTTGGTCTCGAACTCCAGCCACGCGCCGCGGTTCGGGATCACCTTGGCCGAGAACAGCGGCCGGCCCGACGCCGGGTCCTCGACCTCGCTGTAGTACACGCCGGGCGAGCGGACCAGCTGACTGACCACGACGCGCTCGGCGCCGTTGATCACGAACGTGCCCATGTCGGTCATCCACGGGTAGTCGCCCATGTAGACGCGCTGGCGCTGGATCTCGCCCGTCTCCTTGATCAGGAGCTCGACGTTGACGTACAGCGGCCGGCTGAAGGTGAGGTCCTTGGTCCGGCACTCCTCCTCGGCGTACTTCGGCACGCCGAACTCGTAGTCCAGGAACTGGAGCTCCATCACCTTGCCGGTGAAGTCCTTGATGGGGCTGATCTCGTCGAACAGATCCCGAAGGCCCTTGTCGATGAACCACTGGAAGGACTGGAGCTGGAGCTCGATGAGGTTCGGGACCTCGAACTTGTCGACGCTGATCCCGTCACGGATCTCGGCGATCCTCGCGTAGGAGAGCCGGCCCGAGGGCGTGACGGCAAGGGGTGTCGACGAGACGGACAGCATGAAGGACGACTCCTTGTCGGAGTAGGAAGAAGGAGGGACGGCCGCGCTCACAGAAGGAGTAGGATACCGCGATCCCGGCGCATGTCAACCGCGCGGCGCAGCGGACCGCGGTCGGGCCCCGACCGCGTGTCGGCCACCACGATACCCGCTCCGCGAGCCCGGGGCGAGCCACGGGCTCCGGTCCGCGCTCCCGGCCGACCGCTCGACGAGGCGGGACCGGCAGGCTCGGATCCGGATCGGGCGGGGTCGGGGCTGAACATGCGAGAGCCGGACCGACGGGTGTCGGACCGGCTCCTGCGCATGTGCTGCGTCGGGCTACTTGATCTCGACCTTGCCGCCCTGCTCCTCGATCGCGGCCTTGATCTTCTCGGCCTCGTCCTTCGTGACGCCCTCCTTGACGGCCTTGGGGGCGGCGTCGACGAGGTCCTTTGCCTCCTTGAGGCCCAGCCCGGTGAGCTCCCGGACGACCTTGATGACGGGGATCTTGTTGGGGCCGATCTCGGTCAGGGTCGCGGTGAACTCGGTCTGCTCCTCCTCGGCCGCAGCGGCCGGGGCGGCGCCGGCGGCCGCGGGGGCGGCGCCGGCGAAGGCGACCGGGGCGGCGGCCGTGACGCCGAAGCGGTCCTCGAACTGCTTCTTGAAGTCCGAGAGCTCGAGCACGGTCATCTGCTCGAAGGCCTCGAGCAGCTGGTCGGGGGTCAGCGTGGCCATTGGGGTTCTACTCCTGGTTGCTCTGGGCGCCCATGCGGGCGCGGGTTGGTCTCAAGGTGAGGATCAGGCCGCGACGCCATCGCGCTTGGCGATGAGCGCATCGACCAGGCCGGCAACGTCCCGCAGCGGGGCGTCGAACAGGCCGGCCACCGTGGAGAGCGGGGCGACGATCGCCCCCAGCGCCTCGGCGAGAAGAACCTCGCGGGGCGGCAGGGTGGCGAGCTTCGCGACGCCCTCGGCGTCGATCGCGCGGGATCCGAGCACGCCGCCCGTGATCTTCACGATCTTGGCGTAGGGGCGCGTCGCGTCGAGCAGCGCCTTGGCCGTCACTGACTCGTCGTTCCCGAAGGCAATCGCCGACGGGCCCGAGAGCAGGGGGGCCAGGGCGTCCGCCGCGGCGTTGTCCTGCGCAGCGATCCGCATGAGGCGGTTCTTGACGACCCGGTACGTCACGTTCTGCTTGCGCAGCGCGCGCCGGATCTCGGTGATCTCCTTCACCTTGAGGCCGCGATATTCGGAGACGATCATCGTGCGGTTCGCGTCCAGCTCGGCGCGCAGCGCCTCGATCGTCTCGCGCTTGGCCTCGGTCGGCATCGAGCCTCCTTGACCTCCCTGCTCCTGCGCGCAACCGGCGCGCGGCGGTGGGTGCGCTCGGCTCTGCGGCCGAATCGACCCCTGCGACGGGCCACGTGGCAAGCAGGGGGCGCGTCCCACCCGGAGGAGGGGCGATGTCCTGCCTCGGCGTGCTCGCCGTCGTCCCCTGCCCTCCCCCGCTTCGGGGGCCGGCCGGTCCGGTCCGGCGGATCAAGCCCTGGGCGTCACCCCGGCCTTCCGGCCGGTCCTGGCGTCCTGCGGGCGCAGGCTGTCTGCGGCGATCCGTCTGTCCTGATGCGGCGCCTGTCTCTCGACGGCGTCGTCCATTTCGTGCGCCGCGTGGTCGCGACCTCGTCGCGTCACCCGGCGGCGGCCGATGATACCGCCTAGGCCTGCGCCTCGGCGAGGATCCCGGGGATGTCCACCCGGATGCCGGGGCCCATGGTCGTGGCGACCGTGAGCGTGCGCAGGTAGGTGCCCTTCGCGCCGCTCGGCTTGGCGCGGTTCACCGCATCCACCAGCATGGCCAGGTTCTCGAGGAGCTGCTTCTCCTCGAACGATGCCCTGCCCACGGGGACGTGGACGATGGCGCCCTTGTCCACCTTGAACTCGACGCGGCCGCCCTTGACCTCCTTGACGGCACGCTCGATGTCGAAGGTCACCGTGCCCGCCTTGGGGTTCGGCATCAGGCCGCGGCGGCCGAGGATGCGGCCGAGGCGACCGACCTGGCCCATCGTGTCCGGAGTGGCAATCGCCACATCGAACTCGAGCCAGCCGGCCTCGATCTTCTTCACCAGGTCCTCGGCGCCAACCTCGTCCGCCCCGGATCGGAGAGCCTCCTGGGCCTTCTCGCCCTGGGCGAAGACGGCCACCCGGACGACCTTGCCGGTGCCGTGCGGCAGGACGACCGTGCCGCGCACCATCTGGTCGGCATGGCGCGGGTCAACGCCAAGGCGCAGATGGGCCTCGACCGTCGGGTCGAACTTGAGGGTGGACGTCTCCTTCGCGAGCGCAACGGCCTCCGCGGGCGGATAGGTGCGGGTGCGGTCGACGAGCTTCGCGAGGTCCTGGTAGCGCTTGCCGTGTGCGGCCATATCGATTGCTCCTTCGGTCCATCGGTGGACCTGCCCCTGGATGTGGCGCCCGGTCCGGGGTCCCTCCCGGGCGCCGGTCGGAACCTAGCCGACGACCTCGATGCCCATGCTCCGGGCGGTGCCCTCGATGACCTTCATGCCGGCGTCGATGTCATTGACATTGAGGTCCGGCATCTTGATCTCGGCGATCTGGCGGACCTGGCCGCGGGTCACCTTGCCCACGGTCGCGCGCTTCGGCGTCCCCGAGCCCTTGTCGATCCCGGCGGCCTTGCGCAGCAGGTCCGGCGCGGGCGGGGTCTTGAGGATGAAGGTGAACGAGCGATCCTCGAACACCGTGATCTGGGCGGGGATGATCTGCCCGGCCTTGTCGGCGGTCTTCTCGTTGTAGGCCTTGGTGAACTCAACGATGTTGATGCCGTGAGGCCCAAGCGCGGTGCCGACGGGCGGGGCGGGTGTCGCCTTGCCCGCGGGCAGCTGCAGCGTGAGGACGATTCGGATCTTCTTGGCCACGGTGTTGCTCGCTCCCTGCCTCTACAGCTTCTCGACCTGGAGGAAGTCGAGCTCGACCGGTGTCTCCCGGCCGAAGATGCTCACGAGGACCTTCAGCTTGTTGCGCTCCGGATTGACCTCGTCCACGGTGCCGATGAACTCCGCGAACGGCCCGTCGGTGACGCGCACGCTCTGGCCCTTGGTGAACGCGACCCGGAACTTGGGCGTCTCCACGCCCATGTGCCGGAGGATCTGCTTGACCTCAGTCTCATCAAGCGGGATCGGCTCGCTGCGCATCCCGGGGATGTTGCCGCTGCCGACGAAGCTCGTGACTCCGGGGGTGTTGCGGACGACGAACCAGGACTCCGGGTCCAGGATCATCTCCACCAGCACATAGCCCGGGTACACCTTCTTCTGGACGGTGTGCCGCTGGCCCTGGCGGATCTCGATCTCGTCCTCCATCGGGACGAGGACCTGGAAGATCTTGTCCTCCATGCCCATCGACTCGATGCGGTGTTCGAGGTTGGCCTTGACCTTGTTCTCGTAGCCCGAGTACGTGTGGATCACGTACCAGCGCTTCTCGGGGGCCCGGGTGACGGTCAGCTGCTCGGTCATGCTGCGTTCAGGTCAGACAGGAACTGGACCAGGATTGTGTAGCCCGCGTCGGCCACGGTGATGTAGACCCCGACCACGAACGAGATCACGAAGACCAGGACCGTCAGGTTGCGCACCTGCAGCCGGTTCGGCCACGAGACCTTCTTGAGCTCGGACCACAATTCCTTTGCGAACTGGCGAATTCGACTCACAGTTGCCTTTTCATCGCTCTGGGTTTCCTGCTGCCAGATCCTCCGCGCCCGGGGCGACGCTCACGCGAGCCATGGCCCGGAGGATATGGCAGGGGCGATAGGACTCGAACCTACAACCCCCGGTTTTGGAGACCGGTGCTCTGCCAATTGAGCTACGCCCCTAGAGAGGTCCTTGCGACTACTTCGCCTCCCGATGCAGCGTATGGCGGCGCTCCCGGGGGCAGTACTTGAGGAGCTCGATCCGGTTGGGATCGTTCTTCTTGTTCTTGCGCGTGGTGTAGTTGCGCTGCTTGCACTCGGTGCACGCGAGCTGGATCACCGGACGCGCGTCAACTCTTGCCATGGCTTCTCGTTACTCGGTGATGCTGGTGATGGCGCCGGCGCCGACGGTGCGGCCACCCTCGCGGATGGCGAAGCGCAGGCCGACCTCGAGCGCGATCGGGGTGATCAGCTCGACGGTCATGTCCACGTTGTCGCCGGGCATGATCATCTCGACGCCCTCGGGCAGCTCGATCGCCCCGGTGACGTCGGTGGTGCGCAGGTAGAACTGCGGCCGGTACCCGTTGTAGAACGGGGTGTGGCGACCGCCCTCGTCCTTGGTCAGCACGTAGACGTGGGCGTTGAACTTGGTGTGCGGCTTGACCGAGCCCGGCTTGGCCAGGACCTGGCCGCGCTCGATGTCGTCGCGCTCGATGCCCCGCAGCAGGCAGCCGACGTTGTCGCCCGCCTCGCCCTGGTCGAGCAGCTTCTTGAACATCTCGACGCCGGTCACGACGGTCTTGCGGGTGGCGTGGATGCCGACGATCTCGACTTCCTCGCCGACCTTGACGACGCCGCGCTCGATGCGGCCGGTGACGACGGTGCCGCGGCCCTTGATCCCGAACACGTCTTCGACCGGCATGAGGAACGGCTTGTCCGACGGGGCGCTCGGGGTTCGGGATGTAGGTGTCGACCGCGTCGAGGAGCTCCTGGATGCAGGCGTAGGCCGGGTCGGCCGCGTCGTCGCCGGCCTCGAGGGCCTTGAGGGCGGAACCGCGGATGATCGGGATGTCGTCGCCGGGGAAGTCGTACTTGGTGAGCAGCTCGCGGACCTCCAGCTCGACGAGGTCGAGCAGCTCCGGGTCGTCCACCATGTCGACCTTGTTCAGGAAGACGACCAGGGCCGGCACTTCGACCTGGCGGGCGAGCAGGATGTGCTCGCGCGTCTGGGGCATCGGGCCGTCGGGGGCGGCGACCACGAGGATCGCGCCGTCCATCTGGGCGGCACCGGTGATCATGTTCTTGATGTAGTCGGCGTGCCCGGGGCAGTCGACGTGCGCGTAGTGGCGCTTCTCGGTCTCGTACTCCACGTGGGCGATGCGATCGTGATCCCGCGCTCGCGCTCCTCGGGGGCCTTGTCGATCGTGTCGAACGCGCGGTACTCCGCCTTGCCCTTGAGGGCGAGGTACTTGGAGATCGCGGCCGTCAGCGACGTCTTGCCGTGGTCGATGTGGCCGATCGTGCCGACGTTGACGTGCGGCTTGGTGCGCTCGAACTTCTTCTTGGCCACAGGACCCTTCACACTCCATGGCTGGGGCGGCGCTGGCCGCCGGGACAAACCGGGATCGGCGAGTGATGGAGCCCAGAACGGGATTCGAACCCGTGACCTCATCCTTACCAAGGATGTGCTCTGCCAGCTGAGCTATCTGGGCCTGCGCTGGACGCCACCCCGGGGGGTGCGCCCGTGGACCGTTACCTTGCTGGGTGGAGCCGACGACGGGACTCGAACCCGGAACCGGCGGTTTACAAAACCGCTGCTCTACCAATTGAGCTACGTCGGCACGCGCGCATAGTCAAACAAGAGATGGACTCTGCGAGCCGAGGAATGATACGTGGCGCCGGTTGGGGCGTCAAACCTCCTGGGCCGGTCCGGGCATCCCGACTGGAGGGTCCGCCCTGCGGTTGCGGCGGCGGTCAGCATCAGCGCCAGGGCTCGCAGCCGATGGTGGCGCACGATGCCACGATCCCGCCCGTCCCGGGGGTGGCCGACACGTATTCGTGACACGGTGGCGCCACCGTGTCACGCGCCGTCGCGCGGCGGATCACCGCCTGGATCGGTCATCGGCCCCGCGAGCGTGACACGCCTCGCAAGACCCGAGGGTTGCGCCCAGATACCCGCGGAGGATCCCGGGGCTGAACCGGCACTGGATCACGGGGCCTTCGCCAGCGCTGCGCGCTGCGTGCGGCGACCCCGCATCCCGGCGCATCCCACGGTCAGGGAACGGCCGCGACCACCGCAGGGCACACGGCCCGGCACGTCGGCCGGACCTCAGTCGGGCTGGGACCCCCGGGCAGGAGGGTGTCGCCCTCGGCATTGTCGTCGGCGTCGGGATGCCGGTCATCAGCTCCGTCGGCCGGGGCAGCGGCGTCGGTCACCGCGATCCCGGAGCTCCACCCTCGGCGGCCTCGGGGTCGGCGGCCTCGAGGTCGGCGGCGTGCAGATCACCGGGTGCAGGCTCAGGCTCGATGATCGGCGTGGAGGCTCCGCTCTCGCGGAAATCGTCCTGGGGCGTCGGGCGCTTCGCCAAGGGCGGCCTCCGGCGGCGGGCCGGCGGTTTCCGCCGGTCGTCGCTGCGCAGCCGCCTCGTAGAGCAGGATCGAGCCCGCGACGGCCGCGTTGAGCGACTCGATCCGGCCTGCGTGCATGGGAATCCGGACGAGCAGGTCACAGCGCCGGCGAACCGCTGGTCCAAGACCGCGGCCTTCGCTCCCGACGACAACGATCGCGATCGGACCTCGCAGGTCAGCTTCGCGGGCGGTCAGCGGGGCACCCCCATCAGCGCCGACGATCCGCAGGCCGCGGACGTGCAGATCGGCCAGCGCGCCGGGAAGATCGTCGACCGGGAGCGAGCGGGAGGTGCTCCGTTGCACCCGCACTGGCCTTGACCGCCGCCGGGCTGAGCGGTGCCTGGCGGTGGTTGGAACACTGCGCCGTGAACACCCGTGGCTTCGGCGCTCCGCGACAGGGTCCCACATTCTGCGGATCCTCGAGCGAGTCCAGCACGAGGACGAGCGGCGGCTCGGCGCGCCCCACGGGCAGGGCCAGGATCTCGTCCGGTGACGCGAAGCGTCGGGGTGCCACCACCAGCGCGACCCCCTGGTGACCGTCGAACCCGGCAATCGCGGTCAGCGTGCCGCCCTCGACCTCCACGACGGGGATCCGGAGGCTCGTGGCATGCAGCACCAGCTTCTCGAGCGCCATTCGCCGCTGCGGCACGACGAGGAGCCGAATGGCCTCGCGACGGGCGACGAACGCCTCCTCGACGGGCCGGCGGCCCGCCACCAGCTCCTCGCCCTCGGCGAGCGACACCGATGGGTGGGCGACGCCCGAAGGACGCGGCTGCGGGTACCGGACGGCACCTCGGAACGGAGGGCGGCCGGGACCTGAGCCCGGCCGGCGGTCTTAACGATCCGCGGGCCGGCCGGGGGGCCGGCCGGGCAGCGTCGTGGCGTCCTCCGGCGGTCCGGAGTCCGCGGGCGCGTCGGCGACGATCGCATCGTCGGCCAGGACGCCGGGCTCGTCCCGGGTCGCCGACCAGGGCCGATTCGCGTGGGGCGGGCCGTCGCGACGCTGGGCGTACGGGGGCGGGCCGTCGCGACGCTGGGCGTACGGGGGCGGGCCGTCGCGACGCTGGGCGTACGGGGGCGGGCCGTCGCGACGCTGGGCGTACGGGGGCGGGCCGTCGCGACGCTGGGCGTACGGGGGCGGGCCGTCGCGACGCTGGGCGTACGGGGGCGGGCCGTCGCGACGCTGGGCGTACGGGGGCGGGCCGTCGCGACGCTGGGCGTCCTCCCAGGGCCGGGGCGGCTCTCCTCCTGGCCCTCGTTTCGGAATCCGAACCCCGATCGATCATGCCCGGGTCGCCCAGCCCGGAGCCGGCCGAACCGGCCGCCGCCGGGCCTCCCGCCGCCGGCCTGGCTGTCGCGAGACCCGCCACGGGGGGGTCCACCGGGGCGCCCGGGCGGTCGCCCGCCGGGCCGTCGCCCACGACCCGGTCCGCCACCTGGTCCGTTGCGCTCGCTTCCGTCGCCCGCCGGGCGGTCGCCGTCGCGCGGCACCTTGCGGTCAGGCACCGTTCGTCGCCACGTGGCGCCAGCGCTGCCCGTCGCGCGTGTCCTCCACCGCGATGCCACGAGCGAGCAGCAGGTCCCGAAGCCGGTCCGACGCAGCCGCAGTCGGCGAGCCGCCCGGTGCGGTCGACGCGCTCCTCGAGCAGCGCAGCGAGCGCCGGATCGAGGTCGGCGACGGCCGGAGCTGCGATCCCGAGCACCGTGTCCAGTTCGCGGATGAGCGCGATGGCGCGAGCCGCGTCGGCCGTTGAGACGCGCGGACATCAAGGCGCCGGTTGAGGTCGCGAACCCCGTCGAACACCGACGCAAGGGCGGCGGAGATGTTCAGGTCGTCGTCGAGGCCCGCCTCGAACCCGGCCCTGATGGCGTCCAAAGCTGCGGGAAGCCCGGGATCGTCCGCGCGCTCTTCGCGGTACGCGGCCAGGCGACCAGGAGTCGCGTCGATGCGCTCCACGGCGGCGGTGGCGGCCGGCAGCGACTCGTCGGAGTAGTTGAGCGGTGCGCGGTGGTGCACCGAGATGAGCACGTAGCGCAGCGCACGTGGCGAGACCCCGGCGTCCATGAGGTCGGCGACGCGCTCGAAGCTCCGCGTGCGGCGTGCCATCTTCTCGCCGCCGACGCGCAGGTGGGCACAGTGCAGCCAACAGCGGACGAACGGCTTCCCGGTGGCCGCCTCGGATTGGGCGAGCTCGTCCTCGTGGTGCGGGAACACGAGGTCCTCGCCGCCAGTGTGGATGTCGAACGACTCGCCGAGGTGGGTCATGCTCATGGCCGAGCACTCGATGTGCCAGCCCGGGCGACCCGAACCGATCCGGGTGTCCACGATGGCTCGCCGCTCCTTCGGTCCCTTCCAGAGGGCGAAGTCCCGCACGTCGTCCTTGCCGTAGTCGTCAGCCTCGACCCGCTCGCCAATCCGCAGGGAATCCGGGTCGAGACGGGCGAGGCGGCCGTAGCCGGGCCACGAGGCGAATCCGGAAGAACACCGAGCCATCCGGGGTGCGATACGCGTGCCCCCTGTCGATCAGCGTCGCCACCAGGTCGGCGATCTGCGGGATGGTGGTCGGGGGCCGCGGCAGGATGTCCGGTCGATCATTCCCACGGCCTCGATGTCGGCCAGGAAGCGCGCCGCGTGGCGGTCCGTCAGCTCCCGCGTCGTGATGCCCTCGGCGGCGGCGCGGCTGATGATCCGGTCGTCGATGTCCGTCAGGTTCATGACCCAGGTGACGTGCAGCCCGCGGTAGCGGAGATATCGGACGAGGAGATCCGCGAACAGGAAGGACCGGAAGTTGCCGATATGGGCGGGTCCGTCACCGTGGGGCCGCAGGTGTAGATCCGGACGTGCCCGGGCTCGAGTGGCTCGAGCGGCCGGACCTCGCCTGTCAGCGTGTCCCGAAGGCGGACGGTCACGACACTGCCCTCAGCGTGGCCACGGCGCGGGTTGAGATGGACCGGCCGGCCCCCTCGTCGCCGGCGAGGTTGCCGCTGGAGGCCTTCACGTTGACCGCACCCCGATCCAGACCCAGCACCCGGGCGATGGCATCGCGCATGTCGTCGAGGCGGGCGCCGAGCCTGGCGCCGGGCGCCGATGACCACGACGTCGATCGCGGCCGGCGCGAGCCCCACGGCCGCCACGCGGCCGGCGACCTCGCGGAGCATCGTATCGCTCGCGATGCCATGCGGGGTCCGGGCGTCGGCCGGAAACAAGCGCCCGAGATCCCCCAGTGCCGCCGCCCCGAGCAGCGCATCGGCCACGGCATGGAGCACCACGTCGCCGTCCGAATGCCCGGCCAGTCGAGGCGCGCCCTCGATCTCGATCCCGCCCAGGCGCAGGCCGGTCTCAGGGCCGAAGGGATGGCTGTCATGGCCAAGGCCGACGCGGACGGCGGCGGGCGCGACCGCCTGTTCGACCCGGCGCAGGTCGTCGGGCAGGGTCACCTTGCGATCGAGGGTTCACCGGGGATTGCATGCACGTGGATGGTACATGCCTCGAGCAGGGCGGCCTCGTCGGTGAACTCCCGGTCACCATCGGGCGGAAATCTCATCCATGCGTCGAGGAGAAGGCCTCGGCGGGCACCCTGCGGCGTCTGGGCCGCGCCGAGGGTCGAGCGGTCGACGGTCTCGAGCACCACGCCGTTCCCGATCCGCTTGAGCGTCTCCACCACCGGCACGACGGGCAACGCGGCGCCATGTGATCGGACGGCCTCGATCACCGCGGTCACCAGCGCCGGGGTGACCAGCGGACGGGCGCCATCGTGGACCAGCACCGGGCGGTCGCGGCCCTCCGAGTCGAGGGCGTCCAGGTGCCGGACCCCGGCGGCGACGGACTGCTGCCGGGTGGGACCGCCGGCCACGACCACCGCCCCCGGGACGAGCCATGGAACGGCCCGCAGCTCGGCCACGCGCTCCGGTGCCGTGACCACGATCAGGCGCTCGACCTCCGGGTTGGAGGCCAGCGCTCCCAGGGTCCAGGCGAGGACGGGCGCCCGCCGACGGACGCCGTCATCTTGTCAATGCCCCCCATCCGCCGCGACGAGCCGGCCGCCACCACCACGACATCCGCCCGCGGGCCGCTCGAGACCTCGCCAGCCACCTTCAGTCCTGGCGGGGTTGCGCGAAGATCATCCTGCCGGCCACCGTCTGGAGCACGCGCGTGACCGTGAGGTCCACTTCGCTGTCGATGAGGCGGGCACCGCCCTCCACGACGATCATCGTGCCGTCGTCGAGGAACCCGACGCCCTGCCCGGTCTCCTTGCCCTCCTGGATCACCTTGACCCGGAGCTCCTCCCCGGGCAGGACGGCCGGCTTCACGGCGTTGGCGAGCGAGTTGATGTTCATGACGCGCACGCCCTGGAGCTCCGCCACGCGATTCAGGTTGAAGTCGTTGGTGAGGATCACCTGGCTGCGGTGCTTGGCAAGCTCGACGAGCTTGGCGTCCACCTCGGCGATGCCGGGTGCCTCGTCCTCCACGACGTCCACCGGCGTGCGCAGGTCTCGCTGCATGCGGTTGAGGATCTCGAGGCCGCGACGGCCCCGGTTGCGTCGGAGGGTGTCCGAGGAGTCCGCGATGTGCTGGAGCTCCTCGAGCACGAAGCGGGGCACGACGAGCGTCCCGTGCACGAACCCGGACTCGACGATCTCGGCGATCCGGCCGTCGATCAGGACGCTGGTGTCGACGACGATCCGCGGCCCGCGCTCGTCCGGCTCCGGCTCGGCGCCGGGTCGTCGGACGAGGCCCGTCCCCTCGGCCGCGGCGATCAGGTCGAACCGCTTGGCCACCGTGAGGCCCATCATGCCCAGGCCCAGGAACAGCAATTCCGAGCGGCAGCCACGTGCCGAGAGGACCCTCGATCTGCGCCAGGGGCAGGGACAGGAGCAGGCCCAGCAGCAGCCCGACGAACAAGCCCAGGACGGCGGCCACGAACTCGGCGGTGGACATCTCCTGCACCCGCCGGACGAGCCAGCCCGCCGGCACAACCGTGAGATAGGGCAGCACGGCGAAGCCGACGACCATCCATGCGATCGTCCATGCGGCGAGGATGAACCCGGCGTAGTCGACGCCGTTGAACAGTCCTGTCCCACCAGCGGCAATTCCGATGCCCACGAGAGCACCGAGTGCCGCGCCCAGGACGCGGATGGTCCGGATCACGCTGGTCCTCGATCGATGGCTGCGTGAGCGATGATTGCACTGCCGGGCGCGGAACGAGCGCGCGGCCCGGCGAGCCTAGCACGCACACCAGCGCGCCCGCACCCTGCCGGCAGTCAGCGTTGGAGGCGGTACCTTCAGGTCAGGCACGACCGGTCCGGATGGCGTCGGCGGCGACCGGGCTCAGGCGCGCCGGACGCGAACCGCCGCGTCGGCAAGAGCCGCACCGATGGCGTCCGACAGCGAGCCGACCTCCACGACCTCGATCCCCGACGCCATGAGGTTGGCCTTCGCGCGGGCGCGGGGAACGACCGCGCGCGTGAACCCAAGGCGAGCGGCTTCGCGCAGCCGCCGATCGAGGCCCGTCACCCCGCGCAGCTCGCCGAGCAGGCCCACCTCGCCGATCGCGACGCTCCCGGGGACCACTGGGCGGTCACGCAGGGATGACGCCAGTGCGAGTGCGAGCGGTAGATCGAGCCCGGGCTCCGTCACCGTCAGCCCTCCGGCCAGGTTCGCATAGACATCGTGGGAACCGAGCGCGATCCCCGCCCGACGGCCGAGAACCGCCACCAGCAGCGCGAGCCGGTTGGGGTCAACGCCCGACGCCGTCCGCCTCGGCGACGGGGCGGACGTCGGAGCGACGAGCGCAGCTGGACCTCCACCAGCAGCGGCCTCGATCCCTCGAGCACCGGGGCGACGACCGAGCCCGGCGCCGGCTGGTCGTGCTCGGCGAGGAACGCGCGGGCAGGATCGGCGACCTCTGCGAGCCCCCGGTCCTGCATCTCGAACACGCCAACCTCCTCCGTCGACCCGTAGCGGTTCTTGGCTGCACGCAGGAGACGGAGGCCGCCGGTTCGGTCGCCCTCGATGGAGAGCACGACGTCCACAAGATGCTCGAGGGTCTTGGGAACGGCCAGCGAGCCGTCCTTGGTCACGTGTCCGACGAGCACGACGGGGATCCCATCGGCCTTGGCCAGCTCCATCAGGCGCAGGGTCGCCTCGCGGACCTGGCCCACCGATCCCGGCGGCCCGTCAAGCTCCTCCGACGCGACGGTCTGCACCGAATCGACGACGAGCAGCGCGGGCCTCGCATCCCGGGCCAGCTCCACGATCCGTCCGACGCCCGTCTCGGCGACCACGCGGATCGCGTCACCTACCGCACCCCCGGTCAGCCCGAGGCGCGTCGCGCGAAGCCGAACCTGGGAGGTGGACTCCTCGCCGGTCGCGTAGAGGATGGATCCACCGCCGCCCGCGACGCCGGCTGCGACCTGCAGCAGCAGCGTGGACTTGCCGATCCCCGGCTCACCGCCGATCAGCACCACGGATCCGGCAACCAGGCCGCCCCCCAGCACACGGTCCAACTCGCCGATGCCAACCGGGCGACGGATCTCCGCGTCGCCCTCACCGGCGTGGCTCAGAGCCTCCGGGGCGGCACCCGAGGCCAGCACCGCGGCCGGTCGAGCCCGCGGCTCGTCGCGGACGACCGTCTCCACCAGGGTGTTCCACTCGCCGCACGTCCGGCACTGCCCTTCCCACCGGAGAAAGGCCGCCGCGCACGACTGGCAGACATATCGACTCTGCGTTCGGGGCACGGGCGGCGCTCGGGGCCCTGTCAGGCCTCGACGGGTGTCTTCGCCTGATCGGCCGTGATCGAGAGACCCTTGCCGTCCGGATCCAGGTCGATGCTGATCTGGTGGCGGTCGCTGTAGCGGCCGAGCAGCAGGTGCTCCGCCAGCGGGTCCTCGATCAGGCTCTGGGATCGTGCGGCGCAGGGGTCGGGCCCGATAGGCCTGGTCGTATCCGAGCCGGATGATGTGCTCCTTGGCGGCCTGCGACACCTCGAGGCCCATGCCCTGGGCCTTGAGCTGATCGCGGACCCGCTTGAGCAGCAGGTCGACGATCTTGGAGATCTCCTCGACCGTCAGGCTCCGGAAGACGACCGTGGCGTCGAGCCGGTTCAGGAACTCCGGGCGGAAGTTCTGCTTGAGCTCCGCCTGGACCTTCTCCTTCATCAGGTCGTACGAGGCGGCCGCGCGCGTCTCCACCGTGTCGCCCTGCTGGCGGAAGCCCAGCGAGGCGTTGGTCTGGAACTTCGCGGCCCCAAGGTTCGAGGTCATGATGATGATCGTGTTCCGGAAGTCCACCCTGCGGCCCTTGGCGTCCGTGAGCTGGCCGTCCTCCATGATCTGGAGCAGGATGTTGAACACCTCGGCGTGCGCCTTCTCAATCTCGTCGAGCAGGATCACCGCGTAGCTCTTGCGCCGCACGGCCTCGGTCAGCTGCCCGCCCTCGTCGAACCCGACGTAGCCTGGCGGCGCGCCAACGAGCCGGCTCACGTTGTGGCGCTCCATGAACTCGCTCATGTCGATCTTGATGAGCGTGTCCTCGGATCCGAACATGTACTCCGCGAGCGCCTTGGCGAGCTCGGTCTTGCCGACACCCGTGGGACCCAGGAAGACGAACGAGCCGATCGGGCGCTTCGGATCCTTGAGACCGGCTCGGTGCCCGGCGGACGGCCCGCGAGACGATCTCGATCGCCTCGTCCTGGCCGATGATCCGCGTGTGGAGGACCTCCTCCATCTTGAGCAGACGCTCGGATTCCTCCTGCGCGATGCGCGTGACCGGGATCCCGGTCCACATCGCCACGACCTGGGCGATCTCCTCCTCGTCGACCTTGGGAGCCTCGCCCGACAGCGTCGCCTGCCAGTCGCCCGGAGCTCGTCGACGTGCTCTCGGGACGTGGCTTCCGTCTCGCGAAGCGTGGCGGCCTGCTCGTATTCCTGGGCGCTGATCGCGGCGTCCTTCTCCTTGGTGACGCGGTCCAGCTCCTTCTGCGCCGCGCGCAGATCGGGCGGAGAGGACGAATGGCGAAGGCGCACGCGGCTGGCCGCCTCGTCGATCAGGTCGATCGCCTTGTCGGGCAGGTGGCGATCCGTGATGTACCGGATGGCAAGGTCAGCAGCGGCCTTGATCGCGTCGTCCGTGATCGTGACCTTGTGGTGCTGCTCGTAGCGGTCCCGGATCCCGATCAGGATCTCGATCGTCTGCTCGAGGGTGGGCTCCTCGACCATCACGGGCTGGAAGCGACGCTCGAGGGCCGCGTCCTTCTCGATGTACTTGCGGTACTCGTCCAGCGTGGTCGCACCGATGCACTGGAGCTCGCCGCGCGAGAGGGGCGGCTTGAGGATGTTGGCAGCGTCGATCGCACCTTCGGCCGCGCCTGCCCCCACGAGCGTGTGAAGCTCGTCGATGAAGAGGATCGCGTCGTTGGTGTTCCGGAGCTCCTCGATGATCTTCTTGAGCCGCTCCTCGAACTCGCCGCGGTACTTGGTACCGGCGACGAGGGAGCCGATGTCGAGCGTCAGAACGCGCTTGTTGAGCAGAATGTCCGGCACGTCGCCGGCCACGATGCGGTGGGCCAGCCCCTCCGCGATGGCCGTCTTGCCGACACCCGGCTCGCCGATCAGCGCCGGGTTGTTCTTGGTCTTCCGGCCGAGGATCTGGATGACCCGCTCGATCTCCTTCTCACGGCCGATGACCGGGTCCAGCTTGTCCGCGCGAGCCGCCTCGGTGAGGTTGATCCCCAGGGCGTCCACCGTCGGGGTCTTGCTGGCGCGCTTGGTCTCCTGCGCCGGACCCGCCGAGGAGGACTGCGACAGGACGCGGATCACCTCGTGGCGGACCTTGTCCAGGTTGACCCCGAGACTCTCGAGCACGCCCGCCGCAATGCCCTCTCCCTCGCGCACGAGGCCAAGGAGCAGGTGCTCGGTCCCGATGTAGTTGTGGCCGAGGCGGCGTGCCTCGTCGATCGGCCAGCTCGATGACGCGCTTGGCGCGCGGCGTCAGGCCGACCTCACCGACGACCGGACGGTCTCCGCGCCCGATGATGAACTCGACCGCGGTTCGCACCTTCGCGAGCTCCACGTTCATGTTCTCGAGGACGCGTGCGGCGACGCCTTCGCCCTCACGGACGAGACCCAGCAGGAGATGCTCGGTGCCGATGTAGTTGTGATTGAACCGCTGCGCCTCGTCCTGAGCCAGTGTCAGGACCTTGCGCGCGCGATCCGTGAACTTGTCGAAACGATCCATCGGGTCGTGCCTTCTCCGTGGTCGCGAGGGCGACCTGCGGGCCATGCTAGCACCTGACCGAGCGTGGGTGATCTCCCGGTCAAGTCGAGTGAAGGCGCTCCGCGCGCGCTCGCCCAACCTTCCATTCGCCCGCCGACCGGCGCTGGATGCGTCCCGGGCACGCAGATCAGACGAAGGTATCAAACGACCCGCCGTCTGCCGGCGGGTCGTCGGTCGCGGGGAGCGGTACTCCCGCAGGTCAGCTCTTCGGGCTTTCGGGCTCGGGCTCGGCGACGGCCTCCGGCTCGGGCTCGGGCTCCGGCTCGGGCTCGGCGACGGCCTCGGGCTCGGCGACGGCCTCCGGCTCGGGCTCGGGCTCCGGCTCGGGCTCGGCGACGGCCTCGGGCTCGGCGACGGCCTCCGGCTCGGGCTCGGGCTCCGGCTCGGGCTCGGCGACGGCCTCCGGCTCGGGCTCGGCGACGGCCTCCGGCTCGGGCTCCGGCTCGGGCTCGGCGACGGCCTCCGGCGGGCTCGGGCTCGGCGACAGCCTCGGGCTCGGCGACGGCCTCCGGCTCCGGCTCGGGCTTGGGCTCGGCGACGACCTTGGCAACGGCCTCGGGCTCGGCAACCGGCTCGGCAGCATCGGCGGAGGCGGGAACCTCTGCCTCGGCCGCTGCAAGCTGGCTCCGGACCTGGGCAAACGCGGCGGCAAGGGTCGTGTCGATCCCACCCTCCGGCTCTGAATGTGCCTCGGACGGGGCGTAGCCACGATCGGGCCGTTCTCGGCGCTCGCGCCGCTCGCGGCGCTCACCGACGACCGGCGCCGTCATGGTGCCCGGCTCCGGCATTGGCCGGACGGGCGGCTCCTCGGCCTGCTTCAGGCTGAGCCCGAGGCGATGGCGCTCGGAGTCGAGGCTGATGATCTTGAGCTTGAGGACCTGACCCTCGTGCACCACATCGCCCGGATGGGCGACCCGCTGGTGACTGAGCTCGCTGATGTGGATCAGGCCCTCGAGGCCCTCACGCACCCGCACGAATGCCCCGAAGTTCACGAGCTTCGTCACGGTGCCGTCAATGACGTCGCCGACCTTGAAGTCCGCGACGGTCGACTCCCAGGGGTCCGGCTGCAACCGGCGGATCGACAGGCTGATCCGCCCGCGCTCGTGGTTGATGTCGATGACCTCGGCCTCGACCTCGTCCCCGACCTTGTAGCCGGATTCGGGGTTGTTGACCTTGTTCCACGAGAGCTCGCTCTTGTGGACGAGGCCGTCGATCCCACCGAGGTCGATGAAGATCCCGAACGGCGCAATCGACCGGACGCTGCCGGTGACCTTCTGGCCGACCAGGAGGCTGCTGAACAGCTCGTCGCGCTTCTCGCGACGCTCCTCGTAGAGGGCGACCTTCTCCGACAGGATGAGCCGGTTCGCCTTCCGGTTGACCTCGAGAATCTTGAGGCGGAGCTTGCGGCCGATGTACGGCTGCAGCTTCTCCGCGATCTCCTGCGCGGCGTCGCGCGGCTGCTCGTTCTGCGGCCGGCGGGGGAAGTCCACGATCTGGCTGATCGGCACGAAGCCCCGGATCCCGCAGTCGACGATCAGGCCACCCTTGTTGTGGTCGATCACGGGGGCATCGATGATCGTGCCTGCCTCGAAGAGCTCCTGCATCGAGCGCCACTTGCGCTCGAGTCCGGCGCGGCGAAGCGAGAGGACGACGTGGCCCTCCGGCGATTCGGGCTGCAGGACGTAGACCAGGACGACGTCGCCGATGGCCAGCTCAGGCTGGGTCTCGGCATGCCGGCCGAACAGCTCGCGGTTGCTGACGACTCCCTCGGACTTGGCGCCGATATCGACAAGCATCTCGTCCTTGTCGATCCGGACGACCGTGCCCTCCACGACGTCCCCGTGCTTGAAGCTCTTGATGTCGGAGTCCTGCTCTGCAAGCAGCTCCTCCATCGTCGTAGGCTCGGGGCCCGTCGGCCGGACGATGACCGGCTCCGGCTCCTCGTCCTCCGCTTCCGCCGCCGGCGGTGCCTCTGCCACGTCGTCCTCGGCGTCGGCGGCGGCCGGTTCGGGGGCCGACTCCGGGGTCGCGTCGGCGGCCGGTTCGGGGGCCGACTCCGGGGTCGCGTCGGCGGCCGGTTCGGGGGCCGACTCCGGGGTCGCGTCGGCGGCCGGTTCGGGGGCCGACTCCGGGGTCGCGTCGGCGGCCGGTTCGGGGCTGGTCTCTGGGGTAGCGGGCTCGTCGGCGACGGCGATCGTCGCGACGGTCTCCTCGGACACCGGGGTCTCGCTGGAGGCAACGGCCTCCGGAGCCGGCGCGGTCCCGCCCTGCTGCTCGTCGATCAAGGTGATCCTGTCTCCTATGGTGGATTCCGCCCCCGGAATCACGAACGGCCTCGGTGCACGCCACCGGGCCGTCTGGGAGAGGGAATGGATCGGGGATGGTTGGCCGGCGGTCCGCTCCTTCGCTTGCGACGAGGTCCTGGTGCGTTGCTCTTCAACTGTCCGTGCCCATGGGCCGTGCGAGTCTAGCACCCCAGTCACGCGCGTACAATCGCGCCCGTGCCCGAGTTGCCTGATCTCGACGTTGTCGCCGACGCCCTCCACGCGGCGATGGTGGGACGGGTGGTGATCTCGGCCCGCGCGCTGATGCCGCTGGCCGTTCGCGGGACGCCGGCTGAGCTCGAGGCCGTCAGCGGGCAGCGGGTCGCACGCGTCGCGCGCGCGGGCAAGTTCGTCGACATCGATCTCGATCGGGACCGGCTGGTAGTCAACCCGATGCTGACCGGGCGCTTCCAGGTTGCGGCGCGCGGCGAGAAGGCCCCGAAGGGAACCGCCGTCGAGATCGCCCTTGGGCCGCGCCGCGAGGGTTCCGTCACCGGGCCAGGAGCGGCGGAATGGACCAGCGGCGCCGCGTGGCTGCCGCCCGACGAAGCGCCGGCCACGGTCCGATATCGCGACCCCACCCAGATGGGCAAGGTGTACCTGCTTCCCGCGGGCGTCGATCGCCTCGTCGCGGGACGCGGACCGGGCGAGATGGGGCCTGACGCCCTGGATCCGGCGCTGACCCTGGAGGTGTGGCGCGACCGGATCCACAAGCATCCGGGCGAGCTGAAGAACCTGTTGCGGAACCAGGTGTTCGTGGCCGGGATCGGAAACGCCTATTCGGACGAGATCCTGTACATGGCCCGCCTCCAGCCGTTCCGGAAGCGTTCATCGCTCGCAAGCGAGGAGATCGACGACCTGTACCACGCGATGCGATCGACCCTCGAGGCCGCCATTGTGCTGCTCCGCGAACGCGTCCCACCCACCTTCGAGACGCAGGTGCGCGACCACCTCTCGGTCCACAACCGGGGCGGCCAGGCCTGTCAGCGGTGTGGGACCCGGATCACGGAAGTCCGCGCCGGGGGCTTCCCAACCGGGTATTGCCGCGGCTGCCAGCGCTGAAGGCAGTCCGGAACGTCACGGGAGGATCAGCTCCTGCCCGACGCGGATGAGGTTCGAGGTGAGGCCATTCACCTTCTTGAGCTTCTTCACGGTCGTCCCGTTGGCGGCAGCGATCGAGCTGAGGGTGTCGCCACGCTTGACCGTGTAGACCGTCGGCGGCGCCGACGGTGAGGCGCTGGGCACCGGTGTCGCAGCGGTGTGGCGGGCACGGTCGGCGGTGGGGTCGCGGGCGATCCTGTCGATGGCGCGGATGGCGACACGCTGGCATGCCCGGAGCCTGTTGGCTGGGGCGATACGGGGCCCGATGGTGTGACCTCGCCTCCAGG
>CAVQSY010000018.1:0-11684 GCA_963716025.1 uncultured Chloroflexia bacterium
TCGCTACGCCTGACTGCCTGGTTCGCCATCGGGCTCGCGGACGATGGTCCGCGCGACACGTCGCGCGCGTTCCCGGTAGGCACTCTCGAAGAGTGCTCGCGAGCGCTCCGCGCCCACGACGGACGCGCGCGTGATGACAGGGGGCGTCACGCCCGATTCCACCAGGAGCTGGGCGATGCGCACCTTCAGGGAGTTGACGATGGCCACGTAGGCCAGCGTCGAGCCGGGGCCGACCGGTGTGTCGAGGCCGGGACCAGCACCATGGCGATCGGCCTCGTGCGTGCAAGCAGGTCGATGACCCGATATCGGCCTCGTCGAGCAGCCGGCCACCGACGGCCGGGTCAGGTTCGCCCCCCGAGCGATTGCCTCACGCCCGTGACGGCCACGACCTTGCAGCCGCGGCGGCGCGCACCTCGCGCCATCTCCACGGGCACGGCGTTGAGCCCGTTGGCGCTGAAGACCATCATCACGTCGCCGGTCCTGAAGCTGAAGTTGTCGAGGATGACCTCGGCCAGGCCCGGCGTCCGCTCGATGAACATGGCCTGGCGCTGGCCGTTGGAGCCGACCACGTCGGTGTGGTACGTCATCGACAGCTCGACGATGGGATGGAAGCCCGGGAAGCTGCCGTAGCGCGGGAACATCTCCTCCACGGGGATGCGCGAGTGGCCGGAGCCGAAGAGGTGCACCAGGCCGTCGGCGGCGATTGACGCGGCGCACACTGCGCGGCCTCCTCGAAGGACATCCGCCTGGGTCGAGATGATGCGCTCGAGCAGCGCCTCGGCCTCATCGAACCAGGCCCGGCGGCTCACCGTTGAAGTCGGTCATCAGGATGTGTCGTTAGCCTCGCTTACTTGACGAACGGACGGAGCACGTCGCGGGCGACGAGGAAGCCGCGCTTGACCTTCTCGTCGGTGCCCTCGAAGACCTTGTCCTCGTGCTCGATGATGATGGGGCCGTCGTAGCCGGTGCGATAGAGGGCTGAGAAGATCTCCGCCCAGGGCGCGTGGCCAAGCCCGGGGATGCGCGGGACCTGCCAGCCGATGCCGGGCTCAGGATCGAGCCACGCTCGTACAGGCCGATCAGCGGTCGATCATCACGTCCTTGGCCTGGAAGTGGAGGATGTGGTCGCCGAACTCGCGGATGAAGCGGCCCTGGTCGAGTCGATCAGCCAGACCAGGTGGCTGGGGTCGAAGTTCAGGCCGACCGCGCCACCCCACTCCTCGAGGATGCGCCGCCAGATGTAGGCGAGTAGGCGATGTGGTGCCCTGCCGGCCACTCGTCGTAGCTGAAGATCATGGGGCAGTTCTCGAAGGTCGAGGTCTTGACCCCGTGGTCCTGGGCGAAGCGGACGATGTCGGCCAGACCTTGAGCGCCTCCTCCCAGTTCTGGTCGACGTTCTTGCTCGCGTCGCCGCCGCAGAACGTGTTGGTCACTGGCAGGCCCATCCTGCCGGTGGCCGACGATGACCGACTTCAGATGCTCGATGGCGGCGGCGCGCGCCTCAGGGTCGGGATGCAGCGGGTTGGGATAGAAGCCCAGGCCTGGAGGATCTCCAGGCCCTTGGCGGCGATCTCCGCCTTGATCTCGCCGGCTTGCGCGTCGGAGAGATCGGCCACATCGATGTGGCGAAGGTGCCGGCGTACTTGCGGGTCGCGCCGCTGGTGCGTGGCCAGCAGGCGATCTCAGCACCTCGAAGTCGACGGCGGCGGCCCAGTCGGCCACCTCCATCAGCGGCGTCTCCGGGAACGGCGCGGTCAGGAAGCCGAGCTTCACGTCCTCCTCCTTGTGCTTATGTGTGCTAACGGGTGTGTGTTACGCGGCCACGTCCACCCACTTGCCCTCGCGAGCGCTGCGGGCGACGGCGTCGCCCACCGCCATCTCGTGGTGGCCGTCCTCGAACGTGGCGTAGAGCGGCCGGTCAGGGGCGCTTGCCCGCGGCGATGGCCGTGTAGTCTCACGGAACAGCGCATGGAACGTGTCACCGAAGCCCTCGACGTGACCACCCGGGAGGCTGCCGCCCGCGTCCCGGACTCGTTCATGACCTCGGCGCTGCGCTGCAGGATCTCGTCGGGCCGGTTGCGATGGCCGATGTAGAGATGGTCGGGCGTCTCGGAGTCCCACCAGGCTGCGGATGTCGAGCCGTCGACCTCCCACTGCAGCGAGTTCTTGCGGCCCGCGCTCACCTGGCTGACCGCGACCGAGCCGCGCGCTCCGTTGGCGTAGCGCAACAGGATCAGGGCCGCGTCCTCCGTGGTCATCTCCGTTGGGATGGTGTCGCTGGCGCGTTCCTGGCTGAACGTCTCGACCGGTCCGGCTGGGTCGCTGGCGGACCTTGACGAAGGTCGAGAGGTCGGCCATGACCGACTGCGACCTCGGGCCGGTGATGAAGGTCGGTGAGGTCGATCCAGTGAGACTGCCGATGTCGCCGACGGCCCGGAGCTCGCCGCCCTTCTCTGGCTCGAGCCGCCAGTTCCAGTCGGTGTCGAGGAGCAGCCAATCCTGGAAGTAGTGGCCGGTGATGAGCCGCGGCTCGCCGAGGTCGCCGTCGCGGACCATCTGCTGGGCGTGCTGGTTGAGTGGGTAGAAGCGGATGTTGAAGTTGACCGCGGTGATGCGATCCGAAGCCGCTGCGAGCTCGACCAGCTCGGCTGACTCCGCGGACGTCACCGCGAGCGGCTTCTCGCAGATGACGTGGCGGCCGGCCGCGAGGATCTGCTTGACCTGGGGGTAGTGGAGCTGGTTGGGGGAGGTGACGTGGACCGCCTGGACGGCGGCATCGTCGAGCAGCTCATCGAGCGAGGTGTAGGCGCGAGGCAGCCCGACGCGCGCAGCCGCAGCCACGCCACGCTCAGGATCGCTTCCCAGCACGCCTCGAACGCCCACACCCAAGCGGCGCAGGTTCTCGATATGGACCGTGCCGATGAAGCCGCTGCCGATCACGGCCGCGCCGATGTCGTTGAAGCGCTCCATGACGCCTCCTCCTAGGAAACAACGAGGCCATCTAGACGGCTAGACGACCCATCCCCAATGTACTGACGCAGCACCTCCCGGTCGAAACGTGTTCACGCCGCGGCCTGTCGCGCTGACGGGTCTGCCCGACCAACATACCGTCCGGGTTCGGTCCCGGGTGTGTCGCTAAGCCCGGGGCAGGGCATCGTCTGCCATCGCACTACCAGCTGAATGGTATCGCCGTGGGATGGAGACGATCGTCGACAAGGCCGGGCGTCTCGTGATCCGCGTGCCATGCGCGCACAGGTCGGGCTGCTGGACGGGGGAGAGGTCGACGTCGACGTTCACGGTGCGGCGATCATCATCGAACCGCTGGCCGGCCATGACCTCCAGAAGGAAGGGCCCATACATCGTCATCCCTGCGACCGGGGAGGTCGTCACCGATGCCGACGTCCGCCGGCTGCGCCTTGCCGACCAGCGCTGAGTCACTCCCTGAGGCCCTCGTGGACACGAGCGTGGCCGTGCCCATCGTGCTGGCCGACCACGAAGCCCACGCGGAGACGATCGGCGCAGTACATGGATTCCACCTGGGCCTCGCCGGGCACGCCTGGTTCGAGACGTACTCGGTCCTGACACGGCTGCCGCCGGGCGCCCGTCGTTCGCCAGCAGCGATCCGCGCGATCCTCGGGTCTGGCTTCCCGGCGACGCGCCACCTTGGCGCCGCGGCCAGCGTCGCTCTGGCCGTTGAGCTCGCCGACCTGGAGATCGCCGGTGGTGCGATCTACGACGCCCTCGTCGGCGCCACGGCACGCGAGCACGCCCTGCCGTTGCTGTCACGCGACCGACGAGCCCGTTCGACCTACGAATCTCTGGGGGTGGACGTCCGTTTCCTCGCCTGACCTGCGGACGCTAGAGGTCAACGAACACTAGACAAACAGTGTACATAGATGTAGGCTACTGGCCTGTCGAGGTCCGGTCCTCGCTGCTACCGGAGCACACCCCATGCGACGTCTCTCCATCGCCGCCAGTCTGCTGGCCGTGGCCATCCTGCCCGCCACGAGCGTGGCCCACTCTCCGTCGGTCATCGAGACCGATACGGCGTCCCCGGCCGATGCCATCGTGCTCGAGGACCCCACCCTCTCCCGCGCCATCGGCGCCACCATCGACCAGCCCGGCGAGATCGACTGGTACAGGATGGACCTCCAGGCGGGCGACCCGCTCATCGTGGGCATGACCGCGCCGGCCGCGCCCGGCGCCCTGGCCGCCACCTTCACTCTGCTCGGCCCCGGCCTGCCCGCCGCCGCGGATTCCGGACGGAAACCGAGGCGCTCGCCGAGGCCGTCGGTGTCGAGGGTGCCATCGCCTTCGTGCCCGCGGACCCTCCGCACGCGGAATTCACGGGGGCCTGGGCTTTCTCAACTACGGCTCGCTGCGGCTGGAGGCTTCGGCGATGGCTCGTACGGCGTGGCGGTTCCGGCAGCGAACCTGGCTTCACCGGCAAGTACGTGTCGGCGCGGGCTGCGAGAGGAGTTCGGCGGCAGAATTCGATCAACGGGATGCTCCGTCTCGTGGTCTTCGAAGCTCCGTGGCCAGCCCGCAGAAGCCGGGACCTGAACCGCCTCAACCGAGCTCCAGGGTGCTGATCCCGTAGACGCGCGGACTCGGCGATGCGCGGCGGTGGCCCCAGGTACATGCGCGCGTGGCCCGACATCTCGTACATGCGGCGACGTCGTGCCAGCGACATGGCCCAGGCGTTGACCTCGGGGACGTCGATGAGGATGGGCTCGTCGGGCGCGAACGTCCCCAGCGAGTCGAGGATCGCCTCGGCGGTCCCGGCGTCATCGGCGAAGAGCGGCCCTGATTGGCGCCCGTCTCGCAACGACGGACGCCGAAAACCACGCACGATATGCCGTCATCGACCGCTGCCAGTGCGAGGCCGTCGGGTTGCTCGAGCCACGTGCGCAGGAAGCGCTCGCGTGACGCCGGGAAACAGCGCCGGTCGTACGCCGCCAGTCGCTCGAACGACACATCCGCCGCGCCTGCGCGATCCACTGACGGGAGCGCTGATTTCCGCGCCGATCGACTCGTAGCGGATCGAGGGCGATGGTAGAAGCCGACCCTGGCTCCGCATACCAATGCTCGCGCATCGAGCGCGCGGTCGAGGCCGATGCTGGCACCCCGCCCGAGCCGGCCTCGCAGCAGCGCCGTGCACGTGCTCCAGAGCTGCCGGCCAAGGCCCCGGCCACGGAACCGGGCCGAGATCGGAGGGGCCCATGAAACCGAACGCGTCGCCGTAGCTGATGACGGCGGCACCGCCGACAAGCTCGTCACCGAGCTCGGCGGCGAGAAAGGCCTCGGGGTCGGCGTTCCAGAAGAGCCCGGCGTCGTGCAGACCAGGGTTCCGGGCCCCTCGTCGGCTGCCCAGTCGAGGAGCATGGCGACCTCGGGCCTGGTCATCAGTCGCAGCGTGAGCGCGTCGCTCATGTCGGCCGTCCTCCTGGTCGGCCCAAGGATGCGCCAGCGACGGGCCTTACTCACAGCCCCGAAAACGTGGGCTGGCCTATGCTCCGCGCGGGCCCTGACCGGACCGACCTCGAACACCGGTCCCACCAGGAGGCTCCATGCCCCACCGTCTCTGCTGGCTGCCTCGGCCGGCATCTCGCTGCTTGCGCTGACTGTCGCCGCGCCTTCCCTTGCCCAGGATGAGGAGCGGCCGTTCGGCCCGCCCGATGCGACGCCCAACCCGGGTGGCTCGCACTCGAGGCGCCGAGCGGCGATGGCACGGCGGTGCGCCTCACGACCGAACTGGGCGACATCGTCATCGGCCTCTTCAACGAGTCCGCCCCGGTCGCAGCGGAGAACTTCCTGAACCTCGCGGATCCGGCTACTACGACGGCGTGGGGTTCCACCGTGCCGACCCGGATTTCGTGCTGCAGGGTGGCGACCCCGAGGGCACCGGCATGGGCGGCCCGGGCTACACCATCCCCGACGAAGAGGTCGTGGGTCGCTACGGACGCGGCATCGTGGCCATGGCCCGCACCCAGGCACCCGATTCGCAGGGCAGTCAGTTCTTCATCGTGCTCGACAAGAAGGCTGAGGCCGCGCTCGAGGCCTACCGCACCTACGTGATCTTCGGGCGCGTCGTCGAGGGCATGGACGTGGTCGATGCCATCGTCGCAGCCCGTGAGCCGTCCGACCGATCCCGACCCCGTGCGCATCATCGAGAACCTCGACCGAGCAGGTGGAGCTGCCGCCGGAGCCGACGCCCGAGCCGCCCACCCCGGCTGAGCTGGCCGCCCAGGAGCTGGGAGACATGCTCCCTTCCGAGGCCGCCGGATCGCGCTCCAGCTCGCGACCTTCACGCTCGAGCAGGTGGGTGCCCAGCTCGACCGCGACGTCATCGCCGAGCTCGGGGCCATCGCGGATGCCGCCGGCGCCGACCTGGGACCTGTCTCGGCCCGGTCAGGCCAGTGATGTCGAGGCGGACAAGACTCGTGAGCATCGCCGCGGCGTCAACCAGGGCGTCCCCGGGGCCGATGTTCCAGGAGGCCATGATCCGGCTGCTGCTGCCGACCGACGACTCCACGGCCATGAGCGAACAGACCATCGGCGACCGCACGGTCACCCGGGTCGAGCTGGCACCACCGGGCCCCGGTGAGACCGCCTACGTCTTCTCCAGCGGCGACGTGGTGCTGTTCGTGGTGGGCGCCATCCTCGACGATATCAGCGAGGTCGTCGCGGCGCTGCCGTAGGGCTGCCTCGCCGCGCCACCCGCCGTGCCACCCGGAGCGCTGGGTGCTGCGCCGCCCGTGGCGCTGGGCGGAAGTCGACCCTGGAACTCCGACCGATCTTCGGCCGTCGAAACCCTGCGAGTCGTCGTTCGACCACGCTGCCAAGCGACCGGGTTCCGGCTGCCGAGCGCCCGAATTGCTCCTCCCCGGCCCTTTTCCCGTCACATGAGCCAGTTCGGTTCCGGCCCGTGGCGGCCGGCGTGGACTACACGATGCGGTCGCTGAAGTCGCCGCTCTTGGGGTCCTTGAGGATGAGCTTGGAGCGGCCGTCGGGCAGCAGCTCGCGCTTGATGACCACGAGGCCCTCGTAGGTCTCGAACTCCTTGGCGATCGGGCTCGGTCCTGCCGCCGCGCCAGTCGAGCTCGACCGGCTCCAGGCCCGGCTCCTGGCCGAGCGGTAGCAGGCGTCCATGATGGCGTTGACGACGTATCCGTCGTACAGCGTCTCCATGGGCTCGCGGCCCTCGTCCATGGCATCGAACATATCGGTGAACATGTCCGTGTACCCCAGCTCGGAGATCTCGTCGCCGACGGGGAACAGCCAGCCGGCGTCGGTCTCTGCCTTCTCGGCCACGTAGCCCTTCTTACCCTCGCCGGCGGTGAACATCTCGAAGCCGGTGCGCAGGAAGTCGGTTGATCGGGATGGCGCCGCCAGTGCCGGCCACCTCGTCGCGCAGGTCCGATGCCGCCGCGGAACGTCCAGCTCACCTCGAACTGGCCGATGGCGCCGGACTCGTATCGCACCAGCGCGATGGCGTTGTCCTCGGCATCGATGGGATGCACCAGCGTGTCGGTGTGGCACATCACCTCGACGGGTCGGTTGCCCTTGCCGACGAACGCGCGAGCGGATCTCGATGCAATGGCAGCCCAGGTCGATGATGGCGCCACCGCCGGTCAGGCGGTGATTCCAGACCAGGCCGAGTGCGGACCGGGGTGCGTCTCGCGAGCACGGACCCAGGTGACGTCCCCGATGGCGCCGTCCCGCGTGGCCTTCATGGCCTTGAGTGACTTGGGCGTGTACACCAGGTCCTCGAGGTAGCCGCCAAAGACGCCGGCCTTCTCGACCGCCTGGAGCATCCGCTTGGCCTCGCCGGCATTGCGGCCCAGGGGCTTGGTCACGAGCACCGCCTTGCCGGCCTCGGCGACCGCCTTCACCACCTCCTCGTGCAGGAAGTTGGGCAGCGCCACCACCACCACGTCGGTATCGGGGTGCTCGATGGCCACCATCATGTCGGTCGTGGACTCCGGCACGCCATGGCGTGCCCTGAAAGCCTCACCACGCTCGGCGGAGCGGGAGAAGACGACCTGGACGCGGTCCCGGTTTCGCTGGCCATGCAGGGTCATCGTGTAGAAGTCGCCGATGAGCCCGGTACCGAGCATGGAGACCTTGTGCTGTTTCACCGCGCTCCTCCTCAGGGATGTCGTGCCTCGATCGTAGCGCCTCGATCAGCCTCCGACGGGCTGGGCAAGGTAGCGGCCCCCTCCGCGCGGCGGCTCCGGCGAGCCGACGCTGGTGCGAGCCCGTTCCTCGACCGGCGTCCTCCCCTCGGCGCTGCCGATGCGCAGCTCCAGGCGGATCCGCCGTCGGGCGTCCTCTCGAGCTCCCGGCGCAGTCAGTCGCCGTCGGCGGCTGGGTGGACCGTGTGGACCGTGCCCGCTGTAGGTCGGAAGGTCGACTCGTGGCCGTCATCCCAGGCCACGCGGTAGCTGGTGCCGTAGTCGTGCTCGATGATCTCCAGGATCGTGCCCTGGCGCGGCGGCTCGCCGGCTTTCTGCGAGTCGACCATGATGCGGTCGCCAACGGTCGCGGTGGTCATCGAACGCCTCCTCCTGGTGCCGGTGATTTCGTTCTCGACGATAGACGCGACGATACAGCGTCGGTAGGGCCATCCGGCACCGAAGCGGACCGAAGCGCGGGCGGGACACGCTCGATGCCGTGACGCTGGCATGCTGTGCGTATGCGCAGGCTCATCTCCCTCGCCGTCGTGGTCCTCTCGCTCGCGATGGTGCTTCCGCCTGGTCTCCTGGTCGTCGCGGAGGGCCCATCGCTGGCGGGCCTCACTGTCGATGGCTCGCCGCTCATCGCCGGGGAAGGGCAACGCATCGAGGTCACCGTGACCCTGGCCCAGGAGGCCGAGCTGCGCCTGCGGGTGGTCGACTTCGACGGCCGGACCGTGCGTGAGCTCTTCGCCGGTCCAGGTGGGGCGGGGTCGCTGACACGAGCCTGGTACGGGCGTGACAGCAGGGCCGAACGTGTGCCCGCGGGACCATATCGCCTGGTGGCCACCGCAACCAGCGCAGGGGCCACCGAGCGCGCCCAGGCCTGGGTCACGCTCGCGGACCGGGCGGTCTATCCGACGCGCCCGGAGTTCATCACCATCGCGGTCGACCCGGGACACGGCGGCGAGCTCTCGGGCGCGGTCGGCCGCGATGGCACGCGCGAGGCTGACATCAACCTGGACATCGGCCTGCGGCTGGCGCGCATGCTCGAAGGGGCCGGCGTCGGGGTGGTCCTCACTCGTAGCGCGGACGTCTTCGTCAACGAGCCGCCGGAGGAACGCACCGGCGACGGCGTCATCGATGGCGACGACGAGCTGGCGGCTCGACCCGACCTCGCCAACCTCGCCCGCGCGGACCTCTTCCTGTCGATCCACAACAACAACGCGGTCAACAAGTCGACCGGAGGACCCTCCACGCTCTACTACGATGAGCGTCCCTTCGGCGCGCGGTCTGTGCGCCTCGCGCGCATCGTGCAGGACGAGATGCTCGCCGCGCTCGGCGGCATCTCGGACGGCTACGAGCCGTACGACCACGGCACCCTCATCTACCCGTACTACGTGCTCCGTGGCTACGACCCGCCCCGGCTGCGCCGGCCCACGCAGATGCCGGGCGTGTTGAGCGAGGGCATGTTCCTGTCCAACGAGCGGGAGCTGCGATACCTCAAGCGCCCCGCGGTGCGCGCGCGGATGGCCGTGGCCTACTACGACGCCATCGCCAGGTACCTCGAGCGGCGCACCACCCACGCCGGCTACCAGCTGGTCAAGGCGCCCGACGCTGCCGCGGCCTCCGGAGAGGCCGTCCCTTACCTTGTCGAGGTGCGCAATGGCGGCAACGAGACCATGCGCGACTGGCGCCTGCAGGCATCGGCGTATCCGGCTCCGTCGCGCTACATCGGCCGTATCCGCCGGGACACTTCATCCGGAGAGGCGCGCATCCCGCGCCTGGAGCCGGGCGAGTCGGCCATCGTCGAGAATCGAAGTCACTGCGCCGGAGCCCGGAGGGGACTGGATGGTGCTCTTCGACGCCCGTGACCGTGACGGGAACCGGGCCGCCGGGATGGGCAGCCCCATGCTGCAGGTGCCACTGACCACGGTCGACCCCGCGCCACTCTCGCCCGGCCCGGTCTCGGTCGAGGAGGGCTGAGCGGTCGCGTTCCCCAGCCGGTGTGGCTCTGCCCTGCGCTGCCCAGCTCGCACATGCTGACCTCGCGTTCACGGCTTCCACATCCACAGCTCTCGATCGTGAGTACCGTCGTCGGCCGTGAAGAAGAGCCGCTTGCCCACCCTGGTCAATTCCCTGGGATCGGCGTTGGCGGGCCCCGGCCGGATGTCCGCGACCCGGTAGCCGCCGCTGCCCTTCGTCTTCCACAGCTCGTTGCCCGCGTCGGGATCACCGGCCTCGAAGAACAGACTCGATCCGACGGCAGTCAACCGCGACGGATCCACCGACCGACCCCGGCCACGACGTCCTTGACCAGCTTCGTGCCCGCTCGCGTCCCGTCGGTCCTGAAGAGCTCGGCTCCCGTGGCCAGCGTGTTGGCCACGAAATAGAGCCTGCCGCCGAAACGGGTCAGGTCGCGTGGGTTCGATGAGCCTGGGCCACTCCACCGAGGTCCTTCACGATCTTCGTGCCGGCCCTGGTGCCGTCGCTCTTCCAGAGCTCCGATCCGTCGGCGGCCGTGGTCGCTGCGAAGTAGACCTTGCCCCTCAGCCCGGTGAGGTCTTGCGGCTCCGAGTCGTCAGCGCCCGGGTTGGCGTTCTTGACGAGCTTGGTGCCGAAGCGTGTGCCGTTGGACTTGAAGAGCTCCCGACCCGTGGCGCTCTTCTCGCCGCTGAAGTAGAGCGTGGGGCCGACCTTCGTGAGCTTCTGCGGCCGCGATGAGTCAGACCCTTTCTCGAGGTCCCTGATCATCCCGGTGCCTGCCGCGGTGCCGTCGCTGCTCCAGAGCTCGTATCCGATGCTCGACTTCTGCGCGCTGAAGAAGGCCATGCCGTCGTAGGCGGTGATGTGGCCGGGGTAGGAGTCGCCGGAACCCACCCAGATGTCCTTGACCCGCCTGGTGCCCTTCTTCTTCCCGTTGCTGACATACAGCTCGCGGCCGCCGCCCGAGCGCCGGGCCGAGAAGAAGAGCTTCTTGCCGACCCTGGCCAACCACGAGCAGTCGGCTCCGTCGGGGCCGGATTGATGTCCTTGACACGCCATGTGCCGGCGCCCGTGCCATCGCTGCGCCAAGCTCGCGGCCCTGGTTCGGGCTCGTCGCGCTGAAGTAGAGGACGCCGTCGACGACGGTCAGGTGGGTCGGACTGCTCGATTGCGGCCCGGGGTAGATGTCCCTGACCCGTTTCGCGCCCGACCTGGTGCCGTCGCTGTTCCAGAGCTCGCGCCCGGCAGGCAGGGTCGTGGCGCTGAAGAAGACCTGGCCCTTGTAGGGCGTGAGCTCCCGCCAGGTCGGAGGAGCCCGAGGGGTCGATGTCCTCGACCATCTTGGTCGTGCCCGCCAGGGTCGCCCCGGCGAGGACCAGTGTCGTGACCAGCGCGATGCCGGCAGCGTGCGCCGGCGTCCTCGGTTGCATCGTCGTCCCCCCTCGAGGTGTCATCTCGCCGATGGCCGGCGCGACAGGGGGCAGTCGCGTCGGCGACTGCGTGGACAAGGCTACGCCGGTG
>CAVQSY010000019.1:0-51144 GCA_963716025.1 uncultured Chloroflexia bacterium
ATAACCACTTCGGCCCAGACGGCAACGTCACCGGCGCCTACGGGCCATACCAGACCGACCGCTACCGGACCCCGTGGGGCGCGGCGGTCAACCTCGACGGCCCGGGCAGTGACGAGGTCCGCCGGTTCTTCGCCGACAACGCCGTGATGTGGCTGCGTGACTACCACGTGGACGGCCTGCGGATCGACGCCGTGCACGCCCTCGTGGACACGTCGGCGACGCATCTCCTCGAGCAGATCGCCGACGAGGTCCGTGCCCTGTCGAGTGAGACCGGGCGGGAGCTGGTCCTGATCGCCGAGAGCGACCTCAACGATCCCCGGCTGGTACGGCCCGTCGAGGCTGGCGGGTACGGCCTCGACGCCACCTGGAGCGATGACCTCCACCACGCGATCCACGTGGCGCTCACCGGCGAGCGAATCGGCTACTACGAGGATTTCGTCGGGCTGTCGGACGTCGTCCGGGCGATGAACGAGATCTACGTCTACGGGGGCCGCTACGCCTCGCACCGGGATCGGGTCCATGGACGGGCAGCGGCAGGGCTGCATCCCGGCCAGTTCGTCGGCTTCAGCCAGAATCACGACCAGGTCGGCAACCGGGCCGTCGGGGAGCGCCTCGAGCACCTCGCCGGCCCCGATGCCGCGATGGTTGCCGCCGCGCTCGTCCTGGCCGGGCCGTTCGTGCCGCTCCTGTTCCAGGGCGAGGAGTGGGCGGCCTCGACCCCGTTCCAGTACTTCACCGACCACCAGGACCCCGAGCTGGGGCGCGCGGTCAGCGAGGGCCGCCGCCGCGAGTTCGCGTCGTTCGGACTGGGCACCGGAGGATGTCCCGGATCCCCAGGACCCGGCGACGCTGGACCGCTCGCGGCTCGACTGGTCGGAGACCACGGCCCCCCGGCATGCCAGGGTGCTCGACTGGTATCGGCGGCTGATCGACCTGCGTCGGGAGCACGCGGGCCTGCGCGACGGTCGGCGGCCGACGGTCCGGTCGGATGCCGGGGCCGGCTGGATCGCGCTCGACCGGGCCGGGGCCTCGGTCGTGGCCAACCTCGGAACGGATACCGCCACTGTGCCCTGGCCGGCGGCCGCCGGCGGGTCCGGCTGGCGGATCGCAGCCGCGTCCGCCGCGACCGTCGAGGTCAAGCCCGGCGGGATCGTCGTGCCGCCACTGACCACGGCCGTCATCCTCCGAACACCCCCACGAACGCGCGGTTGACAGCCTCTGCGAACGTGACCTAGGGTCAGGGCAGGCTCCGGACCGCAACCCTTCACCCTGGACCGGGCTACCACCGAGAGACCCCTGGAGGTTCCCCATCTCCGATCCAGCGCGCGTCACCCCGCCCACCCCGGATCCTGCAGGTTCGCCCGTCACGGGGACCGGCGACCTGCCCGCCGACGGGCGCCGCCGCGCGATCGTCGAGAGCCTCACCCCCCGGGTCGATGGCGGCCGGTTCCCCGCGAAGCGCTACCTCGCAGACACCGTGGTCGTGGGAGCCGACGTGTTCGCCGATGGGCACGACGTGGTGGGCGCTCGCCTGTGCCATCGGGCGCCCGGCGCCACCGAATGGACCGAAGTCCCCATGGAGGCGCTCGGCAACGACCAGTGGCGCGCCTCGTTCAAGGTGGAGGCCCTCGGCCGCCACGCGTTCACGGTCGCCGCCTGGGCCGACGCCTGGGCGACCTGGCGCCGGGACCTGCGCAAGCGGCTCGACGCCGGCCAGGACGTGAGCGTGGACCTCCAGATCGGGGCCGCCCTCGTGGACGAGGCCGCCGCCCGCGCGACGGCAGCCGGTGCCAGGGATGACGCGAAGGCGCTCGAGAGCTGGGCCGGCGCGCTCCGGGGCGAGCGCCAGCGGGGCGACCGGGCCGGCCGTGCCCTCGACGAGGTGCTCGACCGCCTGATGCAGGCCCACGCCGACCGCTCCCACGAGACGCGCTTCGAGCCGGTGCTGGAGATCGCCGTGGAGCCCGAGCTGGCCCGCTTCTCCACCTGGTACGAGCTTTTCCCGCGGTCAGCCTCGCCGGACCCCGAGCGTCACGGCACGTTCAAGGACGTGGTCAAGCGCCTTCCGTATGTCGCGGACCTCGGCTTCGATGTGCTCTACCTGCCCCCGATCCACCCGATCGGGACGACGTTCCGCAAGGGCCCCAACAACGTCACCGAGGCCCGTCCCGGAGATCCGGGCGTGCCCTGGGGCATCGGCTCGGCCGAAGGCGGGCACGAGACGATCCATCCCGAGCTGGGGACCTTGCGGGACTTCCGCGCACTCGTTGCCGCTGCCGACAAGCGCGGGATCGCGATCGCGCTCGATATTGCGTTCCAGGCCTCGCCCGATCACCCGTGGGTCAAGGAGCACCCGGCCTGGTTCCGGCATCGCCCCGACGGCACGGTGCAGTACGCCGAGAACCCGCCCAAGAAGTACCAGGACATCTACCCGTTCGACTTCGAGTCGGCCGACTGGCCGGGCCTGTGGGCCGCGCTCGAGGGCGTCTTCCGGCACTGGATCGCCGAGGGCGTCCACGTGTTCCGCGTGGACAACCCGCACACCAAGGCGTTCCCCTTCTGGGAGTGGGCCATCGGGCGCATCAAGGCCGATCATCCCGAGGTGATCTTCCTCGCCGAGGCGTTCACGCGGCCGCGCGTCATGTACCGCCTCGCCAAGCTCGGCTTCACCCAGTCCTACACCTACTTCACGTGGCGGACGAAGAAGGACGAGATCGGCGAGTACCTCCTCGAGCTGTCCACGCCGCCGGTGTCGGACTTCTTCGGGCCGAACTTCTGGCCCAACACGCCCGACATCCTCCACGCCACGCTCCAGGAGGGCGGGCGGCCGATGTTCCAGGCACGCTACGTGCTTGCGGCCCTGTCGATGCCGAGCATCGGGATCTACGGTCCGGTCTACGAGCTGGGTGTCAACACGCCGCGCGAGCCGGGCACCGAGGAGTACCTCGACTCGGAGAAGTACCAGCGGCAGACCTGGGATCTCGACGACCCGGCGAGCATCGCCCCGCTCATCCGGCGGGTGAACGAGATCCGGCGCGAGCATCCGGCCCTCCAGCGGAACGCCGGGCTGGCGCTCCACCCGATCGACGATGACCATCTCGTCGCCTGGTCGAAGCGGACCGGGGACCGCTCCGACCGCATCCTCACGATCGTGAGCCTCGATCCGGTCAACGTGCGCCGTGGCACCCTCGAGCTCGACACCTTCGACCTCTGGCTGGACCCCGCCCGCCCGATCGACGCCGAGGACCTGCTGACGGGCGAGGTCGTCCGCTTCGACGGCAACCGGCTCGCAGTCGAGATCGACCCGACGACGATGCCGGCACGGATCCTCCGCATCCGCGGTCAGGACGAATGACCACCGCCCGCGCCCCGCGGAGCCCCGTCCGGGCGGGCCGAGGCCGCACCCCGGCCGAGCACAGCCGCGTCGTCGGGGAGGAGGCCCTCTGGTACAAGGACGCGATCATCTACGAGGTGCCGGTACGGGCCTACCGGGACGCGAACGGCGACGGGATCGGCGACTTCCGGGGCCTCACCGAGAAGCTCGACTACATCCGGGACCTGGGCGTCACGGCGATCTGGCTGCTGCCGTTCTACCCGTCGCCGCTCCGCGACGACGGCTACGACATCGCCGACTTCACCGCCGTCCATCCGGACTACGGGACGCTGCGCGACGTCCGCGCGTTCATCCGTGGCGCGCGCACGCCCGCGGCCTGCGGGTGATCACCGAGCTGGTCTGCAACCACACGTCCGACCAGCACGAGTGGTTCCAGCGGGCGCACCGGGCGAAGCCGGGCACGAGCGCCCGGGACTTCTACGTGTGGAGCGATGACCCGGACCGGTACCCGGACGCCCGGATCATCTTCACGGACACCGAGACCTCGAACTGGACCTGGGATCCGGTGGCCGGCGCCTACTTACTGGCATCGCTTCTTCGCCCACCAGCCGGACCTCAACTTCGACAATCCGGCGGTCCACGACGCAGTGATCAAGGCGATGGACTTCTGGCTCGAGATGGGCGTGGACGGGCTCCGCCTCGACGCGATCCCCTACCTCTACGAGCGCGAGGGGACCAACTGCGAGAACCTGCCCGAGACCCACGCGTTCCTCAAGAAGCTGCGGGCCCACATCGACCGCGCGTTCCCGGGCCGCATGCTCCTGGCCGAGGCGAACCAGTGGCCCGAGGACTCGGTCGAGTACTTCGGCGACGGCGACGAGTGCAACATGGCGTTCCACTTCCCGGTCATGCCCCGGATGTTCATGGCCATCCGGGCCGAGGACCGGCTGCCGATCGTCGACATCATGGAGCAGACGCCGGCCATCCCGGACAACGCGCAGTGGGCGATGTTCCTCCGCAACCACGACGAGCTCACGCTCGAGATGGTCACCGACGAGGAACGCGACTACATGTACCGCGTGTACGCCCACGACCCGCGGATGCGGATCAACGTGGGCATCCGGCGGCGGCTGAGCCCGCTGCTGGGCAACAACCGGCGGCGGATCGAGCTGATGAACGGGCTCCTGTTCTCGCTGCCCGGCACCCCGGTCCTCTACTACGGCGACGAGATCGGGATGGGCGACAACGTGTTCGTCGGCGACCGCAACGGGGTCCGCACGCCGATGCAGTGGAACGGCGACCGCAACGCCGGCTTCTCGAGCGCCAACCGCCAGTCGCTGTACCTGCCGGTCATCGTGGATCCCGAGTACCACTACGAGGCCGTGAACGTCGAGGTCCAGCAGGCGAACCCGCAGTCGCTCCTGTGGTGGATGAAGCGGCTGATCGACCTCCGAAAGAGCCGCCCCGCGTTCAGCCGCGGGACGCTGGAGTTCCTGCACCCGGACAACCACCGGATCCTCTCCTTCGTGCGCCGGCATGACACCGAGACGCTCCTCGTGGTCGCGAACCTGTCGCGCTTCGCCCAACCGATGGAGCTCGACCTGTCCGAGTTCGATGGCTACGTCCCGGTCGAGCTGATGGGTCGCGTCGAGTTCCCGCGGATCGGCCAGCTCCCCTACCTCCTGACCCTGGGGCCGCATGCGTTCATGTGGTTCACGCTCGAGCCGCCGGCTCCCGACACCGCCACATCGGACGACCTGGCGATCCTGCCGGCCGCACGGACGCTCACCGAGCTCCTCGATCCGAAGCGCACCGAGGCTCTGACCCCCATCCTGGCCCGCTGGATCCGCAAGCGCCGCTGGTTCCGCAGCCGAACCCGCCGGATCAAGACGCTGTCCGTGAAGGACGTGGTCCCGGTCCCGGTCGGCGAGCGGTCGGCCGCCGTCGTGTTCGCCGAGGTCGCGTACACCGAGGGTGACCCGGAGTTCTACCTGCTCCCGGTCACGATGCTGCCGGTCCGCGATGCGGCAGCGATCATCGCCGCCAGCCCGCAGGCGGCCATCGCCCGGGTTGCGCCCCAGCCCGGCCGCCGCAGCGGGGAGATCCTGCTCGACGCGACCTTCGAGCCGGCGTTCATGTCCTCGCTCCTCGAGGCGATCGGATCCAGGAAGCGCCTGCGGGGTCGCGCCGGCGAGCTGGCCGGCCGTACCGAGAAGCCGTTCCGGGCCATCGTCGGCACCGACGCGTCGGCCCTGGCGCCCCTCCCGATCCGGGGCGAGCAGAGCAACAGCTCCATCACCTTCGGCGAACGGGCGATCCTCAAGCTGTACCGGGTCACCCAGGCGGGCATCAACCCCGACCTCGAGATCGGACGCGTCCTGACCCAACAGGGCTTCGAGCAGACGCCGTCGATCGCGGGCTCGATGGAGTACCGGCCGGACGGCGGCGCGTCGATGACCGCGGCCCTGGTCAGCGCCTTCGTCCCCAACCAGGGCAACCTGTTCGCCCATACGCTCGCCGAGCTGGGCGGCTTCTTCGAGCGTGCCGCGGCGGAGCCACGCCAGGCTGACGGGGAGCGCCTGGACATCGCGAGCCTGATCGCCGCCTCCAGCCAGCCAGCGCCCGACGACGTCCACCGTACGATCGACAGCTACCTCGAGACCGCGCGGCTGGCCGGCATCCGGATCGGCGAGCTGCACGCGACCCTGGCCGGCGCCGTGGGGGACCCCGCGTTCAAGCCAGAGCCGTTCAGTGAGCTGTACCAGCGCTCCCTGTTCCAGTCGATCGGCGCCTCGACGCGGCGGGCTCTCGATCTCCTGGCCCGCCGCCCCGCGGATCTCCCGGACGGTGCGGCAGAGGACGCCGCGCGCATCCTCGAGCGGCGGGGCGAGATCGACAAGCGGCTGCGGGTCCTGCTCGGCCGCAAGCTCGGCGGCAAGCGGATCCGGACGCACGGCGACCTGCACGCCGAGCAGATCCTCCACACCGGTCGCGATCTGCTGATCATCGACTTCGAGGGCGAGCCGGCCACGCCGCTCAGCCAGCGGCGCCTCAAGCGCTCCGCGCTCCGCGACGTCGCCGGCATGCTCCGGTCGTTCCACTACGCCAGCTACGGCTCGCTGCTCCGGCCCGAGATGGGGCCCGCGATCCGGCCCGAGGATGTGCCGGCCCTGGACGGGTGGGTCCGAACGTGGAACCGGTGGGTGGGCGCGACGTTCCTCGCCGGCTACCGCGAGGCCACGTCAGGGGCGTCCTTCCTGCCGGCCGACGACGCCGACTGGGCGGCCCTGCTCGACGTGTTCCTGCTGGAGAAGGCCTGCTACGAGCTGACCTACGAGCTGAACAACCGGCCGGACTGGGTCGCCATCCCCCTCAGGGGGATCCTCCAGCTGCTGGGCGGATAGCGGCCCCGGGCGCCCCCCACCGGCTCGCCATCACGTACGCTGGGCGGACCGCAGGTGGGGCATGGATGATCGAACAGGAACCCTTTGGCGAGGTTGACGGCCGTCCCGCCTGGGCCTTCCGGCTCGACGGCGGCGACGGGGTCACGGCACGGCTGACCGACTTCGGCGCGCGGCTCACCGAGCTGCACGTCCCGGGCCGGGACGGTGCCAGCGCGGACATCGTCCTGGGCTTTGCCGACGTGGCGTCGTACGCCGCCTGGCCGGACTACTTCGGCGCCACCGTGGGGCGATACGGCAACCGGATCCGGGATGGCCGTCTCACGCTGCTCGGCCGGGACCACGCGCTCGACCGCAACGAGGGCCGGAACCACCTCCACGGCGGCAGCCGTGGCTGGGACAGCCGGTTCTGGGACGTCGAGGCGGGTGCGGACGGCCGCTCGATCACCTTCCGGACCGAGAGCGCCGACGGCGACATGGGGTTCCCGGGCGCGTGCTCGGTACGCAGCACGTACGAGCTCGCCGGCCACACGCTGCGGATCACGATGGAGGCTGTCCCCGACGCCACGACCGTCATCAACATGGTCCACCACTCGTACTTCAACCTCGCGGGACATGCCTCGGGAACGGTGCTCGACCACGAGCTGCGGATCGTGGGCGCGTACTACACCCCGGTTGACGGCGAGCTCCTGCCGACCGGCGAGATCCTCGCGGTTGCCGGCACGCCGTTCGACTTCCGCGAGCGCACACCCATCCGGCAACCGTTCGAAGCGCTCGGCGCCGCCCACGGTCACGCGACTGGGGCGACCAGCGGCTGGGACCACAACTGGTGCCTGGGCACGCCTGCAGCCGATGGCCTGGTCGAGGCAGCCGAGGTCCACGACCGGGGTTCGGGCCGCACGCTCCGGCTGCGAAGCACCGAGCCCGGTCTGCAGATGTACAGCGGCGGGTATCTGACGACCGGGTCGCGGGCAAGAGCGGCGCTCGCTACCGCCAGTACGGGGGGTTCACGCTCGAGACGCAGAAGTTCCCCGACTCACCACGGAACGCCCATTTCCCGTCGGCGACGGTCGGTCGGGGCGATACCTACCACCACCGCATGGTGCTCGATTTCTCCGTCGACTGACATGGCGCCCTGGCAGGGATACACCGGGAGAGCTGGCATGGACGAACGATTGACCCGCATCGGACGACTTGCGACGGTCGCCCGAGGACTGAGCGGGAAGGCGCCTACAACGGCGCCAAGCTGCTGCGGGCCTCGCTTGCGCGGGAGCTCATCCGGTTCGCGGAGCCGGAAGCGCCTTCGGGTGCCATGGCGGTGGCCGACGCCCTCGAGGCGCTCGTCGAGCAGCTCGGAGGCACGCTCCCGGCAACCATCGCGGACGCCCTCCGACCGCTCCCCTCCGCGATCCGGGCCGGGCGCACGATCTCGCTCGCGGAGGCGCCCCGGACACGCGTCTGCCGTGTCTGCGGCGAGGCGTTCCTCGGCGACGACGTACCGCAGGCGTGCCCGGCGTGCGAGGCGCCTGCCCTCTCGTTCCACGAGGAGCTCCCGGTCTGGTACCTGGAACCGGCCGACTCGGGCGCGATCCTGGCCGCGCTCGCCGCGGGGCCACGCCGCATTGCGCTCGCCCTCGACGCGCACAGCGACGAGTCACTCGGGCGGCAGCCAGCCGCTGGCGAATGGTCCGCCCGCCAGGCCCTGGAGCACCTGCTCTACGCCGAGGAGCTGCTCGCAGCGCGGATCTCGCGTCTCATCGACGAGGACGAGCCCAACCTGGCAGCGGCTGCCGTGTGGGCTGAGACGCCGGCGTCCGACGAGGGCTCCGCCGAAACGGGACTGGCCGCCACGGCGATCGCCTCCCGGATCGGCGACCTGCGACACGAGACGGTGGGCCGCCTGGCGGGGCTCCCCGACGCCGGCTGGGCGCGAGCCGGGCAGCACCCCGAGTGGGGACGCGTCACCGTCCTCTCGCAGGCTGCCTACTTCGCCCGGCACGAGGCGTCGCACTACGCACAGCTGGTGGCGGCGGCGCAGGGCCGACTGCCCGGACACCGGGCCTGACCGGCGACGGCGGATCTGGCCGGAGGCGGGCACCCGCGCCCGGAGGCGGGCACCCGGGGCCCCGGAGGCGGGCACCGGGGCCCCGGAGGCGGGCACCGGGGCCCCGGAGGCGGGCACCCGGGCCCGACCCCTAGGGTGCGGGAACGCTACCCCGAGAGGTCCCCGAGGTGCTTCTGGGCCTCGAACAGGTTGATCCCGCTGTCAACCAGGTCGAGCAGCGCCGCCATCGTGCGCTCCTCCTCCACCTGCTCCTCGATGAACCAGCCCAGGAACTGCAAGGTCCGGTTGTCGCCGGCGTCGCGGGCGGCATTGGCGATCGCCTCGAACTGGGTCGTGACCTTCCGCTCGCTCGCCTGGGCAACCTCGACGGCCGCCCGGGCGCTGGGGTAGCTGGTCGGCGCGCCGCCCACCTGCGGCAGCGGGAACTCCACCTCGTTGTCGATGAGGAAGCCGATGATCTTCGAGGCGTGCTCGGCCTCCTCGGTGCCCTGGTCGTGGAAGAACTTGGCCCAGCCACCCAGGCTCTCGCGGGCAAAGTGCAGCGAGATGCCCATGTAGGTCTGGTGGGCGGACAGCTCGCTCGCCACCTGGGCGACAAGGAGCTTGCGGGGGGCGTCGGCAATCATGGGCTGGGTCCTCGTGTGGCGATGGACTGGTGGATCGTACGCCGGGTCGTTCAGACCTCGCGCAGGGTGTGCCCGTCGGGTCGCCGGCCGTGCCGGGCCGCGAGCTCCGAGATCACGGCATCGGCCACCGCGTCGGCGTCACCTGGCCGTTCCACCCACTCGGACCAGGCGAACGCCTCGAGGTAGTCATCGGTGCCGGCGAGGCCCTCGCGCATCGTGATCCGGCTCACCTCCTGCATGAACCACTTGGGCATCACCCGGTTGATCTTCTCGCCGGCATCGTCGGCGACCTGGACCTGGGTGGGAATGTCGCGCCAGGCGAGGACGCGGTAGCGGGCCATTGGATTCCTCGACTCGAGCGTGACGCTTGACTCAGGCGCGCGTGCAGGGCTGGCGCATGCGGGGCTGGCACATGCGGGGCTGGCGCTTGCGCGCTTGCGCAACAAGGAAACGATACCGCGAATCAGCCGGCGGCGGCGCCGGGCGCGATCCAGCACGGGCTGCGCCCGTGCGTGGGTGGACGTGGTAGGCCAGGCGATGGCCGGCGTCCGCGCGCCCAGCGGGTCAACTGCTGGCCAGCGTCCGCGCGCGCAGCGGGTCAACCGTTCGCCGGGCCCGACGAACCGACCGGCCAGCGGCGCATTCGTCAGCTCCACGGCCACCCCCGCCAACGAACGAGTCGCCCAGCGGCGCGTCTATCCCCCGGAGCGGACCGTTGGTCCGCCGGGCGGAGCGAGCCGTCGATCCCCCGGAGCGCCGCCGGGGAGCGCCGCCGGGCGGAGCGCCGCCGGGGAGCGCCGAGCAGCGGCCCGTTCAGGCCTGGGCGGGCGGGAGGACCGGATGGTCGAGACGCCGCGCCATCTGGTCCTTCTCGGCGTCCGTGAGATTGCGGTCCAGCACCGCGAGGTACTGCTCCTCCTCGGCGAGATGGACCTTCAGCAGGGCATGCAGCCGGTACAGCGCCCGCCGGAGCTCGAGGCCCTCCATCTCGTTCCAGGTGCAGTGGTCCTCGTGCACCTGGTACGTCCCCAGCTCCGCGATCAGCGAGCGGACGATCTGGTGCTCCTCGCGCATCGGGGCCATGGTGTGCCGCGGGCCCATGATCGCCTCGAGGCGATCGTAGAGGTTCGTCTCGACAGCATCGATGTGCGGGATCAGCTGGCCGGCGACGAACCCGTACTCGTCGTTGTACAGCGCGTGCAACGCCTTGCACTCGACGCGACCCACCATCTCGGCCAGCGTGAGCAGCCGGTCCACGTGCGGCATGAGCAGCGCATGGTGGGCCTCGCTGGTCGCGCGCAGCGACACCAGGCCGGAGCCGGGATGCGGGTTGACGTCGGTCACACCGGCATCCTAGCCCCTGCGCCCCGGCGACGGGGTGAGGTCAGGCCTATGCTCCCGCAACGGGGTGCGCGAGGGCGGCCGTGACCGCCTCAGCGATGTCATCGGACACGCCGTGCTCCACGATCCGCAGGTACGCCTCCTCCTCGGCGATGTGCACCTTGAGCAGCGCGTAGAGCTGGAACAGCACGCGCCGCAGGGCGAGCGTGCGTCCGAGCGTCACCGCGCCGGCGTCCTTGTCCACGAGTGTCCCAAACTCCGCGACGAGCTCTCGGATGCGAGCGTGCTCGCGCCGCATGGGCGCCATCGAGTGCCGGTTCTGGAACATCCGCTCCAGCTCCGGGTACAGCGCCCGCTCCGCGGCCTCCATGTGCGGCAGGAGCGTGCCACTGAAGAACCCGCGGGTGTCTGCGATGCCCGCCAGGGCGGCATCGGGCTTGGCGACGAGCAGGGCGTCGGCCATGTCGGGGATGCGGTTCACGCGCTCGAGCAGGCGCTCGTGGTGCTCGTGGGCCGCCTTGGGGAGAGTCTGCGAGGTCATGCCTTGGCTCCTTCCTTGGGCTGGCGCGACAGGGCGACGAAGAACAGGGCCACGGGCCGGTAGACCGCGTGGGCAAGCTTCATGAACGGGGCGAGGAGCACGAGCTCCATCGCGACGGCGACGTGGACCAGGAACAGCCAGTAGCCCCAGACCGGCGCGCCCGGCAGGTACAGCGCAAGCTCGATCGCGAAGCCGGTCACGGCGGTGATCCACAGCAGCGCGAGCAGCAGCCAGTCGGCGGTGGTGGAGCTCCGGACGCTGCGGCTGGCGGCGCGGTACCGGTCGATGATCAGGACGGAGGCGCCGTACACCAGCGCGGCGCCGGCGACGGTGCCCAGGAGGCGGACGGGATACCAGATCGGCACCGGGGCGCCCGTCTCCTTGATGCCGAGCAGCGCAAGGCCGTAGTCGAGGCCGGTGGCCGCCAGCAGGCCCAGGAAGCCCCAGACGACCAGCGCGTGGACCAGCCACCGGCGTCGGTACCAGGGCACCGCCATTGCAACGGCGTCGGCTTCGCACTCGTCGCGGAAGCGCACCTGCGCGAGCGACTCGCGTGCGATCGAGGACCACAGCGCGCGCCAGGTGCGGGCGAGCGCGGCACGCGAGCCCAGCACGGTGCGCGGGCTCTCCCCCTCCCGCCTGGCGATGCCGCGGGCCATGGACCCGATGCCCAGCAACCCCGCCAGGACGACGATCACCATCAGCACGATGCCCAGATCGTGGATCAGCTCGGACGGGATCCACTCGAAGATCGCGAGCGTGCTCTCGTCCATCGGCCCGCGTGCCGCGAGCATGAACGCGGCGAAGAACGCCGCGAGCAGGACGGCGACCACGGTGGCCAGAACGGGCCGCGTGTACATCGTGGCGGCCAGCCGGGTCCGGTCGTAGCTGGCGATGGCGTAGCGGCGGGTGGCGGCCATGAACTCGGACGGGTCCGCCTGCGTGGGGCAGGTCTCGGCGCACTCACCGCACTGGTAGCACGCCCAGAGCTCCTTGGAGCCCAGGAGCGCATCCTTCATGCCCAGTTGCGCGTAGCGGATGATCCGCCTCGGGAACGTGCCGTCGGTCTGGGCCATCGGGCAGGTCGCGGAGCAGGTCCCGCACGAGAAGCAGGCGCTGATGTCGGTGGCGCCGTAGCGCTGGATCTCCGGGTACAGCCCGAGATCCAGGCGAACGGCGGTGGATGCGGCCGGCGTGGTGCCGGCCGGAACGGTGGTCGCGGTCATCAGTGGTCCCGCCCGGTGGGCTCGTAGAGGAAGTAGCCGTCGTCGTCGGAGCCCTTGATCTCGGCGAGCCAGCCGTAGCGGCGCATGCCCATCACCCAGAACACGGTCTCGTGCGCGGGAGCGCTGATCGCCTCGGCGATCTGGGGCACGGTGAGCGGACCCCCGGCGAGCGCGGCGAGGATCCGCGGGCGCATGACGGGCTCCTCCCGGATCACCTCGCGGGGATCCCGATGGGTGACAGGCATCAGACGGGCACCTCCACGAGGGCTTCGATCATCGACGTGACCTCGGCATCGGTGTACCCGAGCAGGTCGATCGCGTTCTCGGGACAGATCGGCACGCAGCCGCCGCAACCCTTGCACCCGGTCGGGCTGATCGCCGCGAAGTGCCGGTCGCCCTCCTCGGCCATCGAGATCGCGTCGTAGGGACAGGCGGTCAGGCAGTCGCCGCACGCCGTGCAGGCCTCGGGCACCACGATGGCGACCAGCGGGTCGAGCTCGGTGTACCCCTTCTTGAGGACCGCCGCGCTCTGGGTCACCGCGGCGAGGCCGGAGGTCACCGACTCGGCGGAGGTCTTGGGACCCTGGCAGGCGCCGGCGATGAGCACGCCGTCCACCACCGTCTCCACGGGACGGAGCTTGGGATGGATCTCGTTGAAGAACCCGTCCCCGCCCGCGGGCAGCTTGAGGATGTCCACGAGGCCGCTGGTTCTCGCGCGGGACCATGCCCGCGACCAGAACCACGAGGTCCACGGGGAGCGCGAGCTCCGTCCGTTCGGTGAGCACGTCCCGGACCGTGACGGTCAGCCGGCCGTCAGGCCCGGCGGCCACCGCCGGGGGCTCGTCGTTGTCGAACTTGAGGAACACCGAGCCGCGGTCACGAGCCTCGGTGTACAGCGGCTCGAACTTGCCGTACGTCCGCATGTCCCGGTAGAGGTGGAACTGGCGGATGGACGGGTCGAGTCCCGAGACCTCGACGGCCGTCTGCACGGTCGCCGCACAGCAGAACCGCGAGCAGTACTCGTTGGCACAGCCCGCCGTGCTGCGACTGCCCACGCAGTACACGTAGGCAAGGCTCCGCACAGGGCGGCCGTGCCAGGTGAGCGCCTTGCCGCTCGCGCCATCGACCATCTTCTTGAACTCGGACAGGGTCACGACCCCATCGATGCCGTAGCCGAGCTCACCCTCGTCGGGCGCGGTACTCGTCGAAGCCGGTCGCGACCACGATCGACCCGACCGCCACCTCGATGGTGCCCGAGCCTTCCTCGCCGATGCGGAGGGTGACCCGGTAGTTGCCGAAGCTGCCGGCCTTGCCGACCATCTCGGCACCGGTGCAGCACGGTGATCGCGGGCCGTCGCCGGACCTCGGCGACGAGGTCCTCGACCAGCTCACGAGCCCTTCCGATCGTGGGGGAACATCGGGCCGAAGCCGCGCACCCAGCCACCCAGCTCCAGCTCGCGCTCGACCAGGGTCACCTTGAGGCCGATGTCCGCGAGGCCGATGGCGGCGCGCAGGCCCGCGATCCCGCCGCCGACGACGAGCGTGTGCGGAATGGTCTCGACCGACGAGCGGTTCCAGCGGAACCGTGTTGCCGGGTGCGTCCGATGCCGGCCTTGACCAGCGCCGTCGCCTTCGCAGTCGCCCCGCTCGGGGTCGTCGGTGTGCGACCCACGAGCACTGCTCGCGGATGTTGACCTGCGTGTACTCGTAGGGATTGAGGCCCGCGCGTGACGCGACGCCCCGGAAGGTGTAGGTGTGGAGCTTGGGCGAGCAGGACGCCACGACCAGGCCGTCGAGGCCCGTTGGCCTCGATGTCCGCCGTCGATGTCCTGCTGGGTGGCGTCGGAGCAGGCGAACATCGCGGTCCGCGAGACGACGACGTCGCCGTCGTCCCGGATGTCGTCGATGACCTTGTCCACGTCGACGTAGTCGGAGATGTTGCCGCCGCAGTGGCAGACGTAGACGCCGATTCGCCTGCCGGTCGGGCTCGCCCTCTGGGGCGGGCCGATGGGCCGAGCGTCGATCGGGACCTGCTGCTCGCTCATGCCGGCACCAGCTCGATCTGCGGCAGCGACCTGGGATTGCTCGAGGTGCGCGGCCACCTGGGCGGCCGCCGCGCCCGCGTGCAGGATGGAGTCCGCGATGTCCTTGGCGCCGGACGCGGCTCCCGCCACGTAGACGCCCGGGATGCTGGTCTGGCCCGGGTCGACGTCCTCCTCCGGCTCGGCCACGTAGCTGCCACTCGTCGAGCGCGAGCTCGCCGACGTTGAACAGCTGCTCGACGTCCCGGTTCGGCTGGACACCGACCGCGAGGACGACCAGGTCGTACTCGGCCTTGGTGATGGCGCCGCCGTTCTCGATGTCCTCGTAGCGTGAGGATCAGGTTGCCGTCCTCGGTCTCGGTCACGTCGGCGACGCGGCCCTTGATGTAGGTGCGCGCCCATCGCCTTCGGCCTGCTCGTAGAACTCGTCGTAGCGCTTGCCCGGGGCCCGGATGTCCATGTAGTGGACGGTCACGTCGGCCAGCGGCAGCGCACCCATGATCAGCTGGTTCTGCTTGATCGAGTACATGCAGCAGAACCTGCGAGCACAGCGGGTTGCCGACCGTCTCGTCGCGCGAGCCGGTGCAAGAGATGTAGGCGATCCGCTCGGGGACCTTGCCGTCCGCCGGGGCGCAGGACGGTGTTGAACGGCCGGGTGGGCGCCAGCAGGCGGTCCATCTGCATGCCGGTGATGACGTTCGGTAGATGCCGAACCCGTACTCGGGCTTGAGGTCGGCGGCGAAGAGCTTGAGCCCGGTCGAGACGACGACGGCCCCCACCCTGACCTCGAGCTCCTCGTCGCGCTGGCGCGCAGGTCGATGCACCCGTCGACGGGGCAGGCGCTCACGCACTCGCGGCACTCGGAGCAGACGCGCGCAGTCGATGCACCGGCCGGACGACCGGCCGGGCCTCCGTCGTCGGTGAGCGGAGCCTCGATCTCGTGGAAGTCGGCCGGGCGCGACGGAGGTCCAGCCGTCGGGCGATCGGGTGCCGTGACCGCAAGGCCTTCTGCCGCGCCAGGACGGCCTGCCTGTGTCCACCACCGGGAGTCGGGTGTCCCAGCCGTCGAAGGCACGGCCGGATGAGCCACGCGTCGATCTGTGGGCGACGCCGCCGGCCCTCGCCGATCGCGCGGGTGATGTCGGTGGGCCCGTGATCACGTCGCCGGCGGCGAACAGTGCTCGGACCGCGGTCTGGCAGTGGCTCGGGTCGACGGCGAGGCGGCCCGCTGGTCGCACCGCGACCAGCGCCGCGAACGCGGCTCGTGTCGGGCTTCATCCCGATGGTGGCGATGACCATGTCGCGTCAGATGGTCACCGCGCAGCCGGGGACGGGCTCCGCGGACTGCGTCGCCCGGATGCGTCCGGGGCGCCGAGCCGCATCCGCTGCAGCGGAGCCCCGCTGACCGCGCCCGTCGCCGTTGCCACGCACCTCGGCCGGGGCGACGAGCAGCTCGAAACTGCCGCCCTCCTTCTCGGCGTCGCCGACTCTCGACGTGGTGCGCCGGCATCTCGTCGCGGGTGCGGCGGTAGGCGACCGTGCACGCTGGCGGCGCCGAGGCGCCGGCGCCACGCGGGCCGCGTCCATCGCGACGTTGCCGCCACCGACCACGACGACCCGCTTGCCGGTGAGGTCGAGGTCGGCTCGCCGAGGTTGACCTGGCGCAGGAAGTCGAGCCCGCTGACCGCGCCCAGGCGGTCCTCGCCCGGGACGTCCATCCGGGTGGCGACCGTGGGTGCCGGTGGCGACGATGACGGCGTCGTAGCCGTCGTCCTTCAGGGCGGCGGGGTCGGCTGACCGGCGGTGCTGGTCGCGATCTCGACGCCGAGCGAGGTGAGGTTCTCGATGTCGGCGTCGACGACCGTCGTGCGGGAGCCGGTAGGCCGGGATGCCGCTGGCGCAGGAAGCCGCCGGCGACCGGCGCCGCTCTCGAAGATCTTGACGCCGTAGCCCAGCGCGGCGAGCTGCCAGGCGGCGGTCAGGCCGGTGGGCCCGGAGCCGACGATGGCGACCCGCTTGCCGTTGGGCTCGGGTCAGCTCGATGCCGGGATCGCTGCCCGGATGCGTCGTGGGCGTCGGCGGCGAAGCGCTTGAGCCTCCGGATCGGGCACCGTGCCCTCGAGCTTGCCGCGGGTGCACTCGCTCTCGCACGGGGCGTAGCAGGCGCGGCCGAGGGTGCCCACCAGCGGGGTTGCGTCCAGCACCAGCTGGAAGGCCTCCTCGTCCTGGCCGCTTCGCACCAGCGACACGTAGCCGTGGGCCTTGATCCCGGCCGGGCAGGCGAACGAGCACGGCGAGGTGCCCTCGCGGTCGAGGACCGCCTTCTTGGGCACGGCCTGGGGGAAGGCGATGTAGGCGGCGCGGCGGGCGACCAGGTCGGCGTTGAACTGGTCGGGCACCGCGACCGTGCACGCCGTCTCGCAGCTTCTGGCAGCCGGTGCAGCCGTCCAGTCGACGAACCGTGCCTGTCGGGTCACCTTGGCGGGAACGTGCCGTCGGCCGCGGACCGGATCCGGTCCACCTCGCTGTAGGTCATCGTGGTGATGTTCGGGTGGTGGATCGTCGACGACATCTTGGGCGTCGAGATGCAGGACGCGCAGTCCAGGGTCGGGAAGACCTTCGAGAGCAGGATCATCTGGCCGCCGACGCTCGCCTCCTTCTCGACCAGCAGGACCTTGTAGCCCATGTCGCCGAGCTTGAGCGACGACTCCATGCCGCCGATGCCCGCTGCCGATCACGAGGACGTCGTAGTCGAGCGCGGCCGGGGCCTCGTCTCGGGTGGCGCAGGTATCGATCATGGCGGTCACCCCGCGGCCTTGACGGGACCGAGCGCGACCAGGGCGGTCGCGAAGGTCACCATGTGCTTCGTGAATGGCTCGGAGCAGACCGAGCAGATGGCCGCCATGCGCAGGCGATTGCCATCGATGCCGCGCTCCTTGAGCCCCCGCTGGGCGTCGGCCATGATCTTGCTCGAGCGCTTCGCGCAGTCGTCGAGATACGCGCACTCATCGCCGTCGGAGGCGACGAACACACCGTCGAAGCCGGACTCCAGCGCGTGCAGGATCCAGGACGGGCGGATGCCACTCGTGCACGGGAGGCCGATCACGTTGACCCCGGGCGAGTAGTGCATGTGCGAGCTGCCGGCGAGGTCGATGCCGGGATCGCTGATGTTGTTGGTGGAGAACACGAGGATCCGGGGGACGAACGTGCCTCCGGGGGTCCGCGGCTCCGTTGCGACGGGTGCGGTCATCGACGCATGGCTCCTGCGCGGGAGGGTGCCGCCGCGACGTTCCCCGAGGAGGCCCGTCGCGGCGACATGAGCAAGGAGGTCCTTACTTGCCGCGGGTGACGAACACCCGGTCGTAGCCTTCGGCCTCGAGCACGCCCATGTAGTCATGGCCCACCTTGGCGGACCAGGCGCTGATGTCGTTCTTGGTGCCGGGGTCGGTGGACCAGATCTCGATCACGGAGCCGACCGCGACCTTGCCCATGCTCTTCTTGGCCTCGAGGAGCGGCCCCGGGCAGGCGGACCCGCGGGCGTCGACCACGGTGGCAGCGGCGATGGTCTGGAGCTCGGCGACGGTTGCAGTCATGGTGCGTGGTTCCTCCTAGTGGGCGAGCGAGTTGGTGGCCTTGCGCTGGCGGCTAGATGAAGACGATCTGGCCGTCATCGGCGGCCAGGAGGAAGGTGGCGATCCCGCCCGACGCGTCCACGAGCGGATCGAGGGCTGTGACGTCGATGCCCAGCGTGTCGAGCGAGCCCGAGCACGCGAGGATCGAGAGGGACCCGAGCTCCTTGGCCATCCGGAAGGTGTCCAGCCAGGGAATCGCCTTGGTGCCCTTCACCGGGCGGCTCGCACCGTCTGCGGTGGAGTCCCAGGCAAGGCCGTGGCTCTCCTCGAGGCGCTCCATCCGGAACGCATCGAGCGCCCAGTACTGGAGCAGGATGTTCACCGGTCGGTCCATGGCCGCGGCGCCGGCGGCGAGGGTAGCTGCGGCGTGCAGCTTGTCGGCCGTCCCGGAGAACAGCACGATATTGAGAGGCGCGTCGCTCATCGGTTGGTCCCCTGCGTGGCTGTCGGAATGGAGTCCGGGTCCGTCGCCGCCGCGGCGAGGCTGCCCAGGGCAGAAAGGCGCCGGACGATCACGCTGCGCATCAGGTCGCAGGCGGCGAGGATCTCCGGGTCCGCGAGGCGGTAGCAGACGGCACGCCCGTCGCGGGTTGCGTCCACCAGTCCGGCCGACCGCATCGCGGCGAGGTTCTGGGAGACGGTGGCCTGCGGCAGATCCAGGGCGTGCGCCAACTCCCGAACCTCCATTGGCCGCTCGCCCAGGAGGTGCACGATCCGCAGCCGGTGAGTCCCGGCGAGCGCCCGGATGAGGCCGATCTGGATGAGGTCGATCTCGGTGGCTGGGTCGAACACGTGGCTCCTCGCCGTGTGGCTAGGTATCTGTCACGTATATCTATATGTTCTTGGCATATATAAGATGTGGGCCATCCGTCATGATCGAGCGGGACAAGGGGCCCGGGCCGGTCGCGGTGGGTCCCGGCGGCGGCGGTCCCGGGCGGGCGCCGCGCGGGCGTCGAGGGCGGCCCGGCGTCGCCGGATGCGAACGCCGACGCGTCTCGGGGGATCGCCTCGACCCGCGGGCGGTGACCGGTCAGCCGGTGATGGTCGGCCTCGGCACCGCGACCCACTGGAGGTAGAGCGCGTCGAACTCGGCGACGAGGCGGCCGCGCTCCTTCATGACCGCGGCCCACTCGTCGAGCGCCGCCCAGCCGGCATCGGTCAGCTCGTAGTCGCGCCGGGCGGGTCCCGTGCCCGTGGCCCACGAGGAGCGGACCTGGCCGACCTTCTCGAGGTCCCGCAGCGTCCGGTAGACCTGGCCGACGTCGACGGCGCCGTTCGTGATCCCGAGGCCCGCGAGCTCGCCGACGATGCCGTACCCATGGGCCAGGCCATTGGCCAGCAGCGCGAGGACGAATGGCTCCATCCATCGGTGGTGCGAGCCGACCTGGGCCCAGCCCCGGTGGATCGGCGCGCCGTGCGCGTCCCGCCCGGATGCGATCCCCAGGGTCGGAGTGGGCGCCGGTACGGGATGATCGCCGGCACCAACCGGGGTCGCCGGCTCCTCGTTGGGATCCGCCGCAGCATTCGAGGCCGCCGTGGACCTGGAGCGTGAGACATTCATATGCCCGGAGCATACGGCTCAGCCGCAAGACGATCCCGGCGGTACCGGAGAGGCAGCGGCATGGAGGGCGCCGCTGGGCGGGTCGCCCGGCGCTCGTGGGCCGCCCGGCGCTCGTGGGCCGCCCGGCGCTCGTCGGGCCGCCCGGCGCTGGGCGGGTCAACGGTCGGCCGTGGCGAACAAACCGCTCGGCTGGCGGGTCAATCGTGGGGCCTGTCGGGGCGTCAGCGGCGATTCGCGTCGCTGGCCGGCGGATCCGTCGCTTGGGGGCGACCGTTGGGCCGCCCAGCGAAACTGGGCGGGGATCCTCCGCGTGGCCTGCGATGACGGCCCGCGACGGGCTCCCGGGGACGTTACGCTCGCGACCATGACCACTGCCGACCGGACCCTGGCTGCCATCGTCGACACGTTCGTGCCCGCAGCGGGGAGCCTGCCATCGGCCAGCGACATGGGCGTGCACCACCGGCTCCTCGCCGAGGTCGATGCGCTTGACCGGCCCGCCCTCCGGCGCCAGCTCGACCTCCTGCTCTCCGCCCTTGGCAACCCGCTCGGCACGCTGGCGCTCGGCGGGGCGGTCGGCGGCCTGCACGCCTTCCCTGAGCTCGATCAGGAGACACGCGAGGCGTACATGCGGCGCCTGGCCACGAGTCCCATCGCGCTCAAGCGGACGGCATTCCAGGACCTCAAGCGGCTGTCGCTGCTCCTCGCCTACGGGATCGAGGACAGCCCATGGCGCGCGGCGACCGGGTTCATCGCCCCCGTGCCGGACGCGCCCGACATCAGCGCGGTCCGGGTCCGCACGCCGCGCGCCGGCGAGGCCCTCGATGCCGATGTCGTGGTGATCGGGTCTGGACCGGGTGGTGGCGTCGTCGCGCAGGTGCTCTCGGCCGCCGGGCGGAGGGTGCTCGTGCTCGAGCGCGCCGCCATGGTCAGCGAGGAAGGCTTCGGAGGCCCCGAGCTCGACGGTCTCGGCTCCCTGTTCCTCGACCGCGGGCTGGCGGCGACCCACGATCGGTGGATCTCCATCCGGGCAGCGTCGGCGGTCGGCGGCGGGTCGGTCATCAACTGGGCGTCCTCCCTCCGGCCGCCGCCGGCGGTCCGCGAGGAGTGGCGCGCCGCGGGCGTCGGCGACGATCTCGACCAGCACTTCGCCGCCATCGAGGCGGACATCCACGTCAACTCGGACGAGAGCCCCCACAACGGCCCCAACGGCCGCCTCGCAGCGGGCCTTGACGCCCTGGGGCTCCCGTGGCAGACGATCCCCCGCAACGTGCGCGGCTGCGGCGACTGCGGGCCGTGTGCGGTCGGCTGCCGCCGGGGCGCCAAGCAATCGGTGCTGCGACGCTCACTGGCGGACGCGTCGGCGCGCGGCGCCGAGCTGCTCGATCGCACCGAGGTCCTGCGCGTCGTGATCGAGGCCGGGCGGGCCGCGGGCGTGGTCGCCCGGGTGCCGGGCGGCGAGATCACCGTGCGAGCCCCGATGGTCGCCCTGGCGGGCGGCTCGATCCTCTCCCCCGCCGTCCTCCAGCGCTCCGGCATCGCCAGTGGCGTGGCGGGTCGCTCGCTGCATATCCACCCGGTGACCGCGGTGGCCGGGATCCACGAAGCGTCGATGTCTCCCTGGTCCGGGGTCCCGCAGAGCGTGATGAGCGACGCCTTCGCGCACGTCGACGGCGCGTACGGGTTCCGGATCGAGGCGGCCCCGACCCACCCCGGGCTCATCGCCACCGGGTTCCCATGGTGGAACAGTGCCAGCCACCACGAGATGATGACCCGGTCGGACGGGATCGCGGCGTTCCTCGCGATCGTGCGCGACCGGACCGTCGGCCGGGTCGACGCCGAGCGCGACGGCAGCGTGACCGTCCGCTATGCGCCGGATCCTGCGGATCGAGCCATGCTGCGGCTGGCCGCTCTCGAGCTGGCGAGGCTCCAGCGGGCGGCGGGGGCGGAGCGCGTCGTGCCGCTGGTGACCCCGCCGCTGGAATGGCGGCGTGGCGAGGCATTCGAGCCGTACCTCGAGGCTCTCAAGGCGCGGCCGGTCATCTCCAACCGCGTGCTGCTGTTCACGGCCCACCAGATGGCCTCGTGCCGGATCGGGCACGACCCCCGGACGAGCGTCGCGGATCCGGACGGCCAGGTCCACGGGGTCCCCGGCCTGTGGGTGACCGACTCGTCGGCCATGCCATCGGCCAGCGGCGTCAACCCGATGCTCTCGCTCATGGCCCTCGCGCGCCGGACCGCCACGCGGATGGCTGCCACGGCCTGACCAGGCGCCCTCAGCCGGTGGTGAGCGACGGGATCTCCGCGCGAAGCGCGACGAGGTCGTCGTCGACGGGTGCCAGCTCCTGCAGCTCCGGCTCACCCGGCAGGGCGAGGCGCAACAGCTCCCGCGCCGCTTCGAGGCGGCCCTCGAGCGCGTGGTAGCAGGCGAGGTTGTACCGGGCGAAGGCGGCGGACCGCGACGGCCACCGACCTCGAGAGACGGACAATTCCACGACCACCGCGAGCTCGGCGACGCGGTCGGACCGGTGCACGCGGGCCGCAACCGGCGGCAGGTCAGCCAGGTCGTGCTCCGGGCCGTTGCCGAGGGTCGCTCCCACGACGCGGTCCTGCGCGATGGTCGCGTCGTCGGCCGCCCGGATCTCGGCGATCAGCAGGTCGGTCGCCGAATCGGCATCGGCGACGACCCGCTCCCACGCCCAGTCAGCCCGTTCCGCGTGGATCGCCGCGTTGGTGGCGTCCGTCTCGCTCCCAGGCAGGTCCGGGCGAGCGCGCCCAGCCCGCAGCGCGGCCAGCCGCTCCGCCTGGTGACGACGCCACGCCGCGAGGTGTGCCTGGACATCCTTCGCCGACCAGCCGCCGTCAGCGGCTGGGGCATCCCGATCGATCGGCTCCAGGGCACCGAGGATCTCACGCTCCGCGGCCCGAGCGCTGAGCAGCACCTCGACCAGACCCGCTCGAAGGTCAACCGGGGACACGGATTGATCGCGTTCGGTCATCGCAGCCATCCTAACGCGACCTGGTCGACCGGACATCCAAGGGGATCGTCTCCCTCGTCTCCATTGGGATTGAGGGTGACAAGGTCGCTGTCCGCTTGGCTCGGACAGAATTCGCTGACCTACGACACCGGACACACCGGGAGTTGACGGAATGCAAGGTGGGCGGCACCCTTGCGACGTGGCGTCCTATCGGCTCTCCTGCGCGTGTCCTCGGCGGCGCTGACGCCGCCTGTCCTGCGCGCCGCTCGTCGCCCGCTCCCGGCCGACCTCCGGCCCTGAGTCTGCCCCCGGTCCCGACCCGCACTCGGCCTTGTCTGGCCAGTGAACGCCGTCCCGCGGTTGCGCGATCCCGCCCCATCCCCCCGAATCCCGGTGTCATCCATGTCATCACGTCGCTCGACCCATCCCGCTTCCCACGTCGAGGCCCATCCAGCCGACCTGGCCACGCTCGCCGCCCACATCGCCGAGGACGAGGCGGCCATGTTCCGCAGGCTCCCCGAGCGTGAGCTCGTCGCCACGTTCACAGACGGGGTCGTCCGCCTGCTCTTTCCTGACGGCCGTGACGCCCCGCGGACCCCGGCCGGGATCCACGCCGAGCTCGAGGCCCGGTGCCTGGCGCTCGTGCCCGTGCTGGCGCCGCTGCGCGACAAGCTGCCGGACACACCGGAGCGGCTCGCCGGCGGCTTCCACGCGGCCCTGCCCGAGATCCACGAGCAGCTGACCCTCGACGCCGAGGCGATCGAGGCCGGCGACCCGGCCGCCCATGGCACCGCCGAGGTCGTCCTGGCCTACCCGGGGTTTCTCGCCCTCGCCTACCACCGGATCGCCCACGCGCTCCACCTCCGCGGCATTCCGCTGGTGCCGCGGATGATCGCCGAAATCGCCCACAGCCGGACCGGTGCCGATATCCACCCCGCCGCCCGGATCGGACGGAGCTGCTGCATCGACCACGGCACCGGACTCGTCATCGGCGAGACGGCGGTCATCGGCGACACCGTCAAGCTCTACCAGGGCGTGACCCTCGGCGCCCTTTCGGTCAGCAAGCAGGCATCGGGCACCAAGCGCCACCCCACCATCGAGGATCGTGTCGTGATCTACGCCAACGCCACTGTCCTGGGCGGCGACACCATCGTCGGCGCCGACTCGATCATCGGCGGCAACGTCTGGCTCACCCATTCCGTGCCCGCCAACTCCCTCGTCTACCACCAGAGCCAGGTCCGGGTCCGGACGACGGCCGAGGTTGCCGATCCCATCGACTTCGTGATCTGAAAGGAAGCACCATGCCTCTCAACTCCATGCTCGAGGCCATCGGCAACACGCCGCATGTCCGGATCAACCGCCTCTACGACCGTCGCGTCTCGGTCTGGGCCAAGCTCGAGCGGCAGAACCCCGGCGGCAGCATCAAGGACCGCATCGGCCTCTCGATGATCGAGGACGCCGAGGCCCGCGGCCTGCTCAAGGCGGGCTCGGTGATCGTCGAGCCAACCTCGGGCAACACGGGCATCGGGCTCGCGCTCGTGGCCGCGGTCAAGGGCTACCGGCTGATCCTGGTGATGCCGGAGTCGATGTCGATCGAGCGCCGCAAGCTGATGCAGCTGTACGGAGCCGAGCTCGACCTGACGCCGCGCGAGCTGGGCATGAAGGGCGCCATCGCCCGGGCCCGTGAGATCGCCGAGCAGACGCCGGGCAGCTGGATCCCGATGCAGTTCGACAACCCGGCCAACACGGACGCCCACCGGCGGACGACCGCCGAGGAGATCGCCCGGGACTTCCCGGACGGGCTGGACTACATCGTCACCGGCGTTGGGACCGGCGGCCACATCACCGGCGTTGCCGAGGTGCTCAAGCCCCGCTGGCCGAACCTCAAGGTGTTCGCCGTGGAACCGACCCTGTCGCCCGTCCTCTCCGGCGGCACACCGGCGCCCCATGCCATCCAGGGGATCGGGGCGGGCTTCATCCCGGGCGTGATGCGGACCGAGCTGCTCGACGGCATCCTCCTCGTGGATCCGGTGGACGCGTTCGAGTACGCCCGCCGGGCCGCGCGCGAGGAGGGCCTCCTGATCGGCGTATCGTCCGGCGCCTCGCTGGCCGCGGTGGCGCAGCTGCTGCCCGACGTGGCCGACGGCTCGCGGATCCTCACCTTCACCTACGACACCGGCGAGCGCTATCTCTCGGTGGAGGCGCTGTTCGGGTAGGTCCAGGGTGCCGCCCGGCACCGTGCCGGGCGGCCACCAGGTGGTCACCAGTACGTTCGGCGCGTGACCCCATACGACGGTCCCGTGGCGCGTCGACGCAACACGTCGGACGATCTGCCTCGAACTAGTCCCGGTGCGCCGTCAAATCCCGGGGGTCCAAGGACGGTGCACAGCAGTGATCGGAGGACCTACGCGTGGACACCACCGGCATCCCTGAGCCGGCCGGCTGGGAGGATCCGCTGACCGGGCTCCAGGGCCCCGACTTCTGGCAGCGCTCCCTCATCGCCGAGGTCGCCCGCACCGCGCGGTACCGCCGCTCCCTCGCGATCGTGATCGTCGAGGTGAGTGGCATCCAGGCGCTCGGAGAGCTGTGGGGCTGGGACGTGGCCCGCCAGGCCATCCACGAGGCCGCCCAGTGCCTGCGGCGGACGTCGCGGACCAGCGACATCTGCTCCCGGATCGGCTCGGCCCGGTTCGGCGTCGCGCTGACCGAGACCGACGAGATCTCGGCCATCAACTTCGTCGAGCGGGTCCGCGAGGTCGGCCCGCGCGCCATGCCGAAGGGCTCTGATGGCCTGCGGTTCAGCTTCGGCTGGGCCAGCCCGAAGCCGGGCGAATCCGCCGATGCGGTGGTCCGTCGCGCCGAGTCCCGGCTCGCCCTGGAGCTCGCCGAGGCCTGATCCGGGACCACCCGCCCTGACCGCCGGACCCGTCGCCGCCCTTGGTCAGCTAGTTCGCCGCCAGTCGCTCGGCCAGGCTGCGCCCGGTCGGGGCGCGTCCCGTGCGGGCCGCCGTCTCATCGAGCCGCCCGATCGCCCACTGCGTGTAGCGGATCCCCAGGTACCGGAAGGGCTCGATCTCCCAGTCCCGCGAGCGGTGGTTGACGACCGGCAGCGTGACGATCGGATCATCCCCGCCGGTGATCAGCTCGGTCAGGGTGCGGCCGGCGAGGTTGGTCGTGGACACGCCATGGCCGACGTAGCCACGTGCCGTCGCGATCCCGGTCGCGGGGTCAAAGGCCATCGTCGGGTGCCAGTCTCGCGGCATGCCGAGCGGGCCACCCCAGGCGTGGGTGAACGCCACGTCGCGCAGCGCGGGGAACCACTCGCGAACGAAGGCGCGGAGCCGCTCGTGCGTTGGATCGTGCCGGTCGAACTCGGGCCGGATCGGCGACCCGAAACGGTACGGCGCGCCCCGGCCCCCGAACAGGATCCGGCCGTCCTCGGTCCGGGACAGGTAGTCGATCGAGAGGCGTGTCGACGCCACCACCTCGCGGTTGGCCCAGCCGATCTCGGCCCATTGTGCGTCGCTGATGGGCTCCGTGAGCACGATGAGCGACCATAACGGCACAAGCTGGCGATGCACCTGGGACAGCTCCGCGAGATAGGCCTCGCCCGCAAGGACGACAACCCCGGCGCGAACGTCACCCCGGTCGGTGACCAGCGTGGCGCGTCCCGAGCCGTCCCGCGGCCGGTACCCGGTGACCGCCGTGCCCTCCGCGATCCGCGCACCCATCCGCTCCACCACGCGGGCGAGCCCCCGGGTCAGACGGCCCGGATGGACGACCGCCGCATCGTCGGACACGAGCGCCCGGACCGCGCCCGCGATCCGGATCCGGTCCGCCAGCGTTGGGGCGTCCACCAGCCGGTATCGATCACCGAACCCGAACCGCTCGTACTCGCGAAGCGACGCCTCGAGGCCCGGGACGCCCTGGGGGCCCCTCGAGACGATGATCTCGCCTCCCTTGTGGAAGCCCGCGTCGATCCCGGCGGCATCGCAGGCGCGGCCCACCTCGTCGACCGCGTCATAGGTCGCCTGCTGCATACGCCGTGCCGCGTCGTCGCCATGGAGCCGGGCCAGCCGGCTGATGCTGATGTTGAGGTCCGGCGCGCACCAGGCCCCGTTTCGGCCGGATGCCCCGAACCCCGCGATCTCCCGTTCGACGATCACGATCCGCAGGGACGGTTCGCGATCGAGGAGGTAGTAGGCGGTCCAGAGCCCGGTCAGCCCGGCACCGAGGATCGCCACATCCGCGTCGATGGAGCCGTCGAGCGGTGGACGCCTGGTGAGGTCGTCGCCCGCGGCCTCGAGCCAGTAGGAGACGGAGGCGTGGTCGTTCACGCCACGGATCGTACCCAGACGGCAGGCTCACGCGTGGCGTGTCCCGGGCAGGGCAACCGCGCGCTGTCGGTCACGCGAACGGGCGGCAGCGAGTAGGGTTGTCGCACCCAGCCAGCTCCCGAGGTGCCACCTCATGACCGAGACCCCGACCAGCATCGGCGAGCTGTTCCGCTCGCTGGACCTCACGATCACGATCCGCGCCACCGAGGGCGAGGACGAGGACGAGGCGTCCTGGGCCTGCACCCTGACCCGTCCGGATGGCGAAACCTACGAGATCGAGTCCGTGACGTTCTTCGACGTCGACCCGGACACCGGCGAAGAGTGGGCCGTCGAACCCAGCCCGTCTCGCGTCCTGGCGGTCCTCGCCGGAGGCGAGGTCGAGGACGAGGACGGCGAGGAGGCGGGCGAGGAGGCCGAGGCGGCGGCCAGGGCCTTCCTGGGCGACGACGCCTACAAGCTGCTCGGCGAGCTGGACGCGGACGGGCTGGACTAGCCGGTCGGGCGGCGGGTCAGTCGGCCGGCTCCAGGTCCACTGTGCGGACGGTACGCGCCCGGCCGGCCTCGGTGCGCACGACGGCCGCCGGCACCACGCCACCGGCCATGCGCTCGATCACGGCGGTCTCGCCGGCGTAGAGACCGGTTCCCAGGATCCGGACCTTGTCGCCGGGGGCAAAGCCTGCGCGCCCGTCGAGGGCCGCCCGGTTGATGGTCACGCCGGTCGGGGGGTTGATGTACCCGGGCTCCGGCCGCGGACCCGCTGACTTCTTGGGCGGGATGAAGACCCTGCGCTTGCGAGCCGGCACTAGCGGGCCCAGCCGGCGCCGATGCGGCGCGTCGTTCGTGTGGTCTGCGTCACGTTCACCTCTGGCTGCCGGATCGTACGTCCGTCCGGTCGTGGGCGAGTGTACGCGACGCGTGGGAGAGGGTCTCGTCGGAGGGCTCCACGAGCACGGTGCCATCCGGCAGGAGGACGACCGGGATCGCCAGGTAGCCCGCCTCGGCGAGCATCGCCCGGGCGGCCGGGTCGGCATCCCGGTCGATCCAGGTCCAGTCGAGCCCCGACCTGTCGAGCCAGCGGCGCGCCCGACGGCAGTCGCCGCACCAGTCGGCACCGTAGACCGTGATCACGCTGGGAACGGGCAGCAGGGCAGGATCGGGCATGGACTGATTGTCGAGCCGGCGCGATCGCTGCGGCAAGAGGGTGTCCTCGTTCGGTGCCTCCGCTACAGTACGCGGACCATGCGTCCTGGCGATCGACGGCCGGTGAGCGACGGTGAGGAGGAATGCGGCAAGTGGGCGAGAAGGGCAACGCGATCGCAAGCCTGACCGGGACCGGCGCGGTGGGTGGCAACCCCCTCGAGGCGCTGGGGGCACTGCCGCTGGGCTTCCTCAAGGAGTCACCGGGCATGGTCCGCGACTGGAGCGAGGCCTACCTGGGCTGGCGTGAGGTGCAGGAGAAGCGGGCCTCGATCGCCGCAGAGGCAGCCGAGAAGGCCCTTGGGATCGATGCCGCAATCGACGCCGGCGACTCGGCGACCGACGCGCCTTCCGCGTGAGCTGACGGCGCCACCCGGACGCACCAAGCCCCATCGCGCAGCCCACCCACACCCGAGATGAGCGGGCTCGCCCTGCGTGCCGTTCGACCGTGGTCGCCGACCTGGCTGGCCGGGGCGCGCGGAGGTGCCCCGTGGATCCGGCGCGATCGGACGGCGGCAGCCACGGGCTCGCTCATCGGCCTCGAGCACGAGTACCGCGTCCTCGACGCGTCAGGCACCGGCGTCGACTTCCGGGGGATGCTGCCAGCGCTCCCGGTGGACGGTCGTCCGCTCGACCCGGCCGACCGGCACGCCATCCGACTGTCCTGGGGCGCGGTGCTCACCGCGGACGCGTCGGAGGCCGAGATTGCGCTGCCACCCCTGGCGACGCGTGCCGGGACGTCCGGGCTCGCCGCCGCTCTCGCAACGCGGGCACGCGGCGAGCTGGCGGCCATCCTGCCACCGGGTACGACGCTGGAGGGGTACTCGACGCACCTGTCGATCGCCATGCCGACGGGACTCGCCGACGCGATCGCGCCGGCGTATTCCCGGAGCTTTGCGCCCGCGCTGATGCTGCTGCTCGACGGGCGCGACGCGCCAGGGTTGCTGGTCCGGCCCCGGCCCGGGCGCCTCGAGCTCGGAGGCGACCACCGCGAGGGCGATGGCCTCACAGCCGCCATCGTCTTCGCCCTCGGGTCGGCGCTCGCAGCGGCGCGCGCGAGCCAGTCCGGGAACCTTGACCGGCGCCTGCCGCTGCTCGACATCGAGCCCGAACCGGCGATCGAGCGCTACGGCTGGTACGTGGACCGCCTGGCGTCCGGCTCCGACCTGTACGCAAGCGGCCGGGCCACGGGCCTGCGGTTGGCCGAGGGTGGCTCGATCACCGCGGGCGAGCACCTCAGGCGGGCCTGGGTGATCGCCCGCCGGGAGCTGCGCGGCCGCGCGTCGAGGGCCGAGCTGCGACTCGTCGACGACTTGGTCGCCGGGCACCGGCCACTCCCGGTCGAGCTCCCGGTCCCCGAGCATCGCGGCGCCACCGCCCGGCCGTGGATCGCGGGCACTGCCGAAGCCTTCCGGGCACCCGAGGGGCGGCTGCTCGATGACATCGTCCGGCCCGGGTTCATCCTCCGCGCGACGGTCGCGACCTGGGAGCTGGCGGTATTCGAGCTCGAAGGCGCCCGCCGCGCCGTGGTGGCCGTCCCCCGGCACCAGCTGGGCAGCTTCCTGTCGGCCGCGGCCACGGGCCTCCTCGACCGCCAGCTCGACGGGTTCCTCGCCCGTCCCAGCGCCGGTCGGATCCTGCGCAGCCGCGTTGACGCGCTCGCCGGAATGCAGGCCTGGGATGGCATCGGGGACCCACGAGCCCTGCTTGCGGAGGAGCCGGACGGCGCCGACGAACCAGACGCCGGGGGTGGACCCGGCAACGGCCGGGTGGCGCCAGGCTGGCGCAGCGTCGGGACCGCCGGTCGGGCCGCCCTGGCCGGGGCGCGGCTCGCCGGCATCGACCTCGACGCTCCCGGTGTCGGGGATGAGCGGCCGGGAAAGGGACGTGCGAGGCGTCGCGACAGCCGGCAGCACGACGCCGGGAGCCGGGAGCAGCCCCGGGCGCAGGAGGAGGCAATCCAGGCGGCAGCCGCGCCGGCCGGCGTGCTGGCCCGGATCCCGATCCTTGTCGGCGGCCTTGCCACCGTCGGCGTGGCCGCCGCCGTTGCATTCTCCGGTGTCCTGGGCGGTGGATCGGCTGGTCCGTCGGCGGCGCCGCCGATCGTCGCCGCGGCAAGCCTCGGCGCCATCGCATCCGCGACCGCGGCGCCCGGTGCATCCGATGTCGCGGGCCTCCCTCCCCCGCTGGAGGAGGCGCGGATCGAGGGCACGTATGCGAATGGACCCGACGACTCGTATCACCTCACGGTCACGCCGGCCTGCGACGTTGGGCCGTGCGATGGCACGGCCGTCATCCTCTCCCTGCCGTTTGAAGCCGACGGCCCTCGAGGAGAGGTTCCGACCCCGTTCGCAAGGACGGGCAGCGGCTACACGGGCACGGGAACGGCCAGCGTGCCTGTCTGCCGGACCGGCGCGGGACGGCTGCTCAGCGCCACCGCCAGCTACACGCTCGAGGACTTCAGGGCAACCGAGCAGCAGCTCGTCGACGGGCACTGGTTGGCGACGGCCGTCGCAGGCACGATCGTCGTCGGCGCGACCGAGGTGAGCGGGGATGGCACGACCTGCACCTCCGGGAGCACCCCGGCAATCGTCGGCCTTCGCAGGGACCTTCCCGGAACCGGCCCCTCGGCAACGCCGGGGGCGCCGACTCCCGTCCCATCACCCGTCCTCGCCGAGGCCCGCTTCGACGGCGTCTACGTCGCCTATGAGGAACGGTTCACCGTCGTCGCAACGTGCACCACGGGGCCGTGTGATGCCGACGTGACGTTCCGCTACCAGCTCGACGCCAACGCCAAGGCCAGTGCAGCGGTGATCTCCACCGGTCACCTGGTGTATGACGGAACGTCCTGGACCGGCGGAACCACGTTCGCGGGCCTGCGATGCTCGAACGGCGCTCGGGCCACGGTCACGTTGGAGTTCCGCAACATGGCACCGACGACACAGGCGCTCATCGACGGCCAGTGGGTCGCAACCCGGCTCGACGGCAGGTACGCGCGGCTGAAGTTCAAGCAGACCTCGGGACCGGGCTGCTTCGGCGACACCCAGGTCTTCGACTTCTCGCTGGTGCGCAGGCCCTGACCCCCGGCGGCGGTGCCGGCCCGTCGGCGGACGGTCGTCACCGGCCCGCAACCCCGCTTGCGTGTAGAGTCGACCCGGCGCCCCATTCGCCCACCCGCTCGTCGAAAGGTCACGCCCGTGTCGCTCCCGTCGCTCGCCCGCGTTCCCGCCCCGCCCGATCCGATCCTCGGCCTGGCCGAGGCCTACCGCAACGATCCTCGAACCGACAAGATCAACCTGAGCTCCGGGGTGTTCGTCGACGAGAGCGGCAAGACCCCCGTGCTGCCGACCGTGATCGAAGCCGAGCGGCGGCTGGCCGCGGCGGCGGGCAGCAAGCTCTATCGGCCGATCGACGGCGAGCCTGCCTACCGTGATCTCGTGCGCGCGCTCGCCCTCGGCAGCGACCACGAGGCGGTGACGTCCGGGCGGGCGCTTGCGACCCAGACACCGGGTGGGACCGGTGGACTCCGCGTGGCCGCCGACCTGCTTCGCCAGACGGGTGCCGGCGAGACGCTGTGGATGAGCGAGCCCACCTGGCCCAACCATCCCCAGCTGTTTGCCGCCGCCGGCTTCCGGATCCGGTCGTATCCCTACACGGACGGAACCGGCCGCCGGATCGACGAGGACGCGATGCTCGGGGCGCTCGGCCAGGCCAGCCCCGGCGACATCGTGCTGCTCCACGGCGCCTGCCACAACCCCACCGGCGTGGACCCGTCGGCGGACCTGTGGCGTCGGATCGGTGACCTGCTCGCGGAACGGCGACTGCTGCCGCTGGTGGACCTTGCCTACCAGGGCTTCGGCGATGGCCTCGACCCGGATGCGGCGGGCCTGCGCGAGCTTGTTCGCCCGGGCGCCGAGCTGCTGGTCTCAACGTCGTTCTCCAAGACGTTCTCGCTGTACGCCGAGCGGGTGGGAGCGTTGATCGTGATCGCCGCCAGCGCCGAGGAGGCCGCCTCGGTCCAGAGCCACGTCAAGGTCGCCATCCGGGTGAACTACTCCAACCCGCCGGCGCACGGAGCGGACATCGTGCGCACGATCCTCTCCGACGAGGCGCTGCGGGCCGCGTGGGAGGTCGAGCTCGCCGGCATGCGCGACCGGATCAACGACAACCGGCGCGCCCTCGTTGGGGCGCTGACGACCCGCGCCATCCCCGGAGACTGGTCGGCGATCGCGACCCAGCGGGGCATGTTCGCGCTGCTCGGGCTGACGGCGGCCCAGGTCGCCCGCCTGCGGGACGAGCACGGCGTCTACGTCGTGGGCAGGGGACGGATCAACGTGGCCGGCTTCACCTCGGCCAACCTCGACCCGTTCGCGGACGCGCTGGCAGCGGTGATCGCCACCTCCTGAGACGGAGGGTCCGCGCAACGCCCCGGCACCGCACGCGGCGACCGGGCATGCTTGGAGGTGGGGCGGCCCGCTCGTGAATGCCGTCCCTCCGAGGGTCCGTCATGCTCGAGAGCCGCTTCTGGTCCACGCCTGTCCTGGCATCCGTCCTGCCCGTGGTCGCCGCCTCCCGCCACGTCACCACGAACACGGAGGAGATCGAGCGGGTCGCGGACTGGCTGGCCTACGAGCCATTCGGCTGGCCGCAGGCTGTGCTCCCGTTCGAGATCGGCGACGATCCCGACATCCTGACCGACTACCAGCTGTTCGTGAACACACTCAACTTCGCGTTCAGCGACTTCGAGACCGGGGTCAAGTACGAGGCCGAGCGCGACGGCACGAGCTGGTCCGACAGCGAGGGGATGATCGCGAACATCCTCAACGCCCGGGACGCGGGCATCCCGCTGTTGACCGGTCGCTGGATGGCCGAGGCCACCCTTGCCGACATCGAGGGCGTGTTCACCGGCTCCACGATCCGGATGCCGATGCTGTCCGAGCGGACGGAGATCCTCAACGCGGTGGGCGCCGTGCTCGTGGACCGCTACGACGGCCGCTGGGCAAACTGGGTCCGCTCCTGTTCGCCGCGGATGTATGCGGGTGGCGACGGGCTCCTTGAGCGGCTGCCCGAGGAGTTCCCCCGGTTCCGCGACATCAGCGCCTACGACGGTCACGAGGTTCGGCTGTTCAAGCTCGGCCAGCTGGCCCTGTGGGGCCTGCACACCGCCCACCAGGCAACCGGCCGGTTCGCGCTCCAGGATCTCGATTCGATGAGCGCGTTCGCGGATTACATCGTCCCGGTGGCGCTGCGGCTGATGCGGATCTTCGAGTACACGCCCGAGCTGGAGCACAGGATCAACGAGGGCGTGGAGCTGCCGCGCGACTCCGAGCAGGAGATCGAGGTGCGGGCGCACACCCTGTACGCGACCGCGGCGCTCACCGAGGCGGTCAATCGCCGGCGGCCGGCGGACCAGCAGCTGGTGATTCCGCAGATCGACTACCGGCTGTGGAAGACCTACCACGCCACGTTCTGGCCGCACCACCTCACCCGCACGATCATGTACTAGGCGGAGACGCGTCCCGATGAAGCTCTACCTGGCCGGACCCCTGTTCACCACGCCGGAGCGCCACTGGAACGAGGCGCTCGCCGCCCGGCTCGAGGTCGCCGGCCACGAGGTCCACGTGCCGCACCTGCACCCGCCCGCGGACCGCTCGGCCCGGACGATCTTCCTCAAGGACAAAGCGGGGATCGACTGGGCCGACGGCGTCGTGGCGATCATGGATGGCCCCGACCCGGATTCCGGGACGGCGTGGGAGTGTGGCTACGCGTACGGCACGGGCAAGCCGGTCGTCCTGTTCCGGAGCGACTTCCGGGCATCAGGCGACTCGGTCGACATGCCGTACAACGCGATGCTGGTCGGGGCCGCGGATGCCCACATCGAGCTCCCGCTCGCGACGGTGGACCAGGCGGCCTCGGCGATCCTCGAGGCGCTCTCGGGGCTGGACACGCGATAGTTGGCCCGTGCCCGCGCGGGGCTCGATCGTCGGTCCGCAAGGGCCCGTGATCCGCGCGGGCCGTCACGTACCATGACCCGATGCAGACTGGTCTCGTGCTCCCGATGTCGGATGCGGACGCCCCCGGAGCGGGCTCCTGGCCGCAGGTCCGCAAGCTCGCCCTGCTCGCCGAGGCGGGTGGGATCGACAGCCTGTGGGTCTACGACCATTTCATCTTCCGCGGCATCGACGAGGCGGACGGCGGCATCCTCGAAGCCTGGACGCTGCTCTCGGCGCTCGCGGCGGTGACCGACCGGGCGGCCCTCGGGACGATCGTGCTGGGCACGGGCTTCCGGCCGCCCGCGCTGACCGCGAAGATGGCGGCCACGCTCGACGAGGTGTCCGAGGGCCGGCTGATCCTGGGCCTCGGCACGGGTTGGCACGAGCCGGAGTACCGCGCGTTCGGCTACCCGTTCGACCACCGGGCCGGACGGTTCGAGGAGACGCTGCAGATCATCGTCCCGCTGCTCCGGGGCGAGCACGTGACGCTCGACGGCGAGTGGCACCAGGTGGAGGACGCGTTCCTGATCCCTCCCCCGCCCCGCCCGACCCGCATCCCCGGCGTGGTCCCGATCCTGATCGCGGCCAAGGGCGAGCGGGTCCTGCGCCTGACCGCTCGCTGGGCGGACTCCTGGAACACCGCGTGGTTCGGCCTGCCCGACGAGCGGTTCACCCAGCGGCGGGCTGACCTGCGGGCGGCGTGCGAGGCGGTGGATCGCGACCCGGCAACGCTGGAGGTGACTGTCGGGGTCTCCGTGGGCGAGGAAGGGCCTTCGAGCCTGCCGCTCGACGTTGACGCGGTCGCGCGGGCGCTCGACGCGTGGCGCGACGAGGGTGTGGGCCACGTCCAGGTCGCCCTGGGAACCGCCGACGAACCGGCCGTGGAGGTGGTCCTCGAGGCGCGAGCCCGACACCTCGGGGAGACGGTCCCGTGACCGATGCGTCCAGCGAGCCGCTCCCCGAGCACGTCGCGATCAACCGCGCGATGTGGGACCTCGAGGCTGCGAGGTACGTCGAGCCCGGCGAGCGCGCCTGGCGGATCCAGCCCGGCGACGAGACCTGGGGCATCTTCGACGTCCCCGAGTCGGAGCTGCAGATGCTGCCCGACGACCTCGAGGGGCTCGACGCCATCGAGCTCGGCTGCGGCACCGCGTACGTCTCGGCGTGGATGGCGCGGCGCGGGGCCCGACCAGTCGGGATCGACAACTCCGCCAGGCAGCTCGAGACGGCCGCCCGCCTCCAGCGCGAGCACGGGATCGACTTCCCGCTGATCCACGGCAACGCGGAGCGGGTCCCCTATCCCGACGCCTCCTTCGATTTCGCGATCAGCGAATACGGTGCGGTCCTGTGGGCGGATCCGGAGGCATGGGTGCCCGAAGCCGCGCGCCTGCTGCGTCCCGGCGGCCGTCTCCACGTGCTGACCAACCACGTGCTCTCGATCCTTGCGACGCCCGAGGACGCCGGCGAGGACGACCCCATCGAGGAACGGCTCGCGCGCAGCGCCTTCGGGCCGACCCGGGTGGCGTGGCCGGACGGCAGCAGCGTGGAGTTCCATCCGTCCCACGGCGAGTGGATCCGCCTGTTCCGGGCCGCGGGGTTCGAGATCGAGGCGCTCGTCGAGCCGCAGGCGCCCGAGGGGGCGACGACCAGCTACAAGTGGGCACCGTACGAGTGGGCCCGCCGGTGGCCGATCGAGGAGATCTGGAAGGTCCGCAAGCGCGCCTGAGCCGGGCGATCGCCCGCCCGGCCCGGTGGATCGCGCCGCGTCATGATCGCGCCGCGGGATGCCGGGTCAGCTGGTGACGCGGATCACGCGCTCACAGTCCGCCGGCACGGTGTCGGTCGGGCCGGCGATCACCACGTCCCAGCCCCGGCCGCATGAGACCGCGTCGGATGCGTCGTCATAGCCGACCGTGATGACGTCGTTGCCCGGGCCGCCCGCGACCCGGTCGTCGCCCGCACCACCGGCGATGGTGTCGCGGCCCTGGCCGCCGCGGATCCGGTCTGCGCCCGCGCCGCCCCGGAGCACGTCCGGTCCGAGCCCGCCGTCCAGCCGGTCGTCGCCGGCGTTGCCTCGGAGCCGGTCCCGGCCATCGCCGGCCCACAGCTCGTCGTCGCCCGCGAGCCCGATCAGGATGTCGTTCCCGGCAAGGCCGTGGATGACGTCGGGGTCGGCGGTCCCCACGAGCCGGTCATTCCGAGGCGTGCCGTCGATGGCAGCGGCGAGCGCGGTCGCCGGGATGGCGAGGGCGGCCAGCAGCGCAAGCGCCGCGACCCCTCGCCGTGCGATGCGGATCGACATGGATCCCAACCTCCGGTCAGTGCCCGGCCCTTCCGGGCGACTCCCCAACCCTCGACATCCAACCTGCGAGACGCCTGTGGACGCGCCGCGAAAGAGCGGACAACCAGGTCCCGGGATTTGCGCATGGCGGCATGGCTGGGCGACCATGGCGGCGTTGGGGTCCGGTCGAGACGCAGGAGGCAGAGCCGCATGGCCAGCGACGCACCCGCCGAGGGCTCGTCGGCCCCCGGCGAGCCCGTGAGCGAGGCGCCGGTCGTGCTCGACGTCCGGGACCTGCGCAAGCGATATGGGCCGATCGATGCCGTCAAGGGCGTGTCGTTCCGGATCCACGAGGGCGAGACCTACGGCCTGCTTGGTCCCAACGGGGCCGGCAAGACGACGACGATCTCGATGGTCTGCGGGCTGCTCGCGAGCGACGCGGGCGAGGTGACGCTGGACGGAACGCGTATCGACGTCGGAGCCGTGGCCGCCAAGGCCGGCATCGGCTACGTGCCCCAGGAGCTGGCGATCTACCCGGATCTCTCGGCTCGCGAGAACCTGTCCTTCTTCGGCCGGCTGTACGGGCTCGGCGGCACCGGGCTCAAGACGCGGGTGGAGGAGGTGCTCGACCTCGTCGGCCTGGTCGAGCGCGGCAACGACCGGACGGATCGCTACAGCGGGGGCATGCAACGCCGGCTCAACATCGGGATCGGGCTGCTCCACCGGCCGCGCCTGCTCCTCCTCGACGAGCCCACCGTGGGGGTGGACCCCCAGAGCCGGAACGCCATCCTGACGTCGATCGCCCGGCTCGGCCAGGAGGGGATGGCGATCCTGTACACGACGCACTACATGGAGGAGGCGGAGCGCCTCTGCGATCGGATCGGAATCATCGACGGCGGTGAGATCCGTGCGGAGGGCACCCAGCGAGAGCTGGTCGCGCTGATCGGGCAGCAGGACCAGGTGCGGCTGACGCTCACCGGCGACGTGCTCGCCGCGTCGCGCGCCGCCACCGCGGTGCCCGGGGTGGCATCCGCCGGGGTGCTCGGGGACGTGCTGGAGGTCCTCACCGCCGATACCGGGCGCGTGCTGCCCCGGTTGCTCGTCGCCGTGGAGGGTTCGGGGGCCCATGTTCGTGGGGTGGAGCTGGTGGCGCCGGATCTCGAGGCCGTCTTCCTCCACCTCACCGGGCGCGCCCTGCGCGACGCAGACTAGGGAGTCGGAGGACCGTGCGCGTCGTCCTGCTCGTTGCGGCCAAGGACCTCCGCCAGCGGATCCGGGATCGCACCGCCCTGCTCGTCGCGATCGTCGCCCCGCTCGGGCTGGCGGTCATCTTCAGCCAGCTGCTGTCCGGGACGTCCCAATTCGGGGCGGCCTACGTCGTCGCCGACATGGACGGCGGCGAGCTCGCAGGGGTCTTCCGCAACGACGTGCTGGGCTCGCTCAAGGACGACGCCGCGTTCCACATCACCGACGTCCCGACCGAGGCCGTGGCCCGTGCCGCCGTGGAGGCGGAGACCGCCGACGCGGCATTCATCATCCCGCCCGGGTTCACGATGGCCATCTCGGCCGGCCAGGCAGTGACGCTCGAGGTGGTGGGCGCGCGCGACGCCGGCCTCGCGACGGAGGTGGCCCGGGCCCTGGCCCAGCGGTTCGGCGACGGGGTCGTCACCGTCCAGCTCTCGATCGCCACGGCGCGCGAGCTGGCTGCGGCGATGGCGCCCCCGGGGGCCACGCCTGATCCGGCGGTCGACGGCCGGGTCGCGGCCGCTGCCCTCGCCGCGGCGCCGCCGATCCTCCTGGTGGACAACGCGACGGACCTGCGCCAGCTGTCGCTCGCGACCTACTTCTCGGCCTCGATGGCGATCCTGTTCCTGTTCTTCTCCGCGCAGACGGGCCTGGTGAGCCTGTTCGAGGAGCGGCGGCGCGGAACGCTCGGACGCATCCTGGCCGGGCCCGTGCGGCCGTGGACGGTGCTGGCCGGGAAGACGCTCGGCTCGTTCGTCCAGGCCGCGGCCGCCATGGCGGTGCTGGTGATCGCGACGACGCTGCTGATCGGCGCCGCCTGGGGCCCGCCGGTGGGCGTGGCGCTCGTGGTCGGTGGGGCCATCACGGCGGCGATCGGCATCTCGGCCCTGGTGATCTCGTTCGCGAAGACCGTCGATGCGGCCGGGGCCGCGAGCGCGGCCGTGGCGATCACGCTGGCCATCCTTGGCGGCTCGTTCTCGCCCACGGCACAGGCGCCCGACGTCATGGCCACCGTGGCCTTGCTCACGCCCCACGGCTGGTTCCTGCGCGGACTCGGTGAGATGCAGGGGGGCGGATCCGTATCGGACGCGCTGCCGGCAGCCGGCGTGCTGCTCGCGATGGGCCTGGTGACCGGCACGGTCGGTCTCCTGAGGGCGCGCTCGGTCGTGCGGGCACGATGACGGGCGTGACCAAGGTCCTCGAGATCGGGCGGACGAACCTCCTCCGCCAGGTTCGCGACCGAAGCGACCTGTTCTTCGTGTTCGTGCTGCCGACGATCGTCATCATCGCCCTCGGCCTCCAGTTCGGGGGCACGTTCCGGGCGCGGCTGGGGATCGTGGCCCCCGCGGGCGACGCCGCCGCGGAGGCCCTCGTCTCGACGCTCGCCGCCGACGCGACCCGCTTCGAGATCCGGCCGATCGCGGACGCCGTGACGCTCCGGTCTCAGGTGGAGCGCGGCCGGCTCGAGGCGGGGCTGCTGATCCCGGACGGCTTCGCGGCCGCGCTCGCGGGCGCCGACGTCGTCGACGTCGGCTATCTCGGCACCACCGATGCCCTGACCGCAGGACTCCGGGCCCCGATCGAGGCCGCCGTCGCGCAGCTCAGCGCGATCACCACGGCAACGAGGGTCTCGGTCACCGTCGGTCTCGGAACCCCCGAGCAGGCCCGCGCGGCCGCCGACGGGGCGTACGCGACCGTGCCGGGCGTCGAGGTGTCCGTGACCCAGGTCGGTGAGCCAGGGCTGTTCGCCGGCTTCTCGCAGTTCACCTTCGGCGCCTCGACCCAGCTGGTGCTGTTCACGTTCCTGACCTCGATGACCGCGGCCGGGCGGCTCGTGTTCACGAAGCAGATCGGGATCTCGCGGCGGATGACCGCCACCCCGACGTCGGCCTGGACCATCGTTGCCGGCGAGGCGCTGGGGCGCTACCTCGTCGCCGTTCTCCAGGCGGGCTACATCGTGCTCGTGACCGCGCTGGCGTTCAACGTCGCCTGGGGCGATCCGCTTGCCGTTGCCGCGCTGATCGGGCTGTTCTGCCTTGTGGCGGCTGGCACCGCGCTGCTGTTCGGGGCGCTGTCGCAGAACGCCGACCAGGCCTCGTCGCTGGGTGTCTTCGCGGGCCTCGCGCTGGGGGCCCTGGGCGGCTGCATGATCCCGTTCCAGATCATGCCCGACGTCATGCAGTCGATCGCCCGGCTGCTCCCCCACTCCTGGGCCCTGCTCGGACTCCAGGACTTGGTCAGGACCGGCGAGGGGATCGCGTCGGTGCTGCCGAACCTCGCCGTGCTCGGCGGGTACGCCCTGGTCCTGATGGGACTCGCCGGCTGGCGGTTCCGCAAGGCGATCACCGGGTAGCCCGCGACGCCAGGGGTCGCCGGGTTGACGCGCCCGGCGCGGCCGGCTCCGGGTTGACGCGCCCGGCGCGGCCGGCTCCGGGTTGACGCGCCCGGCGCGGCCGGCTCCGGGTTGACGCGCCCGGCGCGGCCGGCTCCCGGTTGACGCGCCCGGCGCGGCCGGCTCCCGGTTGACGCGCCCGGCGCGGCCGGCTCCGGGTTGACGCGCCCGGCGCGGCCGGCTCCGGGTTGACGCGCCCGGCGCGGCCGGCTCCGGGTTGACGCGCCCGGCGCGGCCGGCTCCAGGTTGACGCGCCCGGGAGTCACTCACGACCCCGGCCTGCAGTGCTCAACCCGCAAATCACCCGATCCGGCTCGAACATCTGCACCACACCCAGCGATCTGACGCTCGGCTGGGTCAGATCACGACCGGAGGAGCCGGCGGGCCGCGTCCGCGTAGTCGTCATAGGCTGGCGGCAGGCGGCGCGTGCCCATTGCCACCGTGCGCAGCCAGCGTTCACCGCGCACCGCGGGGTCTGCCATGGCGAACCCCCAGCCGGCTGGCGACGGAGAGCCCGGGTCCGACAGCCATGCCGAGATGCCGGCGACGGGCGCCGGGAATGCCTGCCGAACGAGGTCGCGGTTGTCGACGATCCGGGCCGCCAGCGACGCCGAGTCGAGCGCGACCACGAGCACGAACACCCGGCGCGGCCGCAAGCCATCACTCCTGGCAAGGTCCCAGGCCTCGCGCGCATAGAAGGCGAGCCGGCGCTGGAGACCCCCTAGGTCGGGCAGGTCGCATTTCGTCTCCTCGACCAGCAGCGACCGATCGGCAGCGCGGTAGGCGAGCAGGTCGATCCACCCTCGTGGGCGATCGTCACCGATCAGGACCTCGGTCCGCGTGGACCAGCCAAGCCGCGTCAGCCGTCTCGAGACGAATCCGTTGAGCACCGCATGGACCCCGTCATGCTGCCGTTGCCGATCCTGGACCGCGAGGTCGTCCACGCCGATCGACCCGCGAAGGCCGAGTGCCCCCAGGACCCGCTCTACGACGGCGAGGTCAATGGGGCCCGGCCGCGCCGTCTCGAGTCGCCAGATCGCGGACTGCGACGTACCGGCTCGCCGGGCAAGCTCGCGTTGCGACCAGCCGACGAGGAGCCTGGCATCGCGGAGCAGACGACCGAGCGCCGGTGCCAACTGCTCGCGCGAGAGATCGATGCGGGTCGTCGCCATGGCGCTCGTTGTAGCGTGACTGGCTTGATTGCGGCTTACGCGGATCTGGATTGCGGCTCATCCGGATCTGGCCGATCGCCCCTGCCGGTCGCCCCTGTCCGGCACTTCCCGCGGCTCGACTCGCCACGGCGTCAGAGCCGCGGTCCGCCTGAAGGGCTCGCGGTCCGAAACGGCGAATCCGGGAGGGAGGCCCGTGCCGAGGTCGGCGTTCTGACGCCTGGCGGAGTCAGGCCGCGGAGCCGAGACAGGCCGCGGAGCCGAGACAGGCCGCGGAGCCGAGACAGGCCGCGGAGCCGAGACAGGCCGCGGAGCCGAGACAGGCCGCGGAGCCGAGACAGGCCGCGGAGCCGAGACAGGCCGAGGAGCCGAGACAGGCCGCGGAGCCGAGACAGGCCGCGGAGCCGAGACAGGCCGCGGAGCCGAGACAGGCCGCGGAGCCGAGACAGGCCGCGGAGCCGAGACAGGCCGCGGAGCCGAGACAGGCCGCGGAGCCGAGACAGGCCGCGGAGCCGAGACAGGCCGCGGAGCCGAGACAGGCCGCGGAGCCGAGACAGGCCGCGGAGCCGAGACAGGCCGCGGAGCCGAGACAGGCCGCGGAGCCGAGACAGGCCGAGGAGCCGAAGAGCCGAAACGGCTCGGGCCGAGGACCGCTTGCACCCGGGCGCCATCCGGACATATGCTTCACGCCGCATTGATCTTCTATCCAAGACGAAGGGCCATGGACCGCCAGACAACCCTCGCACAGGTCCTCGACGAGCTCGGCTCGCACAGCCCGGCCCAGGCGATGCGCAACATGCGGCACTGGCCGGGCGGCCGGCTGTCGCTCGTCCACCTCAACGTGCTGTTCGTGCTCGAGGCCGATGGCCCACTGCCGATGCGTGGCCTTGCCGAGGCAATGGACGTGAGCCAGGCGAGCGCGACCGGCATCGTGGACCGGATGGAGCAGCGCGGCCTGGTCGAGCGCCAGCGCGACGCGGATGACCGTCGCGTGATCCGGGTCGCGATCACGGACGAGGGCCTGCTGCTGGTTGCGAGCATGGCCAACGAGCGCCGCGATCACCTTGCGCAGATGCTCGCGGAGTTCACCGATGATGAGCTGGCCGCGGTCCTGACCGGCGCGGTCGCGATGCGGCGGGCGCGGGAGCGCCTCCACGCGGCCGGTCAGCACCCCAGCCAGCACCCCGGCCACGACTCCGGCCACGACGCGGCCGGCCACGACCCCGGTACCGACCCCGGAACGGCACCCCAGGAGGCGTCCCGATGATCGCCATCTTCCGCCGATACCTCGCGCCATACCGGTGGCCAATCCTGCTCGTGATGGCGCTCCTCCTGGTCCAGGCGATCGCCAACCTGTACCTGCCGGAGCTCAACGCCGAGATCATCAACAGCGGTGTGGCCAAGGGGGACACGGACTACATCCTGCGCACGGGCGGGTTCATGCTGGTGGTCACGTTCGCCCTGATGATCGCCTCGATCATCTCCGTGTTCTTCAGCGCCCGGATCGCGATGGGCTTCGGGCGCGACGTGCGTTCGGCGATCTTCCGCGCGGTCGAGTCGTTCAGCCAGGTGGAGGTCAACCACTTCGGAGCGGCGAGCCTGATCACCCGCAACACGAACGACGTGCAGCAGGTGCAGCAGGTCGTCCTGCTGGCGCTCAACATGATGATCAGCGCCCCGATCCTGACCATCGGCGGCGTGATCATGGCGCTCCGCCAGGACGTGCCGCTGACCGGGATCCTGCTCGTGATCATCCCGATCATGGCCGTGCTGATCGGGGTGGTGATGGGCCGCGCGATCCCGCTCTTCCAGGCGATGCAGCGCAAGGTCGACCGCATCAACCTCGTCATGCGCGAGAAGCTGACCGGCATCCGGGTCATCCGCGCGTTCGTGCGAACCGGGCTCGAGGAGCAGCGCTTCGACGCGGCGTCGCTCGACCTGATGGACACGGGCCTGCGGGTGAACCGCTTGTTCGCGATCACGATGCCGGCCCTGATGCTGATCATGAACCTGTCGACGGTCGCGGTCCTGTGGCTGGGCGCCTACCGGGTCGAGTCGGGCGAGATGCCGATCGGTAACCTGACCGCATTCCTGCAGTACATCATCCAGATCCTGTTCGCGATCATGATGGCCGTGATCATGTTCGTCATGGTCCCCCGCGCGGCGGTCTCGGCGGGGCGCATCAACGAGGTGCTCGACACCGTGCCCTCGATCTCGGATCCCCCGACGCCTCTCTCCCCGGAGCGCCGCGGCCGGGTCGAGTTCCGCAACGTGGAGTTCCGCTACCCGGGCGCCGAGGAGCCTGTCCTGTGCGGCATCAGCTTCGAGGCCAACCCCGGCGAAACCACCGCGATCGTCGGCTCCACCGGTTCCGGAAAGTCCACCGTGGTGAACCTGCTGCCACGCTTCTATGACGCCACCGGCGGCGAGGTGCTGGTCGATGGCGTCAACGTCCGCGACATGGATCGCCAGGACCTGTGGCGGCGGATCGGCATGGTGCCCCAGAAGGCGTTCCTGTTCGGCGGCACGGTCGCGAGCAACGTCCGCTACGGCGACGAGCAGGCGACCGACGACGACGTGTGGCAAGCCCTCGAGATCGCACAAGGTCGCGGGTTCGTCTCCGAGATGCCGGAGCAGCTCGAGGCGCCGATCACCCAGGGTGGGACCAACGTCTCGGGCGGCCAGCGGCAACGGCTGGCGATTGCGCGGGCCCTTGCCCACAAGCCCGACATCTACGTGTTCGACGACAGCTTCAGCGCCCTGGACTTCCGGACCGATGCCCGCCTCCGGGCGGCCATCAACCGCCAGCTCGGAGGCGCCACGGTGATCATCGTGGCGCAGCGGGTCGGGACCATCCTCCATGCCGACCGGATCGTCGTGCTCGACAACGGCGAGGTCGCCGGGGTCGGCACCCACGATGCGCTGATGACCACCTGTGAGACCTACCGCGAGATCGTCCTGTCCCAGGTCACCGAGGAGGAGGTCGCATGAGCGGTCCGACGAGCGGCCGGCCCCGACCCGGGAGCGGGCCCGGGAGCGGGCCGGGAAGCGGCCCCCCGCACATGGCGATGATGATGCCAACCGCGAAGGCATCCAACTTCCGCGCAGCGTTCGTGCGGCTGATGCGGGAGCTCGGCCCCGAGGGACGGCTCGTTGGCAGCGTGTTCATCCTGGGCGTGATCAGCGTCGTGCTCGCGATCATCGGGCCCAAGGTCCTGGGTGAGGCCGTCAACGTCATCTTCACCGGGGCGATGGGCACAACCATCGGGCAGCAGTTCCCGCAGTCGATCGGCATGACCCACGAGCAGCTCCTGGCGGTGGCCCAGGCGACCGGGCAGACGACCATGGTCGACCTGCTCGCCGGGATGCCCGACCTCGTGCCCGGCGTGGGGATCGACTTCGGCCGGGTGGCCCTGATCCTCGGCGTCGTCTCCCTGCTCTACGTCGCCAGCTCGGTCTTCGCGTGGGGCCAGAGCTACATCATGGCCGGCGTCACCCAGCGCACCGTCTACCGGCTCCGTGCCCGGGTCGATCACAAGCTTGGCCGACTGCCGCTTGCCTACTTCGACCGCGAGTCCCGCGGCGACATCCTGTCCCGCGTCACCAACGACATCGACAACATCAGCCAGACGCTCCAGCAGAGCCTGACCCAGCTCATCACCTCGCTGCTCACGGTCGTGGGCGTGCTGATCATGATGCTCACGATCAGTCCGATCCTCGCGCTCATCTCCCTGCTGGCCGTGCCGGCTTCGATGGTGGTGGCCATGGTGATCGCCAGGCGCTCCCAGAAGCAGTTCGCCGCCCAGTGGGAGCGGACCGGCAACCTCAACGGCCACATCGAGGAGATGCACACCGGGCACGCCATCGTGAAGCTGTTCGGCCGCCAGGAGGAGGCGATCGACGAGTTCGACCGCCGCAACCAGGAGTTGTACGAGGCCAGCTACCGCGCCCAGTTCCTGTCCGGGATGATCCAGCCCGCGATGACCTTCATCTCGAACCTCAACTACGTGGCGATCTGCGTCATCGGCGGCGTCCGCGTGGCCACCGGGACGATGAGCCTGGGCGACGTGACCGCGTTCATCCAGTACAGCCGCCAGTTCACCTTCCCGATCATCCAGGTCGCCTCGATCGCCAACGTGCTCCAGAGCGCGGTCGCCTCGGCGGAACGGGTGTTCGAGCTGCTCGACGAAACCGAGGAGATCCCGGACCCCGTCAGCCCTGCGGTCCTGGTGGAACCGGCCGTCGGCCGGGTCACCTTCGAGGGCATCTCGTTCCGTTACGAGCCGGACAAGCCGCTCATCGAGGACCTGTCGCTCGTCGTGGAACCCGGTCAGACGGTGGCCATCGTGGGGCCCACGGGGGCCGGCAAGACGACGCTCGTCAACCTGCTCATGCGCTTCTACGACGTGCAGGGCGGGCGGATCACGGTCGATGGGATCGAGACGCGCGAGCTGACCCGCGACAACCTGCGCCGGACCTTCGGGATGGTGCTCCAGGACGCGTGGCTGTTCCAGGGCACGATCCGCCAGAACATGGTCTACGCCGCGGAGGGCGAGGTCCCCGACGCGGTGTTCGTAGAGGCGGCCGAGGCCGCCCACGTGGACCACTTCGTCCGGACGCTCCCCGACGGCTACGAGACCGTGCTCGACGACGAGGCCTCCAACGTGTCCGCGGGCGAGAAGCAGCTCCTGACCATCGCCCGGGCGTTCCTGGCCAACCCGCCGATCCTCATCCTCGATGAGGCGACGAGCTCCGTGGACACCCGGACGGAGGTGCTCATCCAGCGCGCGATGTCGAGGCTGATGAAGGGCCGGACGTCGTTCGTGATCGCGCACCGGCTGTCCACGATTCGTGATGCCGACATCATCCTCGTGTTGAACGAGGGCAGCATCGTGGAGCAGGGAACGCACGAGGAGCTGCTCGCCGCCAACGGCTTCTACCACGACCTCTATGCGAGCCAGTTCGACGAGGCGCTCGACCCGGTGGCGTAGGGGTCCCGCAGCTCGCGGCCCGCCGGGCCTGCCCGGTCGGGACCCGGGCGGCATGCCCGGTCGGGATTCGTGGCCCTGTTGCGCGCTGTCGCCCTTGGCGGACGATGGCCGGAACGCACGCGAGGACCCACTCCATGCCGAACCTGGTCGTCGAGGTCGCCGGCCTCACCAAGTCGTACGGAACACGGAGGGGCGTCGAGGATGTCACGTTCGCCGTCGAGGAAGGCCGGGCCTACGGATTCCTCGGCCCCAACGGTGCCGGCAAGACGACCACCATCCGGGTCCTGCTCGGGTTCCTTCGAGCAACGGCCGGCAGCGCGCGCCTGTTCGGCGAGGATGCCTTCGAGAAGGCCCCCCTCCTCCACCGGAACGTGGCGTATCTCGGGTCCGATCCCGGATTCCTCGGTGAGCTGACCGCGGCAGAGCAGCTGGACTATCTCGCCAGGCTCCGAGGCTTGCCGCGACGGGCCTGGGTGCGCCTCGCGGAGCGGCTCGAGCTGGACCCGTCCGTCCGGATCCGCCGCCTGAGCCGCGGCAACCGCCAGAAGATCGGCGTGGTGGCCGCCTTCATGGGCACCGAGCCGCTGCTCGTCCTCGACGAGCCCACCAACGGGCTCGATCCGCTGATGCAGCGCGAGTTCCTCGCCCTCCTCGCCGACGTCCGGGGGGAGGGACGCACCGTGTTCCTCTCGAGCCACAACCTGGTCGAGGTGGAGCGGGCGTGTGACGAGGTGGCCATCATCCGGGGCGGCCGCATCGTCGAGATCACGAACGTCTCGGACCTCCTGGCCTCGCACTGGCGGTCGATCAACCTCGTGCTCGCGACACCGGCCCGGGCCGCCGATTTCGAGCTGCCCAACGTCGAGATCGCCGCCCTCACCGGCCGCGAGGTCCACCTGATGGTCCGCGGCGACATCAACCCGCTCCTCGCTCGGATCGCCGCCCACCAGGTCGCCGACATCGCGATCACCACCCCCGACGTCGAGGACCTGTTCCTCCGCCAGTACCGCGACCAGGCGCCGGATGCCCCGGACGGCCGAAGCGCTGATCCGGCAGCAGAGGAGGTGCCGGCATGACCGCGTTCCGGCTGGAGCTGCGGCGCAATCGCCCGCTGACGGTCTGGCTGGCGATCGCGATGGGGGCGTACGGCGCCGTGATGGGCGCCATGTACCCGTTCATGGTCGAGAACAACGCCGTCTTCGAGTCCTACATGGAGGCCTTCCCACCGGAGTTCCTCGCTGCGTTCGGGATGACGGGGTCGCTCAGCGATCCGGGCGTGTTCTTCACCACCTACATCGGGTCGTGGCTGTGGCCGATCATGGCCGCCGCGGTCGCGATGCTGCTGGGCACCCGTGTCGCGGTGGACCTGGACCGCGGCTTCCTGGACCTCCCGCTCGCCACGCCCGTGTCCAGGGTCCGGTACCTCGCGGTGTCGATCCTCGGCCAGGCCGTGGCCCTGGCGGTCGTCGCGGCGGCGACGGTCGGCGGGCTCTGGGCCGTGGGGGTCCTCGTCGGCGCCGACTTCGACCCGGGCCGGTTCGCCCTCGGGGCCGGGCTGGCATGGCTGTTCGGGTGTGCCATCGCGGGCGTCACGACCCTGCTCGCCGTCCTCACCCTGAGCCGCGGGCGTGCCGCCGGCATCGTGAGCGCCATCCTGATCGCGATGTACCTCATCTTCGTGGTTGCCCAGATCAGCCCCGACTGGGCATGGCTGGCGCCCGCATCCGCCTGGAACCACTTCGAGACCACGGAGCTCATCGACAACGGCGTCCTGCCGACTGGTGACATCGCCCTGTTCGTGGGTGTCGCGCTCGCGGGCTGGGCTGCCGCGCTGGTCGCCTTCCGGGGGCGGGACCTCGCCGCCTGACGAGTCCCTCGCCGGGGTCGCCGCGATCGCCGGGGTCGCCGGGGTCGCCGCACTTGCCGGGCTGCCTCGGTTGCCTACGCGCTGCCCGGGGACGACAATTCGAGCACGGTCAGGATCTCGTCTCCGTAGGCCTCGATCTTTGCCGGACCCATGCCCTTGACCCGGCGGAGCGCCGCCAGCGAGCGCGGTCGCGCCTCGGCGATGGCGGTCAGGGTTGCGTCATGGGCCACCACGTAGGGCGGATGGGCGAGCTCGCGCGCCTTCGCCGTTCGCCACGCGCGAAGCGCCTCGAACACGGGGTCTCCCGAGGCGCCGGGCCGGGTGCGGGTTCGCCGTTCGACCTCCGCCGTCAGGCCGGTCGCCGGGAGCTGCCGGATCACGGTCCCCGGTCGCGGGCGCAGGTCCAGCAGGAAGCGGCTCGGCTCCCGCCGTCCGTCGCGTCCACGGACCTCCCGACGTTCCGCCCACGAGAGCGCGAGGTGGGCGCGGGCGCGCGTGATGCCGACGTAGAGCAGCCGGCGCTCCTCCGCGAGGGCGGCGTCGTCGTCTCTCGCCTGGCGGATCGGCAGGATCCCCTCCTCCAGGCTGGGCAGGAAGACCGCATCCCACTCGAGGCCCTTCGCCCGGTGATACGTGAGCAGGTTCACGCCGTCCGCCGAACCCGCGCGCTCGTGCGCCGCGCGGGACTCGAGATCCCGGATCACGGCCCCCGCGTCCGACGCCGGGTCCGCGGCCACCAGCCCGTCCACGATCGCCACCAGCGTGTCCAGCGATGCCTGTCGCTCCCGCGCCTCGTCCCCGTCCGGAGTGGCGTCCGCGTCCCAGCCGAGGGCATCCGCCCAGCGGGCACGGATCGCGGCCGCCAGCTCGATCCCGTGGGCGTCGATCGCCGGCCGCCGCAGCCCGATGACCGCGGCCCGGACCTCGGGACGATCGTAGAACCGCATGCCCCGGACCTGGTAGGCGACCCCCGCCAGCGTCAGCGCCTCCTCGACCGGGGCAAGCTGGGCGTTCATCCGCACCAGCACTGCGATCTCGCCCGGCTCCACGCCCTCATTGAGCCCGGGCCCGGATCCAGGTCGTCATGGCCGCCAGCTCCCGGGCGGCGTCGCGGTGCTTCGAGATCGTCGGGGCCGGCCCGTCGGGGCGGGTGGGCACGAGCCGCTTGGCGCGACCCTCCGCGGCGATCAGCCGGTTCGCGAGCTCCAGCACCTGCGGCGTGGACCGGTAGTTCCGCACCAGGGGCAGGACGCGGGCGTCCGGCCAGCGCTCCGCGAAGGTCGTGAGGAACGTCGATGTCGCGCCGGTGAACGTGTAGATCGTCTGGTCCTCGTCGCCGACGACGCACAGGTCCCGGCCGTCGGGGCCCAGCCACAGCTCCAGCAGCCGCTGCTGGAGGGGGTTGGTGTCCTGGTACTCGTCGACGCTGAACCAGCGCTTGCGGGCGCGGACGGTCGCCGCCGCGTCGTCGTCGGCTTCGAGGAGGTCGCCCGTCAGGAGGAGGAGGTCGTCGAAGTCGATCCGATTCCTGCGCGTCTTCTCGCGCTCGTAGCCCAGGTAGATCCGGACGAACAGGTCTGCCGGAATCGGAGGCTCCCGGTGGTGGGTGGTGGCCCCGGTCTCGTAGTCGCCGGGAGCGATCCGCCGCGACTTCGCCCACTCGATCTCGTCGGCGAGGTCCTTGGCCGGCGTGAACCGGTAGTGGCCCGGGAGCTGGCGGGCGAGCCGGCTCACGATCAGCCCCTTGGAGTCCAGCAGGCTGGGCAGGGGGTCGCCATCGTGGCGGAGCGGCCAGAAGAAGCGCAGCTGGCTCAGGGCATGGGCGTGGAACGTGCGGGCCGTGACGCCCGGCAGGCCGAGGGTGCGGAGCCGCTCGACCATCTCGCCCGCGGCCTTCTCGGTGAAGGTGACGATCAGCACCTGGTCCGCCGGGACCACCTCCGTCGCGATCGCGTACGCGGCCCGGCGGCTGATCACCCGCGTCTTGCCCGAGCCCGCCCCCGCGAGGATCGCGACCGGTCCGCCCGTCGCGAGCACCGCGTCGCGCTGCTCGGGGTCCAGGTCGGCGAGAAGCTGCTCAGGTTCGAGGCGCGTCCGGATCACCGTTCGAGGCTAACAGGGCTGGCTTGGGCGCGACTTGCCTGAGCGACGCGCCGAGTTGGCTAGAGGCACACGGCGCGGACCCGGCACTCCGCCGGGCTCAGTGCCCGACGTTGGCCCAGTAGCGCCGCAGCTGGACGTCCGCCTCGTGCTCGGCGCGGGCGAGGTCGTCGCGGCATGCCTCGAGCCACGTCTCGGTGGCGAACAGCCACGCCAGCACGAACGGCGGCAGGGCCATCACCGCCCACGTCGCCGCCGCCGCCGGATCCGCGTCCGTGAGGTGCGGCCAGAGCAGCAGCGCCAGGGCCAGGAGCAGCCCGACCGGCACCCAGCCCGCGATGATCAGGCTCAGCATGGCGTCGTCGCGGTCGATCTCCTTCGCGCGCTCCCAGGCCCGCTCCCGGTCCTCGTCCGACGGCGCCCGTGGCGGCGCTGCGACACTCGAACCCAGGTCCCGTACCCAAGGAGCACGGCGAAGGACAGGCACGCGATCGCGTTGCAGGCGTGCACACCGGCGCTTCGCGACGAGCGGACACAGCGCGGGAGCACCATCGCTGCCACGAGCGCGAGCCCACGACCCATCACGCCGGCAAGCGCCCCGCGCACGGGCGCCTCGACCATCGAGCGCGGATCGCCGTCCATGGCCCGAGTGTTGGCCCGGCGCGGCGCCGACCGCACGGGCCGTTGGTGGTCCCGGACGGGGGCGCTTGGCCTGATCGCTGCCCGCGATCACCGAGCGGCCACGCAGGCGCCGCCCAGCGGCCACGCAGGCGCCGCCCAGCGGCCACGCCGGAGCCGCCCAGCGGCCCAACCATCCGCTGGAGCCGA
>CAVQSY010000020.1:0-31891 GCA_963716025.1 uncultured Chloroflexia bacterium
GTCCCGCGCAGCTCGCTGGCTCCGATCCTGCGGTTCGCCGACGTGGAAGCGTTCGTCCAGCCCTCACCGGGAGGCGGTCGTGACGGCACCCAGCTCGACGCGTTCCTCCAGGTGGGGGTCGCGAAGGAGGACCAGCCGCACTATCTCAAGGTTCTCGCCAGGCCCGAAGCGGAGATCGCGCCGCTCATCCGCTACGGGCTGGGCGTGATCGCCGCACGCAGCGAGCCGTCGTCGGCGCACCATCAGGGGGTGATCGCCCCGGTCCGCACCTACGAGTCCCCCGTGGACCGCCGGCTGGAGGAGGAGGGCTTCGAGTCCATCGCCGCCGTCACGCTGCTCATGAAGGAAGCCCTCGTCCGGGTTGCCGAACCGCGCCTCGTGCCGGCCGGCGTCCGCTGACGGACGAACGGAGGTCAGCCAGCTTGACATCCCAGGACCAGCGCCAGGCAACGGCCGACGACCTCGAGGTCCTCCTCGCCGCGCTGCCGCCCGAGATCGTCGAGGCGATCCACGCGCTGCCCGACCGCGAGTCGCTGATCGAGGTGGTCCTCGACCTCGGACGGCCGCCGGAGGCCCGCTACCCGTCGTCCGAGGTGATGCTGCTCGACCGCGAGATCACCGAGCGCGACATCGCCCACGTCGTGGAGCACATCGGCAGCTTCGGGGACGACAACCGCGCCGGCATCGAGCGCACGCTGCACCGCATCTCTGCGATCCGCAACCGCAACGGCAAGATCGTGGGCCTGACCTGCCGGATCGGGCGCGCCGTCTACGGCACGATCGAGATCATCGCGGACTTCATCGAGACCGGGAAAGTCGATCCTCATCATGGGGCGCCCCGGCGTCGGCAAGACGACCATGCTCCGGGAGGCCGCCCGCGTCCTGGCCGACGAGCAGCGCAAGCGCGTGGTCGTGGTCGATACCTCGAACGAGATCGCGGGTGACGGCGACATCCCGCACCCGGCCATCGGCAAGGCCCGCCGAATGCAGGTCCGCACGCCGTCCCTCCAGCACGAGGTCATGATCGAGGCCGTCGAGAACCACATGCCCCAGGTCATCGTCATCGACGAGATCGGGACCGAGCTGGAGGCGCAGGCCGCCCGGACGATCGCCGAGCGCGGCGTCCAGCTGATCGGCACGGCGCACGGCAACAACCTCGACAACCTGATGCTCAACCCCACCCTGTCCGACCTCATCGGCGGCATCCAGAGCGTCACCCTGGGCGACGAGGAGGCTCGTCGCCGGCGGTCGCAGAAGAGCGTCCTCGAGCGCAAGGCCCCGCCGACCTTCGATGTCATCGTCGAGATCCAGGACCGCGAGCGGGTGCTGGTTCACAGCGACGTGGCCCAGACCGTGGACGCGATGCTGCTGGGCGAGCCCGTATCTCCCGAGCTGCGCTGGCGGGACGAGGAGGGCGTGCACCGTTCCCAGTCGAGGCCGAGGCCCTCCGCTCGCGATGCGGGCGTGGCCGGGGCCGGCGACCGGTTCAGCGGGCTCACGGGGGCCGGTGCCGGGGCCTGGGGACGGGAACCGGGGTGGCGCGGCGCGTCCACGTATCGGACGGGTGGGTACGCGGGCGAGGACCGCCTGCCGCCGCGTCCCGGGTTCCGGCCGGGACAGTCGGGTGGCTGGCGCGCGGGTCGGGGAGCGTCGGGCGAGCGTGGTTCCGAGCGGGGTTCGGAGCGCGGCGCGCGCAGCCCGGAGGGCGACCGACCGGCGCGAATGAGCGTGCTGCCGGGGGAGCGGTTCGCCGCCCAGACGGGGCGCCCGTTCGTCGCGGGCGACATCGCCGATCGCGGGCCGGTCGAGCGTGCCGAGGCGGCCGCCGCTGCCGCGGCCGAGGTTCGGGCAAGGGACGCCCGGGAGGTTGCCCGCCAGCAGGCGTGGAGGGCCGAGGCCGCCCGGGCGCTCAACGCCCTGCACGAGGACGAGGGGACGCGCCCCGTCAACGCCGATGCGCTCGCCGCGGCGGAGGAGGAGCGGATCGCCCGCATGGTTCCGGGCGAGGTGGGATCCGGCGCTGGCGGGGCCCGCGCGTCGGGCTCCGGTGCCCGGGACGGGGGCGTGGACCCCGGCAGCGTGGACCCGGGCGGCATGGACGACAGCGGGGCGAACGATGACGGCGCCCCGTTCGGCGATGGGTCGCTCACGGTCGAGAGCGGGATCCTGCCGACGCTCCGGATCTTCCCGCACGGGATCAGCCGCAAGCGCCTCGAGCAGGCGATCCGCGACGTGGGGCTGCCGGTCATCGTGGCGCGCGAGCCTGATGAGGCCGACGTGGCGATGACCCTGCGCTCCGAGTATCGCCAGAAGCCACCCGCGATCCGCGAGGCGGAGGACCGGGGACTCCCCGTGTACGTGCTCAAAGCCAACACGATCGCGCAGATGCAGGCATCGCTGGCATCGGTGTTCGCGCTCGAGGTCGACCCTCGCGAGGCTGCCCTCCAGGAGACGGAACAGGCGATCGGCCTCGTGATCAAGCAGCAGGAGCCGGTGGAGCTCGCGCCCCAGAACGCGTACGTCCGGCGACTCCAGCACCAGATGGCGGAGCGAGCGAACCTGATCTCCCGGTCGCGCGGCCGGGAGCCGTACCGGCGCGTCCGCCTCTACCCCGACGCGGCGCGACCGGCCTGGCGGTAACCCGAACGAGGCTCGGGCTCGGGCTCGAGCGCCGGCGCTTGGGCTCGAGCGCCGGCGCCCTCGGGGGGTTGCGCTCCAGCAACCGGGCGCCGGACGCCCCAACGGTCGCACCGTGCGCCACGAAAGGCGCCACGACCCCCGTTCGTTGCGCGGCGGGGGTCATTGCGAGACGGGATCGGGCGGCCGACGCCTGTTCCGTTCCCTCACGCGCTCGTTGGGGCGCCGGACGCCCGGGCCGCCGCGGCCGCCCGGGGGCTGAGGCGCCGGACCCCGGGGCTGGAGCCCGGTCGCGACCCTACACTCCCTCTCATGCCTGCCATCGACGATGCGCCCATGGTCCATGCCGACGATCGCGAGACGTGGCGCGCGTGGCTCCTGGAGCACCACGCCAGCGCCCGAAGTGCCTGGCTGGTGACCTGGCGCGCCCGATCGGGCCGCCAGGGCCTTGACTACGAGGCGGCGGTCGAGGAGGCGTTGTGCTTCGGCTGGGTGGACAGCACGGCCGGCTCGTATGACGACGATCGCGGGAAGCTCTACTTCGCCCGGCGCAAGGCGAACAGCGGGTGGGCCGCCACCAACAAGGCCCGGGTGGCGAGGCTGATCGGGGATGGCCGGATGGCGCCCGCCGGGCTGGCCGCGATCGAGCGAGCCAAGGCCAACGGCTCGTGGGAGATCCTGGACTCGGCGGAGCGGCTGGAGGTGCCGCCGGACCTCGAGGCTGCGCTCGCGGCGAACCCACCCGCGTCCGCCAACTTCGCCGCCTTCCCGGCCTCGACGCGCAAGCAGCTCCTGGGCTGGGTGGCGTTCGCGCGGCGACCCGAGACCCGCGCGGGCCGGATTGCCAGGATTGCCGAGGCGGCCACCCGGAACGAGCGGGCCCTCGGCTGACCGGGAACTTCATCGCTCGCGTGCCGGCCATGGATTGACCGGGACCCATACCCGGAGGAGGAGATACGTGGCGCTGCGGGTCAACGAGATCGTGATCGACTGCGCCGACCACGAGACGGTCGTGGCGTTCTGGCTGGCGGCGATGGGCGACTATCGGCGGATCGACGTCAACGAGCAGTACGTCGCCATCGCACCGGACGAGCCCGCGAACGGGCGCCCGTCGATCCTGTTCCAGAAGGTGCCGGAGCCCAAGGTGGTCAAGAACCGCGTGCACCTCGACCTGCGCGGTGACTCCATGCGCGACGAGGTCGAGCGGCTCACGAGCCTGGGCGCCACGGCCGTGGCGGGGGGCTCCCTGGGTGAGAACGTGCGCTGGACGGTGATGGTCGACCCGGAGGGCAACGAGTTCTGCGTATCTGGAGAGAGCTGAGCTCCCTGGCTGTCGGCCGGCAGGGAGCGCTGGCGGAGCGCCTCACTTGGGCCACGCGCGAGGACATGCAAGTCGCGATCGCCCAGGTTCACCGGCGCAGCACCTCGCGGGTGGCCAGCCTGGCGGACCAGCTCCATGGCCGTCGGTCGCGGCGAGGAGGCGATGGTCCACCTGAAGCGGGCCGTGACGCTGTTCGCGGAGATCGACGGCCTGCCGGATGCGCAGGAGCCCGGGATCTGGAAGCTGGTGTCCTGGTCAGGGCGGTCCGGTGGGCCCGCCGGCGTCAGCCCTCGTCGCGGACCACCGTGAGCCCGCGGGCATGCGCCAGCGCCAGCACCCAACCGGCGGCCCCCATCGCCGGGTCGCTCTCGAGCTCCGGCGCCTCGTCGCCGTCGTCCGCCCGACCCGTGCCACCGAGCAGGCGCAGCGTCCCGCCGTCGGCCGCCAGGCGATCCAGGATCCGCTCGAGATCCTCGACCCCCACCGCGACGAACCGCTGGCCCACGTCCACGGACACCGAGCCATCGTCCTCCGCGTAGACCGTCAGGTCGGCCTCGACCCGGTCGGAGATCCCCATGGCTGGCGCGCCCTACTCAGCCGCGGTCGCGCCGGTGAAGGCGAACGAGGACAGGCGCAGGGCCGGGACGACCGAGGCGCCCATGATGCCCCGGATGCAGCGACGCTCCCGGCTGACGGCCTCGACGTTCGCGAGCGCGTCCAGGTAGGACATCGTGAACCGCAGGTTGCGCACGGGCCCCACGATCTTGCCGCCCTCGACGAGGAACGTCCCATCGCGAGTCATCCCGGTGATCACCACCCGCTTGGAGTGGACCGGGTTGGTGTAGTGGAACCGGGTGACCAGCAGCCCCCGGTCGAGGCCGCCGAGCAGCTCGTCCATCGATGCGTTGCCGGCGGCCATCACCATGTTGGTCGGGAACGGGCCCCAGGGGTTGGGCGCCGGCAGGCCGTGCCCCGTTGAGGGTCGTCCCGCCCGGGCGCCGGTCTGGGCATCGAACGCGAGATCGCGGCAGACCCCGGCGTCCAGCAGCGTCAGCCGCTGCTTGGGCACGCCTTCCGCATCGAAGGCCGCGGGCAGGCCGGCCGGATCGGCGCCGTCGTCAGCAAGGCTGACAAGCGGGGACCCGACCCGACGTCCCGCCTCCCAGAACGACCGGTCCTCTGCGACGGAAAGCGCGGAGAAGCCCAGGTACCCGAGCATGTCGGTGAGGTCCACCACCGCGTAGTGGTGCAGCACCACCGGGTAGTCGCCGGGCGCGAGGTCCACGGGGTTCGCCGAGGCCCGGGCACGTCCAGCCGCCTCCCGCCCCACGGCGTCGGCGTCGATGGCGGTGGCGTCGACGGCGTTCTGCTCCGCGTAGCCGGTCCCATTGTCGGGGCCCATGGTCACGGTCAGCAGCTGCGAGCTGCTCCGGCGCTCGGCAACGCGGATCCCCGTCGAGGTGGCGGCCGCGATCGCCTCGGACTCGGTGGAGAACGAGCCGAACGCGGTCACGCCCGCTTCGTCGGCGGCCGAGATCACGGCCCGAGCCCCATCGGCGCGGAGCTCAGGGCTGGCCTCCGCGGTGCGATCCGACCACGCGCCGGCGAGCGGTTCCGCGTGGATGGCTGCCGGGAGCCCGGGCCAGTCCTCGAGCTCCTCGACGTTGGCGGTGATCGCCGCCGCCCGTTCCACCAGGGCGCGGATGCCTTCGGCGTCGGCCCGGCCCGCGCTCGCCACGCCCACTCGGCGTCCCTGGACGAAGCGCAGGTTGACGAGGACCTCGGTGCTGGCCACGTTCTGGTGGATCTCGCTGTTCGCGAAGCGGGTCAGGGCAGAGTCGCTCGCGACCACGAACACCTCGGCCTCGCCGGCTCCGGCCGCCTGCGCCTTGGCGAGCACGTCCTCCGCCAGGCGGAGCGCCGCCTCGGGATCGGCTGCGGACCCATGGCTGCCACTCACGACGCCACCCCCACCCGCACGTTCCTGAACCGGGCCCCGGACACGCCGTGGCCCACGTGGCCCTCCTGGCCGGGCTCGCCCTTGCCGCAGTTCGGGGTTCCCCACATCGACCACGAGGAGGCATCGCCAACGGCATCCATCGACCGCCACAGCTCGTAGGTGATCCCGGTGTAGGTCGCGTTGCGGTACAGCCGGCCCACCTTGCCGCCCTTGATCTCGCGGCAGATCTCGGTGGAGAACTGAAAGTTGAGCCGACGGTCGTCGATGGACCACGAGCGGTTGGTGTCGAGCAGCAGGCCGTCGTCCGTGTCCGAGATGATGTCCTCGAAGGTCATCCCGGGCCTGGGCAGCAGGTTGACGTTGGTCATCCGGATCAGCGGGATCCGGTTCCAGCCGTCCGCGCGCATCGCACCGCCGCTCGCCCGGCCGATCCGGGGCGCGGTCTCGCGCGAGCTGAGGTAGCCCGTGAAGATCCCGTCTTTCACGAGGTGCACCTGCTGCGCGGCGACCCCCTCATCGTCCCAGCCGAAGGTGCCGAGGCCGCCCGGCACGGTCGCATCAGCGACGATGTCGCACAGGTCGGAGCCGTAGCGGAACGAGTCCAGCATGTCCGGGAGAAGGAAGCTGGTGCCCGCATACGATGCCTCGGTCCCGAAGGCGCGGTCGAGCTCGGACGGGTGGCCGCAGCTCTCGTGGACCTGCATGTAGAGCTGCGACGGGTGCAGCACGATGGTGCGCGTGCCCGCGGGCAGCGGTGGCGCGGACAGGAGCTCCACGGCCTCCGACGCGATCCGCTCCGCGTTGCCCGCGAGGTCCATCGCCCGGACGTGCTCGTAGCCGGCCGACGCCCAGGCGCCGCCGTTGTCGGGGTAGCTGCGACGCTGGTGCTCATCACCCTCGATCGCGTTGGCCTCGAGACCGGCGCCGACATGGGTGATCACCTGCTCGGTGTAGCTGCCGTCACTGGCCGCGAACGTCTTCCACTCCCGCTGGGCGCCGTAGACGCTCTCGGTCCACGCGATCCCCTTGACGGCGTGCATCGCCCGATCGGCGTCGAGGAGGTCGGCGATCTTGCGGTCGAGCGGCACGGCGAACGGGTCCTCGATCACCGGGCTCTCGAAGCGACCCCGGGCCGTCGCCCGCCCGTCGAGGGCGACCGGGCGACGGATCGCCGTGGCGCTGGCCTTCGCGATCCGGACCGCCTGGGCGGCCACGCGGTCCGCCTCGGCGGCCGTCAGCACGTGGCTGGCGGCAAACCCCCAGGCCCCGCCCACGATCACGCGGACCCCAAACCCCTCGCTCTCGCCGCCGGCCACGCCCTCGACGCGGGTCGACTTGATCGTGATGGATTCCTCGAGCCGCCGGACCACGCGGATATCGGCGTACGTGGCGCCCAGGGCGGTTGCCGTGTCGAGGGCACGGCTCGTGAGTTCGCGCATTGCCGTCGAGGGTATCGCGGCCGGCAGGCGGCTGCGCCGCCTCGGTCCGCACCGGCCGATCGCCTACACTCGCTCCCGTGGCTGATCCCGCTCCCGCCGTCCGGTCCGGGCCGGGCGTGTTCATCACCCTCGAGGGTCCCGACGGCTCGGGCAAGTCGAGCCTCATGCCGCGCCTCGCGGCGGCGCTGGCGTTTGACGGCTGCGAGGTCGTGTCGACGCGCGAGCCGGGGTCGACGCCGCTCGGCGAGCAGATGCGGCGGCTGGTCCTGGACACGGACCCGCCGATCGACCGCGGTGGCCGCGCCGACGCGCTGCTGTTCGCCGCGTCCCGGGCTCAGCACGTGGAGGAGGTCATCCGGCCTGCCATCGCTCGCGGGGCGGTCGTGATCTGCGACCGCTACGCGGATTCCTCGCTGGCCTACCAGGGGGCCGGCTCGGGCGTCCCGATGGGTGAGCTCCGCGAGGTCCAGCGGTTTGCCACGGGCGGGCTCATGCCCGATCTCACGATCCTGCTCGACCTTCCCGTGGAGGTGGGGCTGCGGCGCAAGTCGGCCGAGATCACCCGGTTCGAGGCGTTCCAGGACGTCGCGTACCACGAGCGTGTCAGGGCGGCGTTCCTCGGGTTCGCGGCCGACGAGCCGGGCCGCTACGCGGTCGTCAATGCGAATGCGCCGGCCGACGACGTCCTCGCGGATGCCCTTGCCGCGCTGGAGCGAGTGGCCGAGCGGCTGCCGTGCCTCACCGCCTCACTGCGCCGCGCGGCCGTTCGCGACTGACGCCCCGTCAGCGCGAGGCAGCCGGTCGCCGAGAGGACGGCCTCAGCCCGCGGATGCCTCGACGATCGACGCTCGCCCGTCCGCGCCGCCGAGCGCCGCGCGTGCGGTTGCGAGCAGCGACTCGGCGTCGGCGCCGTCCTGCGGGAAGCGGGCGATCCCGGCCGACACCGAGATCGCGTGGTCACCGACCGCGTCGAGCCTGGCGATCCCGTCCATGACCCTCCTGGCGACGGCGACCCCCGCCGACCCGGGAGCCACCAGCACGAACTCATCCCCACCCGTACGGGCGATCGTGTCCACGAGCCTGACACTTTCGGCGAGGACGGTCGCGACCTGGCGCAGCACGTGATCGCCGGCGCGCGATCCCGAGGCGGTGTTGAGCTCCCGGAACGCGTCGACGTCGAACAGGGCCACCGACACCTCGGTGCCCTGGCGCTGCGCCCGTGCGACCTCGAGGTCGAGCACCCGCGCAACGGTGCGCGCGTTGGCAAGACCAGTGAGGGGATCGGTGAGGGCGACGCGCTCGAGCCACTCGGCCCGCTCCGTAGCCATGGAGGACGTGCGGAAGGTCGCCACGGCCGCCGCGGCGAGATCCGCGACCGCGACCAGCAGCGTCTCCTCGTCGCTGCTGACGTCGTGCTCGCCGGTCCAGCCGAAGGTGAGGACGCCGACACAGGCCTCGACGCTCCCGCTGGCCGCCACCACGAGCGGCAGGTCCGCACCCGTCATGGTGGATCCGTCCGGCGCCTGGCCGACGCGGCCGAGGGATCCCGAGCGATCGAGCGCGGCGTGGTGGATGGGGTGGTCGGGGTGGGCGGCCACCTCGGCCTCGAAAGCCTCGACGGCATCGTCCGCGATCCCGAGCGTCAGGAGCAGCTCGAGGGCGTTGCGATCAGGATCCTGCGCGAAGACCGCTGCCGTGGTCGCGCCGGTCGCGGCTGCGCCGGCCTCGATGATGACGGCGAGCGCCGTGTCCAGGTCATGGGCGCGTGCCAGCGCGGCCGCTCCGGCTGCCAGCACACCCAGCGAACCGCTGTTGGTGCCGGTGTTCGTGTCCGCCACGAGTTCCTCCGCGTCCTTGGGCTGGCAGGTCCCGCCCGGTCCTCCGGACAGCCGTTGACCGCGATCTCCAACCGATGTCGCATGCTACACCGCGCCTGCGCCGAGGGATGAGGGCTGTGCGTCGGCCGCGCCGGTGTCGCGGCCGTGGGCTATGCTCCGCGGCGTGAAGCTCGTCGTAGCCATCGTGCACAACGAAGACGCGGGCGCGCTCGTCGACGCACTGCTCGAGCGCGACTTCCGGGCCACGCGCCTGCATTCCTCGGGCGGGTTCCTCAAGCAGTCCAACGCCACGGTGATGCTGGGCGTGGAGGACGACGAGGTCACCGAGGTGCTGGGGATCGTCCGTGAGAGCTGCCACTCCCGCACCCAGATCGTGAACCCGATGCCGCCGATCATGGAGCCAGGCGAGTTCTTCATGCCCTATCCCCTCGAGGTGGAGGTGGGCGGGGCGACCGTGTTCGTCGTCCCGGTGGAGCGCTTCGAACGGCTGTGATCAGCCGGGTGCTGCGCAGGGCCCTGCTCTGGGCTGCCCGCAATCCGTGGCTCGGCGAGCGCCTGCCGACCCTTCCATTCATGCGCCGGGCCGTCCGCCGGTTCATGCCCGGCGAGGAGATCACGGACGCGCTGGGCGCCGCCGCGGACCTCCAGCAGCGTGGCATCGGCACCCTGTACACCAAGCTGGGCGAGGCGATCACGGACCCGGCCGGAGCCCAGGCCGTCGCTGACCACTACCTTGAGCTGCTCAGGGCGATCCGGACGGCGGGGATCGACGGTGAGATCAGCGTCAAGCCCACGCAGCTTGGCCTCGACATCGACGACGACCTCTGCCTCGGCCACCTGCGCACCCTGGCGGCGGCGGCCGATGCCCAGGGCTCGTACCTGTGGATCGACATGGAGGACAGCGCCTACGTCGACCGGACGCTGGACTGCTACCAACGGCTCCGTGCGTCGCACGCGAACACCGGGGTCTGTCTCCAGGCGTACCTCCGCCGAACCGCGAAGGACGTCGAGCGGCTGCTGCCCATCACCCCGGCCGTGCGCCTCGTCAAGGGCGCCTACGACGAGCCCAGGGCGACCGCCTTCCGGTCGCGCAGGGAGGTGGACGCCAACTTCCTCGGCCTGGCGGTCACCATGCTCCGGGAGAGCCGCAGCCGGCCCGGAATGCGCATCGGGCTGGGGACCCACGACGTGGAGCTGATCGAGCAGATCGCCGCCCATGCCGCCGCCGCCGGCATCTCCAAGGGTGCCTTCGAGGTCCAGATGCTGTACGGGATCCGCGCGAGGGAGCAGCGCCGGCTCGCCGGCTCCGGGTACCGGGTGCAGACGCTGATCGCCTATGGGGCCGCCTGGTACCGCTGGTACATGCGCCGCCTCGCCGAACGGCCCGCGAACGTCCTGTTCGCGATGCGCCAGATGCTGCCCTGGTAGGTGGCCACCAGGATCGATGCCCTCGAGACGCTGGCACCGGACGTCGTCCGTGCCTGGCGCGGCCTCGACGACGGCGCGTACCTGTCCGTCCGCCGTGAGGTACGGCGGCGGTCGGGCGACGGGTCCGCGGATCGTGTCGTGATCCAGCTGGCCGCGGTCGCGGAAGCGCTCCAGGCGGTGATCGCGGCGCTCCCTGAACAGGCCTTCTCGATGCCCGGAGGCGAGGGGGACTGGAACGTCGCGCAGGCCCTCGGCCACACGGCGGACGCACGGGCCGGGCTCGCGGTGGCGGGCGGGCTGGCCGCCGCGGGTCGCTGGCCGGCCGACACACCCGGGGTGGTCCCCGGCGTTCCGGGCGCCGCGGTCGCCACCCGTGATCAGCTGCGGCGCCGGATCGCGGCGAGCCAGCGGGTGGTGGAGCGGGCCGCGAGGTCGATCGCCGGCCACGAGCTGGACCCGTGCCCGCTGGTGCACCCGCTGGTCGGGCGCCTTCGCTGCGGCGAGTGGCTGCTGTTCTCGGGCGTGCACGACCTGATGCACCTCCACCAGCTGGAGCGCCTGGAGGCCGCCCTGCGATGAGCCTCCGCCCCGACCTCATCGAGTGCTGGGTCTTCCGGGTCACGCCTCCGGTGTCGGCCGAGGATCGGCGGACCGATCGCGAGCGCCTCGAGATCCTGCTGATCCGCCGCGCGGCCCACAGGATCTTCCCCGGGCTCTGGCAGTGCGTGACGGGCGGGGTGGAGCCCGGTGAGTCCGTTCCGGCGGCCGCCATGCGCGAGGTCCTCGAGGAGACCGGCCTGGGACCTGCCGAGATCGAGGCGTTCTACGACCTCGACCAGGTCGCGCCGTTCTACGACGAGGGCGCCGACGCCGTGGTCGTGTCGGCGATCTTCGCCGCGCGGGTCCGCCCCGCTGCCGAGGCCCGGGAGTCGTGGGAGCACGACGGGCTCCGCTGGGTCCCGGCCGCCGAGGCGCCGGGGCTCGCGATCTGGCCGTCGTACCAGGAGAGCGTCCGGCGAGTCCGCGAGCAGCTGCTGGACCCGGCGCTGGAGCGGTGGTTCCGGCTCGACGCGAGCGGTGGGCGCATCGCGCGCCGGCCGATCGTCGATCAGTAGCGTTCGGGCACGAACGTCTGCTCGTCCATCGGCGGACGGACATAGCCCCGGTCCGGCTCGCGCGGCGGCAGCACGATGGGCTCCGGCGTCAGGTCCTCGTACGGGATCAGCGACAGGAGGTGGCTGATCACGTTGAGACGAGCCCGCCGCTTGTCGTCACCACGAACCACGTGCCAGGGTGCCTGCTTGATGTCCGTGTGGCGGAACATCTCGTCCTTGGCGATCGAGTAGTCCACCCACCGGGTCCGGCTCATGAGGTCCATCGGTGACAGCTTCCAGCGCTTGGTCGGGTTCGCGATCCGGGCCTGGAACCGGCGCTCCTGCTCCGCATCGCTGACGCTGAACCAGTACTTCACCAGGGTGATCCCTGAGCGGACGAGCATCCGCTCGAACTCCGGGCACGACCGGTAGAACTCCTCGATCTCCGCGGCCGTGGCGAACCCCATCACCCGCTCCACCCCGGCCCGGTTGTACCAGCTGCGATCGAGCAGCACCATCTCGCCTGCCGCAGGGAGATGGGCGACATAGCGCTGGAAGTACCACTGTGTCCGCTCCCGCTCGGTGGGGGCGGGCAGGGCGACGACGCGGGCGATGCGCGGGTTGAGGCCGAGCGTGATGGTCTTGATCGCGCCGCCCTTCCCGGCGGCGTCGCGGCCCTCGAAGATGACCACGACCTTGAGGCCGCGCGCGCGCACCCATTCCTGGAGCTTCGACAGCTCGACCTCGAGCTTCGCCAGCTCGGCCAGGTACACCTTGCTGCCGAGCTTGCCGGACGTTGCCACGGATCCCCCGGTCCCGGCACTGACACCGGCGAGCTTGTTCTTGCTCATGCTGGGCACCTCGCGCCTTGGCGCCGGGGCCGCATCTCGATCCCCACCCGGCGCGTGACCAGTATGGCCCTGCCGTCCACGCGGGTAGACTGTCCGGCACCACCCGGAGGAATGACGATTGCGCGAGAGGACGGCGGCATGACCGAGACGCTGGCGAAGCGGCGGGTCTTCCGCTCCAAGGTGGACACGATCCGTCCGACGTATGGCTTCGAGGACGTCTCGCTGGCGCCTGGCACGGATACGGTGGATCCCGCCGACATCGTCCTGGCCCGGGAGTTCTGCGGGCTCCAACTCGACATCCCCGTGCTGGCCGCCGCGATGGACGCCGTCGCCGACGTGCGGTTGTCCGGGGAGCTCGGTCGCCTCGGTGGCCTCTCGTTCCTCAACCTCGAGGGCGTGCAGTTCCGGTACGAGGATCCGACCGAGGTTCTGGATCGCATCATCGCCGCCCCCGACGACCGCGTCCAGGACGTCCTCGCCGACGCCTACCGCGCACCGATCCGCGAGGAGCTGATCGCGCGCCGGATCGCGGAGCTACACGCCGCCGGGTCGAAGGCCGCCTTCTCGGCCACCCCGGGCGTCGCCCGGGCATACGGCGCCGCCTGCGCGGCGCACGGTGCGGACGTCTTCCTCGTCCAGTCGCAGGTGTCGTCGGCGCGCCATCTCGCCTCGGGCTATGAGCCGCTGGCGCTCGAGGAGTTCACCCGGTCCATGCCGATCCCCGTGGCCGTCGGCAACACGACCAACGCCAACGCCGCCTACCTGCTGATGGAGCAGGGCGCCGCCGCGATCTTCGTGGGCGTCGGGCCGGGCGCCGCGTGCACCACGCGCGAGGTGCTGGGCATCGGGATCCCGCAGGTCACGGCGATCGCCGACGTCGCCGCCGCCAGGGACGCCTACCTCGCCGAGACCTCGCGCTATGTGCCGGTCGTTGCCGACGGCGGGATGAAGCGCGGCGGCGACATCGCCAAGGCGATCGCCGCCGGCGCGGATGTCGTGATGCTGGGCTCGCCGCTGGCGCGTGCCGCAGAGGCCCCGGGCCGTGGTACCAACTGGGGCATGGCCGCGCCATCGCCGGTTCTGCCGCGGGGAATGCGGATCAAGGTCGGGACCGTCGGACCCCTGGACCAGATCCTCAACGGCCCCTCGCACGTCACGGACGGGACGCAGAACCTGATGGGCGCGCTGCGCCAGTCGATGGCCGCCCTGGGTGCGCGGACGATCGCGGACATGCACGACGTGGAGATCGTCTACGCGCCGTCGGTCATCACCGAGGGCAAGTCCTGGCAGTTGCGCGGGAAGTAGCAGGCGGGACCGAGGGCCATCGTCGGCGGGAGCCCCCCATCATGCGGGTGACCGCGCAGTAGGATCTCGATCATGACGCGTCGGTCCGGGTTCGCCATCGTGAGTGTCGCCGTCGCCGCCTCGGCGTGGGCCTGCGCGACCACGCCTGCGCCGAGCCTGCCGATCCTGCCTCCCACCACGCCGTACCCGTCGGGTCAGGCCGTCGCCCCGTCGTCGCCACCTGTCTCCTCCCCGGCCCCGTCCGGTGCACCCACCCCGTCGCCCGCTGCGACGCCGCTGCCCGAGGTCGCTGTCCCCGGCGGCTGGTCGTTCGTTGGCAAGGCGCCCTGCCCGGACGGCAGCGAGTTCGAGTGCGTGACGCTCTCGGTGCCGCGCGACCATTTTGCGAGTGGCGGGCCCACGTGGGAGGTCAGCTTCGCGATCCGGCCGGCAACCGGAGAGCGCCTGGGCACGTACGTCGTGATCACGGGCGGGCCGGGTTCAAGCGGGATCGCGTCCGCCGATGCCTATACCTCCTACTACCCCGCGTCGATCCCCCGCCGGTTTGACATCGTGTTCATCGACCAGCGCGGCATCGGCGATTCGCATCCGATCACCTGCCCGGCGGCCACTGCGGTCTACTACGGCAGCCAGGAGGATCCCGCGGAGCCGGCGCAGGCGGAGGCGGCCGGCGAGGTGGCGCGGACCTATGTCACGGACTGCCTTGCCGAGGCGGAGGCGGACCCCGCCGACCTGCCCTTCTACTCCACCCGGCAGGCCGTCGAGGACCTGGAGGCGATTCGCGACTACCTGGGCGTCGAGAAGCTCCACCTCTACGGCGAAAGCTACGGGACGCAGTACGCCCAGGTGTACGCAGCCGCCTACCCGGGCCGCATCGAGACCCTGTACCTCGACGGCCCCGTGGATCTGACCCTTGACGCGGCGTCGTTCTACGCGGAGGCGGCGCGGACCTTCGAGGACACGCTGTTCGCGACGCTTGAGGCATGCTCGGCCGATCCCACCTGTGCCCGGGACTTCACCGGGGCGATCCCCGGCGGCCTACCTTGCCCTCGAGGACCGGCTGGCCGGCGGACCGGTCGCGTTCGACTTCCCCAAGGGCGACGGCACGACGGAGCCGCGGTCGTTCTCGGCACTGGATCTTGAGACCGCCGGAGCGGGGTACCTCTACGCACCGACGGACCGGTTCCTGCTGCTGCGGGCGCTGGCGGCGGCGTCCGACGACAATCTCGTCCCGCTCGCCCGGATCACGTACGCATCCATCGGCGTTGACCCGGACACGCTTCGGGCCGTTCCGGATCCCAGCTGGTCGGACGCCATGTACTACGCCGTCGAGTGCCAGGACTACGTCTACCAGGATGACAAGAGCACCGACGCCGAGCGCCTGGCCGGCTTCCTGGCCGACGCCCGTGCGATGGGGGTCGCGGATTCCCGGTTCGCCACCCTCTACTACTCCGACATGCCGTGCCTGTACTGGCCCAACCGGCCGGCCACGGACCCGCGCCCGGCCCCGATCGTCGGGGCGCCGTACCCCACGATCGTGATGGTGGCCACGACCGACCCGATCACTCCGGTCGCGAACGCCATCCGGCTCGCGAACCGGCTGAGAAACGGGCACGTGATCATCCAGGACGGCGGACCCCACGTGATCTTCGGGTGGGGTCTCGCGTGCCCGGACACCCGTGTGGCGGGCTACATGGTCAAGGGCGCGGCCCTTCCCGGGCTCCTCGTGTGCAAGGGGTACGTGATCGACGACTACGTGCCCATCGCGAAGGATTCCGAGGCGGCCTATGCCGGTGGGCGCGACTTCATGGAGGTCCTGGTCTCGCAGGTCCTCAACAGCGATGACTACGTGTACGAGCTGGACCAGGACCCGATCCGGGCCGGTTGCGACTTCGGTGGCGTGCTGGTTTACACCCCGGGCGAGCACGGGACGGCGCTGGAGCTCGACGGCTGTGAGATCACCGAGGGCGTGCCGGTGACCGGAAGCGGCTCGATCAACGACAGCACGGGCACCATCCGGCTGCGGATCACGCTGCCCGGTGGCGAGCTGCGCTACGTGGGGGACGGAGCGGGTGACGCGACGGTCACCGGGACGTTCCGGGACCAGCCGGTCAGGTCGTAGGCACCGCGGTCCGGACCGCGCCGATCGCCGGGTCGACGCCGAGCCGCGGGCCACGCGCCGGGCTCCTGCCTCCCGACGCGTCCCGGTAGACTCTGCCAAGCTGGACGACCGCTGCGAGGGAGGGGACATTGGCCGAGTCGGAGGAGCACCACGGCATCGCCTCGGAGGCCGATCCGGCCGCTGGCGCATCGGTGCCGGACCCGCGCCGAGGCAAGACCGTCCACGGTGATGCCGCCAACGCCGGCCATCGGGTCCTTGCCCCCGACGACGCGGAGGTCGAGGCCTACCTCGAGGTCGCGCTCGATGCGCCCCCGCCGGATCGCGCCCCCACCGACCCGCCGGTTGCCGCGGTCGTCCCCGAACCCGGTGTGGTCGCGGTCCTCGACTTCGGCTCCCAGTTCGCCCAGCTGATCGCGAGACGGGTTCGCGAGCTCAACGTCTACTCGGAGCTGCTCCCTCACGACACCCCGCTGGCGGAGCTGGAGCGACGCGGGGTCCGGGCGATCATCCTCTCGGGCGGCCCCAGGTCCGTCTACGACGAGGGCGCTCCACGGCCCGACGCCTCCATCTGGAGCGGCCGCCTGCCGGTGCTCGGAATCTGCTACGGCGCCCAGCTCATGGCGGTCGAGCTCGGCGGGGACGTGCTGCCGGCGGCGAAGCGCGAGTACGGGCCGGCGACCGTGCAGATCACCCGCGATGACGGGCTCTTCGCGGGCATCGACCGCCAGCAGCCGGTGTGGATGAGCCACGGCGACTCGATCACCCGCCTCCCCGAGGGCTTCAGCGCCACGGCACAGACCGAGTCCACGGCCTACGCGGGCCTCGCGGCCCCCGAGCGGAACCTGTACGGGATCCAGTTCCATCCCGAGGTGGCGCACACGCCTCGGGGCAGGGACGTCCTGCGCAACTTCGTCACCGGGATCGCCCACATCGCGCCCGCCTGGACGTCGGCCAACTTCATCGAGACCACCGTCATCGAGATCCGGGACCGGGTTGCCAAGCACGCCCGCGAGACCGGCTCGGACGGCAAGGTGATCTGCGCGCTCTCGGGTGGCGTGGACTCGGCCGTGGCGGCGGCGCTGGTCCACCGGGCCGTTGGCGACCGGCTGACCTGCATCTACGTGGACCACGGGCTGATGCGCAAGAAGGAGTCCGAGCTCCTGCGGGTGACGTTCGAGGCCAACCTCGGCATGAACCTGGTGATGGTGGATGCCCGCGAACGGTTCCTCGCCCGGCTCGCCGGCGTGACCGATCCGGAGCAGAAGCGCCGGATCATCGGCGACGAGTTCATCCGCGTGTTCGAGGAGGAGGCGGCCCGCATCGGGCAGATCGACTTCCTCACCCAGGGGACGCTGTATCCCGACGTCATCGAGTCCACGACCCCCGAGACCAAGACCGCGCAGAAGATCAAGACCCATCACAACGTGGGAGGGCTGCCGGCCGACCTGCGCTTCCAGCTGATCGAGCCGCTGCGCTACCTGTTCAAGGACGAGGTGCGGCTCGTCGGGGCCGCGCTCGGCCTGCCCGAGGCGATGGTCCAGCGGCAGCCGTTCCCGGGCCCGGGCCTCGCGATCCGGATCCTCGGCGAGGTCACCGCGGAACGCCTCGACACGCTCCGCGACGCGGACTGGATCGTGATCGACGAGATCAAGGCCGCCGGTCTGTACCGCAGCGTGTGGCAGTCATTCGCGATCCTGACCCCGGTCCGGTCGGTGGGGGTCATGGGCGATGGACGCACCTACGCGAACGTGGTTGCGATCCGGGCCGTCACCTCGGAGGACGGCATGACCGCCGACTGGGCGAAGTTGCCGTACGACGTCCTGGGCAAGATCTCGTCGCGGATCGTCAACGAGGTGCCGGGCGTCAACCGGGTGGTCTACGACATCAGCAGCAAGCCGCCCGCGACCATCGAGTGGGAGTAGGGTCCGTAGCCCGAACGGGGGAGTTGGATTCTTCGGCCAGAGGTCCACAATGCGCACATGGCTGATCCGATGAGCGGTCCCGGCACCCGCTGCCCGTGGTGCTCCGCCGAGTTGTCCGACGCGCTGGTTTCCCGATGCCCATCGTGCGGCGCAGTGCTGGTTGCGGCATCCGACGCCCCGGACGACATCAAGGGCGTGACCACGCTTGACACCGAGGCGATCCTCCGGGCCCGCTCGGAGCCCTCACGTTCCCGGAACAACCGCATCCTGTCGTTCATCACCGGCGAGATCCCCGCGGAGGCCGAGGCTCCGATCGATCCCGGGTCGCTCGCCCGCCCGGATATCGCCGTCAGGCGCGAGATGCTCCGTCTCCAGATCGAGGCAGAGACAGCAGACCTCGAGGCGGAGCGGATCGCGCTCAAGGCCGACGAGCTGGCCCGGCGGGGGATCCACCTGTCCGAGCTTGGCGCGCCTCCGCCGGCGACTGGCCCGGTGCCGCCTGGCGACACAGGGGCCGCCGAGGCGCACGAGACGGCTCCCGCCGGCGAGTGGCCCACGGAGCTTGACCCGGGCGCCGACCCTGGAGGTCCGTCGCAGCGCTGACCTGCCGGCTCACGCCAGCGTCGACGCGCGCCGGCGATCACCGCGCGCCGGGCAGGGCCCGAGCGGGGCCGGGTATGCTCCCTGCCGATGCCCGAACGCCTGTCGCACCCCGGTCCGTCGTATCTCAGGGAGCGGGAAGTGCGTGTGGGCGACCGCCGGCTGCGTGCCGGCATGTCCAGGCCGGTCGATGGACCCGATGACTGGTGGCTGGCCGTGCTGTGGGTTGTTGACGACGACGGTGTCGTGAGCTTCCACGAGGTGGGACCGGCCGGCGGCCCGCCACCCGAGCCGCCGCTGGCGCTCGTCGGACCGTCGTTCGCGGGATCCCTGTCCGGGCTCATCCGCGAGGAGGATGGCCGGCTGGCAATCCGCCTGGCACCACTCGCGCCGCCCGAGGACGACTCGCGGCCGTGGCGATGTCCGCTGGTCATCCGGGCCGCATTCCGCTGGGAGCCAGCCCTTGCCCAGACGATGCGCTCCAACCAGCTCGCGGAGCGGGTGCTGGCCGGTTTCGGGCGGGCGGTGGAGGGGCTGGCCCACCGTTGACGGGCGGTCGGACCGCGGGTTGCCGGGCGCGTTCGCGCGCCAGATACCCCAGTCTCCCCTAGACTCATCCCGATGGGTGACCTGTTCGACGACTTCATGCGGGAGCTGGAGCGCCGCCGCGCCGAGGCCGAAGGCCGCACACCCCCCCGCGACACGGACGCGGACGATGATGCCGCGCTCGACGATGAGGCCGCGCCCGGTGAATCCTCGTCCGACGCTCACGACGCCCACGCCGGGGACGACGCCCCCGCCGAGCCTGGTGCTGAGCCCGCCCCCGACGAGCCGACGCCGATCCGGCGGCGGCGGTCGACCAGCCGCGGGCGACCGGTCGGCGCAGCCCCCCGGCCGACTGCCGGGTCCGGCGCCCCGCCACGCCGCCCCTCCGCCCGGGTGCCGGCCGGTGGCCCGAACGACGGCGGCGATCTGACCCTTGGCGGGATCCTGCGCCGGGTCGGCGTCGGCGCGATCCTGGTCGTGGTTGCGCTGATCGTGTTCCTGGCGGGTATCGGCATCGAGCTCTGGACGGACGCGATCTGGTACCAGAGCGTGGGCTTCGATCCCGTCTTCTGGACGCGGCTCGGCGCCCAGGTCGGCCTGTTCGCGGCGGCGCTCGCCGTCTCGCTGGCCGTCCTGCTGTTCAACCTCTGGCTTGCCGGCCGGTTCGCCCCGCCGCCTGACCCCGAACGACCCGGTCGCATGCGCGACGTCGCCCAGCGCATTGGGGATGCGCAGCGGCAGGCCGAGCGAGCTGCGCGGATGGGCGCCGGTCAGACCGGACGTGGCCCCGCTGGCGGGTTCCCCGGTCGCGGCACCGACGTCGCCGGCACCTTCGATCTCGAGGACCTCCCGGACCTCGTGCCCATCGCCCGCTGGGCGATCGCCGCGGTCGCGGTCCTCATCGCCCTCGGCATCGCCGGCAGCGTGTCGGGCGCCTGGACGACGCTCCTGCTGTGGATCAACCGCGTTCCCTTCGACCCGACCCAGGCCGTCGTCGACCCGATCTTCAACCGTGATGTCAGCTTCTTCCTGTTCGATCTGCCGACGTTCCGCTGGGCACAGTCGCTGTTCAACGGGCTGCTCCTGGCATCGCTGCTGGTCGCCGGCGCCCGCTACCTTGCGCAGGCGACGCAGGGAGGCGAGGTGTTCATCACCCGGGTCCGCGTCCACCTCGCCGTGCTCGCGGGGCTGTACCTGATCTCGGTCGCGTTCGGCTACCAGCTCGACAAGTACGAGCTCGTGTACAGCAGCGCTGGCGCGACGGTCGGCGTCGGCTACACGGACTTCAACGCCCGGTTCATGGCCTATGACGTGCTGACCTTCCTGTCCGGCATCGCCGGCGCCCTCCTGATCGCGGGCGCCTTCACCCGCTGGATGTGGCCGCTGGGCGCCATCGTGATCATCTGGTTCAGCGCGAGCCTCGTCCTCGGCCGCCTGTACCCGGAGGCCATCCAGCGCCTGACCGTCGATCCCAACGAGTTCGCCCAGGAGGAGCGGTTCATCGCGAACAACATCGCGATGACGCGACTCGCCTACGGCCTCGACAAGTGGGAGACGAAGTCGTACGCGGGGACGGCGCCCCTGACCCGCGTGGCCGTCGAGGCCGAGGCCGACACCTTCACCAACGCCCGGCTGTGGGACTACCGGCCGCTGGGCATCACGCTCGACCAGCTGCAGACCGTCCGCCAGTACTACGACTTCGTCGACGTCGACACGGACCGCTACATCGTCGACGGGGACCTGCGCCAGGTCATGCTCTCCGGGCGCGAGCTCGCGATCGAGAAGAATCCCCAGGCGTCGAGCTGGGTCAACCAGCGGATCATCTACACCCACGGGATCGGCGTCGCGATGGTGCCGGTCAACGAGGTCACCCAGGAGGGCCAGCCCAGGCTCTGGATCCGTGACCTGCCGCCGATCTCATCGGCCGGGGTGCCCGAGATCACCCAGCCGCGGCTCTACTTCGGCGAGCAGGACGACCACTACGTCGTCACCGGTGCCCGCCAGCCGGAGTTCGACATCCCCGGCAGCGGCTCCGTCGACGACCTCACCTACGCCTGGACCGGCACGACGGGCATCAAGCTGGACTCCACCCTCACCCGGCTGCTGTTCTCGCTCCGCTTCCGGGACTTCGACCTCATGATCAGCGACCAGGTCACCGCCGAGAGCCAGCTCCTGTTCCACCGCACCCTGACCGACCGGGCGACCCGGATCGCGCCCTTCCTCCACTACGACAAGGACCCGTACCTCACCGTGGACCGCGGCCGCCTGGTCTACATCCAGGACGCGTACACGATCAGCGATTCGTTCCCGCAGTCCACGTGGTTCGGCTCTGGCGATCTGTCGCCCGAATCGGCACTGGCCGGGGAGTCGTTCAACTACGTTCGCAACAGCGTCAAGATCACGATGGATGCCTACGACGGCACGATGACGTTCTACATCGCAGACGAGACGGACCCCCTGATCCGGGCCTGGCAGGGCGTGTTCCCGGACCTGTTCCGGCCGCTGTCCGAGATGTCCTCGGAGCTGCGAGAACACCTGCGCGTGCCCGAGGAGCTGTTCAACGTCCAGACGCGCATGTACGGGCAGTACCACGTCACGCAGCCGCTGACGTTCTTCAACAACACCGACCGCTGGACCGTTCCGCAGCCGCAGTCGAACACCCAGTCGCTGCCGCCCGAGGCGTACTACGTCGTGATGCGCATGCCGGGCGAGCCGAAGGCGGAGTTCCTGCTGCTGCAGCCGATGATCGCCCAGAACCGCCCCAACATGATCGCGTGGGTGGCCGCCCGCAACGACCCGGCCAACTACGGGACCGTCCGCGCCTACCGCTTCCCGTCCGACACCACCATCTTCGGGCCGGCCCAGATCGAGTCCCGGATCGACGCCGATCCCGTGATCAGCTCGCAGGTCACGCTCTGGGACCAGGCCGGGTCGGACGTCATCCGGGGCAACCTGATCGTGGTCCCGGTCGGCGAATCGCTGCTGTACCTGCAGCCGGTCTACCTCCAGTCGTCATCGGCCGCGTTCCCCGAGTTCCAGAAGATCGTGGTCGCCAGCCCCACGACCATCGTCTGGGGCGACTCCCTGGCCGAGGCGCTCAACGAGCTGCTGACCCAGCAGGGCCAGGGACCCACCCCGACGTCGGAGCCCACGCCCACGCCGGGACCGGAGGCCACGCCGAGGCCGACGGTCTCGCCCGGGTCGGGCGACGAGCTGCCGACCGATGTCAACGGCCTGATCAGCTACGCGAGCACCCACTACGACCTGGCCCAGGCCGCCCTGCGCAGCGGCGACCTCGCGACGTATGCCGACGAGATGAACAAGGTCGGCGTGGCGATCAGCCGGCTCACCGAGCTCACCGGTTCCCCGGTCCCGACCACGACGCCGTGACCGTCGTCCCCGATGCCGGGGGCTCGCAGATCGAGAAGCCGCCGATCCGGCTCCGATGGGGGACGGTCGCCAGCGGAGCCTTCGCTGTCGCGCTCCTCCGCCCGGCGTCCTGGGCGCTGGGCCTGCTCGGCTTCCTGGCCGGAGGCGGGATCCTGCTGGTCGCGTGGCCGATCCTGGTGCTGCCGACGCCCACCGGCATCCAGAACCTGCTTGCCGGCCCGGTCAGCTCGCTGGTGTTCGGCACGCTCTCGCCGACCCTCGTTCTCGTCGTGGCCGGCGGGCTCGCCGGATCGGCCGCGGTGGTCATCGCCGGGACCCTGCTCGGGGGCTGGGCGGAACGCCAGGGGATCGGGATCGCGCTCGAGGCGGCGGCGGACGACGGGCTCCGGCCCGGGCCGGTTTCGCTCGTCGGCGCCCCAGGCCCGGGGCAGGTCGCCGCGGTGCGCCTCCTCGCGCTGGCTCCCGTCACGCTCGTCGCGCTGCTGGCGAGCGGGCCGGTCTACGACGCCACCTACCGCGAGCTGGTCCTTCCCCGCGAGCTGGTGACGCCCCTCCCGCTTCGCGTGCTCGCCCAGGTGCCGTGGCAGGTCCTCGCGGTGGCGGCCACGTGGGTTGCCTCCGATGCCGCCGCCGCCATCGGCGTACGGCATCTCGTGCTGGAACGGCACTCGGTGCTCGCGGCCTGGCTGCTCGGATGGAGAGACCTCGTTCGCCGGCCCCACCGCGTGCTCGGGACGGCCCTGCTCGGCTCCGGGGTGCTGTTCGGGTTCCTCGTGCCGTCGATGGCTGCGGCCGCGATCGGCTGGGGGCGAGTGCGAGACGTGCTCGAGGCCGGCCGCGACCCGGTCACCATCGTGAGCGCCACCCTCGTCTGGGTGGCCATCTGGCTGGGCAGCCTCGTGCTCGCGGGCGTCGGGGCCTCGGTTCGTGCCGCTGCCTGGACGCTCGAGATGCCGGTGGGGGACCCGTCCATGCGAGTGTCGTCACCCGACTGACTCCCTGAGCGCCCCCGTGGTCGGCCCGGGTCGGGCCGTGCACCCCTGTTACACTGCCGCTCGCTGCGCGCCGGCGGGCGCGTTCTTGCCCACGGAGGCCTCACTTCACCTCATGCCCGACGAGATTCTCCAGGCGATCGGCGACACGATCGGTGGCTTCTTCGCGAGCCCGGTCATCCAGTTCGCGATCCAGGCCCTGCTGGTCTACATCGCCATCCTGTGGCTCGCGGCCGCCTACTGGGCGTTCCGCGACATGCAGCTGCGGAGCGAGAACCCGATCCTTCCCTACCTCGCCGCCGCCCTGATCGTGCTGTTCACGCCGGTCCTGTTCGTGTTCGGCGTCATCGTCTACCGGATCGTCCGGCCGCAGGAGAAGATCGGCGAGGTCTATGAGCGCAACCTCGCGGAGGAAGCGCTCCTGGGCGAGGTCGAGCAGATCAAGACCTGCCCGGGCTGCCGTCGCCGGATCAGCGACGAGTGGATCATCTGCCCCTCCTGCCGCACGCGCCTCAACCGCGTGTGCGCGAACTGCGGGCGACTGGTGGGCCTCGACTGGTCGCTGTGCGCGTGGTGCGGCAAGGATTTCGAGCGCGGTGACATCGCCGCCTACGAGCCCATCACGAGCGGGATCGATGACCTCGATCGGATCGATGTCCCGACCACCCGGACGGCCCGCCCGCGCGTCCGTGGCGGATCGGGGCAGTCCGCGCCGCGCCCCGCGCCTGGTGGGGCGAGCGCGTCCGAGCCCGTCGCCGAGCCTTGACCGGGGGCCCCCACGGGGGCGATCGTCCGCCCGCAGAATCGCCACCGCACGTCGAGCCGGCGCCGCCCGTGGAGTCCGCCTCCGACTCGGTTGATTCGATCGCAACGGGTCCGGCAGGCATCTTCAGCCTTGAAGGCCGGGCTGTTCCCGCGGTCTACGTCATCGGCTGGCTCGGGACGCTCATCGGCGGCGGCACGCTGTTCGTCTCGTTTGCCGCCACGTCGTCCGAGGCGGCTCCGTGGCTGTTCCTGGCGGGTCTCACCTTCCTCGGGGTGGGGCTGGTGGCCGCGACCGGTGCCCAGGCGATCGAGCGCGGACGCCGCACCGACCTCGCCTACCGCGGCCCGTCGCCGGTGCTCGCCTTCCTCGTCGTCGTGGTGCTCACGCTCCTCGCCCTGATCGTCATCCTGGCGCCGCTGTCCGCCCTCGGGCTCGATGCCACGTCGCCTTTGGCCACCACCCTCAACCTGGCGCTGACGACGGCGCTCTACGTCGTCGTGGTGCGGCTGCTGGTCGTCGGGCCCGGCTCGCTCTCGTGGGCGGAGATGGGCGTGGTCCGACCGACCGCTGGCGCGCTCCGGGACCTGGCCGCAGGCGCCCTGCTCGCGGTTCCGGTGCTCGTCGTCACCCTGGCCCTGGCGGCGATCCTGGCCCGCTTCCTTGAACCGGCACCGAGCCCGCTGCCCGGGGCCGCGGACGCCACAGGCATCGTCGCCAACCTGCTCTCCGCAGCGATCCTGGCACCGATCGGGGAGGAGCTGTTCTTCCGGGGCTTCGCCACCACCGCCTGGGCACGGGCTGCCGGGCCCGCCGCTGCGATCCTGCGCGGGGCGGCGTTCTTCGCGCTCGCCCACGTCGTGACGCTGGTCGACGCCTCCTTCGGCGTCGGTGCCCAGCGGGCGCTGTTCTCGTTCGTGGCCCTGATGCCGGTCGGCCTGGCCCTCGGCTGGGTCTACCTCGGACGGCGCTCGCTGTATGCCGCGATCGGCCTTCACGCAGCGTTCAACGCGCTGCAGGTGCTGCTCCTGGCGGTGGGCGGGTCCTGACACCGTTGTCCACAAAGCGCTCGCCAAGCGGGGTGTGAGCGGTCGATAAGGGGCGTCCCCTAGCCTTCGTCGCGTTCCCGGGTCCGGACGGCGGGGGAAATCGGCGGGCTCCCGTCGTCCGGGCCCCGGGGACGCCTTCCCGCGGGCGCGCAGCGGGCGGCCCGCCGGCCAGTTGGAAGGGCGGTGGGTGATGGCGATCGGCAACGGCCTCGTTGAGGGCGCCCCGGAGCACCGTCGGGCGTCACGCTCCGTGCGCGACCTGCCCGCCGCCGAGCGACCCCGTGAGCGGCTCGCCCTGCGCGGGCCCGGGGGCCTCTCGGCGGCGGAGCTCATCGCGGTCATCTGGGGCACCGGCAGCGCCGGGCGGAGCGCCCTTGACCTCGCCGGTGAGGCCATTGCCCGCCATGCCGGCGTCGGGGCGCTGGCACGGGTGAGCGACGCGGAGCTGGCCGCGATCCCGGGCGTCGGCGTCGCCAAGGCTGCCCAGCTCGCCGCCGCGTTCGAGCTGGGACGGCGCTCCGTCTCAGACTGGCCAACCGGGAGCTGGACCATCCGGTCGCCCGGTGACGTGGCCGGACGGCTGCTCCCGGAGATGGGCCGCCTCGAGCGCGAGGAGCTGTGGGTGCTGGCGCTCAATGCCAAGAACGTCGTCCAGCGCGTCTCGCACGTGTACGCGGGCAACGTGAGTGCCAGCCTGGTCCGGGTCGGTGAGCTGTTCCGGGACGCGGTCCGGCTGGACGCGAGCGGGGTGATTCTCGTTCACAACCACCCGTCGGGAGACCCGACCCCGTCGCCGGACGACCTCCATCTCACGGCGGAGGCGATCGCCGCCGGTCGGCTGCTGGACGTCGATGTCCTGGACCACGTGGTCATCGGCCACGATGCCTGGGTCTCGCTGCGGGATCGTGGGGTGACGTTCGACCGCCCGGGAGTCGGCCGGCGGGCTGCCGCGGAGCCGTGAGGCGGCAGTCCGCGCCGCCATGACCCGGACCGGCGCCACCTGCCGGATACTGGATCTCCCGGCGCGCAGGAGAGGACCAGCAATGACCGACACGGCGGACGTCATCGTCATCGGTGCGGGCGTCCAGGGCGCCAGCCTCGCGTTCCACCTGGCGTCGCGGGGCGTCCGGGTGATCGTGCTCGAGCGCACGACGGCTGCCGCTGGGGCCACCGGCCGGTCGAGCGGCCTCGTCCGCATCTACTACGACCTGCTGGCGGAGGCGAGGCTGGCCTGGGCGAGCTACGGCTGGTTCGCCGACTGGGAGACCCGGGTCGGTGGCGAGTGCGGGTTCACCCGGACCGGCTTCGTGTGGATCGAGCCGGCGGAGCGGGTGGAGCGGGTGCGCGCCAACTCCTCGTCGCACCGGGCGATGGGCGTGGACTCCTCGGTGCTGGACGCGGACGGCATCCGGAGCCTGTTCCCGGGACTCGAGATCAAGGACGAGGTTGCGGCGTATGAGCCCGGATCCGGGTACGCGGACCCGTTCATGACGGCAGCCGGGTTCCTGGCCTCGGCGAAGCAGCGCGGCGCCCGCCTCGTCCCGGGTGCCGAGGTGACCGCGGTCCGGACGGCGGGCGGACGCGTCGCGGGGGTCGATACCACGCGCGGGGCGGTCGACGCTCCGGTCGTCGTCAACGCCGCCGGTGGCTGGGCCGGCCGCGTGGCGGCGCTCGCTGGCCTGGACATCCCGATCACCGTCTGGCGGCACGACACCGGCTACCTGGGCGTCCCCGCGAGCGTCGCCCGCCCGATCCCGGTGGTGATCGACATCGCGAACGCCATGTACCTGCGGCCCGAGGGAGGCGACATGGTCCTCGTGGGGCTCGAGGACGACAACCAGATGGGCGGCTCGCCGGACCGGGACACCGGCGATGCGAAGCCGGACTTCCGGGACCGCGCGGCCGAGCGCGTGATCCGACGAATCCCCGGGCTCATCGACGGCACGTTCCGCACCTCGCACAGTGGCCAGGACGGCCTGACGCCGGACCAGCGCCCGATGCTCGGCGCGATGGGCCCCGACGGCTTCTATCTCGACTGTGGGCACAGCGGGACGGGCTTCAAGACGGCGCCGGCGGTGGGCCTCGCGATGTCGGAGCTGATCCTCGATGGTGCGGCGGGGAGCGTGGACATCGCGCCGTTCGTGCCGAGCCGCTTCGCGGAGGGCAGGCACCTCGTCGGGGAGCACGGCGAAGAGAAGATCTGGCGCTAGCGGACGCTCGCCGTGGCGCGCCCGCCACGGTCGCAGCCGCATCCCGGAGATGGAGCCACGGGCCGGCTGGCGCCGGAGCGGCGGGACGGACCGGCCACGCGGGCCCGGGACCCGTGCCGGAAGCGGGGCCCGCACCGGTCCCGGTATACTGCTCGCGCCCGCCCGCGGACCGTCGCACGCGGCGCCATCGACCGGCTCCTTCCGCGGCCGTCGCCGCTCTCCCGCCGGCCGCCGCGCCGGTCCGCACAGTCAGCAAGGAAACGGCCCCCTCCCCATGTTCGACCGAATCCTCGGCCTCTTCTCCCGCGACATCGGGATCGACCTCGGCACGGCGAACACCCTCGTCCACGTCCGCGACCGCGGGATCGTGATCTCGGAGCCGTCTGTCGTGGCGATCGACGCCAAGACCAAGCGCGTCCTGGCGATCGGTGCGGAGGCGAAGCGGATGGTGGGCCGGACGCCGGCCTCGATCATCGCGGTGAGGCCGCTGCGCGATGGTGTCATCAGCGACTTCGACGTCACCGAGCAGATGATCAAGTACTTCGTGAACAAGGTGCACGACCGGGTTGGCCTCATCCCGAGGCCCCGCATGCTGCTCGGCATCCCGTCGGGTGTCACGGAGGTGGAGAAGCGGGCGGTCCGAGATGCGGCCCTCAACGCGGGAGCCCGCTGGGCGCGCCTGATCGAGGAGCCCATGGCAGCGGCGATCGGCGCCGGGCTGCCGGTGAGCGAGCCGTCGGGCTCGCTGATCGTGGACATCGGCGGCGGCACCACCGAGGTCGCGGTCATGTCGCTGGGCGGCATCGTGGTCAGCCGGTCGATCCGGATCGGCGGCGACGAGATGGACGTCGACATCGTCGACTACGCCCGGCGGGAGTACAACCTGTTCCTCGGCGAGCGGACGGCGGAGGACATCAAGATCGCCATCGGGTCCGCGTATCCCGGCGAGTGGGACGCCCAGCGGGTGACACTCCGCGGCCGGGACCTGCTGACCGGCCTGCCCCGCTCGGTCGAGGTGGGCGCAGACCAGATCCGCGAGGCCATCGAGGTCTCCGTGAGCCAGATCGTGGACACCATCAAGGACACGATCGAGGAGACGCCCCCGGAGCTGGTGGCCGACATCATGGACCAGGGCGTCGTGCTCGCGGGCGGCGGAGCGCTGCTCGCCGGGCTTGACCGACGGGTCGCCGAGGCCACCCAGATGCCGGTCCATGTCGCTGACGACCCGCTGACCTGCGTGGCGCGCGGTACCGGGGTCGTGCTCCAGCAGCTGACCAACACCAACATGGAGCGCGTGCTCGTCGCCGACACCTACAGCCGCCCGCCGCGCTAGGCGCAGCCTCCCGGGCCACGGCAGCCGCCGAGCCCGGATGCGGAGCCCGAGCCATGACCTCGAACGCTGCCAGCAAGTCGAACCGCCGCCGCGGCATCGCGTTCGCGGTGCTGATCGCCGTGACGCTGCTCCTCATGGCGTTCTCCGGCAACCCCTACCTCCGCGAGGCACAGCGTGGCTTCCAGTTCGCCCTCACCCCGTTCCAGGCAGCGCTCGCCACGTTTGCCGATGGGGTTGCGGGCATCGCCACGGCGGTCACCGAGATCGACCAGCTCCGCACGGACAACACGACGCTGCGCGAGGAGATCGAGCGGCTCGCCAACGAGAACGCCCGGCTCCGCGGCCTCAAGCACGAGAACGACGAGCTCACGGCGCTCCTCCAGCTCCAGGGCGGCTTTGACCACGACACGGTGGCCGCCCGGGTCATCGGGCGCGAGACGCTGGAGACGCGCCGCGTCGTCACCCTGGACAAGGGCACCGATGACGGCCTGGCGATGGGCGATGTCGTGGTCGTCGGAGGCGGTGCCCTGGCCGGCAAGGTGACCGACATCGGGCTGACGTTCGCCAAGGTCACCCTGATCAGCGACTCGACCTCGACGGTCGTTGGCAAGCTGCTCAACTCGGGCAAGACGGGCGACATCGTCGGGCAGGCGGGCGGCGTGCTGATCATGCGCAACGTCGACTCCGGGGTTGAGGTGGCGATCGACGAAGAGGTGTTCACCGCGGGCCTTGAACTCGTGGGTGGCATCCGGTCGCCGTATCCGGCGGGGCTGATCATCGGATCCGTGGTGGACGTCGAGCGTGACGTGAACGACGTGGTCCAGACGGCCTTCCTGGCTCCCGCCGCCAACCTCGACTCGTTCGAGCTGGCACTGGTCATCACCGACTACGAGGGCGGGCTGCCGCCGGTCGACCAGCAGGCCGTTCCCTGCGGCGAGGACGGTACAGTGCCCGACGGCGAGGTCCCCTGCTACACGCCGTTGCCCACGCCCAAGGCGACCGCAGCGCCCTAGACGGCGGACGCTCGATGGCGCTTGATCCGGTTGTCGCGCTCGTCGGGCTGTACCGGGTCACCGGCTCATTGCTGGTCCTGCGCTGGCCGTTCTGGGGCGGCGTGGCGGCCGTCGCCTGCGACCTGTTCGACCTGCTGCTGTTCGACGTCGCGGTCCGATACGGCGGCTGGGCGGGCTTCACCGGCTACCAGGCGTTCGACAAGTGGGCCGACCAGGTCTACCTCGCGACATTCCTGGTGGTGGCGCTGCGGACGTTCCAGCGGGGCCCGCGCCTGGTGGCGGCCGGGCTGTGGCTGTTCCGGCTCCTGGGCTTCGTGGCCTTCGAGACCGGGCTTGCCCCGAGGGAGGCGCTGTTCCTGGTGCCGAACGTGTTCGAGTTCTGGTTCCTCGCCGTCGCGTTCACGCTGCGCTATCGGCCGACGTTCACCTGGACGCCTGGCCGGACCGTGCTGGTCCTTGCCGGCCTGCTCGCCGCGAAGCTGGCCCAGGAGTGGGCGCTGCACGTGGCGCGCCTGTTCGATTCGGTGACCTTCCTGGAGGCGATCGGGGTTGTCTGGGAGACGCTCACGTCGCCGCTGCGAAGACCCTGAGCACCAACGCAGCTTGAGCACGCCAAGCCCCCTGCTACGCTGTCGCCGATGAAGGGGCTCGTGCTGGCCGGCGGTACCGCGACCCGGCTCTTCCCGCTCACGGTCGTGACCAACAAGCACCTGCTGCCGATCTATGACCGGCCGATGATCTACTACCCGCTCGACACGCTCGCCGGCATGGGGATCCGGGAGGTGATGGTCATCGTCGGCGGCAAGAGCGTCGGCGACATCGTGGAGCTCCTCGGCGACGGCCGGCACTTCGGGCTGGACCTCACCTACCGCTATCAGCGCGGCGCCCTGGGGATCGCCCACGCCATCGGCCTTGCCCGCGACTTCATCGGCGACGAGTCGTTCTGCGTGGTCCTGGGCGACAACATCCTCCGTGGCGAAGCGCTCGCGGACACCGCCCGCACGTTCGAGGCAGGCCCCTGGGGTGCCGGCACGCTGCTGTACCGGGTGTCGGACCCGGAGCGGTTCGGCGTGGCCGAGCTGGACCCGGAGGGCCGGGTCATCGGCTTCGAGGAGAAGCCCGAGCATCCAAAGAGCGACCTGATCCCGATCGGCGTCTACTTCCTCCGGCCGGACGCGTTCGATGTCATCGCCACGCTGGCGCCGTCGCTGCGCGGCGAATTCGAGATCACGGACGTCCTCAACCACTACGTGCCCGGCGGGGGTCTGTTCGCGCCGGTCTACGAGGGCCATTGGGCCGATGCCGGCACGGTCGCCAGCCTGCTCCGGGCGGCCGAGCTGGCGGGAGGCGGACGACCAGGCCGGCCGCCTCGCCCCTCCCGTGGAGCGCCCGGGCGAATGACGGATCGGACCGGGCCGGGTGCCCACCTGTTGGTCACGGGTGGTGCCGGGTTCATCGGCTCGGAGCTGGTGCGTCAGGTCCTGGCCCGCCGGGACGGGACACGGGTGACCGTCCTCGACGCGCTGACCTATGCCGGCAATCGAGCGAACCTGGCCCCGGTCGAGGCCGACGAGGAGCAGGCGGAGCGGTTCACCTTCGTCCACGGTGACATCGCCGACCCGGAGGCCGTCGGCCCGCTCCTCGAACACGCCGACGCCGTCATCAACGCCGCCGCCGAAACCCATGTCGACCGCTCGATCCTCGACCCGGAGGCGTTCCTGCGCACGGGCGTGATCGGCGTCCACGTGCTGCTCGAGGCGGTGCGGCACGAGACGCGGCGAGCTCGCGCGGGGGAGCGGCCGGCGGCTCCGCGCTTCCTCCAGGTCAGCACCGACGAGGTCTACGGCGACGTGACTGAAGGCACGAGCGTCGAGTCGGACCCGCTGGCCCCCCGCAGCCCGTACGCGGCTGCCAAGGCGGCTGGTGAGCTGCTGGTCGGCGCGTATCGCGCCACGTTCGACCTCGACACCGTCGTCACGCGTGGTTCCAACACCTACGGTCCGCACCAGCACCCGGAGAAGCTCGTTCCGCTGTTCACCACCAACGCGATCGCCGGTGAGCCGCTGCCGATGTACGGC
>CAVQSY010000021.1:0-14531 GCA_963716025.1 uncultured Chloroflexia bacterium
CAGAGCTGCTTGTAGCGCGAACCTCGCCGCCTTCCGGCGGCACCCACTTGATCACGTCCTCGGGGCACTTGACCGTGCAGGTCATGCGGGTGGAGCGCAGTTCGAGGGTGACAGCACCACCTCCGAGCCGTTCCAGCGGTAGACCTGGCCCGGGCAGAAGTGCGTGCACGAGTTCGCGTAGTCCGCCTGGCAGGCGACGCACTTCGGACGGTGCCGTGATCGCGATGTGGGACGGCTCGTCTCGCGGTGGAGCGTGCCGGTCAGGGCCACGAACGTGGCGCCATCCATCCGGCCGAGGTTCTTCCGGTTGAGCCGGGCACCCTTCTTCGTGGCGTCGCCGTCCTTGTCGATTTCCGACCCGTGCCGGGATGGAGCCACTTCACCAGCGACAGCGGTGTGCCCGCGTACAGCCCGAACTTGAAGACCTGGCGGTGGTTCCGCGCGTGGCCGCAGCCCGCCGAGCATCCCGTTCGCCTCGAGGCGCTCTGGTAGCCGTCGATCGGGCCCGCGGCGCGTTCGCGCCCAGCGCGTCCACCGCGGTTACCACGGCGGCGATGCCGGAGCGCATTCCGTAGTGGATGCCCTTGATCTTCTCCATGTTGACGAAGCCGGCGCATCGCCCGCGATCATCGCGCCGGGGCCGGGAGCGCGCCGTGCGAACAGGCCGCCCTCGGGGATCGTCTCGCGCCGGTGGCCACGGTCACGCCACCCCGAGCAGGCGGCTGATGAACGGGTGCGCCCGATAGACCTCGAACTCGCGCTGCGGGTTGAGGTCGCCGTACTCCCAGTCCAGGCCCAGGATCAGGCCGACCGCGACGGTCTTCTCGCTCATCGCGTACAGGAACCCACCGCCGAACACGCTGGGCGGCAGCGGGTAGCCGAGGGTGTGCGCGACGCGGTTGGCACCGAACGGGCTCGCCTCGGGGAACTGGACGATCGCCTTCATGCCCAGGGAGAACACCTCGGGGTTGGCGCCGGCCCGGAAGCGGTCGGCGAACTCCACGGACAGCACGCCATGCGTGCCGTCGGCGAGGATCGTGACCGCCGCGCGGACCTCCTCAGCCGGGATGTGGTTGCCCTTGGGTGAGCCGTCGTGGCCGAGGCCCACCTCGGCGAGGCGCACGCCCCGCACGACGCCGTCCTCGACGATCAGCGTCCGCGCGCTGTAGCCGTGGTAGAGACTCCACGCCGATCGCCTCCGCCTGCTCGGCGAGGAAGGCGGTGAGCCGCGAGATGGAGACGATGATGTCGCCGCCGTGGTGCATCCGCGACGGGACCACCTCGGCGGGATCCGGTTGGCCGCGCCCTTGCGCAGGAAGTACATGTCGTCCCGCTCGACCGGCGTGATGGCCGAGGTGAACGGGTGGCGGACGTCCTTCCAGCCGGGCAGGAGGTGGTCCGAACCGCCGGCTCGAACGCCGCGCCGAGAGCGTGTGGTTGCCGGCCGCCGCGCCTTGTCGAGGACCGCGACCTGCAGGTCACGGCCGGCGGCGGTTGCCGCCTGCCTGGCCCGCATCCCGGCGCGAGTCCGCCGGTCCGGCACCGACGATGAGGATGTCGATGCCGTCCATCAGTTCGCCTCCTTCGCCGCGCGGACGAGCTGCGGCACGACCGTCTCGAGGTCACCGACGACGCCGAAGTCCGCGTAGTTGAAGATCCGCGCCCGCGGATCCTTGTTGATCGCGATGACCGTGTCCGACATCTGCATACCCGACATGTGCTGGACGCGCCGGAGATGCCGACCGCCACGTAGAGCCGCGGGGCCACCGTCTGGCCGGTCTGGCCCACCTGGTAATCGTAGGTAGTGAAGCCGTCCTCCACCGCGTGGCGGCTGGCCGCGACCTTGGCGTCGTCACCGAGGAGGTGCTGGAAGCCCTCGGCCAGCGGCTGCAGGAGCCGTCGAAGTCGGCCCTCGTCCGGATCCCGTGGCCGCCCGCGACGATGATCTTCGCGTCGCGGATGCTGACCTTGGACACGAACAATTCGACCGGGGTGATGGCAGCCCATCGGCGGTGTAGCTCCAGGGCTCCGGCGTGATCTAACAACACGCCGGTCCGCGCATCGTCGCGCTAGATATTGAACACGCCGGCCGGACCGTCGCCATCTGGGTCGGCGAGTCCTTGGTCATCATTCTGGCCATGATGTTGCCGCCCAGGGCCGGCCGGGTCTGCTTGAGGATCCCGACCAGGTCCTGGCCGCCCTTGGCGTAGTCGCCGATCTCCAGCTTGGTGCAGTCGGCGGTCAGGCCGGAGTCGCAGGCATAGGCAATCCGGGCGCCAGCTCGCGGCCCATCGGCGTGGCGCCGAACAGCATCACCTGCGGCTTGTGGTCGCGGACGAGCGGGGCGATCGCCGCCTTGTAGGGCATGGGCGGAGCATCGCCAGCTGCGGATCCTCGATCACGTAGACGGTGTCCGCCCCGTGGCGATCAGCTCAGCAGGGAGATGGCCCCTCGGCGCCGGGCAGCACGGCGGCGACCGACTGGCGCCGAGGAACGCGGCCAGCTCGTGGGCCTTGCCAAGGAGCTCCAGGCTGACGGACTTGATGCCGTCACCTGCGTCGGCGAGGATCCAGAAGCCGCCGCGGTACGTTGGGTCGCGGCCGTAGAGCACGTAGGCGCCTTCCTCGTGGACCGCCGGTCCGCCGGTGGCCAGGCGGTACTTCGCCCTGGACCCGGCGCACGAGGTCGGCGGGGTCGCTCACCATCTCGCAGGTCTTGGCCCGGTCCTCGGACGGCGAGAAGATGCGGTACACGGTGGTCCGCGAGCCCTTGATCCCCACCCTGTCAGGGGTCGCGCCGACATCCGCGGCGCTCCAGGTGTGGATCACGGCGTTCCGCGCGGCGCGGGCGCTGTGGAAGCTGCGGTGGAGCGTGTCGGTGCAGGCTGTGACCGTGACCAGCGCTGGGAATCGGTGCGGCGTGACATCCTCGATGCCTTCGGCGCCGATCCGGCGGAACGTGAGCTCGGGCTCCGTTCGCACGTCCTGCGCATAGGCGACCTGGTCGATCCCCAGATCCTCGGCCAGTTGCGGCGGCACCTGCGCAGTGTCCCCGTCCACAGACTGCATGCCGGTCACGATCAGGTAGTCGCGCGAGCCGTCGAGCAGCTCCCGCTCGATCCGGCGCACCGCCTGGGCGAGCGAGTAGGCCGTGGCCACCGTGTCGGCACCGCCCATGACCCGGTCGGTCAGCAGGACGGCCTCGCCAGGTGCTCGCGAGATGCAGTCGGCGAGTACCTCGCGGGCCTGGGGCGGGCCCATGGTGAGGTAGATCGTCTTCGCCCCCGGGTCGCCGGCCGTGATCCGCCGCGCGAACGAGAGCGCATGCAGGTCCAGCGGGTTGAGGATCGAATCGAGCAGGGCCCGGCGCAGCGTGCCCTTCTCGCGATCCCAGGCATCCTCGGGGATGTTGCTGACGTCCGGAACCTGCTTCACGAGGACGATGCAGTGCATGGTCACCTGCCGCGCGTGCGTGCAGGAGCCGTCTTCGACGGCCGCTCAGCGGTATTCGATAGAGGACGAGCGGCACCTTCGGGCGCCGACGGTGTTCGCACCATCGAGTCTAGGGATGCCCTCAATCGCGGGCCGGGGCCATTGGTCCCGCGAATGAGTGGCTCCCGGCTGCCTGCGAGCGGGACCCTTGGGGGCCATGCGGGTCACGCGTGGCGGAGGCCGGGCCAGGCCTGCACCGGGAACGCCGCCCGCTCGTCGCCGATCGAGAGGCAGCGGAACGTGGACTGCGCCGCGTCCTCGAGGTTGAGTGCCCGGCGGTACGCCATCTCGACGGTCGGGCCCAGCGTGGAGGTGCCGTGGTGCGACATCACGATCGCGTCGCAGTCGCGGGCGGCCTCGGCGGCCGAGTCCGCGAGCTCGTCGGTGCCGTTGTGCGCGAACGGGACTGCCACGACCCGGCGCAAGTAGTACGCGTGGTCGAGCGTGATCAGGCGCACGTCGTGCCCGCAGGCGTCGAGGATGACCGCCGCCTGGGGGTGGAGGTGGATGACGCAGCGGACGTCGGGCCGGACGCCGTAGGTCCGGGCGTGGAGCCTCCACTCCGAAGACGGCGACGGATGGCCGCTGAGCACGGTTCCATCCATCGCCATGATCGAGAAGTCGTCCGGCACGAGCCGGTCGAACCAGCTCCCGGCGGCGGTGACCACGAACGCGTCCCGGTCCGGGAGGCATGCCGACAGGTTCCCCGCCGAAGCGAGCACGAGGCCGCGTCGGGCGGCGTCGCGACCGACCTCGCACAGCTCGGCGACCAGGTCGTAGGCGGGATCGGGCATGACAGGCGAGCTCCTGGGCTGGCGGCGGTCGCAGATGAGCCTACATCCGGGCGAGATCGGTCGACGGTCCGGCGGCGCGTCGGGCATCGTTGAGGCGTGACGACCCGAGACCCAAGCCTTCCTGTGGGGGCCCCAGCTGAGGCACCGGCGGACGAGCGCCTGGTCCTCAGGATGCTCGCGCTGATGCTCATCCGGGGGTCCATCAACGGCACCGTGGCGCCGTTCGCCACGGTGCTGCTGATCCAGGCGGGGCTCGCGCCGGCGCTGCTCGGGCCCGTGGCCGCCCTCGCCGCCATCGCGACGCTGGTCGCCGCACCCACCTGGGCCGGCTCGGAGACCGTCACGGACGGCGACGAGTGCTCGTGGCCGCGTTCCTGGTGGCGGCTCCCATCGCGCTCGCCCACGCGACGCTGGTCCTGCCCGTGATGGTGATCGCCCTGGTCGCGTGGTCGTTCGTCTCCGCGGCCTTCATCCCGCTGACCGATTTGCTCGCCCTCGCTCGTCTCGGCGGCAGCCGCTCGCGGTTCGCCCGCGTGCGTGTCGGGGCGTCGGGCGCATACGTGGTGATCGTGGTCGTGATCGGGGCCACCATCTCGTTCACGACCGTCGGCTGGGCCGCCGCGGGGCTCGCAGGAGCCGGGCTGTGCCTGCTGGGGGGCGCGGTGGTGGCCGCCCGTCTGCGGGGCGAGCTGGTGAGAGGCCATGGGGTGGCGGTCCACGCCGGGACCGGCCTTGTCGAGGGGCTTCGGGGCGGAGTCGGGCGCCACGGCCGGTTCCTGGCCGGCATGTCGCTGACCTGGGCGGGCGTCAACGCGCCAGGGATCTTCACCGGGCCCCGGGTCGCGGAGGTTGGCGGCTCCGGGTGGGAGGTCGGACTCGCGGTAGCGGCCGGCACCCTGGTCGAGCTGCCCGCGTTCCTGCTGCTGCCGTGGCTCCTCCGGCTGGTCGGCGGGCGTCGGCTGTTCCTGGCCGGCGGGCTGATGCTGGGCGCCGCCGGTCTCGTGTCGGCCTTCGCGCCCACGCCGACGCTGCTCATCGGCTCGCGCCTGCTGTTCGGCGCCGGCTTCGCGTGGGTGGTGATCCCATCGCTGGCCGCGATCACCTCGGCGTCGGAGCCGGCGGAGCACGCCGCGGCCGCCGCGCTCCACTTCGCGAGCTCGGCGGTCGGATCGCTCCTGGTGGCCGTCGCGGGCCTGCCGCTGGTCGCGATCGCCGGGTCCGTCTCGGGTCCGCTGGCGGTGGCAGCCCTGGTCACCCCGGTGGGAGCCGTGATCGCGCTCCGCTCATGGCCGGAAGCGCGCGTCGCCCTGCGCCGCTAGCCGCGCCGTCGCCAGCCGCGCCCGTCGCTAGCCGATCGCGGCGCGCAGGCGCTCCCGTCGCGCGTCGCGGTCGCGCACGAACCGGTCCACCGCCTCGAGGATGTGTCCCGAGTCCAGGTGCGCCTCCTCGATCACCTCGTCGAGGGCACCACCCGTCCGCCACCGGTCGTCCCAGTCCGCGCCCAGCGAGTACGCCTCGACCACCGGGCCCGACGCCCAGTCGCGCATCAGGCGCACGGCGCCGTTGGTCACGACCATCGCGTCCAGCCGGTCCGCATCCGAGACCACGGAATCGCGGTAGGCCACGTCCTGGCGCCGGAACAGCTCCTCGCTCTGGGCGGCCACGATCCGGACGTTGAGCCCGCGCCGGTCCAGCTCCGGGAACAACGACACGAGATTCTGCGTGGACATCGTGCCGCGCACGAACACGGTGCCCGCCCGCGGGGCGTCGTCCCGGTACTCGCGCAGCACGTACGCGCCGCGCGCCGCTTCGAGGTGCGATGGCATGCCGAGGGCGGCGCGATCCGGGATCGCGATCGGCGGCCGGGTGAGATGGAGGACCACGATCGGGACGTCGGTGCGGAAGGCCGCCGCGAGCAGCACCGGCACCTCGTTGTACTCCCATGGGTGGAGCTCGATGACGTGCCCCCGCGGGAACAGCTGCATCACGCCCGGCGAGAAGATGCCGAAGTGGGTCCGGCTGTCCTCCGCGGTCTCGGGACCCGAGTGGCCGGCCACGTACAGCAGGCGGCCGAGCTTCAGCTCGGCGTCCTGGGCGAGCTGGCTGAACAGGCGGAGCGGGCCGTACTTGAGGTAGCTGAACGAGCCGTAGGTGCTCATCGCGCCCCAGTACCCGTCGAAACCGGCGCGCGGATCGGGCGCGAGGTTGACCGAGGCGAGGCCGGCGAGCAGGCCCGCGTTGGTGAACTCGGTGATCTCGGTGGGCAGCAGCGGGCCGGTCGGGTTGGCATCGCGCTCATACCAGCCGCCGCCGGTCTCGCCGCTGAACCCGTGTCCGAACCCGGCAAGGTTCGTGGATTCGGCGAGGTCCGCGGAGGCGGCCACGAACAAGGGCCGGCCGTGATCGCGAAGGGCCGTGGCGTTGATCCATCCGGCCCAGGCGCCGAGACCGGCCCGGTTGGGGGCCTTGTCGCCGGGCTGCTTCCAGAGGGTGTCCGGGTAGGCCGCGGGGTCGAACAGGCGCTCGTCGGAGAACACGGCGGCCGACCGGTGGCCGAGCCGGAACCCCGGCACCTCCTCGGGGACGGTCGCTGCGATCGCGAGCAGCCGGTCCGACAGCCAGCGCACCAGCGCCGGGTCCCGGCGGAGCACCGAAAGCGCGACGTCGAGGTTGCGCGCCGCCTGGGCGCCGCGCTCCCCCTCGTCGGCAGGCACCTCCTGGTCCACGCCCTCGTAGACCACGCCGCGGCGGGCCATGAACTCGCGGCGCACGGCCCAGAACTCCGGGGCGTGGCGCGGCCACGGCGAGCCGTGGCTCGCGGCGTCGTGCTTGCCATAGCCCCGCCCCTTGCGCGTCCTGAACCACGCGATCGAGGGGACGCCCCCGGGGTTGTCGCCACGGGATGCCTCGAGCACCGCGCGGGTCACGGGTCCCCAGGCCATGCCCTCGCCGGTGCCCGTCACGCGGAAGCCGTAGGGCGCGAACCAGTCCTCGGGCGTCCCGGGCACGACCGAGGAGGCCGGCCGGCCGTCGATGCCGAAGTCGTTCCAGTCGACGAGGAACACGAGGTTCGAGAGCCCCAGGCCCCAGGCCGTGTTCTTGGTCTCGTGGGTGGCGCCAGGCGTGAGACCGCCCTCGCCCTCGACCACGAACACCTTGACCTCGCCGGCGCCGGCCATGCGCAGCGCGAGCGCCTCGCCGGCCGCGACCGGCATGCCGTGGCCGGATGGTCCCGTGTTGGCCTTGAAGAACAGGGTGCGGCCCGCCATCTCGGCGTGGCCGGGCAGCCCGTCGCGACGCCGGAGCTTGAGCAGCCACTCGGGGGTGAGCGCCCACTTGCCGTCGTCGGGGAAGGCGAACCGCTCGTCGCCGTCGAGCTCGTGGCGCGCCCGGAGCGACTCGTTGAGGACCGCCAGGATCGAGTAGATCGCGGGGACCGTGTGGCCGGCGGACAGGACGAACCGGTCGGCGAAGCGCAGCCACGGGCGGCGGATGTCCCAGCGCATCGCCCCCGAGAGAAGGAGCGCGAGGAGCAGGTGCATCTTCGAGCGGGAGCCGCCGGGGTGCCCGCTCTGGCGGTCGTTGAGCATCAGGTCGAGGCACTCGTCCACGACGTCGCGCACGACCTCCCAGCGCTCGAAGTCGGCCTCGGCGGCCTCGAACAGGCGGTCGACCTCGGACGTGCCGGTGGTGGGCCCGGCCATGCCGGTCATCGGGCGCCCGCCGCGGTCGAGGCGAGGGGCTCGATCACCTGGCGCATCCGGCGCAGCGCCTCCTCCAGGTTCTCGCGGGAATTGGCGTAGGAGAGCCGGATGTGGTCGACGCCCACCTCGCCGAACGCCGTGCCGGCGAGCACGGAGACGCCCACCTCGTTGAGCAGCCGGTCGGCGAGCTCGGCACCGGTCAGGCCCGTGCCGGAGATCTCGGGGAAGACGTAGAACGCACCGGTCGGGCGCAGACAGTGAATGCCGGAAATGGCGTTGAGGCCGTCCACGACGAGGTCGCGGCGGGCGCGGAACGCTTCGACCATCGCGTCGACCTCGTCCTGCGGTCCGGCGATCGCCTCGACCGCACCCCACTGGGCAAAGCTGGTGGCGCCCGAGACCGAGTTGATCAGCAGCCGCCCGAACCCGTGGCGGAGCCACTCGGGCACGATCCCGTAGCCCAGCCGCCAGCCGGTCATCGCCCAGGTCTTGGAGAACCCGTCGAGCACGATCGTGCGCTCGCGCATGCCGGGCAGCGCGGCGATCGAGGTGTGCTCCGCGCCGTCGTACAGGATCCGGGAGTAGATCTCGTCGCTGAGGACCACGAGGTCGCGCTCGATCGCGATGGCGGCGATCCGCCGCAGGTCCTCGGCGGTCAGGACGCCGCCGGTCGGGTTGGCGGGCGAGTTGATCACGATCAGCTTCGTGCGCTCGGTGACCAGCGACGCGAGCTCGTCCGGATCGAGGCGGAAGTCGTTCTCCTGGCGGATGGCGATGGGCACCGGCACGCCACCCACGAACCGGGTCACCGACTCGTAGATCGGGTAGCCGGGGTCGGGGACGACCACCTCGTCGCCGGGGTCCACGAGGGCCAGGATCGCGTAGTACATGACGCCCTTGCCGCCGACGGTCACGAACACGTCGGCCGGGTCCGGAGCGAAGCCACGACGGAGCGCCGAGTCGGCCGCGATCGCCTCGCGCAGCTCCGGGATGCCCGGGAACGGCGGGTAGTGGGTCTTGCCGGTGTCGAGGGCGTGCTTCGCCGCCTCGCGGATGTTCGCGGGCGTGTCGAAGTCGGGCTCGCCGATCTCGAGGTGGATGACGCTGCGTCCGGTGGCCTCCAGGGCGCGAGCGCGGGCGGCGGCCTCGAACGCGGTCTCGGTGCCGATGGACTGCATGCGGGCGGCGAGCTGCATGGGGGTGCTCCCGGGTGCACGGCCGGGTGGACACGCGAGCACGGCGTCTCGCGGTCGCCGTCGTTCGACCTGACCATCTCACGGCGGATCAGGTAGGGTCCAGCACCAGTTGCTACCGCGTTCGTGAAGAATGACTACCCGATCGGGAGCAAGGCGTCGAGCGTCGCCGCGACCGCGGGGTGTGTCCGACGCTCCGGCTTGACCGCGACCAGGACCTGGCGAAGGATGCCGCCATCGATCTGGGCCACCGTGGCTCGAACCTCCCGGTCGCGGAGCGCGAGGCCCGGCAGGACCGCCACCCCGAGTCCGGCCTCGACCAGGGCGATGATCACGCTGTAGTCGCGGCAGTTCGACCGCACCTTGGGCTCGAACCCGGCCCGCAGGCAGTGGCGCCGGACCGCGCCGTGGATCCGGCTGGTCTCCGTGTCCATGATCCAGGCGGCGTCACGCTGGTCGGCAAGCGCCGCGGGAACGTCGACCCGCCCGGGATCGCCGGGCATCGCGAGGTAGAGCGGGTCCTCCATCAGCGGGACCAGCTCGAGGCCGGGCTCGTGGATCACGGTCGCCTCGTCGTAGACGTCGACCACGGCGAGGTCGACCTCGTCGAGGCGGAGCGCGGCGAGGCTCTCGTCGGTCTTCAGGTCCCGCAGCGTCAGGCGCAGGCGGGGATGCGCGCTGCCCAGGTGGGCGATGACGCCCGGCAGGATGGCGCGGGCGGCCGTGGGAAAGGCAGCGATCCGGAGGGTGCCGCTGATCTCGCGCTGCATCGCCGCAAGCTCCGCCTCGGCGGTGTCGATCGCCGCGGTGATGGTGGCGGCGTGGCGGACCAGCATCTGTCCGGCGTCGGTGAGGCGCAGGCCGCGTCCGTGCGGTGCCAGGAGCGGCACCCCCGCCTCCCTCTCGAGGATGCGGAGCTGCTGGCTCACGCCCGAGGGCGTGATCGACATCGCCTCCGCAGCCGCGCGGATGGTCCCCCGTCGCGCGACCTCGCTGAGCAGCTGCAGGCGCCAGATTTCGAGCATTCGACCTCCCCCGGCAGTCTACGGCGCCGGCCCGCGCGACCTCGCCTATCCTCAGCGGCGTCCATCACCGGTCATCTCCGGAGGTCCCGTGTTCTCGTTCCTGCGTCGTCTCGGTCCCCCGTCCATCGACATCGTGGAGCTCGAGGCCCTGCTCGCGCAGGGATCCGTGCGGGTGCTCGACGTCCGCGAGGACCACGAGTTCCGGAGCGGCCACCTCCCGAATGCGATCCACGTTCCGATGCGGCGCCTCCCGGACCGCGTGGCGAAGCTCAAGCGTGACAAGCCGTACGCGGTGATCTGCCAGTCGGGGAACCGGAGTCGGGGGGCCACCAACCTGCTGCTCAATTCGGGGTTCGAAGGCACGGTTTCCGTCCGCGGCGGCACCGGGGCATGGGCACGCAGCGGGCGTCCGATCATCCGCTGAGGCGGTGCCGGGCCGAAGTGCCGAGCCGCCGGCGGCCCAGTCAGGTGAGGTGCCCTGGCCTGCGCCCGGCGGCGCAGGCCAGGTGTGCCAGCCCCGTGCCTGGCGGCAGCCCGGGGACCGAGCCGCCCGGCGGCCCAACCGGCGGCCCGGCCCAACGATTGGCGCGCCTGGCGGTGCAATCGCCCGGCGGCATGACCTGTGACCCGACATCCGGCGCGCCAGGCGGCACGTCCGTCGGCTGCGGCGGATCGTTGGCTCGCCCACCGGTTCGCCGGGCGCGGGAACACGCGTGGCGGCGTCGCTTCCGGGGCGGCCCGGGCGTTGTGAAATCGGCCGAAATCCGAGTACCGTTGAGTGGCTACCGCAACTCGTGGCGGCGCTCCGCGTGGTCGACCCCCCCTTCTCGAACGGACCGTGCGTCTGCTTTCCAGTTCGGGAAGAGGAAAGGGATCAGCCCCATGAGTACGGGCACGATCAAGAAGGTCGTCGCCGATCGCGGCTTCGGCTTCATCACCGCCGAGGACGGGAAGGACTACTTCTTCCACCGCGGCGGTCTCACGCCCCCCCTCGAATTCGAACTCGCTCACCGGTGGTGAGCAGGTCACGTTCGAGGTCGGCGGAGCGCCCAAGGGTCCTCGGGCCGTCCGGGTCACCGCGGCCTAGGCCGCCAGGCGGCCGCCCGCCAGCGGGCGGCCGCCCCCTGATCGGAGCCCCACGATCACCACGACCGCTTTCGTCGCAACCTATTCCCCGCACCCCTGCGCGGTCGCCTCGTTCACGTACGATCTCGCCACCGCGGCGTTTCCCCGACAGATCGTGGCGCTCCACCCGCCGGATGGTCCGGCAACGTATCCGGCCGAGGTCCAGCACCGGATCCGTCGTGACGAGCCGGACGACTACGCCCTTGCCGCTGAGTCGCTCAATGCGTCGTCGGTGGACGTGGTGTCCCTGCAGTTCGAGCCGAGCATCTGGGGCGGCAAGGATGGGAAATCCATCCTCACCCTGCTTGGCGCCCTCGACGTGCCCGCCGTCACCACCATCCACGCCGTTCCCGCAAACCGACGCCGGGGGAGCTGCACGTCATCCGGCAGATCGCCGACGCGTCCGCGGCCGTCGTCGTCCTGTCACCAGAGGCGGCGACGCTCCTCGTGCGCACCTACGGGGCCCGGACCGGCTCGGTCGAGGTGGTGCCGCACGGCGTCCCCAACCTGCCGCTGGTGGATCCGGAGACGGTCAAGCCGCGCCTTGGGCTGGAGGGCCGTCACCTGCTGCTCAGCTTTGGCCTGATGAATCCCGGCAAAGGCTACGAAGCCGCGATCGAGGCCATGCGGGCTGTTGTCGATGCCGATGCCACCGCGCTGTACGTGATCCTGGGGGCCACCCGGATCGACCTCCTGGGGACCGAGGGTGAAGCGTACCGGGAGCGCCTGGTCGCGATGGTCGGACGGCTGGGACTCGGCGACCACGTCCGGTTCGAGAACCGGTTCGTCGGGCGGGTGGAGCTGGCGCGCTGGGTGGAGGCGGCCGATATCGTCCTCGCGCCGTATAACGATCCCGACCGACTGGCATCCGGGACGATCTCCTACGCGATGAGCGCCGGCCGTGCCGTGATCGCCTCGCCGTCAACGTATGCGAAGACCCGTCTCTCACGGGGTCGTGGGTTGGTGCTCGCGGACAGCTCACCTGGTGCGATCTCCGCCGCGGTGCTTCGACTACCTGGAGAATCCGCGGACCCGCGAGGGCTGCGGTCGCAAGGCCTGGGAGGCCACGCGCGGGGAGATCTGGTCCGAGGCCGGGGCCGCCTACTCATCATGGGCTCCGGCGAGACGGCGCCCGCCATGGCCAAGGTGCACCGCGCGCTGTTCGACCGGTTCGAGGACGGCCCCGTGCCGGCGGTGATCCTGGACACGCCGTACGGCTTCCAGGAGAACGCCGACGAGCTCTCGTCGCGGACCATGGCCTTCTTCGAGACCAGCGTCGGCAACCCCGTCGAGGTGGCGTCCCTGCGCACCCGCGATGTGGGAGCGCTGGCGGAGGCGACGGCGCTGGCCCGGATCCGGGAGGCCCGCTACGTGATGGCGGGCCAGGGCAGTCCCAGCTACGCCCTCAGCCAGTGGATGGGTGGGCCGATCCCGGACGCCCTGGCGGAGAAGGCATCGGACGGCGGGATCCTGGCCATGGCGAGCGCCGCCGCCCTGACGATGGGCGTGGTCACGATCCCGGTCTACGAGATCTACAAGGTGGGCGAGGATCCACGCTGGCTCGAGGGTCTCGACCTGCTGGGTCGCGCCACCGGGCTGCGAGCGGCCGTGGTCCCGCACTACGACAGAAGCTGGAAGCCCTGCTGCCGCAGGACGTGTTCGTGCTCGGCGTGGACAGCCACACGGCGCTGATCCTGGACGTTGATGCGGGGGTCGGGTCGATCGCCGGTCTCGGCGGGGTCACCGTCCGGGTCGGCGGTCGCAGCACCCGGTTCACGTCCGGCGAGACGATGGCGATCGAGGGGCTCAAGGCTGCCGCGCGTGGTCTGGCGGCTGGCCGGTCCGCGGACGACGTGCGCGATGTGGCGATCCGGAGCGTGGATGACGGCCCGGCGGCGGCTCGTCTCGGCCTCGCCACCCGTTCGGCCGCCCCGCTCCGGGACGAGATGACCGACCTCGAGGGGACGTTCGTCGAGGCCCTCGGAGCCGGCGATCCCCGCACGGCGGTTGGCGCACTGCTCGACCTGGACAGCGCGATCGCCGGGCGCGTGCGCGCGGGCGAGGACAGCCCGGATCTCGACAACGCGAGCGCGACCTTCCGGTCGCTGATCGTGCGCCTCGGCGATCGAGCTGCCACCGGGCCGACTGGCGGCATCGGTCGCGAGCAGCTGGAACCACTGGTGGGAGCCCTCCTCGAGGCCCGCGACCGGGCCCGCGCCTGGCGCAACTGGCGGCGGCAGACCGCATCCGCGACCAGCTCGCCGAGGCGGGCATCGAGGTCCGCGACTCCGCCGCTGGCACATCCTGGCAACTGGCGAGCGAGTGAGGCCGCTGGGCGAGCACCTCGCCGTCCCATCGATCCCCAACCTGCGCGACGCGGGCGGGGTCCGGACGCGGGCCGGAGGGTCCGTCCGGACGGGGCTCCTGTACCGTGCGGCGGGCCTGCACACGCTCGATCCGGACGACGGCCCCGCCTTCGAACGCCTCGGGATCCGGACCGTCTACGACCTGCGCCTCACCCGCGAGCGGACGGAGGCGCCCGACCGCCTGCCGGCGGCCACTCGCCACGTGCCGGCCGACGTGCTCGCCGGATGGACCGATGGCGGCCCCTCCCAGCTGTTCGAGTGGGCATCCGACCCGGTCGCCGCGCGCGCCGGGCTCGCGAACGGACGGGCCGAGGCGCTGTGGGTGGAGCAATACCGCGCGTTCGTCCGTCTGCCGGGCGCCCGTGCCGCCTACGGCGCCATGCTTCGGGACCTCGCCGCGGCCGCGAGCCGGCCGGCCCTCGTCCACTGCACGACCGGCAAGGACCGCACCGGATGGGCGGTGGCCCTGCTGCAGCTGCTGCTCGATGTGCCCGATGCCGCCGTCATGGAGCACTACCTCGAAGCCGCGATCACCTCGCATCGTTCGTGGCAACCGTTCGCAAGGGGCTCGCGGCGCGGGGCGTCGACCCGGAGCTGTTCGTGCCCGTGTTCGACGTGCGTCCCGCCTACCTCAAGGCGGCGATCGACGAGATGCGTGCGCGATACGGGACCGTGGAGGCCTACCTGGCCGAGGGCCTGGACGTGAACGCCACCGTCCAGCGGGCGCTCCACGAAGCGTTCACCGCCTGACCCGTCGCCGGCGGCGCGCCTGATCAGCTGTCGATCCGCGTGCCTCCTGTTCGTCGTGGTCATCAGCGGGCGCCGAACGGCCT
>CAVQSY010000022.1:0-7149 GCA_963716025.1 uncultured Chloroflexia bacterium
CCCGCCGGTAGTCGTACGGGACCCGCCGGGCGTCCAGCAGGGCACGCGACCGGATCGTGTCCTCGCAGGTGTCGCGCCCCAGGACGACGATCGAAGGGGCAGTCAGGTCGGCCATCGATGGAGCATAGCCCGCGCAGCCGGACTCGCAAGCCCCCGGGACGTGGACGGAATTGGGGTTTGACGGCCGTGTACGATGCTCGCTTCGAGCAACCGAGGGAGGCGGACCGGGTGGCATCGACGGCAGCCGTCCTGGAGGGCGAGGCGCGGCAGGACCGACCCTACGCCCGGAGCTGGCTCGACGTGGCCTTCGATGGCCTGGTCGCGCTGCCGGGTCCCACCTGGCTGGCGTGGCTCGCCCTCCTGGTCCCGAGCATCGTCCTGACCAACAGCGCCCTGTGGCTGTCGGAGCTGCGGCCGTGGGGCGAGCTGGATCCGACCCAGCTGTTCTGGGGCGTCGCGACGTGGGGGCTCGCCGCGGCCACGCACCACCTCCGGAACGTCGCCGGTTCCGCGTTCGACGCCTTCCGGCCCGCTTTGGGTGATGGCGTCGCGGACCAGGAGCGAGTCCGATTCGAGATGACGACGATGCCGGCCCGGTCCGTGCTCGCGGTCACGGTCTTCTCGTTCGTGGTCACCCCGCTCTACTACGTCAGCGACCCGGTCGCCTCCCAGGTCGTCGGGATCACCCCGATCGGGCTCATCCCGCGCCTCGCGTCCGAGGGGCTGGCGGGGGCCATCGTGCTCGCCATCCTGTACCAGGCCGTCCGGCAGATGCGACTGGTCGTTCGACTCCACGCGGCAGCCACCGCCGTCGACCCGTTCCGCCCGGCGCCCCTGTACGCGTTCTCCCGCCTCACCGCCCAGGCCGGCATCGTCGTCGTCCTGTTCAACACCCTGGGCCTCGCCGCCAACGCGAGCTGGATGGAGCCCACCAGCTCCGCGGCCCTCCTGGCGCTGTACCTGCCGTGGCTGGGTGCGTGCTTCGGTGGCGCGATCGTGGTCTTCGTCGTGCCGTTGGTGGGGATGCACCGGCGCCTGGAGGCGGAGAAGGACCGGTTCGAATCGGCGGCCGGCGGGCGCCTGCGCTCGCTGCTGGTCGAGCTCAACGAGGCCATCGACGGGCGGGCGACCGAGCGGATCGACGCGCTCGATCGGGCGATCTCCGCGCTCCGCCACGAGCAGGAGGTCCTGGTCAGGCTGCCCACCTGGCCGTGGTCAACGGGAACCATCCGCGGGTTCGGCTCGGCGCTGCTGCTCCCGATCGCGCTGTTCCTCGTGCAGCGCTACCTGTCCGGGCTGCTGGGGGGCTGACGCCTACGCCCTCGCGCCGAAGTCGTCGACCAGCATGTCGATGGCGCCCACGCGCTGGAAACCGAGGCGCTCCAGGATCGGCCGCGACATCGCCCCTGCCTGCGTGAGCAGCGCCGGGGTGTCGCGCACGACCGCCTCGTCCCAGCGGGCCCGGACCAGCGCCCGGTAGGCCCCGCGGCCGCGCGCCCGGGGGTGGGTGGCGCCGCCGTAGAGCAGCAGGCCGTGCTCGGTCGGAGCGGAGGTGCCGGCGCACACGAGCTCGCCGTCCAGCCAGACGGCATGCGTGAGATTGACCGTGTCGCGCCAGCGCTGCGGGAGCAGCGAGCGGGCCTCCTCCGCCTCGCTGGGGCTCATCCCGAACGCCACCCACTGGACCCCGTTCGCCTGCTCGTACTCCTCGAAGGTCTCGACCCGGCGGGCGACGAGCCCCGGCCCGGGCGGCGGTGGCTCGCGTGTCAGCACGAGCGCCAGGGCATGCGGATCCGTGTCGTGCGTGAGCCCACGCTCGAGGAGGGCATCGACCAGGCCGGCAGGCGCCGAGCTGCCGACCTCCCACTGGGTCCGCGTCCGGCCACGCTCCCGCAGGGCCGCCCGCACCTCGGCCAGCACCTCGTCGAGCTCGTCGAGCGTGAACCGCTGCCGCTGCACGGTGTTCCAGTCGCGGCCCAGGCCCATGCACAGCGTGTAGCGGCCGGTGTCGATCCGCTCGTCGCGCGGGCCGAGCGGGCCGAAGCTGTTGGGGTACTCGGCAACCTCGCGAAGCACGGGAGGACTCTACACTCGCCGCATGATCGAGGTTGGCGAGATCGAGGCTGCGGAGCTGCAACGGCTGGTCGCGGTGCACAACGCCGTGCGGCCCGGCGACCCTGCCGCCGTCGAGGAGTTCGCGGACTGGAGACGCCAGGCCGGGGGCATGGCGTGGCTGGTCGCGGCCCTCGACGGCGAGGATGTCGGGGCGGGCGTCGGGGTCGTCGGCTGGCACGCCCGCCCGCAGACCGCCCACATCGAGGCCTGGACGCTGCCGGCTGCGCGGGGCCGGGGCGTCGGAAGCGCCGTGTTGGGGGAGCTCATCCGCTGGAGTGCACGGAACGCCTGCACTGCCGTGGAGACCCCAGTGGCTGAGGACGACGGGGCCAGCCTGGCGTGGGCCCAGCGGCGCGGATTCGTCGAGGTCGGCCGCGACTCGAGACTGGTCCTTGATCTGGCTGTGATCGAGTCCCCGGTCGTCGCCCCACCCGACGGGATCGAGATCGTGGCCTGGGCTGACCGGCCGGGCATCGAGGAGGCCATGTACGAGGTCTACCTCGAGGCGGAACCGGACATTCCGGGCGAGGAGGACACCGAGCCGCCCTCGCTCGAGCAGTGGCTCGCCAACGACATGCGCGGGGTGGCGGACCGGCCGGAGGCCGTGTTCGTCGCGCTGGCGGGGAACGAGGTCGTCGGCTTCGCGAAACTGGCGCTGCCGGCCCGCTGGACGGGGACCGCCCACCACGACCTGACCGGGGTCAGGCGCGCCTGGCGCGGACGCGGGATCGCGGGCGCGCTCAAGCGGGCCCAGATCCGGTGGGCAAAGGAGCAGGGCTACCTGCGCACTGGTCACGAGCAACGAGGAGCGCAACGAGCCGATCCGCCGGCTGAACGCCAGGCACGGCTATCGCGTGGAGCCTGGACGGGTCCTGATGCGGGCGCCGATCGAGGCCGCCCGGTAGCGGACGGTCAGGCCGACGCCGGACCTGGCCTCAGGCCACGACCACCCGGTTGCGCCCGGCTTCCTTCGCCTCGTACAGGGCCGTGTCCGCGCTCGCGAGGAGCGCCTCGGGAGAGTCGATCTCGTCACGGTACTTCGCGGCGCCGACGCTCAGCGTCGCCCCGATCCGCTGGTCGCCCTCGGGCACCGTCGTCTCGCCGACGGCGCGGCGGAGGCGCTCCCCGATCTCCAGGACGTCGTCGGCGCCGGCCCCGGGCAGCAGGACCAGGAACTCCTCGCCACCGTAGCGGACAAGGACGTCGCCCTCGCGGAGCACGCGCCGGCAGGTCGCGGCCACCGCACGCAGCAGCCGGTCGCCCACGAGATGGCCATAGGTGTCGTTGACCGCCTTGAAGTGGTCGAGATCCAGCATCAGCACGCCGAGCGGGTTCTCGGCGCGGATGGCGCGCGAGAACTCCTCGCGCAGCCGGGCGAGCCCGAACCGGCGGTTGTACGCGTCGGTGAGCGGATCGATCGCGGCCAGGTGCTCGAGCCGGTCGTGGGCGAGCGCGTTGTTGAAGGCGAGGCCGAGATCGGCACGGAACTGCTCCAGGAGCTGGCAGGCGTCCTCGGCGTACGCCTTCGAGCTGGCCAGCACGACCACCCCGAGGGGCACGCTCTTGAAGGTGACCGGCGCGACGAGGACCTCCTGGGCGACATGACCTACGAGCAGGGAGTCGATGATGACTCCCGCCGTCGGGATCGAGATGCGTTCCGACTCGCCCGTCCGGACGGCCCGGGTGATGTGGTCGCTGGCCGCAATCCCCTCGGGGTCGCGAAGGCCATGCACGGCGAGCGGCTCGAGCGATCCATCACGCACGATGAGCAGGGCGCCAGCCTCGCTCCCCGTGTGGGCGAGCAACGCGTCCAGTGCCGCGTTGCCCAGGCGCTCAAGCTCGAACTGGCTGGACAGGACGCTGCTGAAGGTGCGCATCGCCGTCTCCACGGCATGGCTCCGGGCAAGCGTCGTGATCAGGCGGTTGAAGGCGCCGGCGCTGTCGCCAACCTCGTCCTCCGAATCCACCGGCAGCGCGCAGGAAGCGGGGTCGCAGGTCGTCCAGTCGTGCGTGAACACCGCATCTGCCAGGCGGGCCTCCACCGTGGTCATCCGGTCCGCCAGCAGGCGGAGACGCCGCGCGACCACGAGCCTGGCCAGACCGAAGTTCACGGCTCCGACGAGCAGGCCCGCGACGATCGTGGACAGGAAGAACAGCGGGGTCAGGATCTGGTTGCTCGGCAGCCCGACGATCAGGCAGAACGGCGGGAAGACCAGGCCGATCGCAAGCCCGAAGCCCGCCATCCAGATCGCAAGGTCGGTGAACACCCGGTTGGTGAGGCGCGGCATCGATTGGCTCCTGGGCCCGCGGGCCGGTGTCGTGGGACGGCGTCGAGTGCATCGTCTGCGCGCGGGAACCGCCGGTCCATCGCTGGATGGTTGGGTGTGGTCCGGTACCTTCGGCCGCCGCCCTCGACCAGCCGCCCGGCTGGTCGCTCAGACGGGCGCGGCCGCCGCGTGAGCACCCCGTGCGGCCCGCTTCGGGCCCGCGACCCACAGGGCGACCGCCCACAGGACCAGCGAGGCGAGGACCACCGGGATGAGCAGCAGGTAGGACCCGGTGGCGTCGAGCGCGATCGCGCCCAGGTAGACGGCGACCGTCCCGCCGATCGGGTAGGCGACCCCGAGCAGCCCGAAGATGGTCCCGAAGCTGGGGCCCCCGAACACGTCCCCGAATGCCGCCGACCGGACGGCGATCGTCGCCCCGGTCCCGATCCCGTGGACGATGATGCCCGCCACCGCCAGCGTCGGCGCCGAGCCCACGAGGCCAAGGGCCGCCACGACGGCGCCCCCGATGGCGCCCGCGGCGGCCACGCCGACGATCCGCCGTCCGACGCGGTCGGACAGCCAGCCACCGACGATCTGGCCGCCGACATAGGCCAGCGACTGGAGCCCGAGCGCCGCCGCCGCCCAGCCCGCCCCGAGTCCGCTCGCGACGGCGCCCGGGATGAATGCCTGGAGCACGCCCTCGTCGAAGACCCCGATCGCCGCGGCACCGGCGAACAGGACCCAGAACCGTCGCGTCCGCACGACGCGCCGGATGCTGCGAGGGTGGTCGCTGCTGCCCACCGGCACGATCTCGCGCGCGGCCGACACGGCGCCCGGTGCGGAGATCTCGTGGAGACCGCTGGCGCCCGCAGCCTGCGCCGCCTCGGTCTCCCGGACGTCGAGCTGGCCAGCGCTCAGCGGCTCGCCCATCGCCAGGGTGGTCCCGTCCGTCCGGCCGGCTGGTGCGGCGGCAGCGTTGGTCGCGGTCGCGCGGGCCGCACCCGCCCCCGGGGCCGCACCGCGCACGTCGGCCGGTGCGCTCGTCCGCCGGCGCTTCACCCCTCGAACCGGCACCACGATCGCCGGGCCGCTGGTCATCAGCCACACGAACACCACGCCGACCAGGCACGTCGCCAGGAACGCGAGCGACATCGAGCGCCAGCCGACCGTGGCGATCAGGCCCGCCGCCACGGGCAGCGCGATGGCGACCCCGATCCCCGGGCCGGCGTACGCGATCCCCAGCGCCAGGCCCGAGATCCCCTCGTACCGGCGCGCGATCGCCGTTGACGTGCCGATGAACGAGAGCTGCAGGCCGAGCGCCATGAACACCGCGTAGGCGAGGATCAGGAGCGAGATCTCCTGCGCGAGGTAGACCGCCAGCCAGCCCGCGGCGAGCAGGACCATCGAGGCCGTGAGGAGGTCCCGGTCAGCCCACTCGTCGTACGCCCGCCCCAGGAGCGGGCTCGCAACGGCGGTCACGACCAGGAACATCGTCCAGGGCGTGACGGCCAGCGTCCGGCTGATCCCGAACTCGGCCGCGAACGCGACCGACAGGGCCGGGAACGTGTACAGGCCGCCGTAGGCGATGGCCCCGACCACGAACGCGCCCACCAGGGGCATCGAGACGCGGGTCGCGCGGCGGGCGATGGGGAGGGCCATCCCGCCATCGTACGGGAGCCGAGACGACCGCCGGTGGTCGCCCGCGACGATCAGGCCCCGAGGTCCGCCTTCTCGGCGAACGCGCCATCGATCTCCGGATACGGGATGCCCCGGGCGAGGAGCGTGAACGTCCCGTGCTCGGCGATCTCCGTGGCCGCCGCCATGAACGCGCCCCATGCGACCCGGGCGAGTCCCCCACCCACGCTGATCCGCCGGACGCCGAGGTCCGCCAGGGCGGCCACCGTCGTGAAGTCGCTGCCGACGAGGACATTGACAGGCTTCGGAGCCACGGCCCGGACGACCGCCGCGATCTCGTCGAGGGTGCCGAGCCGCGGGGCGTACAGGCAGTCGGCGCCCGCGTCCGCGTAGGCCTCGAGGCGACGGATCGTGTCGGGCAGATCGGGCCGGCCCACGACGTACCCCTCCGACCGCCCGGTGAGCAGCACCCGGCCTCCGTGATCGTCGATCGCCTGCCGCGCCGCACGGATCCGGGCGACCGACAGGTCGAAATCGAACAGCGGATGCTCCGGATCATCGCTCGAATCCTCGATCGACAGCCCCGCGATCCCCGTCTCCGCTGCGCGCCGCACGTTCGCCGCCACCGCGTCTGGCTCCACCGCGTAGCCATCCTCGAAGTCGGCGTTGACCGGAACGTCGACCGAAGCGGCGACGACGCGCAGGTGCTCAAGCGCCTCGTCCAGGGTCACCCGGCCATCGGACTTCGCCAGCGACCAGGCGAGCCCCGCGCTGGTGGTGGCGAGCGCCTTGAAGCCGAGGCCCGCCAACAGGCGCGCGCTGCCCGCGTCCCAGGGGTTCGGGATGACGAAGCAGCCCTCCCGGTGGAGCGCGTGGAATCGGTCGGTGAGGCCAGTCGACTCTTGCATCGCCGGAGCGTAACAGCGTGTGGGAACCGCGGCCCTGGATCCGGGCGCGCCGAGGCGCGGCCGGACCCCGACCACCCACTAGGGCTGCGCCTCGGCGAGGACCTCGACCTGCGGCACGGGAACCCCCGGGGTGTGCCCCTCACCCTCGATGTCCACGCCCGGCAGGAGCCGGTCGAGCCAGCGTGGCAGCCACCAGGCGTGCTCGTCGAGCAGGCTCATGATGG
>CAVQSY010000023.1:0-178810 GCA_963716025.1 uncultured Chloroflexia bacterium
CGGGACGGGGCATGATCGAGTGACCATCTTGGAAGACACCAACCACGACGGACAACACGACAAGCGAACGGTGTTTTTGGACAACGGAGTCAATCTATCGGGGATTGAACTGGGATTTGGCGGCGTGTGGCTGACCGCTACTCCCAATTTGTTGTTCGTTCCTGATCGCAACGCGGATGATGTGCCCGATAGCGCACCGGAAATCGTCCTCGATGGTTGGGATTTGACAGCCAAGCACAACGTCTTCAACAGCCTTATATGGGGCCCCGACGGTTGGTTGTATGGTTGCAATGGCATCCTGTCGCATTCGCGCGTCGGTCGGCCAGGAACGCCTGACGCCCAGCGGACTCCAATGGATTGTGGCGTGTGGCGCTATCATCCTCAACGTCAGATTTTCGATGTCGTGGCCAGCGGTTCGACCAACCCGTGGGGATTAGACTTCGACGAATTCGGCCAGGCCTTCATCACCAACTGCGTCATCAAGCACTTGTTTCATATCATACCGGGTGCCCACTACGACCGCATGTTCGGACAAGACCTCAATCCGTATGCGTATGAATTGCTCCCCAGTTGCGCCGATCATATTCACTGGGGAGGAGGTCACTGGACCACGGCTCGAGGTGGCACTGCGCACGATGACGCAGGCGGTGGCCATGCTCATTCGGGCTGTGCGATCTACTTGGCCGATCAATTCCCCGCCGAGTATCGAAACAACGTGTTCATGAGCAACATTCATGGCAATCGCCTCAATCGCGATCGTCTAGAGCGCGACGGTGCCAGCTATCAAGGCCAACACGCACCTGACTTTGTACATGCCAACGATCCTTGGTTTCGTGGCATCGCGGTCAAATCCGCTCCCGATGGCAGCCTGTTCGTCACCGATTGGACCGACACCGGCGAGTGCCACAATTACGAAGTGGTCGATGCGTCCAACGGTCGCGTCTTTCGCATCGGTTATGGTGAGCCCTCCGCACCAATCGCCGACGTGTCGCAAGCATCCATGGCCGAATTGGTTGAACTGCAGTTCTCGCGCAATGAGTGGCTCAGTCGGCAAGCGCGACGACAATTGCAAGAGCGATGCACGCCGGCTCCCATAGCCAATTCCGAATCAGACAATCCAATAAACCAATCCACGATTTCTGCGGATCGTCGGCATCCGCACAGGAGGCGTTAGCACTCCTCAATAAATTGCGCCCCGAGGATGATCGCCAAGCGGTACGAAAATTGTGGGCGATTTACGCGGTAGGTGGATTCAGCGCGGTCCGCCCTGCCCAATTGGATCGCATCGACGCTCCCGAGTGGGTCCGCTTCTGGACAATCCAATTGGCGGCTGATGAAGCCGATGCATGGCCTGCCGAACTGCGCGATTCAATCGCTGGGCAGCTTGAGCATCCCACTCCCTTGATCGAGCGCTCGCTGGCATCGACTTGTCAGCACCGTATCCGCTTAGGATTTGCCGATGATGTCCAGCCCATTCTAGCGCGGCTTCTACAACAGCCTTCTCACGAGCAGCAGAGCGAACCTGCTCAGCAGACGGATCATGAACACGCCGACGCAAAATTGCTCGCAACTCTGAAGTGGTACGCAGTCGAACCGCTGGTAGCCTCACACACGGAGTGGGTTCTCGAGCAGCTTGCCAGTATCAAGTCGCCGTTGGTGCAGCGTTTGATCGCCCGTCGCTTGATCTCGCTCGACGGTGGCCTGGCGCGATTGACGCAGGCATGGAATACGGACCAACAAGGCGATTGGATTGCAGCCAGCTTGGCTGGTGTGTTAGAAGCCACGCAGGGACTGCCTAGTCTTCGGCCCCAGAGAATTGGAACGACACCTATGCTCAACTGCAGCAGCACTCCAATGCCGAGGTCCGCGAATTGTCACGACAGCTTAGCACGCTGTTTGGAGACACGCAGGCTTTGGCCGAATATCGCACGCTGCTCGTCGATCGCTCGGCCAGCACCCAGCAGCGAATGGCCGCGCTTCAATTGCTCCAGACACGGCAAGCAGACGGAATGGAGCAGCAGCTAGTCGAGCTACTGGGTGACTCCAGCCTCGATACCGATTTCCGCAGGGCTGCCATTCGAGCACTTGCGGCCGTTGGCGGTAGCGATGTTCCTGCGCGTTTGTTGTCGTATTACGCGGATAGGAACGTCGAAGAGAAGCAGGAGGTAGTCTACGCGCTGACGACGCGTTTGCCTTATGCAAACAAGCTATTGGACGCCATTGAAAGTGGCGAACTACCGCGCGGATGTTTCCTCGTTGGTCATACGACAACTACAAGCACTCGGCGACCAAGCCCTCAGCCAGCGACTGGAGACGGTGTGGGGCAAGGTTCGCCCCGTGTCGGAAACAAAACTCCAGCAGATCGCGCAGTATCGACTCGAATTTGCGGCTGATCTGCTGGCCTCCGCTGACCAGCGGGCGGGACAAGTCGTCTACCAGAAGACGTGCGGTGCGTGCCACAAATTGTTTGGCCAAGGTGGAAGTATCGGTCCAGAGTTGACCGGCGGTCAACGTCACAACCTCGATTACCTGCTCGACAACATCATCGATCCCAATGCCATCGTTCCCGGCGATTACCGCATGGTCATGCTGCTGCTCGACGATGGACGCATTCTCAATGGAATCATTGCCGAAGAGAATCCGCAGAGCATTCAATTGAAAACGGCGACCGACGTGGTGACGGTCCCTCACGATCGTATCGAAGAGCGACGCGGGTCGGAAGTGTCGATGATGCCCGAAGGAATACTCGACAACTTAGATCCCACCGAACGCCGCGATTTGATCGCTTTCTGCAAGCCGCCGCACCACCACCAGCGGCTCCCGCTGCGGATGCAAAGCACCCGATCCCGATGGAGTTGGGCGCTGGCACTTGCTCGCTCCGCCTTGGAAGAGCGAAACGATTTACGGTGAAAGCGTCACGCTACTACAAGATCCACCCGACGGTCCGCTCGTCGGTCGCTTGGCATTTCCTGTTGAAGAGATCCTATCGATCGTCAGTTCCAACCGCGAACAAGATTTGACAGACGCGCTGGCTTGCAAGTCGATCGCGAAGCGGGAACATTCACCCTGCCGGCCGAGAGCCGCACCGCGCATTGGCATGGACCAGTTATTCCCCCCGTCGATTCCCCCAATAGCTACAAGCATCGCGTCGGGCATCCCGAGCAGGCTCTACTGTATGGACCACAGCGTTGGTTTCACGATCATCAGATCGAAGTCACCTATCGTCGCGGCGCGGCGGACTGGCAGCAACCGCTGCCACACTTCGCCGGAAATCTCTTGCCGCGCACTCTCGAACGATTGCGCGCGGAACAACCTTTGACCATCGGCTGTAGTGGCGACAGTATTGCGGCCGGTGGCGATGCTTCGGGACTCAATAACGTCGAACCACGGCAACCAGCCTTTCCGCAGTTGGTCGAGCAACAGTTGAGGTTCAGCTACGATGCGCCAGTGGAACTTAAGAATCGAGCCGTCGGCGGCTGGAGCATTCAAAACGGGCTCGACGATCTCGACGCGTTGCTGGCCGAAAAGCCTCACTTGATCATCGTCGCTTATGGATGAACGATGTCGGTAGACGCGATCCCAATGGTTCCACGATCGCATGCAAGATTTCATCCAGCGCGTCCACACGGCCGACTCAACCATCGAAATTCTGATGGTGACACCGATGTTGGGTAATGTTGAGTGGATACACACACCGCGCGATATGTTTGCCGCCTATCGCGATCAGCTAACCGAGTTTGTGGGTCCAGGCGTTGCGTTGGCCGATGTCGGGCGATCTGGCAAGAGCTCTTGCGGCGCAAGCATGATCTTGACCTAACCGGCAATGGCCTCAATCATCCCAATGATTTTGGCCATCGCCTATACGCTCAGACGATTCTTGCATTGTTGGTGGAGTAAAAACGCGTTCCCATTGAGGCTGTTCGCCGAAGTGCAGATCAGCCTTCAATGGACTGTTCGACATCTCGCCGACTGTTTCCATCGTATTGGGTCGATCAGACCACAATGAAGTTGGCGCTCAACGGCTTTCGTCCACGTTTCGACAGACTATTTTGCCGCCGAGTTGGCATTCGCCTAGTCTGTTTAGCCGCGAAGCACCTTCGCGCAACTTAATGCGTCTCGTAGTGTGGAACTTGTCCCGCTAGCAGAATGCGGGAAGATGCTTACGTTTAGCATTCGCGCTCATTCGTGTGATTCGTGGGCAGAATGGGAGGGTTGCAAATCCTTTCTGTGTGAATCGTTATTGCGATCCTGTTGCCGCTCATCGTCCAAGTGCTGGCTCGCATAACACTTGGTTGCGTCCACCAAGTTTGGCACTGTAAGAAGTTTGTCTGCGCAGGTCAAACCAACTGTGGCGATCATCGTCCTTACGAATACGGCTACGCCGAATGATGCTGTCAGTTGTCCAATAGCTATTTTTTGTGGTTGTAAAATTAGTTCAGTGCTGTCAAGAAAATCTCGCAATTCTTGGGCGAGTAGATTGGCCTGCTCAAACGAGTCGACGCGATGCAGCATAGCAACTCGTCACCCCCAAGTCTGCAATCGAGGCTTCCATCCCCAACCGCTGCATATTTTCAGCTACAACGCGGAACACCCGATCTCGTCGATGGCCAAAGGTATCGTTGATCCTCTTAAAGTCGTCAGGTCCAATAGGCTCAGAACGCAAAGTGGTGCTTCATCGACCTGCGTCGTCTGCCTGGTGCTCTCTAAAACTTGATCGATGGCCACGTCGAATAAGCGACGATTGCCTAACCCAGTGAGAGCATCTACGAGAACATCGCCTTTGGGCCTCGTGTAGGTCGCGTTGGAGCGATTGGATCTGCTGTTGTGAGCTGGCCAGTCTAGCGTCAGTCTCTTGGAGTCGAGCCTGCATCCGAGCATTGCTAGCCAACACACCTTCAATGCTCTGCTGCAAAATCCGCGAGTCCATGGGCACTCGCTTTAACTTCTCTTGAGTGGCGTTGACACTTTCGCCGAATTCGCGGCCCGCCTCGCCTTGATTCTGGAGGACTACTTGCAGTTTCCCGATTTCATGGACCACATGTGCGGCGCGTTGCGAAGCATCCGCATCGTCAACTTTGGGAAAGTACCGCTGGCAGATTTCCAGTAACTGCGAAAGCGGGGCCAAATCCAGCATTGACGATGTCGGACAATTCATCGCGTAGTTTCGTGTTGCGTCCCTCCGCGTAGCTATACCAGAGTTGGTAATTCGCCGGAGTCGGGGGAGTACGGAATTTCGAGATGTAGCCCAGCGCTTTTTGGGCAAGCTCAAACGCTGTCGCAAAGTCTGGCGAAGATTCATTATGCAGCGGGGACGGCACAGCGGGTCATTCCTTCTGATGGTTTGGGGCTAACAATGACCCGCCGCAGCATATTGGCTGAACGCAGTCTCAATGACCGGTCAATGCGATTTTCGGAATTCCGGGCTGGCTAATCAGGCCATAATTGCCCTAGCGGGGCAAACTTCACGCTTTCTTAAGCAAAGCTGCCGATGTGGCTTTTAATTAAGCCTATCCACTCAATCGGTAGATTGTATTCTGATCTTTAGACAGCACAACAGTGGCAATTGGCGGTGAGATCGAATATATTGGACCACTTGAGTCACTCCTCTGATAACTTTAAAAAACGGGTTGCTAGAATGTCAAACTCACGATCGTCCGCCTTTTTACGGCGACTTATTTCCTCTCGTTCGCTTCTTTGGCAGTCGGCCAAGGAGGTGAAATTGCAAAAACTTCTTCACCGCTCTCCTTCACCGGCAAATGCCATTGGGTACATGCACATACCCACACTAAAGAAGTTGCTAACTGAAGCCAACATTCCTCTGGCCATCGCCGACGGCGTGGAAGACGTGTGGCTGGTTTCCGAATTGGACACAGCCTCCTTGACTCCGAGTTGGGAAGCTGGTTATGCCACGGTGACGAAGCTGGATGCGGAAAAGCTCGCCGTTGCCATGGATGGTTACGTGGACAAGGTCGGCGACCAACAGGTAGTCTGGACGCCCAGACAGAGCTACCTCCTACCGCTCGGCACCGACCGTATCGGTTTCCTACGACCCGCGCGTCGCTGGCTCCTCGCGTCATGGATCGATAGCCAACAAGACAATCCCATTCCAGCCTATCTACTGCAACAAGCCAAGCAGTCGGAAGGCTTCTTGTCACTCATGTTGGCCGTCGATCTCGAAGACTCTTTTCACCTGCTATGTTACAAACTCGGTGCGGTCGTTCGCGTCGCTCGGCAAGATCAAGAACCCCCAAGCCTTGGCGCAATTTTTGTCGTCGGTGCAAGGGCTCAGCATTATCGTTGGCCGTCGCAGTTTGTTGAGTGCATTTTGTCCGTTCAATTTGACGAGTCACCCGCGGACTTCGCACCGCATGCCGCGGCAGTGCTTAATGAGATTCTGAATCACAATGGAACCAGTGCCCCAGAAGTCGCGTCCTGGAAGACGAAGGTGGAAGGCAATTCATTGGTTTTCCAAGGACCAATCTCAGCCGACTCGCTCGATGGCGTTTTTAACATCTTTAGTTTTGCAAAGCTTTGCCGCACAGGTGGTTAAAGCGGCGAGCAAGCCAGAACAGACACAACAGCAGGCGCAGACGGGACAAGGGGGCGATAGTCGGACGCACGCGGCAACCAAGACTTATTTCGGAGACGTCAAGACGCTCGTCGCACCCGTGCGGCCATACGATGCAAAAACGACCGGCTATCGCGCCAAATGGGACAAGCAACAGGCTAGGCGTCTCGACGAGTTGCCGACTCTTCACGTCGATCCGCAGATGCTCGATTACGGCGTCAATGTGGCGAGTGTCTTGCGCGGCAATGGCGTGGCGATTCAAACTGGTAGCGTCAACGCCAACGGTGGGGTGCATGGCCGGGGGCAACTTTCCGGTACTACTTATGGGGTGGCTACTATGGCGACTCCTACGGCGTCAGCCGACGGGCCCTGGCTGAAATGGGTAGCTCAGCCAAGCGATGGCCACGGTCGACAAATTGACCGGTGAAGTGCGGCGGTCCATGACTCACAAGTACAAATCGAATTTTAGAATGACCTAGTTCGTCACCTATCATAGATTTATGATTTCTTCGAGGTATTAACCCATGCGCTATTCACTTTCGGCACTTCTACTTTTTGTCGGAATCTGCTCGGGCCCAAGTGGCTCAGCCTTTGCTCGCGTCTGGACAAACGCCGTGGTGCGTACGAACTCGAGGGTGAGGCGATTAGCTTCAGTGACTCGATGGTCGTATTGAAAAAACCGACGGGTGAGTTGGTCGCTTTAGAGTTAAAGGATCTCTCGACCAAGGACCAGAGTACGTGCGATCGCAGGAGGCCAAAGACGCCGAACACCATGCTGCGGAGGAAATGCAAACCTGGACCGCCAAGGATGGCATGAAAGTCCGCGGCCGAGTGCTAGCCTACGGCACAAACAGTTGACCATACAACGAAAGCTGAGAGCCGTTTATATCAATGACAAGGAATTTTCGACACTTGATCCGTTGCATCAAAGGTTGGTACTGCGGATCATGTCGAAGCTGGAAGATCAGCAGTTTGAAAACGAAAAGCAGCTCGATCAGTGGGCGAAGAAACTGGGGGCCAACCCAAAATCATATCCGCTCGAAGGAGTCATTCTTAAGTTGGAAAGCGGCGACGAAATTGGCGTTCCGTTCTTTATGTTTTCTACCGAAGACCTGGCAGTGCTCGAGCCCGGCTGGGAATTGTGGAAGCGAGCCGCGAAGAGAGTAACGCCAGTCGTGAACACGAGAGCTTTCTCGTTCGCTCGGCTGCAATGGCCTACCAGCAAGATCGTCGAAGCCAACGAACAAATTGAGATGCTCAAGCTCGATATGTTGGCTGCCGCCACCGGCGTCATCCCGATTTGGCAAGTTGGCCTCGCGCCTGCACCGGGTGCTTTTGGGAGACCGATGACCGTGATGGTACCCGCGGCAGAAAACAGCGAAATTGCCAGCCGATTGGCGGTCACAATATCCTGGGGCAATTCTTGTCAGCATGCCACGGGCTAGCCGCTAGAACGCAAGATTCCCTAGTGCTTTGTCACAATTGAAAATCAGGGTTGTTGCTATTAGCCGTTTTGGCACAGCCACGGTTGCTCCGAGGAACCGTGGCAAGCACAAAACGGCTAATCCCTGCTTTTGAGTTTGACAAAACGCTCGTGATGTAGAAAAAGAATGATGACTCCTCACGAATCCATTCTAAGCATCTCCGCCGCGATGAATGCGGCAGTCATCGGCCAGCAGACGGTGGTCGAGCGATTGCTGATCGCATTGTTGGCCGACGGCAACGTGCTGATGGAAGGCTTGCCCGGCACCGCCAAGACACGTTCGATCAAGACCCTGTCCGGACTGATCGAAGGCGTGAATTCGCCGCGTTCAGTTCACGCCTGATCTGTTGCCCTCCGACGTGACCGGCTCGGAGATCTATCGCGAGCAGACCGCGACGTTCGAGTTCCAGCCAGGACCGCTATTCGGCAATTTGGTGTTGGCCGACGAGATCAATCGGGCCCCGGCCAAAGTCCAGGCCGCGCTGCTCGAGGCGATGGAGGAACGGCAGGTGACGTGTTGCCGGCAAGACGCACAAGTTACCGGACTTGTTTCTAGTTCTCGCGCCACGCAAAATCCAATCGAACAAGAGGGGACGTATCCGCTACCGGAGGCGCAGATGGATCGATTCTTGGTATACGTCCAAGTGCCCTACCCGCTGCGGAGAATGAGCTCGCGATCCTGCGTCTGGTCCGCAGTGAAGAATCGGCAACCAGCGGCCAACCGGAGCCGGTTTCGCAGCAGACGATCTTTGCCGCCCGCCGGGAAGATTGGGTCGATGCATGTCGCCGATGCCGAACGCTACCTTGTAGACCTGGTCATTGCCACGCGGCATCCAAAGCGTTACGGGGATCTCGCCAAATGGATTCAGCTGGGCGCCACCGCGAGCCACGATTGCCTTAGACGCTCGCCGCACGGGCTCGCGCTGGCTACGGGGCAACGATTTTGTTTCGCCAGAAGACATACAAGCCGTCGCACCCGCTTGCTTGTCCCATCGCATTCACTTGTCCTACGAAGCCGAGGCCGCCGGAAGGACGCGCGAGGATGTCGTGGACGAGGTACTGCAACGCGTCGCGGTGACTGCATGATTTCGGTAGCAGAGCTCGCGCAGCGTTTGGGTTGGTTTGTTGTTGCGGAACTCGCGTAGAGTTTCGGCTCTGGTTTGTTGTAGAGTTTCGGCTCTGAATCGAAAGTCTGCGCGACTTCCGCTACGATAATGCGCCTGGCCGAAAGTCTGCCGCAACTTCCGCTACGATAATGCAACGGGACGAGGTCTTTAATGCCCAGCACGACTGCCACTCGTGTTTACAGTACGCCTCGATGATCTGATCCGCTTCCGGAGCTCGGCACGTGGATTTTCGCTGCTTCCTCGGCAACCGATCAACAGTTTGCTCAGCGGCCAACATGTTTCTCGTCTACGTGGCCGTGGATTAATGTTCGAGGAACTTCGCGGCTACCGCCCTGGCGACGATATTCGCCAGATGGATTGGAAGGCGACGGTCCGCCATGCGAAACCGCAGGTTCGCGTCTATTCGGAAGAGCGAGAGCGACCGATATTGTTGGTCGTAGATCAACGGTCAACGATGTTTTTCGGTAGCCATCGTATGACCAAGGCGGTCGCGGCAGTCGAGGTCGCTGCTCTGGGAGCTTGGCGGGTCTGGACGCAGGTGATCGCGTGGGCAGCGATCTTATTCGACGATGAGGAAACCATGGAGATTCGTCCCTGCCGAAGTCGCGATAGCGTACTTCGGATCTGCACGAAATCGTGCGCATGAATAATCAATTGTCTGCCGAAAAGACTTTTGCCCATTCTGACAATCGCTTGAACGACGCATTGCGGCGTGCCGTCCAGGTGGCCAACCACGATTACCTAGTCGTATTGATCACCGACTACCATGGCGACGATGCAGAGACTCGAGCTCTGGCCACTCGGCTCGCCGTACACAATGATGTGCTAGCTGTACTCGTCTACGATCCGCTGGGAATTCGACTGCCACAGGCGGGCGGACTCATGGCGACCGACGGTCACGCGCAATTGTCGATTCCAACGGGCGAGAGATTTGGGACACTGTTCGAGTCTGGAGTTTCAAAAACGCTGTGATCAATTGCGTGACAGGTGCGCACGATCCGCATTCCGAATCTTACCAATTTGCACGCATGAGTCGGTGTTGGACCAAGTTCGTTCGGCATTGGGTGGCCAGCCATGAATGATGACCTAGCCAGCTTGGACAATTTGCGAGACATCGTCGAACCGCCTCCAGTTTCGTGGTGGCCCGCCTGCCCGGGCTGGTGGATGTTGCTCGCGATACTCGCCAGCGTAGCCTCGGTCATCATCTGGCGGCGCTGGCAAACATGGCGAGCCAATGCCTATCGGCGTGCCGCCCTGGCCGAACTCCGCTCGGCAGCCAACGCGCGTGCAATTGCGGAGATTTTGAAACGTGCGGCGCTGGTCGCCAACCCTCGCACGGAAATAGCTTCGAAAACGGGGCCAGCCTGGCTAAGTTGGTTAGAGAGCGAGGGAGGCCAACCCCTGCCGCGTCACGTGGCGCTGATGATGACCGATGGAGTCTTCGGATGAATTTGCCCCAGCCAACATAGCTGATTTGACTAGCTTCGCCTCCGCTTGGATCAAACATCATCCCGATCGCCGTAAATCGGAAAAGCCCGAGGTGGTCGAGTGTTGACTTTTGGCAATTCTTGGATGTTATTTCTGTCGCCATTGCCGCTGCTAGTCTGGTGGCTGTTGCCACCGCGAAGCGAAACGAATGTGGCCGTTCGCATTCCATTTTTCGACCGCGCAAGGCAGGCAAGCATTGCCAGCCCGCCAACGATCGAGCAACAGGGTTAAGAATCCCACTCTGGCTGCTCGATGGTTTGGTTGCTGATCGTGTTCGCACTGGCTCCGTCCCCAGTGGTTGGAAGAACCCATAGAAAAGTTGATTCCAACGCGCTGACCTGCTATTGGTCGTTGATCTGTCAGGTTCGATGGAACAGGAGGACTTTACCAACGCGCAAGGAGGTTCCGTTAGCCGTTTGGACGCTGTGAAAGAGGTTGTTGGCGATTTCCTGACGCGTCGCCAAGGAGATCGAGTTGGGCTGGTGGTGTTTGGCAATTCTCCGTTTTTACAGGTTCCGTTTACGACGGACCTGGAGCTTTGTCGTCAATTGTTAGACCAAACCGCGGTCCGTATGGCCGGGCCCAAGACGGCGCTGGGCGATGCAATCGGTTTGGGAATCCATCTGTTCAACGACAGTGATGCCCCTACCAAAACACTGATTGCACTGACCGATGGAAATGACACTGCCAGTGCCGTTCCGCCGGTCGAAGCGGCACGTGTTGCCAGCGATCGTGGGATCACTATTCACACGGTGGCAATCGGGAATCCAGAGACGACCGGCGAGGAAAAATTGGACGAATCAACGTTGCGGTCGGTAGCCGAAGCGACCGGTGGACAATTCTTTTTGGCACTCGACCGACAGGAGCTGCAAGGAATTTATCAGCAGTTGGACGAGATTGAAACGCGTGATGTGAAGACGGTCAGCCATCGACCGCGACGCGACTTGTATTATTGGCCACTCGCCGCAGCGCTATTGATTTCATTGGCTGCTCATAGTTGGCAGTGGTGGCGCATGCGGGGTCGAGTGCCAGTCCGCCGGAAGCAGACGCGATTGAAGGTCAATCCCAGAACCTTCGAGCTGGAGACGATCGAGTCATGAACGGAGACGATCGAGTCATGTACATTGTCGAGCAATTTCACTTCATTCGTCCGGCATGGTTGCTGATGATCCCCGTCGTCGTCTGGCTGTGGTGGCTCGGGAGACGCTGGCGCGATCCGACTCGGCGGCTGGCGGGTGCAATGGATCGCGAGTTGTTGGCGGCGCTCACAGTTGGCCAAACGTCAGCCAACCATTGGTTGTCGCTATCGCTGCTGGCCGCTTGGTTGTTAGCCTCGGTCTCGCTGGCTGGGCCAACATGGCATCTTGAGCCATCACCGTTTGCCGATGACCCAATCCCGTTGATGTTATTGCTCCGCGCCGATGCTTCCATGGACCAAGATGATCTGTCACCCAGCCGCATAGAACGGGCGCGACTGAAAGTGGCGGATATCGCCGAGCTCCGCAAGGGACAGCCGCTGGGACTGATCGCCTATGCAGGTTCGGCGCACCTCGGTGCTTCCTCCAACCCGTGAAACGTCGCTAGTTGCGACGATGGCATCGGAGATTAGCTCAGCCATTATGCCCAAGCTGGGGGACAAAGTTGTGGAGTGCTTCAACTCGCCCACAGAACGCTCGCCTCAACCGGCGGCTCGGTAATCGTAATTGCGGACTCTATCGAGCAAGCGAACATTGGCGAACTAGAAAAATTTGGGCGTACAAGTCAGCTCGACGTCCAGTTCCTGACGGTGGCCCCGGCCAATACACACGAAGCGGAAAGTGTTGCGACAGCGGCAACGGCAATTCGCGGTCGCGTCAACATGCTTACTCCCGACGACGACGATGTTCGAGCACTCGTCCACCGCGCCGCCAACGCCCCTCGCTCTGTCGTCTCAGCCGAAAACGGCACACTCTGGGCCGAAGCCGGCTGGTGGCTCTTAGCTCCGCTGTCAGTGTTGTCACTGATCGGCTTTCGCCGCACTCGAACCAATGTAGAAAGCTCGCCCGGTGAACTGTTCGACGATAACCAAGGCGCAAGCAGTGCGTCCGTTGCCTATTCGTCCCTTCTGGCCGTTGGAGTCCTCACTTGGTCGAGCCTTTGGTTCTCACCTGACCAGCAGGGGCAGCGATTGATGCGATCTGGCAACTTTCAGCAAGCTGCCGAAACGTTTGCCGACCCTATGCGTCAAGGAATCGCATGGTTCCGCGCGGGGGAGTTCAAAAAGGCCGATCAAAGCTTTGCCCGACTAACGACTGCCGATGCGCTCTACAATCGAGGTAACGCTCGTATCATGCTTGGCCAATACGAATCGGCGACAAAATCGTTTGATCAGGCACTTAAAAAACGTCCTGATTTTGCGGACGCGAAGACGAACCGAGATATCGCCATTGCCCGCGCAAAACTAACCAAATCTGAAGGTGGTGATATGGGCGACCAGGAAGCTCGGCGCTGACGAAATTCGCTTCGATAAACAGAAATCGGGTGGCCAGGAGACGATTGTGGAGAAACAACAGGCAGTCTCCGACGCGACGATGCAGTCGCTGTGGCTTCGCCGTGTGCAGACGAAGCCCGCCGAATTCCTCAAGGCCAAGTTTGCTTATCAGCTCGCAACCCATGACGAGCAACCGGAGGCGAGTCAATGAAGCCAAACTCTGAGCGGGAAAAAAATGTCAGATACCATTTGCCAGGAACTGGCCCTACGGGTGCTTTGTACAAATGGTATCTGACGCTTTTTTCCCGACTGTTTATTCTGTTCTTCTCCTGGTCACAACTCTGGGGGCCGGCGGTCTGTCTCGCTGAGACAGAAATTGTTCGTGCGGAATTGAAACAAAAATCTGCTTGGACCGGTGAGGGAGTTTCGATGTCAGTCACTCTCTATTCTCCTGGACCATTTAGCGGCACTCCATCATTCGACCTACCTCACTTGCCTACCACAGCCATTGTCAAATCGGCCGGTAGTCCGCTGATCGGAAACAAAACCATCGGAGACGACTCATGGTTTACGCAGCGCCATGAATTTAGCATCTACACACAACAGACTGGAGTCATTGTCATTCCTGCATTTCGCGTTCGCTTTGCTGGGAAAAAGTCGTTCACCGGCGACGCGGAACCCATGCAGGGTGAGTCGGCTGAGCTACGTTTCTCCTCGAAACGACCGCCCGGGAACCGAACAGCTTGGAATGGTAGTCGCGGCCGGCGAGCATGGAAGTCTCACAGACATGGAAGCCCCAGGATCCTGAAACGGTCAACGCTGGCGACGTGATCGAGCGCAATATCATGCGCCGAGCGACCGAGACATCGGCTATGATGTTTGCTCCCATACAATTGTCCCCCATTGACGATGTGCGCATTTATCCAGGCGAACCGACTGTCCAGGATCATGAGCAGCGAGGGGCAGATACCGCGCAGCGGAAGGACACTTTCAAGTACCAGTTTGCGAAACCTGGACAATATGTGGTGCCCGATTTGTCGATTGTCTGGTGGGATACAACGGCAGAGAAGTTACAGCATGAAACTCTTGCTGGGGTTGCGATCACAGTCCACAACGCTCCCTTGTCTGCAGACGCTGCCGCCGAGCTAAGCCACAGATATAGGCGGGGATTGGTTGTATTAGTTGTACTGATAACTCTCGCGGTCTGGCTTACCCGTCGCCCGCTTCGCAGAATGGTAACTCGCTGGTGGGCGTGGAGGCGCGAGCCGAGTCACTTGGCCGCGCGGCAACTGCTCGCCGCTTGTCGAATGCACGACGCCCCAGCCGCTTGTATGGCACTGACTGCATGGAAACAGACATCGGGGTTTGCTCGTGAAGATTCCTGCCGCGCCAAACATGTGTCCACCTCACTGGTGAACGAATTCCAAAAAGAATCGGCTGAGCTACTGCGGCGAGTCTACGGCGGGACACAATCGCAGGCTGCTTGGCGCGGCGACAGGCTGGCAGTCGCGTTTCATCGCATACAATCGGCAATGGTAGCCGACGTTGAAACACATGAAGCGACACGTAGTCTTCCACGGCTCAATCCATAGCGACTACCTGCCGTACCGTGGAGAAAAGCATTGCTCCATTGCCGATACCGGCGCGGTGGACTTCGAAAAGACTAGCAAATAGTGAGATTTTCAAAGGTAACATAGATTCCCGCATAGTGCGAACACAGGATTGTTTATGGCGGCGACGATTGAAAGTTGCCCAGAATCGTGCTATAGTTCGCAAAGGAAGCTGAGTCGTAATCCGCTGTGCGGAGTGTGGCTGCGTGGGCACAATTGCAAATCTTTTCTAAAAAGCGAACTACACTATGTCCACTGGCCCAGACTCTTCGGAGCCTTTGAGCAGCGACATCTCCATTCTGAATGCTATTGCGGGGAACTGGTGGATCCTCTTGGTGCGTGGCTTGTTACTTATCGTGCTCGGACTCTATGCGCCGTTCAACCCCGGACTCGCGCTCCTAGCTTGGGCCTTTATGATCGGCTGCTTTCTGATCGCAGATGGGTTGCTTGCGATTGTCGCGGGCATCGCTGGCTGGACTAAATCTCGAGGCTGGACGATTCTGCGCGGAGTGCTTGCCGTGGTGGCAGGGGCGTTTGCTGCCGGCCACCCGGCCCTATTCGGAGTTATCGCGGCGATGACCGTCGTCCTGCTGATCGCCGCTTGGTCGATCATCGGCGGGGTTTTCGAGATCATCATCGCAGTTCGCGAGCGCAAGGCGATCCAGGGGGAGGGATGGATGATCCTCGACGGCATTTTCTCCATCCTCTTCGGCGTCGTGCTTGCATCCGCACCGTTGCTGTCCGGCGGCTTACTGATTCGTGTGAGCGGTGCGTTTGCAATTTTGTTTGGTTTTGTGGTAATCTTTTCGTCATTCAAGCTTCGCAAGCTCAAGCACGTCTGATTAAGTGACCGCGCATAAGTTTTCAGCATTAAGAACAACCGTAGCAAACGCCGAAACGGCTAATGATGCGTAAAAATTTGTGCATGGAGTCTTAATTGGACAGCGCCACTTTGCGTGCAATGGTAACCCGAAGCGTAAGCGAGGAAAAGAGTTACGCAAAAAGCCTCGCTAACGCTTCGGGTTACCATTGAAATCGCCGCATCCTGCTTTATGCAAACAACTTATGAATACTATTACGTAAAAAGTGGCGCTGTCCAATTAAGTGATGAGGTTTAAAGAAGCATGAGTACTGCCGAACGTCCCAACTTTGTCACAGAAGACGATTACTTAGCATCCGAGGAATTGGCGATAACAAAAAGCGAGTACATCGACGGATGGATCCGCGCGATGGCGGGAGCGACCAATCGACACAATCGTGTGAAAATGAATTGCCTGTTGAACCTCGGGGTTGGATTGAAGAACAAGTCTTGTCAGCCATGGGATTCGGACACCAAGGTTCGTATACGTGGTTTCGGTTATACTCGCTTTTACTATCCTGATGCACAGGTCGTCTGCGAGAGCAATGCACCGACAGACGTGTTCCAAGACAAACCAGTGGTCATCATCGAAGTCTTGTCACCATCGACGCGGGCCTACGATTTGGATGAAAAGCTGAACGCCTATCTTAGGATTGCGTCGTTGCAATGTTATGTGATTCTTGAAAAGCACACACCGCTGGCAATTGTAATGCGACTGTACGCCGGCTGGGTTTCTGCGTGAGACCTACGAAGGCACTGATGCGACGATCGATCTGCCATCCATAGGTTGTGAGCTGCTACTTCGTGAGGTCTATAAGGGGGTTGAATTCACACCAACCTGCGTTCAAGAATCTGAACAAGAGTACGAGCGAACCACAGACTGATAGACTAATCCCAATAAAAGTGCTGTAACCGTTCACACGATAGAGAGATAGCGATGTTTACCTTGATGATATAGGACTTTATCCGTGCTCCGGCATTGCCATCCGTGCTAGTCCGCCGCCGGCGCCGTCCACGGCAGCCTGCAGAAGGGTGCCCTGACGACGACGTTCACGGCATCGCAGGGCCTCCTGCTGATGATCCCCAACATGTTCAAGATCGCGGGCGAGCTCACCCCGGCGGTCATCCACGTCGCTGCGCGCACGCTCGCGACCCACGCGCTCTCGATCTTCGGCGATCACAGCGACGTCATGCACGCCCGGGCGACGGGGTGGGCAATGCTGGCCGCCAACTCGGTCCAGGAGGCGCACGACTTCGCGGCCGTGGCCCATGCCGCCACGCTGCGGGCCCGGGTGCCGTTCCTCCACTTCTTCGATGGCTTCCGGACCAGCCACGAGGTCAACAAGATCGCGACCCTGGAGCCCGACGACCTGCGGGCCCTGATCCGTGAGGACGACCTCCTGGCGTTCCGTCGCCGGGGCCTGACGTCCGAGACGCCGGTCGTCCGCGGCACGGCCCAGAACCCCGATGTGTTCTTCCAGGCTCGCGAGGCCTGCAACCCCTTCCACGAGGCGGTGCCGGGCATCGTCCAGGAGGTGTTCGACGAGTTCGCGGCCCGGACGGGTCGCCAGTACTCGCTGGTCGAGTACAAGGGCGCGCCCGACGCGGACCGGGTCGTCGTGATCATGGGCTCGGGCGCGGGCGCGGTCGAGGAGGCCGTGGAGACGATCGTCGCAGGCGAGAAGGTCGGGGCGGTGATCGTGCGCCTGTTCCAGCCCTTCCCGACCGCGGCCCTCATGGCGGCGCTCCCGAAGGCGACCAGGCAGATCGCCGCCCTCGACCGCACCAAGGAGCCGGGCGCCGTCGGCGAGCCGCTCTACCAGGCGGTCCTCGCGGCGCTGGCCGAGGCCATGGACGGCGACGAGCCGCCGTTCGAGGAGGCGCCGCGGGTCACCGGCGGCCGCTACGGCCTGTCCTCCAAGGAGTTCACGCCGTCGATGGTCAAGCCGGTCTTCGACGAGCTGCTCGCGGCGAAATCGAAGCGCCACTTCACCGTCGGGATCTACGACGACGTCACCCATCTCTCGCTGCCGATCTCGCAGCCGTTTCCGCCACCCACGCCCGACCGGCGAGGTGCAGGCGCTGTTCTTCGGTCTCGGTTCGGACGGCACGGTCGGCGCCAACAAGTCGAGCGTCAAGATCATCGGCGAGGGCACGGACCTGTTCGCCCAGGGCTACTTCGTCTACGACTCGAAGAAGTCCGGCTCGGTCACCTCGTCCCACCTGCGCTTCGGCCCGCAGCCGATCCGTTCGACCTACCTCGTGGACCGGCGCCGACTTCGTCGCCTGTCACCAGTTCGGCTTGCTCGAGAGCGTCCCGATGCTGGACCGCGCCAGCACGGGGCGACGTTCCTGCTCAACAGCCCGTACGGACCCGACGAGGTCTGGGAGGACCTGCCGGGGCACGTCCAGCAGCAGCTGGTGGAGAAGGACATCGACCTCTGGGTGATCGACGCGCTGGCGGTGGCCGCCGAGACCGGCATGGGCAACCGCATCAACACGGTCATGCAGCCGTGCTTCTTCCAGCTGGCGGGCATGCTGCCCGCGGACGAGGCGATCGCGCGGATCAAGGAGTTCGTCAACAAGACCTACGGCAAGCGCGGGGAGGCCGTGGTCGCCCGCAACTTCGCCGCCATCGACGCGTCGATCGCTCGCCTGGGCAGGTGGAGCTGGGCGCGGTGAACGCGGCCCACGCCGTGCGGGCGCTGGTGCCCGACACGCCCCGACTTCGTCAGGACGGTCACGGCGCGGCTGATGGCCGGCGACGGCGACCTGCTGCCCGTGAGCGCGCTGCCGGTCGACGGCACCTTCCCCACCGGGACCACCAGTGGGAGAAGCGGGCCATCGCCCAGCAGATCCCCGTCTGGGACGAGGCGATCTGCATCGACTGCGGCAAGTGCGCCATGGTCTGCCCGCACGCGTCGATCCGGATGAAGGTCTACCCGGAGGCGGACGTCCCGGTGCTCGCCGGGTTCGTGTCCAAGGAGTTCAAGTCCCGCGACCTGCCGGGCCACCGCCTCACGATCCAGGTCGCCCCGACGACTGCACCGGGTGCGGTGTGTGCGTCGACGTCTGCCCCGCCAAGAGCAAGACCGATGTCGGCCACAAGGCCATCAACATGGAGGCCTACCTCGACCACCGCGACGTCGAGCGCGAGCGCTGGGACGCCTTCCTGGCGATCCCGCCGCTCGACCGGACCGCGATCCCGCGGGACACCGTCAAGGGCGCGAGCCAGCTCGAGCCGCTGTTCGAGTTCAGCGGCGCCTGCGCCGGGTGCGGCGAGACGCCGTACCTGCGGCTGGTCACCCAGCTGTTCGGCGACCGGATGATCGTGGCCAACGCCACCGGCTGCTCCGTCATCTACGGCGCCAACCTGCCGACCACCCCGTGGACCGTCAACGCCGCGGGCCGCGGTCCCGCGTGGGCCAACAGCCTGTTCGAGGACAACGCGGAGTTCGGCCTGGGCATGCGGCTCGGCCTCGACGCGCAGGCCGGCTACGCCGCGCTGCTGGTCGAGCAAGCTCGCGCCGGTCATCGGCGAGGCCCTCGCGGCCGAGCTGCTCGACAGCCCGCAGGACACCGAGCCCGAGATCGCCGCGCAGCGCGGAGCGGGTGGAGAACTGCGCGGAGGTCCTCGACGGGTGTCGACGGCGAGCACGCGGCCGACGCGCGCCAGCTGCCTGGCGCTGTCCACGGACCTCGTGAGGCAGGGCGTCTGGATCATCGGTGGCGACGGCTGGGCCTACGACATCGGCTTCGGCGGGCTGGACCAGGTCCTCTCGTCCGGCCGCAACGTCAACATCCTGGTCCTCGACACCGAGGTCTACTCCAACACCGGCGGCCAGGCCTCCAAGGCCACCCCGCGCGGCGCGGTCGCCAAGTTCGCGGCAGCCGGCAAGTCGACCGGCAAGAAGGACCTCGGGCGCCGATCGCCCGGGCCTACGGCAACGTCTACGTGGCCCAGATCTCGATGGGCGCCAACGACGCCCAGACGATCAAGGCGCTGCTCGAGGCCGACGCGTGGCCGGGGCCGAGCCTGGTCATCGCCTACTCCACCTGCATCGCGCACGGCATCGACATGGCGAAGTCGATGACGCCACCAGAAGGATGCCGTGAAGTCCGGCTACTGGCCGCTCTACCGCTTCCAGCCCAGCGAGGTCGAGGACGGGACGCCGTTCAAGCTCGACAGCGCCAAGCCGTCGATGCCCGATCCGGGACTTCGTGGCCACCGAGACCCGGTTCGCCATCCTCGAGCGCACCGACCCGGAGCGGGCCGCCGAGCTCGCGGAGCTCATCCAGGCCGACGCCGACGAGCGATGGCGCTACTACGAGCAGCTGGCCGGCATGCACCGGAGCGTCCCGCACCTCCAGGCGGCCGATGCGGACACGGAGGCCGTGGCCGAGCCGCCCGCGCGGCGACCAACGGCAACGGCGCGAGAAGGGAGCTGAGGCGTGACCCCCGATCTGCGGACCCGCTATCTGGGGCTCGATCTTCGGTCCCCGATCGTCGCGTCGTCCACGCCGCTCACCGGCGACCCGTCGTCGGCAAGCAGCTCGAGGACGCCGGCGTCGGGGCCGTCGTCCTGCCGTCGCTGTTCGAGGAGGAGATCCTCCACGACGAGATCGAGCTGTCGCGGGCCCTCGACCAGGGCACCGAGCAGTTCGCCGAGGCGCTGGACTACTTCCCGGCGTCAGGCCGAGTTCCAGGGCGTCGGCGACCGGTACCTCGCCCGGCTCGAGAAGACCAAGAAGGCGGTCTGCGATCCCGGTCGATCGCCAGCCTCAACGCCGACTCGACCGGCGGCTGGGTGCGCTACGCGCAGGCTGATGCAGGACGCCGGGGCCGACGCCCTGGAGTCTCAACCTGTACCACGTGGCCGCGGACCCGCGAGCTCGGGTCGTCGCACCGCGAGCAGGCGGACCTCGACCTCGTGGCCGCGGTCCGCGCCGCGATCACGCATCCCGCTCGCCGTCAAGCTCAGCCCCTACTACTCGGCCATGGCGAACTTCGCCGGGCGGGTCGTCGAGGCCGGCGCCGACGGCCTCGTGCTGTTCAACCGCTTCTACCAGCCGGACCTCGACCTCGACACGTTCGACGTCGTCACCAAGGTCTCGCTGAGCCACCCCTCGGAGCTGCGGCTGCCGCTCCGGTGGATCGCCATCCTGCGGCCGCAGCTGGGCGTCGGGACGGGCCTCGCGGCCACGTCGGGCATCCACCGGGCACCGACGCCGTCAAGGCGCTCGCCGTCGGCGCGGACGTGGTGATGATGGCCTCGGCGATCCTGCGCCACGGCGCGGCCCAGGTCAGCACCCGTCGACCGGCGAGCTGCGTCGCCTGGATGGAGGAGCGCGAGTACGAGTCGGTCGCCCAGCTTCGTGGGTCCGCAACCGCGGCCACCGTCGCCAACCCGACGGCGTTCGAGCGGGCCAACTACCTCAAGACGCTCCACTCCTGGTCCGCACCGAGCGAGCTGGCCGGCGTCTAGGCTCCTCGCAGCGGGTGGCGGGCGCGCGGCCTCCGGGCCGGCGCCCGCCTCGTCGTTTTCGACCCGACCCATCCGCCGCGCGCCATGGGGCGAACAGGGCGCAGAGACCACAGCGTCTCGGATCGGTGCCCGGCGGCCTGACCGCCTGCGTCGTCATCCCGATCCCCCAGTCGCCAGGAGGAACCTATCGTGGAATTCCGGAAGACGATCGCCGTCGTGCTGGCCGCCAGCGCCCTTGCCGCCGCGGTCGCCGCCCCGGTGGCAGCCGCCGACCCCAGCGTCGTCGACGTGCTCGCCGCAGACGGGCAGAAGTTCGACACCATGTGGAGCGACTACGACATCGTGGAGCGTGCGGCTCTCACCGTCCTCGCCGCCAAGCCCTCCAGCGCCGTCGGGGCGCTCGCCGACCCCACCGCGACGCTGACCGTGTTCGCACCCACCGATCGCGCCTTCCGGAAGCTCGTCCACGATCTGACCGGCGTGCGCCCGGCCACTGAGGCGCGGACGTTCAACAAGCTCGTCAAGGCCGTCGAGGGCCTGGTCGGGCCGAGGAACACGATCGATACGATCGAGGCCATCCTGCTGTACCACGTGGTGCCCGGCAACGTGCCGTCCTCTGCCGCGCTCGGGCTCGATGGCGCCAAGGTTGCGACCGCCAGCGGCGTCAAGTTCACGGTCAGGGTCGACACCAGCGTTCGGCTGGCCGACAAGGACCGCAACGCCCGCAACGCGCGGCTGGTCCTCGACCGCCTCGATATCGGCGCCGGCCTCAGCGTCATCCACACGATCAACCGGGTCCTACGACCGATCGACCTCCCCTGACCCCAGTCCCATCCCCACGCCATCGGATCAGCCAGGCCTCACGGCCCGGCTGATCCGAATTCCGGGGACTCGACGGCGGCGCGGGCAGGCGTCTGCGTGCTGGTCCGCGTCCGAGACGTGGATGCGGGCCATCGCTTTGGGGCGCGGCCAATGGCAGGTGGCCGCTTCGTCGATTCGGGGCCCGTGATCCATGCCCGAGCCCTCCGGCCCGGACTCGGCGCCCAGCAACGGCAGCATGATCACCACCGGTGATCAATCACGACTACGTGGCACCGGCGGCGCCCCGCCAGCGAACGTGGAACGTGCCTGGGCCGTCGTACCGGCCGATGTCAGCTCGATCATCACCACTCGTGATCGGCTTGGGCTGCTTCACCGGGTCGAGCCCGAGGGCAAGGCGACATCGATCAGGGTTGATGATCGGCCGGATGATCGAGTGGCCGGCGCGGGCGGTGACTCCGGGCCGGCTGTCCGACTAGGTTCCCGAACGCCAGTCCGAGACCGTCGTGTCGAGGAAGCCGATCACGCTGCGGTAGTAGCGGCGGCGAGCATAGGGGTCGAGGATCGCGGTCGCTCCCGGGGTCCGCACCGACGTGAACTGGAAGTCGAAGTCCCGCGTCCGGCTCGGGTCGGTCCAGAACAGCTGCGAGAGGGTCGTCGCGCCAGCAGCATCGAACAGCCCGTTGATCACGTATTTCACGCTCGTGATGCCGCTCGCGTAGACCGCCTTCGCCCCTGCTCTCAGGAAGCCGCGACCGTAGTTGTCGACCCGCTTGATGGCCGTCGACTTCTTCGGGTTGCCGGCACCCCACTCATTGTTGCCGGATGCGTAGCACAGACGGTTCAGGACGACGACCGCGTTCCTGGCCAGGTCGAGCTTCGCCATGTACGACTCACCGTAGTACCGCAGGTTCGAGTTGCCGTGACGTGCGCTCCGGTTGAGGCCGAACCCGTCCTTCGAGTCGGCCGAGAACGGGGCGTACGGGCTGGGCCAGCCATTGCCGTGACCGAGGTAGATGAGGAGGCTCGCACCCTCGGCGGCGTTGCGAACGCGCTTCCAGGTAGCCCTTGGGCTGTAGACCTTCTTCACGTTGGCGCCGTAGCTGCGAGCCAGGTCGGCGAGCTTGTTGGCACCGGACTTGTAGTCCCGGGTGGCACTGCCCACGGGACCGACCACGATCACCACCTTGGCGGTCGCCGCCCGGGTCTCGGGGGCCGTGGCGGCCGCCGCCGTCACGAGGACCAGCGCGGCGAGGAGGGCGCTGGCGAGGGATCGAACCGTTCTGGCGGACGCCCGTTGGGCGCCATTCCGTTGCTGGGGCAATCGTCGTGCCTCCGTTCCACCGGAACACCGCTGGGGCGCGGTGACGGTCGGATGTTGGCCGTTCGCCAGCGGGCGCTGGAGCCACAAGGACGCGCTGCGGCGCGAAGCCAAGGCTCGAGGCGAGCCGACCGGAGTCGGGTCGCGGGCTTGGGTGGCGGACCACCCCGAGAGGTGACAGGAGGGCCTGCCGGGGGCGACGGCTCTTTGGTTGTGGCCTATCTGCGTTCAGATGTCGACCTGTGGGTCGGCGCGAGTATGCCAGAGGTGACCCCGCGTCGTCCCCGAGCCATCCGGCCCGTGAAACGGGGAGCCGATATCGTAGAAATGGCACCTGCGTTCCGAGATGCGGCACGGGGCGGCGAGGAGAGGCGCGGTGGTTGACGGAACGGGGGTTGCCCTGGCCACGCAGGCGTTGGCCAAGCGATACGGCCCACGCATCGCGCTCGACGGGCTCGACCTGCGGGTGCCGACCGGCGTGGTCTACGGGTTCCTGGGGCCCAATGGAGCCGGCAAGACCACGACGATGCGGATCCTCACCGGCCTGGTCCGTCCCGATGCCGGGCGGGTGGAGCTCCTTGGCCGCCCCTTCGGACGCGCTGACCGCCGGCGGCTGTTCGACGTGGGCGCCCTGATCGAGGCGCCGTCGTTCTACCCGTACCTGTCCGGCCGCGAGAACCTTCGGGTCCTTGCGGCAGCCGGTGCCCCGACGCCGCCGTCGCGCGTCGATGAGCTGCTCACGCTGGTGAATCTCCGGGACCGGGCCGGCGACCGTGTCTCCGGCTACTCGCTGGGGATGAAGCAGCGGCTCGGAATCGCGGGCGCGCTCCTCTCGGATCCCCGCCTGCTGCTTCTCGATGAGCCTGCGAATGGCCTCGATCCGGCCGGGATCGCGGGCATGCGCGACACGCTGCGCGCGCTGGCGGCAGTCGGCAAGACCGTGTTCGTGTCGAGTCACCTCCTGTCCGAGATCGGGCAGCTCGCCGATGTCGTCGGGATCATCGCGCGGGGACGGCTTGTCCGGCGAGGGCCGCATCGAGGACCTGCTGCGCGAGGAGGGCTCTGTCCGGGTGCGGGTGGCATCGAGCGAGGTCCCCGCGGCCGGCGCCGTGCTGGAGTCAGTGGCGGGTCCACGCGCCGTCCGGGCCGAGGTCGGGCCGGAGGCGGGCTGGATCGAGGTGCGGATCGACCCGGCTCGAGCTGCCGAGCTCAATCGCGCCCTGGCCTCGACCGGCGTGTTCGCGTCACGGATCGAGGCCGGGACGACGCTCGAGGCGCTGTTCCTCAACCTGACCGGGACGAGGCCCGACGTCGGTGGCGCCGCGCAGAGATCAGCCTCGGCGAGCGGCGGAGGCGACGCCGGCGGGGGCGCGACCCCACCGGCGCCCGGAGCCGTCCCCGGGTGGCCGTCGTGAGGCTGTTGCGCGCGGACCTCCGCAAGCTCCGGAGACGGCCGGCGACGTGGGTCACGTTCCTGCTCCTGGTCGCGCTCCACGCCCTGGTGACGTTCTTCGTCATCGTGGGCAGCAAGGCATCGGCGGATCCGATGGCCGCGCTCGCCGCCCGCCAGTTCCTCACCTTCCCGACGGCGTATGAGCTGATCCTGTCGATGGTCATCGGGATCGGTGGGCTGCTCGCGGTGACGTACGGCGCGGCAATCGCCGGCTCCGAGTGGTCCTGGGGGACGCTCAAGGCTGCGGTCGCGCGGGGCGAGGGGCGGGCGACGTACACGCTGGTCGGCTTCACGGCAGTCGCGGTGTTCACGTGGGTCGGCCTCGTCGGAGCGTTCCTCGTGGGCGTCGCCGTCACCGCCCTGGGGCTGCCCTGACCGGCGTCGGGCTGTCGGGGATGGGCGATGGCGACACCCTCCTCCGGCTGCCGGAGCTGTTCGTTCGCTCCGGTCTGGCGATGGCGATGAATGCGGCACTGGGCTTCGCGATCGCGACCGTCACCCGCAGCCAGCTCGCCGGGATCGGCGTGGGGATCGGGCTCTACTTCGCCGAGGGGATCGCCGGCATCTTCGCCCCGCACGTTCTCAAGTGGTTCCCGTTCACGGCGTCGGGCGCGGTGGTCAGCAGCGGATCAGGTGGGAGCGTGGTGGTCAACGGCACGGAGGTGGGAGCGACGCTCGACCCCTCGACGGCGATCGTCGTCACCGTCCTGTGGCTGATTGCGGCACTCGCGGTCGCGGTGCTGCGCACGGAGCGCGCCGAGATCGGGGGCTGAGCGAGGGACGGGCGCCGGCGTGGCGGGCCGCGCCACGGGTCAGGCGCGGCGAGCAATCGACGCCACCGACCCGCCAACCAAGGCCACGAGATCCACGACCGCCAGCTCGATCTCCAGGCCACGCCGGCCAGCCGATACGTGGATCGTCGGCCACGCACCCGCCGAGGTGTCCACGACCACCGGCAGCCGGCGCCGCGTACCGACTGGCGAGATCCCGCCCAGCACGTACCCGGTCGCCCGCTCGGCCTCCCCGAACGGGGCCACCACGGCTCTCCGGCCACCCAGCGCGCCGGCCGCGGCCTTGAGGTCGACCTCGGAACCCGCCGGGACCACGGCAAGTCCAAGCCGCTCGTCCACGCTGAGGACGATCGTCTTGAACACGCGGCTCGCCTCGATCCCCAGCGCGTCCACCGCCTCGAGCGCATACCCGCGCCCACCATCGCGCACGGCAGGCCGGGCACTCAGCGCATATTCATGCACCGTATGCGCGATTCCTGCGCGGAGCACTGCATCGATGGCCCGCGTTCCCCGAGAACTCATGGCCGCATTTTCGCGTATGCTCGGGCTGGTTGGGCGGTGCCTCGGACCACGCCGCAACACGGCCCACGCCGCCCGTGCGCACCGCGAGGGCGCCCGCGCCGGGACAACAAGACACGACCTCCCAACCCGCTGGGCGATCGGCCCCGTACCGGGCGACCGGCCCTGAACCGAAGGAACGCGACCCACCTTGCAATTCGAAGACCTGGGGCTTTCGGCCGACCTCCTGCAGACCGTCGCCGAGGAGGGGTACACCGAGCCGACGCCGGTCCAGGAGCGCGCCATCCCCCTCATCCTCGAGGGCAGGGATGTCCTTGCTGCCGCCCAGACGGGCACCGGCAAGACGGCGGCGTTCACCCTGCCCATCCTCGACCGCCTCCGGCCCCACGCGAACACCTCGTTCTCTCCGGCGCGCCACCCTGTGCGGGTCCTGGTGCTGACGCCCACGCGTGAGCTGGCCGTCCAGGTGGCGGAGGCGATCAAGACCTACGGCCGCAAGGTGCCGCTCCGGGCGGCGGTGGTCTACGGCGGCGTCCCGCTCGACCCCCAGATCAAGGAGTTGCGCGGCGGCGTCGAGATCCTGGTGGCCACGCCCGGGCGCCTGCTGGACCTCGTCGGGCAGCGCGCCGCGAACCTGGGCCAGGCGGAGATCCTGGTGCTCGACGAGGCGGATCGCATGCTGGACATGGGGTTCATGCCCGACATCCGGCGGATCCTTGACCTGCTGGTGAGCCGCAAGCAGACGCTGCTCTTCTCGGCCACCTTCAGCGACGACATCAAGCGCCTCGCCGGCTCGATCTTGAGCAACCCCGAGACGATCGAGGTTGCCCGCCACGGAACCGCTGCCGAGACCGTCCGCCAGCTGGTCTACCCGGTGGATCGGGACCGCAAGGAGGAGCTGCTTCGCCACCTGGTGATCGACGGTGACTGGCACCAGGTCCTGGTGTTCACCCGGACGAAGCTCGCTGCGTCGCGACTCGCCTCATGGCTGGATCGCCACGACGTGGCCGCCACCGCCATCCACTCGGACCGGGCGCAGGCGGATCGGACGAAGGCGCTGACGTCGTTCAAGGCGGGCGAGATCCGGGTCCTCGTCGCCACCGATGTCGCGGCCCGGGGCCTGGACATCGACAACCTGCCCCACGTGGTGAACTTCGAGCTGCCCTGGAACCCGGAGGACTACGTCCACCGCATCGGGCGGACCGGGCGCGCGGGGGCGACCGGGGACGCGATCAGCCTGGTGACCGTAGACGAGGCCGATCTCCTGCGGGGCGTCCAGCGCTTGCTCCAGCGGGCGATCGCGTGGGAGGTCGCCGACGGGTTCGAACCCAGCAGGCAGGAGGCACAGCCGCTGCGCGCACCACGGGGTGCGGGCGGGCCGGCTGGCGGCGGCCGGGCTGGTGGTCGGGCTGGCGCCGGCGGTCGGGCTGGCGCCGGGAGCCGGGCCGCCGGGAGCCGAACGCCGGGATCTCGAAGCCGGACCTAGGGAGCCGGCGTGGGCGAGGGGGACGCATCCGGCTCGGGCAGCGGCGGCAGGATCAGCTTGAGCAGTCCCTCGGCGATCCGGGCAGGATCCTGCACCCCCTGGTTCGTCAGCACGGCGACCGTCACCCCTTCGCCGGGCAGGTAGCGGACGACGTTGCGGAACCCCAGGAAGCGGCCTGAGTGGCCGAGCGCGGGGCGTCCCGCGATGGGCAGTGCCTGGATCCCGAGCCCGTACGGGATCTCGGCATCGAGCGCCTTGGTATGCGCGACGTCGGCAAGCATCTCGCGCTGCATCGCGGGTCCCACCACATCGCCGCCGGCGTACGCCCGCATCCAGCGCGCGGCGTCGAACGCGGTGGCGGCGATTGAGCCCGCGCCACCGGCGGCGGTCACGACCGAGCGGAACGGCATCACGTCGCTGAGCTTTGCCACGGCGACGGGGCGCAGGCCGCCCCCGGTCGCGGGCAGCAGCCGGTAGCCCTGCGTTCCATCCGCACGGGGCTCCTCGACGGCCTGGTACCACGCCGACTCCAGCGAGAGGGGGGCCAGGATCCGGTCACGGACCTCGCTTGCGAGCGACCGGCCGGTGACCACCTCCACCAGCTCGCCCAGCAGCAGGTAGTTCGAGTTGGAGTACAGCCAGACCCGGTCGGGGCGAAAGCGCTTGGCGGGCGGGGCGACATACGCCCACGTCTGCTCCGCCGTCCACGCCGCCGCCTTGTCAGCCTGCAACGGCCGATCGATCTTCGCGTTGAGGAAGTAGTCGGGGATGCCGCTCGTGTGGTCGAGGAGCTCGCGCACGGTGATCCTGCGGTCGATGCCGTAGGTCGGCAGCAACGGCGCCACGCGCCCGTCGAGCGAGAGCTTGCCCTCCTCCACCAGCTGCAGCACGACGCCGGCGGTCAGGGTCTTGGAGATCGAGGCCAGTGCGAACGCCGTCCCGGTGGTCATCTGGTCTCCGGCCTTCACGTTGCGAAGGCCTGACGCACCCAGCCACTGCCGTCCATCGTCCCACAGGATCGCGACGGACACCCCCGGGACGCTGAGCCGTTCGCGGATCTTGTCGAGGCGTGCCTGGAGTGCACCGGCAGGAACGCCGGTCGGGTCCAGGCTTGGCGAGGGAGTCGGTGTCCCTGGCGCGGCCGTCGCCGGGGGTCCGGTTGGCGACGGGGTCGGGGCAATCGCCGTGGGCGACGATCCGGGCGTGCTCGCCGTCGACGACGGGACCGGCGCGACGGCCGCCGAAGCTCCGGGGCTTGCCTGTGCCGCCTCACCCGTCGACCGGCCAGCACCAAGTGAGCCCCCGACGGCCACCAGCGCGATGAGCATGGCAACGGCCGCGATCCCCGCTCCGGCCCGCGTCCGCAGCACGGCCGCGATCCGGGATCCGAGCGGAGGACGACCACCTCCCGGACGGACGTGAGGCGATCGGGCGGCGTTTGGCATGGGATGACGATACGCTTGACCGCCCCAGTGAGCAGGAGCCAATGCCCGACGACCGCAGCGCCCCCGTCCTGATCCGCGAAGTCGGCCTGATGGCTGACGGCCCAGCACCGTGGGGTCGTCCGCTCAGGCATACGGGACCCGGCGTGTTCGTCGTGGAATTGCCCGCGCCATTGGCCGCGCCCTCGCTTGATCTCGCGCTGGTGGGCAAGTGGCTGGAACGCGTCCCGCAGCTGTCGCTCGATGGCGCGCGCCCGGTGTCGAAGGACCTCCAGCATCGGCTGGCCGCGTTCTGGTTGCCGTCCCAGCCGATCCTCCTGGTCGGGGGCTCCAGCGGCTCCGTCGCGGGCCGTCTGTCGGCGATGGCGCGAACGGTGCCTGGTGACCGCAAGCCTGCCTGGACCGGGTTCTGGCTGCACTTCCTGCGCAACGCGTCCGACCTGCGCGTCTGGTGGGCTGCCACGACCGACCCGGAGCTGTACGAGGATGCGCTGATCGACGCGTTCGCCTCCCGCGTGTCGGAGGCGGAGAGGCGGAAGCTCCCCGGGGACGCGACGGCGATGCCGTGGGCGGTGCTCCGGACGCCATCCGGCATCCGGAAGCCGACGGGGATCGCCAACCCGCTCCTTCCCGAGGTCAAGGCTCCAGCACCCAGGGCCGTCTCGCGGATCGTGGACCTGCCCCCGGCTGAAGCCGACGGCGCCAGGGACGAGGCGAAGCGCGGCCGACGACCGTCCCCGGGGAGAGGCACCGGGCGGATCGCGGCGGCGGCTGCCTTCGCGGCCCAGGGTTCGCCGCGCAAGGTCCCGGAGCCCGTGATCCTCTCGCCGGAGGGCCACGAGCGACTCCAGGGCGAGCACGCGGAGCTCGTTGCCCAGCGCCCGGACGTGATCCGGCGGATCGCGACCGCCCGCGAGCACGGGGACCTCAAGGAGAATGCCGAGTATCACGCCGCCCGTGAGGAGCAGGGCTTCCTCGAGGGGCGGATCAAGTCGCTCGAGGCGAAGCTCAAGGTGGCCGTCGTGGTCGCCCCAACGGAACGGGGGGCCGCCGTGGGGCTGGGATCCCGCGTCCGCGTGTCGGAGGACGGCGACGAGGCCGTCATGCAAGTCGTGTCGTCGGCCGAGGCGGACTCGCGCCAGGGCCGAATCTCGTCCGCGTCTCCGGTGGGTGCGGCCCTGATGGGCCGCAAGGTCGGCGACGCGATCACGGTCATCACGCCCGGAGGCCAGATCCGCTACGAGATCCTCGAGATCTCGTAGCTCAAGGTTCGGGCATACCCGGGGGCCCGCCGCCCGGCCAGACGCCGGTCAGCGAGGTCGTTGCGAGTCCGGGCGTCGCCGGCCGCCGAAGAAGCTGAGCACGACCAGCAGCGCCCCGAGCCCGATCACGGCGAACGGCAGGATCTCCCCGAGGTTGGGGATCGGGTCGCCGGAGAGCCCGATGACGCCCTCGAAGAACAGTGCGAACCCCAGGAACAGGCCGATGCCCACCAGCATCGTGCGGAACCCGTCGCTGACGAGCTCGCCATCGCGGTGGACGAGGCCGTAGATCAGCATGCCGAGACCCGGTCCCGTCGGTGCCACCAGCGCCCAGGCATAGGCCCAGGTCGCGTACAGGCCATACGTTTCCTGGACCCACAGGATCAGCCCCACGATGGTGACGATCGTCCCGGGGATCGCCAGGCCCACGCCACCCTTGGACGGGATGAACAGCGAGCCGACCAGCATCGCCACCCCGGGCACCACGATCCACAGCGGCCACGTCACGCCGATGACGCTGAGGTCGACGACCCGGGCCAGGAGCAGCGCCCCGCCGATGAACACGAGGATGATCCCGGCGACGAGTCCGGGCGGCGTCGAGCGCCCGGCGCCGCGGAAGGGGGCCGCCGTCCCGAAGGGCGGGTTGGCACCCGGCGGTGCTGTCCCGACCGGCGGCGGAATGGTCGGCGTACGGTCGTCTGGACCCGGGCCGGAACCCGGGAACGGATCGCGTGTGGTCATGACGGGCAAACCTCCCTGCACAAGCCTGATGCTACACGCGGCGGGCATCTGCGCACGGCTGATCGCCTGGCGGGGCCGTGAAGGGGACGGGCGACCCGGAGTATCGTGGATCGGCCGGCGTCTGCCGGCGCATGCGCTGTCGGGCATCTCGGCGCGCCAAGGGAGGCCGATGCTCGAGATCCGTCGACTCACCAAGCGTTACGGGCCCGTCACCGCCCTCGACGATGCGTCGTTCAGCGCGATGCGCGGGCGGTTGGTCGGGTTCCTCGGTCCCAACGGCGCCGGCAAGACCACGGCGATGCGCTGCATCTTCGGGCTCGCCACACCCGACGCCGGAGACGTGCGGTGGGATTCCCGGCCGGTGGATGCCCGGGCGCGGCTCCGCTTCGGCTACATGCCCGAGCAGCGCGGCCTCTATCCGCGGATGCGTGTCGCCGAGCAGCTCGCGTACTTCGGCCAGCACCATGGGCTCTCAGGGCGCGACGCGCGGGAACGTGCGGGCGTCTGGCTGGAGCGATTTCGGGCTGACCGACCGCTCGAGGTCGAAGCTCGAGGACCTCTCCCACGGCAACCAGCAGCGGGTCCAGCTCGCGACGGCGCTGGTCCACGACCCGGAGCTGCTCGTCCTCGATGAACCGTTCTCCGGGCTCGACCCGATCGGGATCTCCACCATGTCCGAGGTCCTGCGGGAGCGGGCGCGAGCCGGAGTCGGGGTCGTCTTCAGCTCGCATCAGCTCGACCTGGTCGAAGAGGTCTGCGAGGACGTGGTGATCATCAGCCGCGGCCGCGTGGTTGCCGCGGGGAGCATCGAGGCCCTGCGCGCGGCCTCGGGACGGAGGCACCTCGAGGTCGAGGTGGTCGGTTCGGGGGGAGCGTGGATGGGCACCACGAACCACCACGAGGTGCTCGAACGGAACGGCGATCGGGTCAAGCTGCTCGTCGATGAGGAGGTCGATCTGGACGTCCTGCTGGCCGCGGCGACCGCGGCGGGTGAGGTGCGGCGATTCAGCTTCGAGCCGCCCCGCCTGTCGGAGCTGTTCATGGAAGCGGTCAACGCCCCCCAGCCCTCCGCCACCGGAGATGGCCAGTGAGCCGCCTGCGCGCCATCCGCCTGGTGGCGATGCGCGAGATCATCGAGCGCGGCCGGAGCCGCGGCTACGTCCTGTCGCTGCTGTTCACCCTGTTCCTGCTGGGCGCCGGGTTCGTCCTTCCAACACTGATCGTCGCCGATCGGGCGACGCGTCTCGCCGTCGTGGAGCCCGTGCCCGCCGGCCTCGAAACGGCGCTCGAGGCGACGAGCCGCGCCTACCAGATGGAGCTGGAGCTGTCGCGGCTGCCCGACCGGTCGGCTGCCGAGCGGGCAGTGACAGACGACTCGATCGACGCCGCGCTGACCGTCCCGGCAGACCTATCCGGCCCTGGCGAGGTCATCGTCAAGGAGAGCGTGGACAGCCAGCTGCAGGCGGTCACGACGGGCGCGGTGGTCGCCATCCGGGCCGCTGATGCGGCACAGCTCCTGCTACCCCCGGCGATGACCGCACTCGAGCCCCGGACCGATTTCGGACGTCACCGCGATCATCTTCGCGAACGCGGGCATCGTGCTGATGTTCATCGGCATCGTCACCTACGGGACATGGGTGCTCACGGGCGTCGTCGAGGAGAAGCAGAGCCGTGTCGTGGAGGTGGTGCTGTCCACGGTCCGCGCTCGCGACCTGCTCATGGGCAAGGTCATCGGCATCGGGGTGCTGGCGATCGCCCAGCTCGCCATCCTGGTTGCCGCCGGGATCATCGCCGCTCAGCTGAGCGGCCGCCTCGTGCTGCCTCCCACGACCCTCGGCGCGGTGGTCCAGCTGCTCGCCTGGTTCATGCTCGGGTTCGCGCTCTACGCCACCGCGATGGGCTTCCTCGGCTCGCTCGCCTCACGGGTCGAAGAAGCCTCCAATGCGTCGCTGCCGGTCACGATGACGGCGACGGCGTGCTACATCGCCTCGCTGTTCGTCGTCCAGGAGGCGCCCGACGGGCTGCTGGCGCGGGTGATGACGTTCTTCCCGCCGGCAGCCCCCATGGTGGTGCCGCTGCGGGTGGCGCTGGGCGCCATCGAGCCCTGGGAGATCATCCTGTCGATCTCGCTCATGGTCGCGGCGATCTGGCTGCTGTTCGTGTTCGGCGCACGGGTGTATGCAGGTGCCGTGCTCCAGACCGGATCGCGGATCCGCATCCGCGACGCCTGGCGCGCGCGCCACTGAGCCGGGCGCACGATGAAGCGACAGCCGTGAGCCGGTGGTCGGCGAGGCCGCAATGGACACCGCGGCCCGACATGAAGCCGGTCGATCGGGATCGGCGGCCGACGATGCTCCTGATCGCGGACCTGCTGCTCGCCGGGATCCTGCTCGCCAACGTGCGCGTCATCTCGGGGGCGCTGCTCGTCCCCGGGTACCTGGGCGATCCCTTGACGGTGCCACCGGCGGTCGTCGATGCCCACCTCGGCGTCCCCGCGGCCGTCCTTGCCTTCGGGCTGCCGACCATCCTTGCGGCCCTCGCCCTGTTCCGTTCGCGTCGCCCCGGCCGGGCGCCCTGGACCTGGTCCCAGCTGGGGGCGGCCTGGGTGATCCTCGCCTTCATCGAGATCCCGCTGGCCTCGGCCGACCTCACGGCGATGGTCCTGGTGATCGGCTTCGTCCCGGCGGTGCTCATCAGCCTCCAGCAGTCGTTTCTGCGCCGAATTGCCGGTGAGCCCCGGGAGGACGCACGGTGGTCACCGCTGCGCCGGACGCTGATCCTCGTCACCTGCGCCGTGGTGGTCGCCTGGCTGTTCGGCTACCTGGTCGTCGGTGCCCAATCGATCTTCCACCTGTGGCAGCAACCGCTCACCGAGTTCCTCCCCGAGGCCCCCTGACGGCCGCTCCCGGCAGCCCGCCGTCGAGACGAGCCGTCGGGCGCCTCATCCCTCCTGGACCTCTGCCCAGCGGAAGCAGGCCACCTCGTGGTCGTTCACGAGACCAGCGGACTGCATCAGGGCATAGCAGATCGTCGGGCCGACGAACCGGAACCCCCGGGCCCGCAGATCCCGGCTCATGGCGCGCGATGCCGGCGCCTCGGCGGGGATCTCCGACGGGTTCTGGTGACGATTCACGACCGGTGTCCCATCCACGAACGACCACAGGCGGTCGACGAGCGTGGTTCCGGCGTCGTGCAGGGCGAGTGTGGCCCGCGCGTTCCCGATCGAGGCGGCGATCTTGGCCCGGTTGCGGACGATCCCGGCGTCCGCCAGCAGGCGGGCCACGTCACCCTCGTCAAAGGCTGCGACGGCGCCGATGTCGAACCCGGCATATGCCCGCCGGTAGCCATCCCGCTTGTGCAGGATCGTGGACCAGGACAGCCCGGCCTGGGCACCCTCGAGGATCAGCAGCTCGAACAGGTGGCGCTCGTCACGGACCGGGACCCCCCACTCCGTGTCGTGGTAGGCCTGATCGTCAGGGTCTGGGCCTGCGCCCCACGAACAGCGGTATGTCTGCATCCGCCCATGGTGTCCGGCCGGCAGGTCGGCCGCAACCGGGTGAGGGCACCAACGATCTCGGACAGGCGCGTATGATCGCCGCGCCGGTGCCCGCCGGCCGGAGAGTTGAGGTGCCATGTCGGAGCGCGATCCGTACGACGTGCTCGGAGTCCCGGCGTCTGCCGATGCCGACGCCATCTCGGCTGCGTATCGTGCGCTGGCCCGCCGCCACCATCCGGACGTGTCCTCGGATCCGAACGCCGAACGGCGGATGGCCGAGGTCAACGCCGCGTGGTCGATCCTGCGCGACCCCGAGCTGCGTGCCACGTGGGACCGGACCCATCATCGCCCTGACGTGGCGGCCATCACCCAGCCATCGGGTACGCGGGGCGGTGTGCCCGGCGACCGGGCCGACGGCTCGCCGCTGTCTGCCTGGCGGCGGGGCCCGAACGGCGAAGGGGCGGCCGGACCGCCCCCGGGGCCCCGCCGGGGGTCCGTGCTCCCCTTCGGCCGGCACATCGGCTGGTCGCTGGGTGAGATCGCACGTGTGGATGCCGGGTATCTCGCCTGGCTCCGGGACCGCCCCGAGGGCGCACCGTACCGGGCCGAGATCGACCAGCTCCTGGCCACGATGCGCAGGGACGGGTCGCCCATGCCGGCCGCTCAGCCGCCGCGACGTCGCGGGATCTTCGGAGGATAGAGCCGCAGAGTCCGCCTCAGCCGGCGGCGGGGTCGAGCTCCCGCAGGAATGCGACGATCCGCGCGAGCGCGGCATCCCGGACGGGCAGCAGGCCGTGGCCGAGCTTCGGCCAGGTTTCCAGCCGACCCGCCGCGAGCCTCGACATCGACCCCTCCAGGAGGTCGACCCGGGCAAAGGGGTCGGATCGGCCTGAGAGGAGGAGGGCGGGGATGTCGATCCGTGACCAGTGCGCAACCCTGGTCGCGGCCGTCTCGGGGGCGCCGGGCCGGTGAAGCGGATAGGAGAGGCACACGAGCGCCGTGTAGCGCCGCGCCGGCTCATCCTCCTCCTTCCCGATCCCTGCGGCCGACAGGCTGGCGACCCGGCCGCCGAACGAGTGACCACCGACCACCACACCCGGCAGGTCGGGCACCTGTGCCTCGAAGGCGGCGATCGCGTCCTCTGCCTTCCGGCGAGGAAGCGTGAGTGGGTGGGCCTCGTAGCCGGCCCCGCGGAGCCCGTCGATCCACGGAGCCATTGACGCGGCACTGCCCGAAGCTCCGTGACCCAGGAAGATGTGCAGCATGCGGGGACAATACCCGGGCCACGTGGCATGCTGGTACTCCCCGTACCGGCGTCGAGATGGTCCCCTCGAGCCATGGCCGGCGCGATCCGTCACCGCCAGACTTGGGAGCATGGGTATCGCCACCACCGTCAGGCCGCGGTCGGTCCCGAGCCGCCAACGCACGGCTCGCTGGTTCACGGCTGTCGTCCTCGCATCGTCGATCGTCGGAGGCGCTGTCGCGCCCGCTCTCGCCGTCGATCCCGCCCCGACCGACCCAGTGGTGGTGACGCTCGAGGATCCCACGCCGACGCCTGAGCCCATACCGACGCCGTCACCGGATCCCACGCCGTCACCGGATCCCACGCCGTCACCGGATCCCACGCCGTCGCCCGAGCCCACGCCGTCGCCCGAGCCCACGCCGGACCCCACGCCGACGCCGTCGCCGTCGCCGTCGCCCGAGCCCACGCCGTCGCCGTGGCCCTCGCCGGACTGGCCGACGACGGTCACCACGCTGGGCTCGACGGTCAAGTTCTACGGCCAGGGCTACGGCCATGGCGTCGGGATGAACCAGTACGGCGCCAGGGGTCGCGCGGCTGACGGACAGACGGCGCAGGAGATCCTCGCCGCCTACTTCAAGGGCGCGACGATGTCGACCGTCAACCCCGAACGACTGGTCAGGGTCCGGCTCATGTCCGGGTACACGGCGAGAAAGGCCACGCCCCTGCTCATCTACGGCCGAGGCGGGACCTGGGGCATCGACGGCACCACCCGGGCGTTCCCGCCGGACGCCGAGCTCCGGACCTGGCGCAATGACCGTGGGCGGTGGCGGGTCAAGGTCACGGCGGCCGATACCAGGACGGTGCTGTACAAGACACGGGTCCACGGCCAGCCGTTCGTCACGCCGCTCGAGACCACGTCCTACCTGCAGCTGTTCTCCAAGCCGTCGACGTTCGACACGTACCGGGGCACCCTGCGGCTGATCCCCGGCACATCGTCATCGTCGGTCTCGGTCGTCAACCACCTGGGGATCGACGACTACGTCCGCGGCGTGGCCCCGGTCGAGATGCCCGTCACCTGGCCGCGGGAGGCGGTCCGGGCCCAGGTGATCGCGGCGCGGTCGTACGGGATCCGCGGCCTCAACCCGGATCGCGGCACCTACGACGTGTACGACGACACCCGGTCCCAGGTGTATCGCGGCATCGAGGCCGAGCGGACGGTGACCGACAACCTTGTCGCTGCCGAGCCGGGGGCGGTCATCCGCTACAAGGGCGAGAAGGTGATCAAGGCCTTCTTCTTCTCCACCGGTGGCGGCGCCACCGAGAACAACGAGTACGTCTTCGTGTCATCGGGCGGCACGCCGGGGACCTCGAAGGTGAAGTACCTGCGCGGCATCGTGGACCGGTCCGAGCACGGCGTCCCATACGACGCCGGAGCCCCGTACTTCCGATGGTCAACGACGCGGCTGTCACTGGACGCGCTGTCATCGATGTTCCGCAAGGACAGCCGGACCAACGTGGGCTCGCTGACCAGGCTGGACCTCACGCGGCGCGGCGTCTCCGGGCGCCTGTACCAAGTCGTCCTGTACGGGACCAAGGGCACGAAGATCGTGTCCGCGGACGTGTTCCGATCGGTGTACAACGCGCGGCGGCCGGCCGGCACGAAGGTGCTTCGGTCGAACATGTTCGACACGCGCAAGATCCCGCGCCCGTAGGCTGGGCCGAGGGCCCGGCCACACACGGCCCGGGCCGGCCCCCGGGCCCGGCCACACACGGCCCGGGCCCGGCCACGGAGCCGGCGGGCGGCCACGGAGCCGGCGGGCGGCCACGGAGCCGGCGGGCGGCCACGGAGCCGGCGGGCGGCCACGGAGCCGGCGGGCGGCCACGGAGCCGGCGGGCGGCCACGGAGCCGGCGGGCGGCCACGGAGCCGGCGGGCGGCCACGGAGCCGGCGGGCGGCCACGGAGCCGGCGGGCGGCCGACGCCCCAACGGTCGCGCGCCGGCGGGTGTCGGGCTTCCCGCGCCCTGATTGATGCGGGAGGCGTGCTACTGGGGTCTCCTTCGGGCTCCCGGCGCCCGAACTGGTCGCGCCATGGAACCGTTCGAGCTGCCGGCGCCCGCCACGGCCCGGGAACGCGCTTCAGAGCTCGCGCCGGCGGAACAGCAGGATACCCGCGAGGAGCACCAGCCCGACCCAGACCGCTGCCCAGAGCGTGAACGCGAGGGGCGGCGGCGCATCCGCGAAGAACGGGTTGGCCCGCATCGCCTCGCCGCCACGACCCAGGGTCGCCAGCAGCACCGCGGGAGGCTCGAGGCCGTAGATCACCCCGCGCCACAGGCCATCGGTCGGGATGAGGATCCGGACGGTGTCGCCCAGGCTCTGCAGCGGCGTCGCCGAGAACGCGACCGCGATGTTGCCGAGCACGCCCGAGAACCAGCCAAGCCCGAACAGCACCACGGTCACCGCCCCGGCGGCGATCCCGGGCAACCGGGCACCCAGGGCCAGCGCGAGGGTGAGCACCGCCACGGCCTGGAAGGCGAGGAACCCGACGGCGACCAGCGGCGCCGGGGGCACGTGCCCGCTGACCAGTCCCACGACGGCAATCGCGAGCAGGCCCGACAGCACCGCGTACCCGGCAATGACGGTCGACAGCCCGAGCCACCGCCCAGCGACCAGCTCGGCACGGCGCATGGGGCGGGCCAGCATCGCCTGCACGGTGCCCGTCTCCACGTCGGACGCGATGGCGGGGGCCGCGAGGAACGCCGCCGACATCGCCAGGACGAAGCTGAACATGAATGCGATCAGGATCAGCACCTGGCTGACCCCGATCCGGACCTGGAGCTCCTCGACGCCCTCCTCGCGAGCGATGGTGACCAGGCGGTCGACGCCCCATCCGACGAGGACCACGCTCGCGATCGACAGCCCGAGGAGCACCCACAGGATCCGCCGGCGAGCGACCTCGCGCAGGGTGAGGCCGGCGATGACGAAGACCACGCTGTGGATCACGGATGGCGCTCCGCGTCGCCCGCGGTCCGGACCAGGTCGAGGAACAGGTCCTCGAGAGAGCGACGCGCCGGGTCCACCGCGTGAACGCGGCCTCCGGCGGCCACGGCGACGGCCACGACATCGGGGATCCGCTCCGGGTCCACCGGACGGATCACCGTCCAGCCCTGCTCGTCGGTCGAGACTTCACCGAACCTGGAGAGGTCCGTGACGGCGGTGGCGGGCAGGCCCGTGACCCGAAGGCGAACGGCAGGCTCACCCAGCAGATCGTGGAGGGTCCCCGCCGCCACCACCCGCCCGTGGTTCACGATCGCGACCCGGTCGCACAGGCGCTCGACCTCACCCAGGAGATGCGAGTTGAGCAGCACCGCGCTGCCGCGCTGCCGCGCCTCGCGAATGATCGATCGGACATCCTCCCTGCCCACCGGGTCCAGTGCGGACGTCGGCTCGTCGAGGATCACGAGCGCCGGGTCGCCCATCAGCGCGGCTGCCAGCCCGAGGCGCTGTTGCATGCCCTTCGAGAATGCGCCGGTGCGCACCCGGTCTCGGCCCGCGAGCCCCACGACCGCGAGCACTCGGTCGACCTCACCGCTCCTGGCGGGTGGCACCAGGCCCGCGAGCCGCGCATGGAGGTCAAGGACCTCGCGGGCCGTCAGCCATGCCTGGTAGCGAAACAGCTCCGGCAGGTAGCCAATGGACCGGCGCGCCCGGAGGTCACCCAGGGGTCGCCCCAGCACGGTCCCCTCCCCGCTCGTGGGACGCGTGAGCCCTAGCAGCAGCTTCACGGCCGTGGTCTTGCCGGCGCCGTTGGGTCCAAGGAACCCGAACACCTCACCCGGCTCCACCCGGATGTCGAGCGCCTCGAGCGCGATCGTTGACCCATAGACCTTGCGCAGGCCCCGGGTCTCGACAGCGGGATCGATCATGTGCGCATTCTCGGGCGGATCGCGATTCCGGGCAGGAGGGCCCACGGAACCTGGGACGCTGGTGACACCCTAGGTGGCACGCGGTGGGCCAAGGATATGGTCATGACAACCACGCCGACGTTCCGATTCCCCCTCGAGATCGGGCCGATGCTGTTCGCGGACTGCCCGTTCTGCCTTCGGCCGCTGCCGTTCGATGCCGTGGCCGGATCCATGGACTGCCCCGATTGCGGTGTCCACCTCGAGCTCGGTCTGCAGCGGGACCGCGGACCGGAGACGCTGGCGCCCGCGGCCTGAGGCGCCATGTGCAGGGGTGCACGTGGCGCGCCGCGTGCCCATCCGGTTTGACCCAGCGCGCGGAGCGTGCCTATTGTGGCGCGGGCAGCGGGGAGAACCTGCCCAACGGGATGTCCGGACGCGGCCGCCGGCGTCGAGGAGAGGAGCACCATGCGCGCACCCGTCCGTCAACGCATTCTTCGCCTGTTCGCAGCGCTGGCCATGACTGCCGTGCTGCTGATGCCCTCGATGGCCGGACCCGCGAAGGCAGCCGATCCGCTCGTGCTGCGCGTGGGCACGACCCAGGACCTCGATTCGCTCAACCCGTACACCACGATCCTCGTGTCCGGCTACGAGGTCTACCAGCTCACCTACAACCTGCTCGTGGACTTCGGGCCCAACCTCGAGCCCGTCCCCGGGTTCGCGGACAAGTGGGAGCGTTCCGCCGACGGGACCTCGTGGACCTTCCATATCCGGGAGGGCATGAAGTGGTCTGACGGCGAGCCGGCAACCGCCCAGGACGCCTGCTTCTCGTGGGGCCTCAACCTCGACGCCAACAACGCGGACGACTACGTCGGCGAGGGCTACATCAACCCGGGCCTCGCCGATGCCCAGGTCACGGCGATCGAGTGCCCGGACGACCAGACGATGATCGTCTCCACGGTCGACGCGTCGGACCGGGTCCTCCAGACCTACATCCCGATCATCCCGAAGCACATCTGGGGAGACACCGACTACTCGGCGATGGGTGACGCCAAGTTCGACACGCCCCTGGTCGGGACTGGTCCGTATCACGCCGTCGAGTGGCAGACGAGCCAGTTCGTGCGGTTCGAGCGCAACCCCAACTACTGGGGCACGCAGGGCGCGGCTGACGAGGTCGTCATCCAGTTCTTCAAGAACGACGACACGATGATCCAGGCCCTCAAGGCCGGCGAGCTCGACTATGCGCGCAACCCCAACTCGGACCAGCTCAATGCCCTCGCGTCCGAGCCCAACATCAAGACGGTCGTGGGCGCGTCCAACGGCTGGACCCAGCTCGCGTTCAACACCTACGGCACCGGCACCGGCAACACCATCAAGAAGGGCGGACCGTCCACGGAGGCGCTCCTCGACCCCGCCTTCCGCGACGCTCTCGGCTACGCCATTGACAAGGATGTCCTGGTCGACCGGATCCTTGGCGGCTACGGCGACCCGGGAAACACGATCGTGCCGCCGGTCCTGGGCAAGTGGCATGTTGACCCCACGACTCCCCGGTCGTTCAACATCGACCTTGCCAAGCAGAAGCTCGACGCGGCCGGATACCCCCTCGACGGGAGCACCCGCCTCGACAAGCAGGGCAAGCCGATCAGCCTGCGGCTGTACTACCCCAACACGGATTCGAGCTACGACAAGACCGCCCAGTTCGTGAAGGACTGGTACGGGCAGCTGGGCATCAAGGTCTCCACGCAGCCGTACGACTCCTCGACCCTGGCGGACATCGTCCTGCCGCCGGAGGCGTGCCCCAAGAGGGACCCGAACTGCCCCGAGTACCGGGCCGACTACGACATCGAGCTGTGGGGCTGGGCCTGGGGGCCGGATCCCAACGGCATGACGCAGATCTTCCGGTGCGACTACATCGGCAGCTCGTCGGACAGCCAGTACTGCAACCCCGAGTACGACAAGCTGTATGACCAGCAGGCCACCGCGACGTCGGACGACGAGCGCCAGGCCATCCTCGCCGAGATGCAGAACCTGATCTACGACGAGGCGCCATACGACGTCCTGTTCTACGACTCGGCCCTGGCCGCGTATCGCACGGACAAGTTCGCCGGCTGGCAGAACCAGCCGATCGACAACGGGACGCCGCTGTTCACCTACGGCACGCTCCAGTACACGATGCTGACCGATGCGACCAAGGTGGCGGAGACCCCGTCGCCGGCGGCCGAGAGCCTGGCACCCGGTGTCACCGCAGCGCCGACGTCGGCGACCGCGACGGCGTCACCGGGCTCGGACGATGGCTCGACGACGGGCGGCGGAGACAACAGCGCCCTGATCATCGGCGCCATCGTGGTCGTCGTGGTCGTGGTGGTCGCCGGGCTGGTGATGGCCCGTCGACGATCCGCCGGCCAGGCGGAAGAAGAGGAGTAGCCCCCACTCCCCGCCTCCGCTCGGGTTGACCGCGGGTGAACGCCCGGTACCTGGTCAGGCAGTCGCTGCAGGCGATCTTCACGATCGCCATGATCGTGCTGCTCAACTTCATCCTGTTCCGGATGATGCCGGGTTCACCCGACCGGGTGAACCCGCGGAACCCGAACATCACGCCCGAGCAGCGGGAGGCGGCGAAGGCCCGCTGGGGGCTGGACAAGCCGCTGCTCCCGGTTGGGTTTTCCGTGGATCCACCCGCCGTTGAGCTGAACGGCGACAACCAGCTGTTCGCCTTCATCGGCTCAACGCTCCAGGGCGACCTTGGCTACTCCATCAAGTTCCAGGGACAGGAGGTGACCAAGGTCATCGGCGACCGATTCTGGCCGACGATCATGCTCATCGGCCTCGCCGAGATGATCGCGATCGTCTTCGGCCTGGGCCTCGGTGCCTACACGGGATGGCGGAGAGGAGGGGTGGCCGACCGGATCGGCAACGGTGCGAGCCTGATCCTGTACTCGATGCCGTACTTCGTGATCGGCATGCCGCTGATCATCATCTTCGCCGCCGGATTGCACTGGCTGCCGACCTCCGGGATGCTCACCGCGGGAGCCACCTATGCCGGACCGGTGGAGTTCCTGGCGGACCTGCTGCCGCACCTCGTGCTGCCGCTGGCCACCATCAGCCTTGGCCTCATCGGCGGCTACTCCATCCTGATGCGCTCGTCGATCACCGAGACGCGTGCCGAGGACTACATCGGAACGGCACGGGCGAAGGGCCTGACGGACGGCAAGATCCTTCGCTCGCATGCCCTGCCCAACGCGATGCTCCCCGCCGTCACCCTGATCGCGATCAACCTCGGATATGTCGTGGGCGGGGCGATCACGGCCGAGATCGTGTTCAACTGGCCAGGCCTCGGCACGCTCACCGTTGATGCCCTCGGGTCCCGTGACTACCCGGTCATCCAGGGTGTGTTCCTGTTCCTGAGCGTATCCGTGGTGCTCGCCAACTTCGTGGCCGACATCATCTACGGCTTCCTTGACCCGAGGGTACGACGATGACCGCCGGCACCGTCGCCACGCCCAACCTGCGCAACGAGCGCTGGCGGCTTCGCCTGCGCAACGCGCGTGAGTTCGGGCGGCGCTTTGCCGGTCGGAGCGACGGCGTGGTGGGCCTGGCACTGCTCCTGTTCTTCGCGTTCCTCGCGCTGGCCCCGGACCTCCTGGTGGGCCCCCTGCAGACCGTCACGACCGCGACGGGAAGCTCCCTTGAGCCGCCCTCGGGCGCGCACCTCCTGGGCACGGACGAGTCAGGCCGGGACCTGCTCAACATGACCATTCACGGGGCCCGCATCTCGATGGTGATCGGGCTCATGGCGACCGCGATCACGATCATCCTGGGCGCGGTCATCGGCATCGTGTCGGGCTACGTCGGCGGACGCTGGGACCAGTTCCTGATGCGCATCACCGACTTCTTCCTGGTTCTGCCGACATTCGTGCTGGCGATCGTGCTGGCCCCGCTCATCCTCGACCTGATCGGCGTCGACGCCGAGTTCTTCGGGATCCGGGCGACCCTGCTCGTCATCGTGGTCGTGATCGGCGTCACCAGCTGGGCCTCGACGGCGCGGATCATCCGGTCACAGGCGCTCTCTGTCCGGGAGCGGATGTTCGTCGACCGGGCCCGCGTGATCGGCGGCAGCAGCGGGCACATCATGCGCCGGCACATCCTGCCCAACGTGCTCAACCTCATCGTGGCCAACACGGTTCTCACGTTCGCCGCCGCCGTGTTCACGGAGACCACCCTGTCCTTCATCGGCCTCGGCGATCCGTCCTCGCCGTCCTGGGGACAGCTCCTCAACGCGGCCCAGGAGTCGGGGGCTCCGGGCCTCGGGGCATGGTGGTACATCGTGCCGCCGGCGGTCTGCGTGGTCGCCGTGATCCTTGCCTTCACCCTGGTGGGCAACGCCCTGGACGACGTCCTCAACCCGAAAGCCGGCCTCAAGCGATGACACCGCACTCCGAGCCTGACGTGCCGGCCCCGGGCATGGACCGCGCCGCCATTCGCGGGCGACGCCAGTGGCCGCTGCCCAAGCAGGCCGATCCAGACGCCCCGCTCCTTGTCGTGGAAGGGCTCTCGACGCACTTCCGCCTGGGCAATGCGACCGTTCATGCAGTCGACGACGTCAGCTTCACGCTCGACGACGGCGAAGCGCTCGGTATCGCCGGCGAGTCAGGGTGCGGCAAGACGACGACGGCCCTGTCGCTCCTGCGGCTCCTGCCGAGCAACGCCAAGGTGGTCTCGGGGAGCGTCCGCCTGTTCGGGATCGATCTCGCCCAGAAGAGCGAGACCGCCCTCCGCCGTTACCGGTGGCGCGAGATCTCGGTCATCTTCCAGGGCGCCATGAACGCGCTCAACCCCGTCCAGCGGGTGGGCGACCAGATCGCCGAGCCGATCGTGGAACGCCTTGGCATGGCCCGGCCCGCGGCGGCGAAGCGCGCGCGCGAGCTCCTGGAGCTGGTCGGGATCCCGAAGGCCCGCGCACGCGCCTACCCCCACGAGCTCTCGGGCGGCATGCGCCAGCGCGCGATGATCGCGATGGCCCTCGCCTGCGACCCGGCCGTGATCATCGGTGACGAGCCGACCACGGCGCTCGACGTGATGGTCCAGGCACAGATCCTCGAGCTGCTCGAGGACCTTCGGGAGAAGCTTGGCCTGTCGATGATCCTGATCACCCACGACCTGTCGGTGCTCGCCGAGACCTGCGACCGGGTGATGATCATGTACGCGGGGCGGGTGGCCGAGGAGGGCCCGGTCGGCACGATCTTCGCGACGCCCCGCCACCCGTACACGCAGATGCTCCTGCGGGCCTTTCCCGATGTGAAGGCCGGCCGGCGCGACCTGGGGACGATCCCCGGCTCGCCGCCGGACCTGCGCACGCCACCTCCGGGCTGCCGGTTCGCGCCGCGCTGCCCCGCCGCGATGGACGTCTGCCGGACGGAGGTTCCGCCGGAGGTCCGCTTCGAGGACAGGGTCCGTGTCGCCTGCCACCTCTACCCGCCGGGCGACGGCGGGACACCTCGCGTGCTCCCGGTCGTCGAGGCCGCGTCGTGAGCGAGCAGCCGGTGCCCGACGGCCAGGCGCCCGGCGGCGAGGCGCTCATTCGGCTCGAGGGGCTGGAGGTCCACTTCCCGATCCACGGAGGTCTGCGCGACCTGATCCGGCGCAAGCCGGCGGGCTATGTGCGGGCCGTCGACGGGATCGATCTCGAGCTCCGGCGGGGCGAGGTCCTCGGCCTCGTCGGAGAGTCCGGGAGCGGCAAGACGACCGCGGGCCGCGTGATCGTCAAGCTCACCCATCCGACCGGTGGACGCATCCTGCTCGAGGGCGAAGACGTCACCGACACCTGGGGCGGCGAGGCGCTGCGCGCCTACCGGCGACGTGTCCAGCTGATCTTCCAGGACCCATACGAGACCCTGAACCCCAAGCAGACGATCCATGACTTCGTGGCCGAGCCGCTCGAGGTCCAGAACCTCGGCCTGAGCGCCGCGGAGCGCGAGAAGCGGGTCCTCGAGGCCATCGATGCCGCAGGGCTGCGACCCGCCACGGACTTCGCATTCCGCTATCCGCACGAGCTGTCGGGCGGCCAGCGTCAGCGCGTCGTGATCGCCGGCGCACTCGTCCTCGACCCCAAGATCGTCGTCGCCGACGAGCCGGTCAGCATGCTCGATGTCTCGATCCGGACCGAGATCCTCAACCTGATGCTGGATCTTCGGCGGCAGCGCGACCTCACCTACCTGTTCATCACCCATGACCTCTCGGTGGCCTGGGTCATCGCGGACCGGATCGCCGTCATGTACCTCGGCAAGATCATGGAGATCGGACCGGCCGAGGACGTCATCCACGATCCGCGGCACCCGTACACGCGGGCCCTCGTCTCCGTCATGCCCACGCCCGAACCCCCGGAGCCCGGTCTCCGGGCGCGCCGGGTGATCCTCGAGGGCGAGACCCCGGATGCCGCACACATCCCGACCGGCTGTCGATTCCACCCGCGCTGCCCGCTCGCCGAGCAGGCCGGGATCATCGAGCGCTGCCGGACGGAGGAGCCGCCCCTGATCGAGGTCGGCGATGGCCGGGCCGCCGCGTGCTGGCTCGCGGAGTCCGGGCAGCCGCTGCCCGCGGTCGTGCGGCGCGAGGCCGCGGAGGAGCAGGGGCCCACGTAGGCTCCCGCGCCAGCCGCTCGGCCCCCATACCAGCCCCGGCTCACCACGACCCCTGGTTGATTCCGCAAGCGGATCGCCAATGCTGTGCGATCTCCCTCGATCCACCACCCTCGGTGGTGCGGCCGCGGGTTTCCATGGTCCCGTGACCCGATTCTGTGGCATTCGACCATCACCCTTGGTGCGGACGGAGTCGTCCGTTCCAGCCTGCAGCGGTTCATGGCGATCAACCACGGGCCATCGTGCCCCGAGAGTCGCAGCGCGCGGCGGTCGAGCCGAAACGCCTCGAGCTCCGGCGCGGACGGGGTCGACCCATCCACCGCGAGTTCCGGCCAGGATCCGGACCAGGTACCGACGCGAAGTTGTAGACGTCTGGCTCTGGCCAGATCTCCGATGGACCGCGAACGTGCCCACCATCCGAGGACTCGGACGCGCGTCCACGCTGGATGCCGGCGCCCGCCGAGCCACTGGCGAGGCCACCTGCTGTGTGCGTCCCGAGGAGGATCGTGCATGCTGCGACGCGGCGTTTCGAACTCGCCCCTGGCGAGCCTGCTCGCGATCGCGCTGCTGGCGGGATGCTCCGGGGACGCGAGCCGCACGGCGACGCCATCGCGCCCCACCGCGCCGCCGCCGGCCCCGACCGCATCGCCGACACCGCAGCCGACACCGCAGCCGTCGCCCTCGCCCGACGCCGAGCTGATCGGTGCCTGCTACGGGAGGCCTGTCGCGTGGGCGGCTCCCTATGCCGGCAGGGTGCACCCCCTGGTGATCGCTGCCCCCTGGGGGAAGGCTGGCGTGTGGAACTGGCTGCCCGACGACGTCAACGGGAAGTGGCGTGATGGCGAGTGGGCGAGCCCAATGATCCAACTGGTCCTCTGCCCAGAAGCCAGGGAGCCCAAGGCCGGTGGATCGTGCGGGAGCTACACGATCGCCGACGGGGTGAAGGGCGAACTCCTTCGCCTCCGCGAGGTGCTGAAGGTCCGAGTGGTCATCGCTCGGACCGGCAAGACCCTCCAGTCCACACTGCTGTTGGGCCCAAAGACCAGGTGTCCCGCGAGCACGGGCGTCTTCCTGGGAGTCGCCCCCCCGTGGACCTTCCTCGGGGAGAATGTGACCAAAGAGCAGATCAGGGAGTACGCGGCGAAGGTGTCGACGCAGCCGGTGGAGTAGGCCGCTCGGCGTGGCATGCACCCGCTGACGGGCCGGGCATCAGATCGCGAACCGGCGCTCCGGGTGCTCCTCGCGCAGGACGGGACGGTCGATCCGGAACGCCTCCAGCTCCGGCGCCGACGGGGTTGCTCCGTCCACCGCGAGCTCGGCCATGATCCGGCCCAGGACCGACGCGAACTTGTAGGCGTGCGCTGACCCGAGGCAGACGAGGATGTCCGGGTGCCCGGGGACGGCATCGACGATGAAGTCCCGGTCCGGGGTCATGGTGTAGAGACAGCTCCTGGTCAGGAACGGCTCCACGGCCATGCCCGGCAGGCGCTCCTCGAGGAACGCCATCGTCCGCGCGAGGGCAGCGCGATCGGTGTCGAAGGTGCGGGTCGCCGGGGTCACCTCGCGCCCGCCCACGTCCTGGCCGATCTTCGGGCCCGGGTGGCCATGGGTCGGGAAGCCGTAGAAGCTGGGCTCGTCCATCCAGATCCAGGTCGGGAACCGGTCCGGGGCAAACAGCGCGGGGTCGCCACGCGGCGTGAACCACGAGACCTGTTCCTGGGTCACCGTCAGCGGCAGCGGGCAGCCAAGCGGCGCCAGCAGCTCGTTGGCCCAGGCATCGGTCGCCATGACCACGCGGCCGGCACGGATCCGCTGACCGTCCTCAAGCTCGACGGTGACCTCGCCCCCGCTGCCGAGGAGTCGGGCGACGGGCGCCAGGCCTCGGAGCTCCGCGCCGTGCTCCACGGCCAGACGGCGGTGGGCCGCGTTGCCACGCGAAGGGTCCGCGATCCCCGTGTCCGCCTGGTACAGCCCCACGTGGTGATCGTCGAGGCGCCAGGCGGGCCAGCGACGCATGATCTCCGCCGCGTCGAGGCGCTCGAACAGCACGCCCTCCGCGGCCATGGCGTCCGCGTATCGCTCGAGATCCACCTCCGACCCGTGATCCGGGTGGGACGGGCCGACGTCGAGACCGCCGGTGCGGAACACGACCTGCTGGCCGCTCTCCCGCTCGACCTCGGCCCACGACGCGTACGCCCTCGCAGTCAGCCGGACGTAGTCCCGCCGGTGGTAGCTGCGCCGGATGATCCGGCTTACGTCCTCCGAGGCGCCGTAGGGATGGCCGATCTCGAACTGCTCCAGGCCGAGCACCCGCAGCCCGGTCCGCCGGGAGAGCCAGTACGCGGCTGCCGACCCGAGGGCCCCCAGCCCCACCACGACGACGTCGGCGTCCCGCGTCACGAGCGCACCTCCAGCGCATACCGGGTCACGCCCACGATGGTCAGGATGTCGTGGATCTCCCCGGCGTCGATCTCGGCGAGCACCTGGTCCAGGGTCGCCCACCGGATCGCCAGGTCCTCGCTGGGCTCCGGCGCGGCGATCCCAGCGCGCAGCCCGGTTGCAAGGAACACGACGCCACGCTCGTCGGTGACCGAGTTGGACAGCGAGAACGACACCAGCTCCCGCCACTCGGCCGCCTCGTAGCCGGTCTCCTCGGCGAGCTCGCGCGCCGCGCCATCGACAGGCGCCTCGTCGAGCGCCGCGCCGCCCTCCGGGATCTCCCAGCTGTAGGTGTCGAGGGTGTAGCGGTGCTGGCCGACGAGCAGGATCCGGCCCGCATCGTCCACGGCCACGACGCCGACGGCCATGTTCCGGAAGTGGACGACACCGTAGATGCCGGGCGATCCGTCGGGGCGGTCCACCTCGTCATGGAGCACCTCGATCCACGGGTTCGCGTACGCGGTGCGGCGAGACCGGCGACGCCAGCCGCCCACGCGAACCGGATCCGGCATGTCGTCCCTCATCGGTTGCACGGTACCGCCTGGAGGTCCCGCAGGCCCGGGCGCCCCGCACGGGGCTAGACTCCACGCGATGGCCACGCGCACCGACCGCCGCACCGACGCGAGCAGACCCGATCACGCCTTCGAGACCCGCTGGGACGTCCGCATTCCCGTCCGCGACGGCCTCGAGCTGTCCTCGAACCTGTGGCTGCCGCTGCCTGCCCCCGAGCGCCCCGACGAGCGGTTCGGCGCCGTCCTCGAGATGATCCCGTACGGCAAGGACAACTGGCGCCGCAACAGCGACACCGCGAGGGGCGAGTGGCTGGCGGCACGCGGCTTTGCCCTGTGCCGGCTGGACGTGCGCGGCACGGGCTCCTCGCCGGGTGTCGCGGAGGACGAGTACACGGAGGCCGAGACCCTCGATGGGTACGACGCCGTCGAGTGGCTCGCGGCCCAGCCGTGGTGCAACGGCAACATCGGCATGTGGGGGATCAGCTACGGCGGCTTCACCTCGATCCAGGTGGCCAAGCTGCGGCCGCCCCACCTGCGCGCGATCCTGCCGATGTACGCCACGGACGACCGCTATCGCGACGACGTCCACATCCGTGGCGGCTGCGTGACCGCCAGCGAGAAGTGCCAGTACGCGGTCAGCCAGCTGGGCATGAACGCGATGCCGCCCCACCCGCCGTTCCGCGGCGAGCGGTGGCGCGAGGAGTGGCTCGCGCGCCTGGAGCAGACGCCGCCTTGGCTCATGGCCTGGATCCGCAACCAGACCGACGGCGCGTACTGGCGCCGGGGTTCGCTCGCGCCCGAGTACGACGCGCTCGATTGCGCCGTGTTCCAGGTCGCCGGCTGGACCGACGCCTACCCGGATGCCGCGTTCCGCATCCAGGAGCGCTGCACGAGCGCCGCCGTGCGGACCCTCGTCGGCAACTGGGTCCACAGCTACCCCGACGACGCCTACCCGGGGCCGAACCTCGACTGGCTCCACGAGCTTGTCCGCTTCTTCGACCGATATCTCAAGGGCCGCGACAACGGCTGGGACCGGGAGCCCGCCCTGGTCTGGTTCGAGCGGGAATGGGCAGCCCCGGAGCCGTTCCCGAAGGAATGGCCGGGCCGCTGGCGGGCGGCAAGCGCGTTCCCGGTGCCGGGCACCGAGCGCCGAGAGCTCTGGCTCGGCGACGGCGGCGGGCTCCGCGACGCTTCGCCGGCGGAGGGGACCAGCGTCGATGCCCTCCCCCACCGGGCCACGGTGGGCACGGCCGGGGCGCTCTCGTGGGGCGCAGGCGGCGCCCCCAACGGCCTGGCGCGCGATCTCCGCCCCGACGAGCTGCGCGGCCTGACCTACACGTCACCGCCGCTGGAGGCGCCCCTCGCGATCATCGGCTCCCCGGCCGCCGTCCTCCACCTGGGCGCGTCGATGCCCGTCGCGACCGGCGTCGTCCGCCTGTCCGAGGTCACGCCCGACGGGGTCTCCTCGCTCGTCGCCACGGGGGTGCTCAACCTGACCCACCGCCGCTCGGACATCGATCCCGCGCCGATGCCCGCCGACCCGCCCTCCGTCGAGGAGATCCGGATCCCACTGCGTGTCTCGGGCTACCGCTTCACCCCCGGCAACCGGATCCGGCTGACCGTACTCACCAGCTACTGGCCCGTCCTCTGGCCGTCGCCCTTCCCTGGCGAGCTCCACGTCCACCACGGGCCGGCCGCGCCATCGCGCCTCGAGCTCCCGGTCCTGCCCGCGGACGCGGCGACCCTGCCCGTGCCGCCGTTCCGCGTCGAGCCAGCGGTCCTGCGAGAGGTGGGCGCGTACGAGGAGGATGCGCCCGAGTGGCGGATCGAGGAGGACATCCTGCGCGGCACGGTCGCCGTGACCATCTTCGACGGCGGGGGCAGCACCCAGGAGGATGGCTCGCACCTGTACAGCAGCGAGCGACTGGTCCTGACGGCCTCGGACGCGGACCCGGCGCACGCCAGCCTCGAGAGCGACGTCGTCTACCGCTGGTCCGGCTTCGGCGCCGACGCCGACATCCGGGCGCGTGGCACGATCACCTCGGACGAGGCGGCGTTCGACGTCACGGTGGCCCTGGACGTCGCCCTCGACGGCGAGCCATCCTTCAGCCGGCAGTGGCGCGAGACGATCCCGCGCCGCCTGGTGTGAGGGCCGGTGCGGCCCGTGGAGTCGTGGACGTGAGTCGCCTCGTCGTTGGCCTGCTGATCGCGGCACTCCTGGCCATGGTCGCCCCGTCGACGGCGTCGGCCGAGTGCACCGCGTATGACCGACCTGTCGACCGGACGTTGAACGTCGGGTTTGCGTTCATCGCGACCGTTGTCGACGCATCCGGCGAGACGGATCCCCCGCATGCGGGCTCGGCGCCGTTCGACTGGCACGTGGCGCTCCGGATCGAGCGCGTCCTCGCCGGGGAGGTGCCGGAGGAGCTGGTGTTCAATGGCTGGAGCGTCGGCTGTCACAGCGTTCGGGGGAACAGGCTCTCGACCGGCGACCGGGTCGTGATCGCAACCGAGCGCTTCCGGCGGGGCCATCTCCCGGTCGAGCCGTTCGGTGGCGATGTCGTCGTCTGGCGCTGGGACGGCGATCGCTGGCAGTACGCACGCCGCGTCGTGGGCGTGGAGGAACACCCGCTCGATCAGTTCCCGCTGACGGCAATCCGCAGCGCCAGGACGACCGCCGACATCGTTGCGATCGTGCGCCAGGCGATGCCCGATACCGCCACCGCCCCAGCCACGGCCCGTGTAGCGGAGGGTCCAGGACCTGTGCCCTGGATCGTGCTGCTGACGGCGGGCCTGCTCGGCCTCGTCGCAGGCGCCAGGCTCACCGCTAGGGGATCGAGCCCAGTGCCGCCTTGGCGATGACCGCGCTCAGGAAGGCCACCGACACGCTGGCGAGGGTGCCCAGCAGGTAGTACTCGGCGAAGCCGCGGTCATCGAGCTGCTTGAACCGGGCGATGGTCTTGGCCGCGATGACGAAGCCGACCGCCGCCTCCGCGTTGACCAGCACGAACGCCACGATGAGCAGCCGCTCGAGGGCGCCGATGGTCGCGCCGATGCGGGCGGGTGCCCCGGTGGGAACGGAGGGCGTGGCCCCCAGCGCAACCGACGGCTCGGTCGCGACGTCGGCCGTCCTCCCGGCGGCTGTCGTCCCGGGGGCAGACTCGGCCCGGTGCCCCGCTTCCGGCAGCTCGCGCGGCGAGACGAGCGCGAGGACGAAGTAGAAGGCGGCGCGGGTGTTGATGATGAACAGCGAGACGAGCACGACGCCGGTCAGGATGGCGGCGTGCACGACGGCCCGGTCCCAGCTCCGGAGCGCGGTATTCACGACGTCGATGAACCCCTGCTGGATCGCGACGCCCTCCAGGATCACGAGCCAGCCGACGAGGGCGATCGTGATGTGGAGCGCCTGGTCGGCGAGGTACAGCATCCCCGGCCACGGGGTCCAGGCGCTGCCGAGCCCCGACTCCGGCGCCTGGCTGGTCCGTCCCAGCCGCGCCCGTGCGGCTGCGAGGGCCCTCCGCTCCGCGCGGCGCGTCGTCTGGACCTTCCAGCGGTCGACCAGGACGTGTGTCGTGACCACGACCGCGATGTAGAGCACCGCCGGCATCCCGTAGGCGAACAGGAACGGGACCAGGCACAGCCCGACGTGGAATCCATGGACCCCCAGCGCGGCCCACCCGCCACGGCCCCCGGTTCCCTTGTTGATCGCGATCCAGTCGTTCTGGAGCACGAAGTCCGCGACGAGATGGGCCAGGATCAGCCAGGCCAGGACCAGGATCGTGTCGGTCACGCCGTGCTCCCCGGTGGACGCGAATCGGGGGCGGGATCGTCCCCGGTGGCCGCAGCGGCACGGGTCACGCCGCCGTGGAAGATGGATGCGAGGGCCGTGCTGAGCCTCGCCAGGTGGCGGACCCGGGCCCGGTCCGCGATGACCGAGACGGTCGCCCGGCTCACCCGCAGGCGCTCGGCAGCCTCCGCCTGCCGGAGGTTCTCCACCAGGAGCAGGCGCGCGATCTCGCGCTGGCGGGCGGTGAGCTCGGCCAGCAGCGCCGGGAGCAGCGGAGCGAGGTCGGCGAGCAGCGCGTCCGCTTCCAGGTCGCCCGTGACGGCCGCCATCCCCTCGCGCCGTGTCTTGGCGCGATCGAGCAGCTCCCGCGCCGCGTGGAAGGCAGGCCCGTTTCGCTCCGTCGCGGGCCCGGTGCCCCGGTCGACATCGCCGGCGACCACCGCCCACCGCAGCTCCCGTGCGTCGGGGTGCACCGCGGCCCGCACCACACCACGAAACGGGTCCGCACCGGGGGCGAGCAGCAGCTGGATCTCGTCGCCCTGGGTGAACCCCGCCGTGGCGAGACGCTCCCCGTCATACGCCGCGTCCAGGTCGTCGCGCAGCGTCCGCAGGAACGCGGCGGCGCCGGCGTCGCGGCGTGAGTCCACGACGTCGCCGAAGAGCACGATGGCCGGCACCTGGGCTGTCACACGCGGGAGCCTATCGCAGATGCAGTTAGCCGAATAGGGCTACAAGCCATCAAGATAGACGATTCCGGCAACTCCGCTGCCGTGTCAATCTGCCGACACACCGGCCGGCATCGCCCCGAACAGCCGCCCGACCGCCTCCGCGAGCGCGGCCCGGTGGGCCTCCGTCGCGAAGTCGAGCAGCGGGTCCGCCGGCAGCGCATGCTCGGTCAGCGAACCGTCACGCCGCACGTAGGCGACCGGGTACAGGCCACCCTGACCGTCCGACTCGACCGTCATCGCGAGGAGGTCCTCGGTCATCCCGTCAAGCGCGTGTGTCAGCGGCAGGATCCCGGCGTCGCGCAGGGTCCCGTCCCGCTCGGCGGTGACCACCCGGGCGAGGTACGCCTTCTGGTGCCACAGCTCCGGGGCGGAGGTCGCCTCTCGCAGCAGGTAATCGATGACCTCGTCGCGGGCCACGATGGGGCACTCGCGAGCCCTGCCGAACACCGTCTCCGCGAGATGCCGGGCCAGGACGAGGCTGTTGTAGCGATGCCCGTGGACGGCGCCCGAGTTGGCGGGCACACCGTGCTTGCGAAGACCGGGTGCCGCCTGGCTGATCGTGCCCGCAAAGTAGATCCCGTGGACGGTGGTGCTCTCCCAGAACGGCGTCACCACCGGCAGCTTCGCCGCCCCGAACGTGGCGACCCCGAGATCCGGCAGGTCGCGCAGCGGACACGTGAAGCCCGTGGCCGCGATGACCTCGTCGGCCTCCACGCACAGGTCCTCTCCGGTGTCGGTCCGGTGGAGGTCCACCCGGATGGCTTGGCCCACCTGGGTGAGCCCCGTGATGGACGCGTTGAGGATCCGCACTCCGAGCCCCAGGAAGCCGTCCTCGAACGGCTGGACGTAGCGCGCGCGGACACCGGCGAGCGACTTGGTCTGGATGCTGGTCTTGGCCGGCGATGGCGAGCAGACGGTGATCGACGACGCCCATTGGGCGAGTCCCGTCGCCAGCTCGAAGCCGCTGTTCTGCTTGCCGATGATGAAGATCCGCTTGCCGGCATAGGTCGCGGCATCGCGGGTGTCGGCGTAGTGGCGGGCGAGCTCGATGCCCGGGGTGACCGGCAGCGACGGCTGGGCGATCCCCACCGCGAGCACCAGCGCGCGACAGCGGTATTCGCCGTCGCTGGTCTGGAGCACGAACGAGGGGCCGTCGGGACCCTCCTCGCGGCGTGTCGACTCCCAGCGGGTTTGGAACCGGACCGCGATCCCGGCTCGTTCCGCGAACGCCTCGAGGTTCTGCTGCATCGCCGGACGCGACGGAAAGTAGGAGGTGTCGTCGAGAAACTCCGCCTGGAGGCTGCGAAGCTCCGGCTCGTCCGCGAGGAGGCTGTTCCAGTCGTAGCGCTGGTACTCGCGCGTGGTCCGCTCGGCCGGGGCGTAGGGCTTGGACCAGGACAGCAGCCGCTGGAAGAACGGCCATCGCCGGAACATCCCGCCCGGGCCCACGTCGGCGGAGATCACGGCGTGCTCGATGCCTTCGCGGCGGAGCGCGTAGGACACCTGGAGCCCACCCGGACCCGACCCGATCACGACCACCGGGTAGTCACCCGGTGGGAAGGGACGTTCCGCCGCCTCCACCGTCAGCTCCGCCAGCGGTTGGCGTTGCGGAGGCGACGGGCAAGCGCCTGGAGCATCCGGAACATCACCGGTGGGTGGGCCAGGAGGAATGGCTGGACCGCCGTCGGCCCCAGGACGATGCAGCGGAGGGTGGAGGTGGCGACGATGTCGGCCGTGGGCGGCTCTCCCAGCAGGATCGAGACCTCGCCGAAGAAGTCGCCGCGGTGGAGCGTGCCGCGCGTCGTCCCATCGATCCGGACGTCCGCCGTGCCGTCGAGGATGATGTAGAACCCGGAACCCGTGAGGCCCTGGCGGAGGACCCGCTCGCCCTCCGCCATCGCGGTCTCCTCGAACAGGCCCGCGACGCTGAGCAGCTGTGGGGACCCGAGGTCCGAGAACAGGGCGAACCCGGCCAGGGTGTCGGCGAGCTCCTCGCGCGTAGCCACGGGACGGCCCCTCCTCGTTCTCCCCCACTCAGTACGACCCGGGACGGCCGCAGGGGCGCATGGTCCCACGAATCACGGTGCCGTGCCCGGGTCCTTCCGCCACGTGCCCGGCTCTTTCGGCCACGTGGCTCCAACCGGGTTGACGCCGACGGCCGGCCCGGCGCACGATGCGATCCGTGCCCGAGGAGGAGCCCGTGTCCCTGTCCGCGTCCCACCGCGTAACGCTCATGCGTGCCTGCCCGCTGTTCACCGGGCTGGACGAGTCCGGGCTGGCCGCCGTCTCCGCCGCGGCCGTCGAGGTGGCATTTCCCCCCGACCGGGTGATCGCGCGCGAGGGCGAGATCGGCACCGGGCTGTTCATCGTCGGTGAGGGCCGGGTCCGGGTCATGCGTGACGGCCTGGCGATCGCCCACCTTGGACCGGGCGAGTTCTTCGGTGAGCTCTCGGTCCTCGACGGCGGTCCGCGCAACGCCGCGGTGATCGCTGACGTGCCCACCACGTGTCTTGCGCTCGCGACCTGGGATGCCGAGCGTGTCCTCCGCGAGCAGCCGGGCGTCGCCCTGGCGATCCTGCGGGTCCTCGCGGGACGCCTTCGCGCAGCCACCTCCGACCACCGGACCTAGAGGTCGCGTCCCCCCAGAGGCCTGAGCCGTGTCCCCCGAGCTCCCCAGCGGTACCGTCGCATTCCTGTTCACGGATATCGAAGGGTCCACCAGGCTCGTCAGCCGGATCGGCGACGCTGCCTACGGAGACCTGTTGGCCATCGAGCGCCGACTCGTCGTCGATGCCGCGGTGGGCGCGGGCGGGGTCTACTTCGGCTCCGAAGGGGATGCCCACTTCATTGCCTTCACGTCTGCGGCATCCGCGATCCGTGGAGCCGTGGCCGCCCAGCGCGCGCTCGCGGCCCAGCCCTGGCCGGACGACCAGGCCGTCACGGTGCGGATGGGGGTCCACGCGGGAGAGGCCCGGGTGGTCGACGGCAATTACGTCGGCTACGAGGTGCACCACGCCGCGCGCGTCGCTTCCGCCGCTCACGGCGGCCAGGTGCTGGTCTCCGGGGCGGCCAAGGGGCTGGTGGGTGATCCCGGTGGCGGGATCACGCTTCGCGACCTCGGGCAGCACTCGCTCAAGGATGTGGCGGCTGCAGAGCACCTGTTCCAGGCCGACGCCGACGGGCTGCGTGCGGCCTTTCCACCGCTGCGGACGGTCGGGCAGGTCGCCGGCAACCTGCCGGCCCAGCTCACCTCGTTCGTGGGCCGTGCCGAGCTTGCCGATGCGCGGGCCCTCCTGGACCAGGTCAGGCTCCTGACGCTCACCGGACCGGGTGGCACCGGCAAGACCCGGCTGTCACTGGAGCTCGCGTCGGGATGCGCGGACCGGTTTCCGGATGGCACCTGGTTCGTGCCGCTGGCAGCGATCCGGGACCCGGAGCTCGTCCCGTCCTCGATCGCGAGCACCCTGGGCCTGCTGTCCCCGTCCCAGCCACCGCTGGACCGTGTCCGCGACCACCTCCGGGGCCGGCAGAGCCTCCTCGTCCTGGACAACCTGGAGCAGGTGATCGAGGTGGGACCCACGGTCGCCGATCTGCTGCGACAGGCCCCGGGGCTGACCGTCATCGCGTCGAGCCGGGCCCCGCTCCGGGTCGCCGGCGAGCAGGAGTTCCCGGTCCCGCCCCTCGCCCTGCCGCCCCTCGGCACCCGGGACCCTGTGGCCGTCGCGGGGTCCGAGGCCGGTCGCCTGTTCGAGCAGCGTGCGGCGGCGGTCCGCCCCGGCTTCTCGATCATGGCCGACAACGCCGGGGAGATCGCCGAGATCGTCCGCCGCCTCGACGGCCTGCCGCTGGCCATCGAGCTCGCCGCCGCCAGGATCCGCCTGCTGTCACCGCAGGCGATGGCCCGTCGCCTCGATGGCCGGCTGTCGCTGCTGTCGTCGGGGGGTCGGGATCTGCCCGAGCGGCAGCGGACGCTGCGCGGGGCCATCGACTGGAGCCACGACCTCCTGGAGCCCGGGGAGCGGCGCCTGTTCGCCCGGCTGGCCGCCTTCGCCGGCGGCGGGTCCATCGATCTCGTCGAGCAGGTGTGCGTGCTCCCCGGGGATGCGGACGACGACCCGGAGACCGACGCGATCGGCCTGCTCGAACGGCTCGCCGAGCAGAGCCTGGTGCGCGTCGAGGAGGACGCCCACGGCGACGTCCGGTTTGCCATGCTCGAGACGCTGCGCGAGTACGCGCACGAGCGCCTCGAGGCCCGCGGGGAGACGCGCGTCGTCGCCGACAGGCACGCGGCCGCCATGCGGGAGCTGCTCGATGCGGCGGTCTCGGACATGCGCGACCGGGGCGCGGTGCTCGACCGACTGGACGACGAGCACGACAACATCCGGGCCGCCATCGACCACGCGATCGCGGTCGGTGACACCGTGACGGCCTCCGCGCTCGCATTCGGCTCCTGGCGCTTCTGGCAGATGCGGGGGCATATCGTCGAAGGGCGACGGCGCCTGGACCAGGTGCTTGCGATGCCCGGCTGGACGATGGAGCCATCGCGTGCTCGTCTCAAGGCCCTCGAGGCAGCCGGGGGCCTGGCCTACTGGGCCGGCGACATGACCGGGTCCGGCCCCCACTACGCCGATGCCGTCGTGGAGGCCCGCCGGCTGGGCGATGATGCCGAGGTCGCGAACGCGGTCTACAACCACTGGTTCACGCGCCGGGTGACGGAGAACGTCGCCGATTGGGGGAAGCTGCTCGCGGATGATGACCGAGCCCTCCTCGACGAGGCCCTCGAGATCTGGACCAGGATCGATGACCAGCACGGTGTGGCGAAGGCGCTGTGGGGCCTGGGCGAGCACTACGCCTACCGGGAGGAGTACCCGGCCGCGGAGGATGCGACCACCCGGGCACTGGCGATCTTCGAGCGAGGTGGTGACCGCTTCTGGATCGCCTGGACTCGATTCACCCGGGCGTTCGCGCGCGGGTCCGCCCAGGACGTGCGCGGCGCTGCCGAGGACTTCGCCGTCATCCTTCGCGAGTTCCGGGACAGTCGGGACGTGTCCGGCCTGTGCCTGTCGATGTCGGCCATGTCGGGGCTCCTGCTCGCGGCCGGCCGCGCCGAAGATGGGTTCGCCGTCGCCGCCGCAGCCGCCCGTGCGATCGCGGAGACCGGCCTTCACCTGGCAACCCTGTGGCCGACCGCGGCCCTCACCGTCCCGGATCTTGAGCAGGCGACCGGCGCGCTCGCGCAGGCCGCGGCGCGCGGCCGCGCATGGTCACGCGAGCAGGGTCTGGACGAGACGATCCGCATGGCGGATGACCTCGCCGCAATCCGGGCGGACGGCTCGGCGGCGACGACGCCAGCGTAGGATGGGCCCGTGAGCGGCGCCGCCTCCCCGATCGACCTCTCCCTCGACGCTTCCGTCTCGCCCAACCTTGCCTGGGCGGCCATCACGGATCCCGCGCGAATCGCCGAGTGGTTGACGGAGGCCACCGCGCTGGGTGCCGTGGGCTCCCCCTACCGGCTGGACTTCGGTGACGGCAGCGTCGTGGGTGGCATTGTCCTGGGCGTTGACCCGGGCCGATCCTTCTCCCACTCGTGGCGCTGGCAGGGCGCGGACGACACCGAGACGACCGTGGTGACCTGGACCGTGTCCGCCCTGCCCGACGGCGGATCGCGGATCCGGATTGTCCACGACGGCTGGGACGAGGCTGGACTGGACGGTTCGGCGCGCGACGATCACGAGGGCTACTGGAAGGGCTACCTCGAGGACCTGCGCGACATCCTCGCGGACGGGTGACCACCCCGGGACGGTTCTCGTCCCTGCGCCATCGAACCTTCGGCCGCTTCCAGCCCGATGCGCGCCTGATCCTGGTCACGAGCCTGGTCACCGGCGCGGCGGTGAGCCTGTGGTGGATCGACTTCAACCTGTACCTCGGCGCGCTCGGCTTCGAGCCGGCGACGATCGGTCTCGTCTCGACCCTCGCCTCGCTTGCCGGCGGGCTGGTGGCGTTCCCGGCCTCGGCGGCGTCGGACCGGCTCGGCCGGCGAGCCGTGCTCTTCGGCGGGATCATCGCCGGCATCGTGGCCCTCGTGGTGCTGCTGGTCTCCGAGGCGCTGGTCGTCGTGATCGTGGCCGCGTCGCTGTGGACGATGGGGTTCAACGCCTTCAACGTCGTGATCGCGCCGTTCATGACCGAGCACAGCGAGCCCGAGCACCGTAACGAGCTGTTCGCCGTCCAGTTCGCGATCCAGAACGTGACCAACATCGTCGCGGCCATCCTCGGCGGCGTGGTGGCCACGGCCGTCGCGTCGTGGCTCGGCCTGGAGGCGGGCGGGCCCGGCGTCTACCGGATCATCCTCGTCATCATGCTGGGGCTGTCGGCCCTCGGCCTGGTCGCCGTGGGTCGGCTCACCGACGACCGTCCGTCGCGGATCGAGGGATCCCGGCTCCGGCGGCTCGGCGAGCCTGCGTGGTTCCCGGCCGATCCGCGACGGCGCCGGACACGGCTCGGCATCGTGATTCGGGACCACGGCCGGTTCGCGAGGCTGGTGTTTCCGGGCTTCCTGATCTCGATCGGGGCCGGGCAGGTCATCCCGTTCCTCAACGTGTTCGTGCAGGGCAGGTTCGGGCTGGATCTCGCCCAGCTCAATGCGGTCTTCGCCTTCACCTCGCTCGGGACCGTGCTCGCGATCCTCGCCCAGCCACGCCTCGCGCGGCGGTTCGGGCAGATCACCTCGGTCGTCATCGTCCAGGGGGCGTCGATCCCGTTCCTCGTGGTGCTCGGGTTCTCGCCGGTGCTGTGGTCGGTCATCCTCGCGATGGCCGTCCGGAGCTCGCTGATGAACGCCGGCAACCCCATCTTCAATGCGTTCTCGATGGAGCAGGTGTCGCCCGTGGAGCGAGCCTCCCTGGCGGCGGCCATGAGCGTGTTGTGGCAGGCGGGCTGGGTGCTGGGCGGGGCGTGGTATGCCCTGCTCCAGGCAACGCTCGGGTTCGACGGTGGCTACACGGTCAACTTCCTGACGATCATCGCGCTCTACTCGGTCGCGACCGTGCTGTACTGGACGTGGTTCCGCGAGGCGGACCGCCAGGCGCTCAGGCGACGGGTATCCGCGTCGACCACCGGCCGGTAGACTTCGGGTCATGGCAGAGGCACCCGTTCCCGGCCGGACCAAGACCGCCATCCCGCGCAACCCCGGCCGCCACGAGCTGGGCATGAAGGCCACCCTCCTGTTCCCCGACAGGCAGATCGTGGAGCGGTTCTACGTCCCGCTCGTGTACACCGCGTGCCGCACCTGCTACTCGGAGCTGGAACCGCAGGAGATCTTCCGGCGGGCGGTCGAGGGCGAGGTCGCCCCGGCCTCGATGCAGCGCCTGATCTCGAACGTCATCGAGTCGGGGCACGGCTCCACCATCGAGCACATCGTGTTCACGTTCGGCCTGTCGGGCGTGTCCCGCACGCTGTCGCACCAGCTTGTCCGCCATCGTGCGGGCGTCGCCTTCGACCAGCAGAGCCAGCGGTACGTCAAGTACAAGGGTGCGGCCACGATGCTCCCGGCAACCATCGCCGAGGGAGACCCCGGGCTCCGTTCCCGGTACGAGGAACAGGTGGACGGGGCGCTCGGCCTGTACGCGGAGATGGTCGATGCCGGGGTGCCCGGCGAGGACGCCCGGTTCGTGTTCCCCAACGCGACCCGCACGAACCTGGTCATGACGACCAACCTCCGGGCGCTGATCCACATGTCCGGTCTGCGCCTGTGCACGATGGCCCAGTGGGAGATCCGGCGGCTGTTCCAGCTCATGCGGCACGAGATCTTCGGCGTGTCTCCCTTCCTGGGGTCGTTCCTCGCGCCCAAGTGCGTTCCGCTGGGCTATTGCGACGAGTTCAACAACCGGGACGAGCACTGCCCCATCCGGCCCCACAAGGACAACGTCCTCGCCGCGTGGGCGCAGAAGCGCGATGCCGCGCGTGCCGCGGGCCGGGAGCTGCCCGTCACGTGACGGCGCCGGGGACCGCCCGATGACGATCCGCCTCGAGTTCAACCGCATCGCGCCCGGAGTGGAGATCGGCCCCCACCGCCACGGCGTGGAGAGCATCGTGTATCTCGCCGGCGGCGAGCTCGTGTTCGAGCACGGTGATGGGATGTCGCGCCGGGCGGTCGTTGGCGCGGGTGACGTGCTGTACGAGGCACCCACGGAGCTGCACCGGGTCCGCAACGAGGGCACGCTCGACGCCCTGGCGCTGATGGCCGCGGTCGAGGTCGACCCCACCCGGCCCCGGCCGTCGTTGCCCCGCTGGCACGATGGAGCCGAGCCGGTCCGCCGGCGGTCAGAGGCACGGGTCGTCGGCGGCGAGGGGATCCGCCGTACGCTCCTCGTCGAGCCCGGCGACTTCGGCTCCGTGACGTTCACGGTGACCGAGGTGGAGATCGCGCCCGGCCACGAGGATGCCTGGCACCGGCACCCGGGCTCGGAGCACGCGATCGTGGTGTTCGAAGGTCGCGGGTCGATCCAGGTGGGCAGCGTGGAGGAGGTCCTTGAGCCACTCAAGGGCATCCGGATCCTGCCCGGACGCCGGCACCGCGTCCGCAACGACGGCCGTCACCGGCTGCGCTACTACGTCTGCGCGTCGCCCGGGACGGACCCGACGATCGACCGGGCGCCGGCCGAGGCCCCGAGGCGAACGCTGGACGCCTGACCCCGGCACCTTGCATGCCGGGGCCAGACGGGCGCCCGGAGCGGACGCCTCCCTCTCGCGCCGGCCGCTGTACCGGTCAGCCGGGCTGGCTCAGGCCCGACGCCGGCTCCAGCTCCGCGATGAACCGCCGGAGGACCCGGGCAAGGTTCGGACCCGCGGCTGCGCCCGCCTCGAGCACCTCCGTGTGGCTGAGCGGCTGGCCGGAGTAGCCCGCGCCCGCGTTGGTCACGAGCGAGACACCAGCCACCTCCAGCCCGACCCAGCGGGCGGCGATCGCCTCGAGGACCGTTGACATCCCGACGGCATCCGCGCCCAAGCCCCGGAGCATGCGAACCTCAGCGGGCGTCTCGTAGCTGGGTCCCACCAGGCCGGCGTAGACGCCTGCCTCGAGGGCGACCCCCTCTGCTTCGGCGGCCGCGCGCAGGCGAACCCGCAGCGCCGGTGTCCAGACATCGGTCATGTCGGCAAAGCGCGGCCCGAGCTCGTCCGCGTTCTGGCCGAACAGCGGGGTGCGCCCGGTCAGGTTGAGATGGTCCGTGATGACCATCAGCGTCCCAGGGCCATAGGCGGGGTTCACGCCGCCCGCGGCGTTGGTCAGGATGACGAGGCGGGCGCCGAGCTGCCGGAACAGCAGGACCGGCTGGACGACGAGACCCGGGTCGTTGCCCTCGTAGAGGTGGAAGCGGCCCTGGAGGGCGGCGACCGGGACCCCGGCGAGGCGGCCGACCAAGAGCCGGCCGGCGTGGCCCGGGGCGGTCGCGACCGGCCAGCCCGGAAGGTCCTCGAACGGGATCGAGACGGCGTCGTCAACGTCGTCGGCGAGGCTGCCCAGCCCCGAACCGAGCACGATGCCGGCGGCGGGCACGATATCGGTGCGCGCGCGGACGGAGGCCACGAGGGCCGCCAGCCTCGCGGGCTGATCAGCGGGGGGGATGGGCCGAGAGCGATTGACGTCAGTCATCCACAGAGGATAGGGCGCCGGTCCGGGTTCGGACACGCAGGCAGGCGGCGGGGCGGGCTGCAGGGCGCGTTAAACTTCGACGCCCGGCAGGAGTACCGACACCGGGATGCCGGTCGCGTCCTTCCGGGCGCCCATCGCAGATGGACCCTCGCGGGCCGTTCCACGGTGGTGGACGAAGCGTCCGAGGAAACCGGAGAGCGCACCGGCCCTTGATGTGATCGCGGGTCGGGCGTCGGCCTGGCCTTGAGGTGATCTCCGGCCTGACCGGGTGCAGCGTCCTTGAGGTGATCTCCTCCGCTGCGGGCCTCCGTCGGCCCCCTCGGACAACGTCTACGCTATCGGGGCGCAGGCGATCCTCCAACGGGGTTGTCCACCAAGTCCGCGGTCGATCGGGCGGCGCCATCCACCAGATTCCCACCGGTGTTGACACGCTGTGGATGACGCCCGCGGGCGCATCGCTACCCGGAGCCGCCGGGCGGCGGTGGGACGACCGGTCGAGGGCGGGCTCAACCCCCCAGCGCGAACATCTCCACCCTCGGCAGCTGCTCGGTCGCCTCGCTCCGCAGCTCGGAGTACCGATCGGCCCGCACCGCCCATACCGCCCGGATGCGGTCCGCCAGCTCCCGGTCGCTGTCCCCGTCCCGCAACGGCTCCTTGAGGTCCGTCCCCCCAGCCGCGAACAGGCACGTGTACAGCACGCCCTCGGCCGAGAGACGCGCCCGTGTGCAGTCGCCACAGAAGGGCCGCGTCACCGAGGCGATCACGCCGACCTCGCCGCCACCATCGCGATACCGGTAGCGTCCGGCCACCTCGCCGCGGTAGTGCGCGGCGACGGGCTCGAGAGGCATCTCAGCGTCGACCAGACCGAGGATCTCGTCGGCCGGCACTACGTCGTCGAGCCGCCAGCCGTTGGTGGTCCCCACGTCCATGTATTCGATGAACCGAAGGATCAGCCCTTCCGTGCGCGCCCACCGTGCGAGCGGGAGGATCGACGCCTCGTTGAGGCCGCGCCGGACGACGGTGTTCACCTTGATCGGGGCGAGCCCGGCCGACCGCGCCGCGGCAATGCCATCGAGCACCCGGGAGACCGGGAAATCGACGCCGTTCATGCGCCCGAAGACCTCATCGTCCAGCGAGTCGAGCGAGATGGTGATGCGCGCGAGCCCGGCATCCCGGAGCGGACCGGCGAGGGACCGCAGGGCGGACCCATTCGTCGTCAGGGTCAGATCGACGCCATCGCCCTCGGGCGTGTGCAGCGCCGCGAGCTCGGAGATCAGGATGGGGAGGTCGCGACGGACGAGCGGCTCGCCACCCGTGATCCGCAGCTTGCCCACCCCGAGCCCGACGAAGATCCCGGCCAGCCTCGTGATCTCCTCGAACGTGAGCACCTGGTCGTGCGGCAGGAAGGCGAAGTCGCGCCCGAACAGCTCGGCCGGCATGCAGTACGAGCAGCGGAAGTTGCAGCGGTCGGTCACCGAGATCCGGAGGTCGCGCACCGCCCGACCAAACCGGTCCGGCAGTCCCGGGCGACCGTCGAAGCCCCCGGCGGCGATGAGTTCAGCGTCCTGGGAGGGGTCCATCGCCCACATGGTAGGGGAAGCCGCGACGTGACCGAACGAACTGGTGGTGCGTGCCGGTACCACCGGGACACCCGACTGGTACCTCTAGCGACTGCACCGCAGCCCACTACGCCGCCTATGGTGCACGCAGGCCCCGGCCCTGCCAGACGTTCACGAGGAAGAGTGCCCGACCTATGGCGACCACCGACACGCGCTCCGGCTTCCGCCTCCCATGGAGCTCCGACCGATCACACGACGCCGATTCCGCCGGCAATGGTGCGGAAGCGGTCGCCGAGGCAGCTGAGCAGTCGATGGATTCCATCGCGCGGCCCGCATCCGGCGAGAACAACTGGCCGGAGCCGGCAGCCCAGCAGAACCCGGCAGGCCAGTCCGATGCCCCCTCCCAGCCCGACGTCCAGGAGCCCGAGATGATCGACATGGAACCCGCCCCGCTTCCGGCTCCGGTGGCACCGAGGAAGCCCACGAAGCTCATGACCGAGCTCTCCGCGGCCATCCGGGCGACGGCAGAGACCGCGCGCGACCAGGCGTTGACGCAGGTCGACGCAGACGTTGCGGCGGTCGTGGAACAGATCCGGGCGGGCTCCAAGGAGGGTGAAGACCTCCTTCGGGTCCGGTCCGACGAGGACATCGCGCGGATCAAGGAATGGTCACGCGCCGAGATCGCGCGGATCAAGGAGGAGACGGAGAGCCGCACCAGCGCTCGCAAGCTCAACCTTGACGGCGAGCTGGCCGCGTACGCGGCAGCCATCGAGCAGCGCGTGGGCGAGGTCGAGGATGCGGCGGCCGGATTCCGGGCTGACATCGAGTCCTACACGGAGCGCCTGTCCGGCGAGGACGATCCCGCACGCCTCGCGACGATGGCCGAATCCATGCCGGAGGTCCCGGTTCTCGATGCCCTGGCCGATCTGGGCGACCTGAAGCTCGACCTGTCGGCGATCACGGTTGCCGAGGCCGATGCACCGGAAGCCGCGCTCGAGACCCAGGAGCCGGAGACCGACGAGGCGGTGTCCGATCAGCCGGCCGTCGATGCCGACGCCGCTGGTGACGAAGTGGCGGCTTCCGCCGCCACCGATGACACGGTCGCCGACGAGGCCGCCGGTGAGCCCGGCGGCGAGGCCGCCGTCGACGAGGCTTCGCCCACACCCTCACCGTGGCGTGAGGCCGATGGGGCATGGGGGTCGCGCGTCGCGGTCACAGCTGAGGCCGAGGTGGCCGCTGAGCCGGAGCCGCTCGATGATGACGGCTCGGGTGCGTATACCGTGCATGACGATGTCCCGAGCTGGGGCGCCGACGAGACGCCCGTGGGGGCATCGGCGGGCGCGACCGGCGACCCGGCCGATCGGGGTGAGATCATGGCCGCGCTCGAGGCAGCCGCCGAGGCTGTCGTGGCCGCCGAGTCCGCCGCCGAGTCCGCCGATCAGGCGGAGGCTGCGGCCGACCTCGCCGAGACCGCCGCAGGGATCCTCAAGGGACGCCCTGAGCACGACGAGAACGTGGATCCGGAGGCTGCGGCCGCCATGTCGGCGCGGGTCGATGCCGGCGGCTTCGAAGAGTCCTACACCGGCCGACTCGCCGCGCTGCTCCCGAGCCACGCCGAGGGGCTGGCCGATGGGGAGCCACGCAGCACGCAGGTGACCGTGTCCGGGCTCGTCTCCGTCGCCAGCATCGCGAGCTTCAAGCGCCACCTTGGCCGGCTGGCCGGCGTTCAGACCGTGGCGGTCGCGTCCGGACCCGACGGCGAGTTCGTGTTCAACGTCACCCACCGACCCGACGTCTCGTTCCGTGACGCCCTGCCCACCATGCCTGGCTTCGCGGCCCGTGTCACCAGCACCGAGGACGGCTCCGTCCACGTCACCGCACGCGATCCTGAAACCGAGGGCTAGCCGACATGTCGCAGTCCCCGGCCCGGCCGGCGATCGCGCTCCTGCTGCCGGCGACGGAGCGCGATCCCGTCGCCGCAGAGCTCCACGCGGGCGGGTACGACCCGGTCCTGCTCGACCACGTTCGCGACCTGGGCGCACTGCTCGCGGCGCGCAAGGACATCGCGGTCGGCATCATCGACGCCGAAGTCGAACCCGACCTGGCAAGTCAGGCCTGGTCGCTGCTGCACGCCTCCCGCCACCCGATCCCGGCGCTCATGATCGTCAACCCGGCGACCATGGACGCGCTGGATCTCGCCGCACCCGGCCACGAGGATGACGAGTACCTCACCCGTCCCTACTCGGCGGAGGCCATCCGCTGGCGCGTCGAGGCGATGTGCATCCGATCGGCGGCCGTCGATGACGGGTCCGGTCCGGTGCTCCAGGGTCACCTGGGACCGGGCGACTGGGGCCGGCGCGGCCAGCTGGTTGCCGTGTTCAACCCAAAGGGCGGCGTGGGCAAGACGACCATCGCCACCAACCTCGCGGCGATGCTGGCGAACCGGGACCTGGGCGTCCTGCTCATCGATGCGGACACCGTCACTGGCCACGTCAGCACCTCCCTGGGGATGGAGGGGGTGACCACGGTCGTCGATGCCTGGCGAGACGAGCTCGACGGCGCACCCGTGCTCCCGTTCTTCGACCTCGCGTCGGCGCACCCCTCGGGGCTGCGCGTCCTGCCGCTCACGTCGAGCCCCATCCACACCGAGATCCTCGATCCCGACCGCGTGGCCGAGGCGATCGCGGCCGCCAAACGATCGGTCGAGTACGTCATCGTTGACCTGCACCCCTCGTACAGTCCGCTCAACCGCGCGGTCTTCGGCAAGGCGGATCGGATCCTGGTCCCGGTGACCCCGGACCTCCCGTCGATCCGGGCCGTCGTCAAGCTCCGCGAGGTTGCCGACGAGCTGGGGATGCGCGACCGCCTGCACCTCGTGGTCAACCGGGCCAATACGGGCGTGCCGACCACCGACATCGAGCAGGCGATCGGGGTGCCCGTGTACGCCCAGATCCGCTCGGCGGGCCCGGTGATGGTGAAGGCCGCGAACGAGGGGCGGACGCTCGTCGAGCTCGCTCCCGCACACGGGATCACCCGGGACTTCGAGATCCTTGCCGACCGGATCATCGGCCGGGCGAGCACCCAGCCCGCCAAGGCCGCGTTCAAGCTCTTCGGGAAGTCGCTGCCTGCCCGGGTCTGATCCTCAGCCCTGTGCCCCGGGAAGGTGACGCCTTCGAGACGCGGCCAGCGCCACCGCTAGCTGCGCTCCTGCCAGCTGGTTCCCCCCAGAGGTGAGCCCGGGAGCCGCTGGTGTGGCTCTCCGGTCCGCCTGTCGATCTGTTCCACGCCCCGCAGGTAGAACCGGTTGACGAGGATCACCTCGACGTCCGGATCCGTGACCTCAGCGTCACCCAGGCGCGCCGTGGCGTCCGAGATCGCCACGAACATCTCACTCGAGCGATCGAGCAGCCGCTCCGGTTCCGAACCGGGGTGCATGTACACGGTTCCGATCACCCGGAATGGCGGCACCTCGAGCGCCACGTCGTACGCCACCTTGTGGATCTTGAGGGCCGCGCGTTCGGTGTCGGTCAACGGAGGCAGCGAGTCCTCGCCCGCCGTGACCAGGATCAGGTCATACGGATCCACGCTGCGCAGGCCCGGTGCCGCCTCCAGCGTGGGTGCGTCCGGCGGCCCCCACGCCACGTCATGGATGGGGATCGCCTCGCGCCGGTTGAGCGCGTCGGACAGGCGGCCGGTGATGTCCATCCGGCCATGCAGCCGCCAGTCCTCGGTCAGGCCCGTGAACGGCACGCCCCGGACCGGCCCGCTGTGGAGGCGCGAGGAATCGATGGCGGAGGGCGTTCCCCCGCTGGGGGGGCTCTCATCGCCCTTGCGTCGCTTCAGGAAGCCGAACGGCACCCGCTCACTCCTCCTCGGCCTTGCCGGTGTTGCTCCGGATCGTGTCGACCACAGTCGCGTCGGCGAGCGTCGTGACGTCCCCGAGGGCCCGGCCCTCCGCGATGTCCCGCAGCAGTCGGCGCATGATCTTGCCCGACCGGGTCTTGGGCAGGTCAGGGACGAACATCAGGAACTTGGGGCGGGCAATCGGGCCGATCACGTAGGCGACGTGCTCCCGGAGCTGGATGGCCAGCGTGTCCGAGGGCTCCTGCCCGGCCTTGAGGATCACGAAGGCGAAGATCGCCTGGCCGCTGATGGCGTCGCTCTTGCCGACGACAGCCGCCTCCGCCACCGACCGGTGGTCCACGAGCGCCGACTCCACCTCGGTGGTCGAGATGCGGTGGCCGGCGATGTTCATCACGTCGTCCACCCGGCCGAGGAGCCACAGGTATCCGTCCTCGTCCCGCTTGGCACCATCGCCGGCGAAGTACATGCCCGGGAACCTGGACCAGTAGGTCTGCCGGTAGCGCTCCGGGTCGCCGTAGATCCCGCGCAGCATCCCCGGCCACGGGCGCTTGAGCACGAGATACCCACCCCCGCCGAAGGGGACCGACCGGCCCTCGGCATCGACCACGTCGACCTCGATGCCCGGCATCCCGAACGTGGCCGAACCCGGCTTCGTGGTGGTCACGCCGGGCAGCGGCGAGATCATGATCTGGCCCGTCTCCGTCTGCCACCAGGTGTCGACGACCGGCGTCGTTCCGCCGCCGATCACGTCCTTGTACCAGCGCCAGGCCTCCGGGTTGATCGGTTCCCCGACCGAGCCCAGCACCCGCAGCGACGAGAGGTCGTGGGCCCCGGGGATCTCCTCGCCCTGCTTCATGAACGCCCGGATCGCGGTGGGGGCGCAGTAGAGGATGTTGACCTTGTAGTCCTCGACGATCTGCCACCAGCGATGCCAGTCAGGGGCATCCGGAGCGCCCTCGTAGAGCACGCCGGTCGAGGCGTTGGCGAGGGGGCCGTAGACGATGTAGCTGTGCCCGGTCACCCAGCCGATGTCGGCGGCACACCAGTAGACGTCGTCCGGCTTGACGTCGAACACGGCCCAGTGCGTGAAGGCGGCGCCGAGCAGGTAGCCCGCCGTGGTGTGGAGGATGCCCTTGGGCTTGGCCGTCGTCCCCGAGGTGTAGAGCAGGTAGAGCATGTGCTCGCTGTCCACCGGGACCGGGGCGCACACGTCCGGCTGGCGATCCACGATGTCGTGCCACCAGTGGTCGCGGCGCGGGACCATGTGGACGCCGTCGCCAAACCGGTCGACGACGATCACGTGCTCGATCGTCGGCGTCTCGACCACGGCGGCGTCCACGTGGTGCTTGAGACCCACCTTCTTGCCGCGCCGCCAGCCGCCGTCGGCCGTGATCAGCACCTTGGCGCCGCAGTCGTTGATGCGGCCCGAGAGCGACTCGGCTGAGAACCCACCGAAGACCACGGTGTGCGGCGCGCCGATGCGGGCACAGGCCAGCATGGCGATCGGCAGCTCGGGGATCATCGGCATGTAGATCGCGACCCGGTCGCCCTTGCGGACGCCGAGCTCGAGCAGCGCGTTCGCGGCCCGCGAGCTCTCGCGCATCAGGTCCGCGTAGGTGAGCGTGCGCGTGTCACCCGGCTCGCCAACCCAGTGGTAGGCGATCTTGTCACCGAGGCCACGCTCGACGTGCCGGTCGACGCAGTTGTAGGCGACGTTCAGCTCGCCGCCCGTGAACCACTTGGCGAAGGGGACGTCCCACTCCAGCGTCCGGTCGTACGGCGTGAACCAGGACAGGCGCTCCCTCGCCTGTCGATCCCAGAACCCGACGTAGTCCGCGGCGGCCTCGTCGTACAGGGCGGCGGTGGCGTTCGCCTGCGCGGCGAAGACCGGGTCGGGCGGGAAGGTGCGCTTCTCCTCGAGAAGGTTCTCGATCTCGGGCCCGTCATTGGCCCCGGGGACAGCGGTCACGGGTCCCTCCCTACGCACGCATGGGTCCGGCCATTCTACGCGGGCGAGAGACCAGCGCCTCGGCGCTTCACTCTGCGCCCTCGGCGGATCCGTCGGCCACCGGCTCCGAACCCACCGACCGGGTGATCATCACGCGGTGCGGGAAGGGGATCTCGATCGACTCGTTCGCGAAGGCCGTGAGGACGCGTCGCCGGAACTCCCCGGCGGCGGCCCACTGGTCGGCCGCGCGCACCGTGCCCAGCACCTTGATCTTCACGCCCGACTCTCCCAGCGTCTGCACCCGGAGCACGGCAGGCGCCTCCAGCAGGCGGCGGCGCCATTCCGCATCCTCGAACATGGCCTGGCCGACGGCGTTCACGGTCTTGACGACGTGATCGATGTCGCTGCCGTAGGCGACCTCGACCTCCTCGTTGATGCGGGCCCAGACGCGCGTCCGGTTCGAGGCCACCCGGATCTCGCCGTTGGGAACCGTGTGGACGGTGCCGCTCAGGTCCCGGAGGGTGGTCCGGCGGAGGCTGAAGTCCTCGACCTCGCCGGACACCCCGGCAAGAGAGACCACGTCTCCCACGCTGAACTGGTTCTCAAGCAGGATCAGGGCCCCGTTGAAGTAGTCGCGCACGAGGCTCTGGGCACCGAACCCGACCGCGATGCCCACTACGCCGAGGCCGGCGATCGCAGGTCCGACGTTGAGGTTGAGCTGGTCCAGGATCATGACCAGCGCGATCAGCAGGATGAACCCCCGGATGACGGTGCCCGCCATGTCATCGATCGTGTCCATCCGCTTCTTGATCTCGACCGCTGAGAGCTCCTGGGCCGTTCCCTCGGCGAGATTCATGGTCGAGCAGGGCCTTTACGACCCCGTGGACGGCGACGCTCGAGAGCCGGATGATGACCAGCGCGAGCACGATGATCGTGACGATCGGCAGGATCGGATCCTCGAGCAGGGCGAGCAGCCGCTCCTCGATGTTGGCCGGGATCTTCATGGCCCTAGCCTAGCGCGCTGCAGGCACCGGCGACGACGACGGGGTCAGGCCGCCGTCCCGCCGATCCGGACGGACACCGCCGCGGCCGATTCCCGGACCTGCTGCACCAGCTCCTGCATGCGGGGCGGGGTGATCCGGAAGGCCGGGCCCCATACGTCCACCGCCGCGGAGACCTGGCCGCGGGCATCGAAGACGGGAGCCGCGACGGCATTCATGCCCGGCTCGAACTCGCCGAACGCCGTGGCGTAGCCACGCCGCCGGACCCGCGCCAGCTCTTCGAGGAGCGGCTCCAGCTGGGTGATCGTGCGCTCCGTGAAGCGATCCAGGCCCCGCCGGACGAGGCGCAGGATCTCGCGCTCGGGCATCGCGGCGAGCAATACCTTGCCGGCAGCCACGGAATGCATCGGCACGGAGCGGCCGGTCCAGTCGCCCATCGCCACCAGGTTCGGCCCGTCGGCCTGGGCCACGGTGAGGATCCGCTCGCCCTCGGCGGGAACTCCCGAACCCGTCGTCTCCCGCGTGGCGCGCGCGAGCCGGTCCAGCTCGGGCATCGCGATCGCCCGCAGGTCGAGCGTCCGCTCGGCCCGCTCGGCCAGCCGGATCACCACGAGACCCAGCCGGTAGCGGCCGGTCTCGTCGTCCTGCTCCACCAGGCCACGCTTCTCGAGCGTGGCGAGCAACCGTGAGGCGGTGGACTTGTGCAGGCCCAGCCGGCGGGCCAGCTCGGTGACCCCGGCCTCGCCGCGACACTCCCCCAGCGCCAGCAGGAGCGCCGCGGCCCGATCCACGGACCGGACCGCATTCCCCTCGAGCGTCATCGCAAGCCCTCCTCGCCCCGCCTCAGTGGGTCGCGCCAGAGGCGTCGCCGTAGGCGGCCTCCGTCTCGTGGGGCAGTCGCTGGCCCTTGGCGCGCATGTCGAGCGCCGCGTCGAGTGACTCGCCGAAGATCGTGAGCACCCGGTCCACGATGTCGCCCTGCGCGTGGGCCTCACACACGAACCAGGGCTCGCGGCTGTCGGGCTCGGGCATCGCGCCGCGCGCGTGCATCCCGATCGCGATCGCGTCGTACAGCTCGTGGTCCGTGTTCGCCCAGTCCCGGTACTCGCTCGCGACCTCGTCGGTGAACATGATCCCGAACATCGTCGGGTGGCCCGTCAGGTGATAGGGCATCCCCTTCGTGTCGAGCATCTCGCGGATCCCCGCCCGCAGCGACTCGCCCGTGCGATGGATCGTGGCCAGGGCGTCCGTATCCCTGAGGATCTCGAGCGTCTTGACCGCCGCCGCAGCCGCGACCCGGTTGCCGGCGTAGGTGCCGCCGTGGCTGACCTTGTCGGGCAGGACCGCCATGACCTCCTCGCGCCCGCCGAACGCGGCCGCCGGATAGCCGTTGCCCATCGCCTTGGCGTAGGTGGCCAGGTCCGGGGTGATCCCGAAGTACTCGGCTGCGCCGCCCTTCGCGAACCGGAAGCCGGTCTTCACCTCGTCGAAGATCAGCAGGATCCCGAACTCCTCGGTCAGGGCCCGCATCGCCTGGTGGAAGCCCGGCTTGGGAAGGATGCCCTGGGCGTTGCCGAGCACCGGCTCGACGATGATCGCGGCGATGTCCTCGCCCTGGCGCTCGAACAGCCGTCGCAGGGCATCGATGTTGTTGTACCGCGCCGGCACGATCGTCTTCGCGACCTCCGCCGGGATCCCGCGGCCCCACGCGAGGCCCACCGGGTTGTCCTCGTCGCCAAGGTCCGCCATGTTGTTGGGGGCCACGCTGATCAGCGCGTAGTCGTGGACACCGTGGTACTGGCCCTCGAACTTCACGATCTTCGTGCGCCCGGTGTAGGCCCGCGCGACGCGCATCGCGTGCATGGTCGCCTCGGTGCCGGAGACCGTCATCCGGGCCTTGTCGATCCATGGGTTCAGCTCCCGGAGAAGCTCCATCGCCCGGACCTCGTCCTCGCTCGTGAGCGAGAAGCTGACGCCCATCCGCATCCGCTCGTTGACGTAGTCGTCCACCCGGTCGTCGCCGTGGCCCAGGATCACCGGACCGTAGCCCAGGCGGAGGTCGATGTACTCGTTGCCGTCCTGGTCCCAGACCATGCCGCCCTTGCCGCGGTCGACGTAGATCGTGTCCTCGCCCCACGCGCGGAAGTTGGAGTTGGTGCCCCCGGGGAGCGTGCGCAACGCACGCTCGTACATCGCCAGCTGGCGCTCGCGGCGAAGGGTGGGGACCGCGTGGGTGGCGGGTTCGGCCGTCATGATGCCTCCGAGCTTCAGCCCCAGCCGGCCCGATCGGGCTCTCGTCGCGGACTTCGCACGACGTGCGGGGTGCCCGCGGCGCCTCCGGTGCGGATACCGGAACGAGCGTTGCGGGCTGTGCAACAGGTGTCCCGGATCGTGCCATACCGCCCATCGACCCGTCAACACGGATATCGTCCGTCTGGGCCTTGCGACACGCGAATATCGCATCGCTTGTGGCGAAACGCGTGTCAATCCGCGTACATTGTCGGTCCCATGTCCAACCCCGTCCCTGCTGCCGGCGGCTCCTTCTGGTTCTCCACGGGCGATCCGGGACCGCGTCGACCGCCCGCGCTGGGGCGGCAGCGAGTCGATGTCGCGGTTGTCGGCGGCGGGTTCACGGGTCTGTGGTCGGCGATCACCCTCCTCGAGGCGGACCCAGGGCTGCGCGTCGCGGTCCTCGAGGCCGAGCAGGTGGCATTCGGCGCCAGCGGGCGAAACGGCGGGTTCTGCGCGGCGTCGCTCACGCACGGGCTGGCCAACGGGCTGCTGCATTTCCCGGACGAGATCGAGGTGCTCGAGGCCGAGGGACGGCGGAACCTCGCCGAGCTGGTGGCCTTCGTGCGGTCCGAGGGCATCGATGCCGAGCTGGAGGAGACCGGCACCCTCGACGTGGCGACCGAGCCACACCAGGTGGACGACCTGCTCGCCTTTGCGGAGGTCGCGGCGCGGCACGATCACCCGGTGGCATTCCTCGACCGCGCCGCGATCCAGGCGTCGGTCCATTCGCCGCGGTTCCTCGCCGCGCTCCGGGGAGGGCCGGACCTGTCGGTGCTGGTCAATCCTGCCAAGCTGGCCTGGGGCCTTGCCGGCGCCGTCGAGCGGCGGGGCGGCACGATCTTCGAGTCGTCACGGGTCACGGGCCTGCGGCGGCGGGCCTGGGGCGTGGAGGTGCAGGTCGCTGGTGGCGGGATCGTCGAGGCGGCGCACGTGCTGGTCGGGACGTCCGCGTACAGCCGGTGGCTCCGCCGTCTGATCCCCGTCTTCGTCCCGGTGTACGACTACGTCCTGATGACGCAGCCGCTGACGCCCGCCCAGATGGGTTCGATCGGGTGGCGGGGGCGCGAGGGGCTCGGCGATGCCGGGAACCAGTTCCACTACTTCCGGCTCTCGGCGGACGACCGCGTGCTGTGGGGCGGATATGACGCCATCTACCACCGCGGCAACCAGGTCCTGCCCGGATACGACCGGCGACCGGCGACCTTCGAGACGCTCGAGCGGCACTTCGCTGAGACGTTTCCGCAGCTTGACGGTGTCCGGTTCACCCATCGCTGGGGTGGGGCGATCGACACCACCACCCGGTTCCACGTCACGTTCGGCGAGGCGCTGGGCGGCCGGGTCCACTACGCCCTTGGCTACACCGGGCTGGGCGTGGGCTCCGCGCGCTGGGCGGCCGGGATCCTGCGTGACAGGATCCTTGTGCCCGACTCGGCCCGGCTTCGGCTTCGCTTCGTCCGATCCCGGCCGTTCCCGATCCCGCCCGAACCCGTCCGCTCGCCAGCGGTCGAGGTGATGCGCCGCGCCGTGATCGACGCCGACGATCACGACGGCCGGCCTGGACAATTCCTGCGCGCGATGGACGCGCTGGGGATCGGTTTCGACAGCTGAGAGCGGTGGGCCGTCGCTGACGGGCGGGGCAGGCCCATCGGTCGGGCGCCAGGTTCAGCCCGGCGGCGCCACCCACGCCGGCAGCTCGCGGGCCAGCGTCGCGAGCGGCAGGGACCCATGCCCGATCAGCTCGTCGTGGAACCGGCGGAGGTCGAACGCGGCGCCCAGCGAGGCTTCCAGCTCCCCGCGCAGCCTTCGGATCTCCCGCAGGCCGATCATGTAGCTGAGCGCCTGTCCGGGCCAGCCGATGTAGCGGTCGGTCTCGATGACCGCGTCCGTCTCCGACAGGCCCGTCCTGAGCATCCAGTCGATCGACTGCTGGCGCGACCAGCCGAGACCATGCATGCCGGAGTCCACGATCAGCCGCGAGGCCCGCCATGCCTGCGCGTCGAGCATGCCCAGCCGCTCCGCCAGGCTGCGATACAGGCCCAGCTCGTCGGCGAGGCGTTCCGAGTACAGGCCCCACCCCTCCACGTAGGCCGACCCCGTCAGCCTCGACCCCAACCTCCGGAACACGTTGAGCGAGGGGTGCTCCATTTCGAGGGCGATCTGGTAGTGATGGCCGGGGATGGCCTCGTGGTACGTCGTCGACGCGAGCTTGGAGAACGTCCGACTGGGCAGGTCATAGGTGTTGACGTAGTAGGTGCCGGGGCGCGACCCGTCGAGCGTGGGCGGGTAGTAGTACGCGAACGGGGCGTCCTTCTCCTTGAACGCCTCCACCGGTCGCACGACGCAGCCGGCCCTCGGCAGCCGGCCGAACACGCGCGGCGCGGCCTGGGCCGCCCGGGCGATGTCCTCGGTGGCCCTGGCGACGAGCGCCTCGGGCGTCGCTGCCTGGTTGGCGGGGTCGATCGCCAGCGAGTGGCGGTACCGGTCGACGTCAGCCCCGAACCCGGCCTCCCGGGCGATCTCGCGACGTTCCGCGTCAATGTCCGCCAGCTCGTCGAGGCCGACCTGGTGGATCTCTCGTGGCTCCCCGTCGAGCGTGGTCCAGGAGCGGATCGCATGGCGGTAGAGCGCATCCCCGTCGGGCACCGAGACGAGGCCCGGCTGCTCCCGGGACGTGGCCAGGTACTCGTCCCGGAGGAACTCGAGGAACCGCTGGTCGGCGGGTCGGACGGCGTCCCTGACCGCTGTCGCGACCAATTCGCGAGCAGCGTCGTCGATCACGCGCGACATCCGCACCACCGGCGACGCCTCGAGCGGCAGCGCGAGGACCGCGTCGAGCTGGGCGATGGTGCGCTCGGCGACGATTCGGGCGGCCGTTCGCCCGGAGGCCATGCCCTCGCGCAGGACGTCGATCGTGGCCTCGACCATCGGCCCGTAGGCATGCAGCCGGGCGAGCCAGCGGTCGAGCCGTTCCGGCGTGTCGGCCGGCTGGAAGACGGCAAGCTGCGCCAGGAGCGTCTGGACGCCGTCGATGTGGTTGAGCGCCCGCAGCTCGTGGACCGCGAGGTCGTCGCCGCGGATCGTGAGGTCTGCCGTGATCGCGAGCATGTCGAGGGTGATCCGGTCCTCGACCGGCAGGCCGTCCACGGCCACGGCCGCGACCTCCGCGCGCACCCGCTCGGCCAACGTCCGGTGCGCGGCGCGTCCGGAGGGTCCCGGATCGTCGAGACGGTCATCGAAGCGCTCGTCCCCGTAGACGGTCGCAACCGTCGGCGAGAGCTCCAGGAGCGCATCCCAGAAACGGGTGGCGATGTCGTCGGCACGCGACGTGGCCGTTGTCTCGGTCATCGGGTCACTCACCAGCTGGTCGAAATGGGCATGGGCAGGACGTCATCCGTTGAACAGCGCGAGCTGGTCGCCGGTCCGTTCGATGGCTGGATCGAGACCCAGCATGGGCTCCAGGTCCGCAAGGCTCACCTGCTCGCGGGCAACCCAGTCTCGGACGTGATTGGCCTTCACGAGGTGCCAGTCGCCCGCCTCCATCCCCTCGCGCAGCAGCGGCGAGCGCTCGAGCTTGTGGCGGACGAGCTCAGCACGTTCGGGCAGCACGACCAGGAACCGCACCAGGCGCTCGTCATGGGGGATCCGCGCGTGACGGCGGAGGACCGTGTCGGACAGCATGGCCGTCCACTCCACCTCCCATGCCATGGCCATCCGGCCACGCACGTACCACACGACGTCGACGTCCCCCAGGTCGCGCGCGGCGATCCGGCCGAGGCTGGGGGGGCCGACCAGCTCACGCCCCTCGAGATGGTCGGCCAGTGCGCGACGTCCGACCCGGCGCGATTGCTGGCGCTCCCCCACCCAGCACGAGAACCCGAGCCGGTGACCGAGCCCGACGAGGTCCGCGATCAGCCGGCTGTGCTCTTCGCTGCGCCCGACGAGGTCGTCGGCGGTGGCCAGGCGCCCCGAGGTGCTGGCGCGGCTCCGGTAGGACTCGAGGCAGGCGCGGACGAGGCCCTCATCCGGGAGATCCGGACCGGTGAACAGGCCGGCGACCCGATCGAGGAACGCGGACTCCGACAGCGGACCACCTGTCGACAGCAGGCTGAACACGGCCCATTCGACGCGATCCGCCAGCGGGACGGCGGCCAGGTCGCGATCCGCCTTCTCCCCGAGCCACCAGCGGTCATCGCCGACCTTGACCAGGCGGCGCCCCTCGGTGCCGGCGAGCGCCGATCGGACGAGCCCGAGCAGCCGGTCGACATGATCGAAGCCCCTGGCGGGTTCCGTCCGCGGTTCGCCCTCGGGGCTGGCGGGTGGACGGACGAGCCGGCGGAGATGGCCGGTCCGGTCGAGACCGACCAGGATCTCGCCAAGGAGCCCGTCGAACGAGCTGGGCTCGCCGCGGAGCTTGAGCACGTCGACGGCCGCATCGACGACGGCCCGCTCCGCATCTTCGGGGGAGAACGGGGCGTCCGCCCGGCTCTCGGCCGGTGCGAACAGGCGGCGCGCGGGAAGGAAGTCCGGATCGCCGGCGCCCGGAACCGGCGACAGTGCCTGGTTCGCCCGCGTGCGAGGACCGCGGGGGACGGCACCCGACCCCGGCGGCACCAACTCGACGACCCCGCCCGTGTCCCGACCGGCCTCGGGGAGGCGAGCCGCGGCCATCCGGTAGCCGGCGGTCACCCCGCCCAGCGTGCAGGCCACGAGCGACTCCGGCCCATCGCCCTCGAGCAGGAACACGACCCGGGCATCGCCGGCGAGGACCGGCTCGGCGGCCCGCAGTGCGCGCGTGATCGCCGCGGCCTGCCAGCCCCACGTCGGGCGCACCGACGGCCCGAACAGCGGCTCGAGGGGGAGCGTGGCGGCCGCCTCCCGGCCGAGCGCCCAGGCGGTGCCGTGGTAGGTCCAGGCGAGCCGCTCCGCGACCGGCCGGAGCGGCGGCGTCCCCACCGCCAGCCGGATCCGCGGGCGGACGCCCAGCCCCGCCTGGTGGCGCGCTTCGATCCCCAGGGCATCGAGCGCGGCAGGCGTCCCCTGCTTCACGACGGCCGTGGCGGCCCCTTCCGCGAGGCTGCGCAGGTCGTCGCCGAAGCGTGCCGGGACCGGGCCCCAGGCGCCACTCTCCAGGCGCTGGAGGAAGCCGCGGACGGCCTGCACCCCATCCTCGAAGGCGAGCCACGGATTGCGCTCGCGCCATTGCACGTTCCCCGGCAGCTTGACGTGGCCGGCCTGGATCCGCAGCGGGGCAACGCGGCCCGCCGAGGTCGCCAGCCGGCTCGCGGGCGCAACGGCGTGCAGCAGGGCGAGCCGCATCGCCGCTGCGATGGAGGCCGCGCGAAGGTCGTTTTCGGCCCGCTCGAGGATCGCTGCGAGGGCGACCAACTGCCGGGTCGTGTGCAGGTCGAGGAGCTCGTCGGCGAGCGCCTCACCTCCCTCGAGGGTCGGAAACCGGTCGCGGAGCTCGTGGCGGATCCCACTGCCCTCGCGATCGACGGCCCGCTCGATGTCGAGGGCATCGACCGGGGCCTGCCGCAGCTCGCCGCCGCCAAGCTGGTCCCGGCACACGGGGCAGCGGTAGTGCTTGCGGATCGGGCGCGGCCCGGCCGGGCGGCCATCCTCGTCGTTTGCCTCGACGACCCAGGTCAGCTCGTCCAGGACCACGGGCCGGTCACAGGTCGCACATCGGCTCGCGTAGCGGTCCGTGATCGACGCCTTGAGGCTCGACTCCCCGCGGGCCGACGCCGCGAGCGACTGGATCGCCGCGTCCAGGTGGCGCAGGTCGGGGGGCCGCAACACGATCTCGGCGAGGAGCCGGTCGAGCGCCGTGCTCTCCAGGCTGACGGCCTTGCGCTGGCTGTCGATGGCGGCCCGGGCGACCCACCCGCCCCGCCCGAACAGGTCGAGGATGATGTCGCCGGGCGACGATGCGACCTCGAGCTGTGCCGCCACCAGCGCCGGGGGTGGCGGCGGGGCAAAGCGCTCATACGCGGGCAGGCTGAAGCCTGGATCGGCGCGAAGAAGCAGGGCGCGACCAGCCATGGCCAACGATTGTGGCAGAGACGGCGACGAAGCGAGCTGCAGGGGACCGCGACGCGAAGGATCGGGCCGGCCCACTGGCAGCTCGGCCCGGTCTACGGCTCCTCGAGCTCGTCCGTCTCTTCGACGAACGCCTCGTCCGTGGTCTCCTCGGGCGGCAGGACCCGGTCGAGGTTCTCGATCTCCTCGTCCTCGACATCGTCCTCGAGGTCGTCCTCGAGCTCCTCGTCCTCACGAACCAGCGTGCCCTTGGTGTACGGGCGCAGGTCCGTCGACTTGGCGGCCGTGGGGAAGCTGACCTTGCCGTAGTTGGCGGGGTCCTGGAAGATCTCGCGGATGATCAGGCGAACGTCCCGGTCGCCGAGCGAGGTCACGCCGGCGAGGTACATGTTGCCGTCGGCCATCAGCTTGAGGAGGCGGGCTGCGACGCGCGGCTCAACGACGCCGATGCGAACGCCATTGCTGATCGCAATCAGGCGGTTCCCCTCCGGCGTCAGCTCGACGGTGTCGCCCGGGTTGACCTGGGCGAGCTCCGCCGCTCGGGCGAGGTTCGTGAGATAGGCGAAGCCGGTCTTGCCGGTCTCCTCCACGAAGATGCTGACCGGCGCCTTGGAGCCCGGGTGCGCCGGGACGGTCTGCTCGCCCGCCTCCACCAGGAGCACCTTGAGGCGGTCGATGTTGCGCTCGGCGATGCGGTTGGTCGGGTCGAGCGCAAGCGCCTTCTGGTAGTGCTCCCGCGCCGTGCCGAGCTCGCCCAGCTCCCAGAGCGCCTTGGCGAGCCGGTTCTCGGCCTCGGAGTCGGCTCCGAGCTCAAGCAGCCGCTCGTTGGTCTCGGCCGCCTCACTCCAGCGTGCGGCGGTCGCGTGCGCGATCGCCTGCTCGGCCAGCTGCCGCTTCAGGCGCGTCTGGCCTGCGGGCGTCTGGGCGGCGGCATCGATCTCGGGGAAGGTCACGTGGAGGTCGTCCTTTCGGTCCATCGGGAGCGTCGCGCGGAGGCGTGGCGAAGGCATGCCACTGCTGAACCAGCGCAAACTCGCGGGCACGTGTTTCTAGCATTCACCGGCCCCGCCGTCAAACGGGGTCAGGCTCGCAGGCGCAGATTCCAGGCGGCGACGACGACCGCAAGCGCCGCCAGGAGGATCGTCTCCCACAGGAACCGCGGCTCGCGCCGGCGTGCGGGCGCCGACGCGTGCAGCGCGTCCCACAGGTAGAACACGAGCGCCAGCACCGCGGGACCCACGAGCCGCGGCACGTCCATGGCCCGGATGGCCCCAGCAGCCACGGCGATCACGATCGCGTACGTCAACGCGGACCGGACCGCGTCGCGCGCGCTCCCGTACTGTGCCGCGGCGACGCGGTAGCCGAGCAGGAGCGCGATGAGCGCGTCGTCAACGGCGAGCACCACCAGCCAGCCTTCGGTGAGCCCGGAGTCCGCACCGGACATTCCGGGTTCGGACAATCCACCGGGCACGAGCCCGGCGATCCCGGTGAAGGCGACGAACGCGGTGACGACGCTGGCGACCAGCAGGTGGGCCCGGTCGGTGTCGGTGGTGTCCGTGGCCCGGTCGAGGAGACGCAGCTCCAGGACCAGGCACCGGTCAAGGACGAACGCGAAGGCGGCGAGCGCGGGGAGCAGGGCCAGGCCCGCGGGGACGAGCTGGAGGGCAGCAGCCCCGCCGCCGGTCAGCGCGGCAGGGATCAGCATCGCCTCGAACGGCCACCCGGGATGATCCTCGGAGCGGAGCGCGGCTGCTCCTGCGACCAGCATCACCACGGGCAGCAGCCCGGCCACCAGGAACGCGTCGGGCCGTTCCACCAGGCGCGAGAACGCGACCAGCAAGGTCGCCACGAGGACGAGCTCGCGGCGGACAAGCGGGGCGTCGAGCTGGCGAGGAGTCATCGCGGGCGATGGTACGTCGGGCGGGTCACAGGCGATCGGGTTTGCCCGCGACCCACGCGAGGAGCTCGTCGCGCGTGCGCGTGTTGAGCACGTGCCGGGACTCCACCCAGGCACGCCGCGCCTGGTCGACACCCCAGCGCACGTACGCCAGCTCTTCGGTCCGGTGGGCGTCGGAGTCGATGGCCAGGAGGCAGCCCGCCTCGACCGCCCGTCGGGCTCGCTCCGGCGCCAGGTCCAGCCGGTGCGGCGACCCGTTGATCTCCATGGCCGTGCCCGTGCTGGCAGCGGCCTCGAACACCGCGTCCCAATCGAGATCCAGGTCATCCCGGCGCTGGATCATCCGGCCTGACGGGTGTGCGATGACGTCGACGTGCGGGCTCCCGATGGCGTTGAGCGTCCGTCGCGTGAGCTCGGTGCGCGGCTGGCGGCGGGCGACATGCACCGAGGCGACGACCAGGTCGAAGCGGGCGAGAAGGTCATCCTCGTAGTCCAGCGCCCCATCCGCGCGCACTTCCAGCTCGCACCCGTGCAGGAGCCGAAACCCACCCGGATCCGCGCCATCGGGCAGCCGTCCTTCGCGTTCCTCGGCGGCGAACCGCGCGTTGAGCTCCGCGATGATCGTCCGCTGCATCTCGACACGGTCCGGGTCGAGGCCGTTCGCGACCGCCAGGCTCCTCGAGTGGTCGGTGAGCACCTGGTACGCGTACCCGCGCGCCCGGGCGGCTTCCGCCATGGCCTCGATGGGGTGAACGCCGTCGCTCCAGTCGGAGTGACTGTGGAGGTCGCCCCGGAGGTCGCCGGGGATCACCAGCGCTGGAAGCCTCCCCTCGCGCGCCGCCTCGATCTCGCCGCGATCCTCGCGCAGCTCCGGGGGCACCCACTCGAGGCCGAGGAAGCCGTAGACGCCCTCCTCGTCGACGAACGTCCGCAGCTCGGCGTCCGCGCCGGCGATCGGCTGGCCATCGTCGCCGATCCGCGCAAACCCCTTCTCCGACAGGCTCCAGCCTCGATCCCGCGCGAGCCCACGAAGCCGGATGTTGTGGTCGGCTGAGCCCGTGAAGTGGACGAGGTAGGTCCCGACCTCGCCCGGCGGCATCACCATGAGGTCGACCTGTGGGCCGCGCGTCAGGGTGATCGCCGCCTTCGCATGCCCTGCGCCGAGCACGCGGTCGGTGAGCCCGAGGTTGAGGAACCGGTCGATGGCGGTGTCCGGGTCACCCGTCTCCACGAGCAGGTCAAGATCGCCAACCGTCTCGCGGCGCCGCCGCAGCGAGCCCGCCTGCACGACGCGCACCACGCCTGGCACGCCCGTCAACTGCTCAGCGAGCTCGTCGGAGCGTCTCTGCGCCTCGTCGATCAGCAGTCGCCGGGGCCTCGACTCGAGTTGACTGATCCCCTCGACGATCCGTTGCTCGGTTGCGGCGCTGATGCCCTTGAGCCCCTTGAGGCGGCCCGCCTCTGCCGCCGCCCCGAGCGCCTGGACCGTGGCGATCCCCAGGCCCTCCCAGACCTGTCGTACGGTCCTGGGTCCGAGACCCGGGATCCGGAGCATGTCCACCAGGGTGGACGGGATCTCGGCATGCAGGCGGTCGCGGTACGCCAGCCCGCCCGTCGTGGCCAGCTCGGTGATCTTGTCGCTGATCGCCCGGCCGACCCCCGGGATGGGGCGGCGCTCACCCGCTCCGTAGGCGGCCGCGACGTCGAACGGAGCCCTGGCGATCGCATCCGCCGCCCGGTGGTAGGCCACCGTCTTGAACGGAATCTCGCCCTTGATCTCAAGGATGTCGCCGATCTCGTGGAAGATCCCGGCGAGGTCGCTGTTGGTGAGCGCCTGGCGCGCGCCTCCAGGGCTGCGAGCCCCGCCGGGCTCGTCACCCATGTCGGCCGTGGGCGGGGGCGGATCGTCACGGCGCGGCATGGGGTGATGGTACGAGACCCCGGATCGCCTGCCACGGCAACCGCCGGCAGGTGTCCGAGGCTGCAGCTCGCCGATCGTTCAGGGACCAGTCGTCACCGACGCCATGCGCCTCGAACCGCGGCGTCGCCCTGGTCCCCGGGTCCAACCGTGCGGCGCGTCCGAGCCAGGGCAACGGGCGCCAGGCGATGGGCGCCCCAACGGGCGCCAGGCGATCGGCGCCCCAACGGGCGCCAGGCGCCCCAACGGTCGCCCCGTGCGACGGAATGGGCGTCGGGCGACCCGTTCGACCCGGGGTCCGCGTCCACGCGGAACAACCCAGTCGCCGGGAGCCCTGCATGGCGCAGCACCGGATCGTTCGAGCGCCGGGCGCCCGGCCGGAGCACCGCAGCACCGGATCGTTCGAGCGCCGGGCGCCCGGCCGGAGCACCGGAGCACCGGAGCACGAGCGCCGGGCGCCGGTCGCGGGCACCTGCGGCCTCGCGCGCCCGATCGCGGACCTGGGACCGAGCCTGGCTACGCGGCCACCACGCGGTCACGTCCCGCGCGCTTCGCCCGGTAGAGCGCACGATCCGCGTCGTTGACCACCGTCTCGACCAGCACGTCGGGCTGGTCGGCCACGGCGACACCCACGGACACCGTCACGCCGGGCACTCCCAAGCGCCGGAGATCGAGGCTCGCGACCGCGCGACGCACCCGCTCCCCGACCTCCACCGCGATCTCGCGAGAGGGATTCCTGAGCAGGACAGCGAACTCCTCGCCCCCGAACCGGGCCGGCACGTCGTCATCCCTGACGGCGCCCGAGATCGCCCTGGCCACGTCGCGCAGGACATGGTCCCCAACCGCGTGGCCGAACGTGTCGTTGAGCTTCTTGAAGCGGTCGATGTCGATCATCAGCACTCCAAGGCGGTCCTCGGCGCGACGGCGTCGCCCAAGCAGACCCAGGTACTCGTCGAAATAGCGGCGGTTCGGCAGCCCGGTAAGCGCATCCGTGGTTGCGCGCGCCTCAGCGTCACGCAGCGAGTAGACGCGGGCAAGGGCCGCCGATGCCTCGACGGCGGCGGCCTCGAGGAACTCGTGGGTGCGCTCCGGCCAGGCGTTGCCCAGCCTTCGCGACAGGACGATCGCGCCCTCGACCCGTCCGTTGACCCGGAGCGGCGCCGCGAGCAGGTTGCGGAGGCCGTAGACGTCGCGGAGGCGATCGGCGATCCGGTCAGCGATCCGCTGGTCTGCGCCGTCACGGGCAAGGAGGGCATGCGGCACGAAGCGTGTTCGTGGGGCCATGGTGGCCGTTGCAGCACCGCCGGCCTCGCCCGCCAGCGCCAGCCCGCCGCGTACGCCCGATGGTCTTGCTCCGGACCACGGTCCAGCAAAGCCGAGCGGAGCCAGGCCCGGATCCCCATCCGGATCGGGTTCGATCGGGATCGGGGTGAGACCGCGACCACGGGCCGCCGCGATCGCCAGGCTGGCCTCGGCACGCGCGATCGCCGGGTCCTCGAGCTCGCGCAGCGGAAGGGACGTCCGCGATGTCGGAGAACCCGCGCGTGTCGGCGACAGGATCGCCTCGAGGGTCATCGTCTCAGGCCGCCGTCTGACGACGGCCACGTGGTCCGCGGCGGTCCCGGTCCCGAGCTCCTCGACGATCGCATCCACGATGGCGTCCGGGGACACGGATCGGGACAGACCCCGCAGGATCCTGGCGAACGACGCAGCCTCGGTCCGGCGGCTTCCCTCGCCCTCCGCCGCCCGGCCCCGCTCGCTCGCCGCGGCGAGCCCCACCATCGCGACGAGCACGATGGCAACCGCGTCGAGGGCCGTCGGCTCCAGGAGGAAGCGGATGGCCTCGACCGAGCCGAGGACCAGGAGCGAGAGAAGCAGTGGGCGCCGGGTCAGGGCTCGCACATCGTCGCGCAGCCCGGCGTTGCCCATGGAGCGGTCCCCGTTTCGCACCCTGGCCCAAGCATGCGGCCTCGAGTGTCCGGCCAGCAAGGTGCCGGTACCGTACGGTCGGCGGGTCGGTGGTGGTACTTCCGTACTCGCCCGGCGGGGCCCGGACCTCACCCGAGGGCTCGCAACCGATACCGGAGGGTCGCGGCGTCGGCGAGGGTTTAGCCAGCGCCGGGGGCCGCCTCCACAGGGGCACCACTGCCCGACCACACCAGGTTGCCCCCGGCGTTCTTGGCGTCGTACAGACCCCGGTCCGCGACCATGATCAGCTCGGTCGCCGTGCGGCCATCATCAGGGTAGGTGGCAATCCCCAGCGACGCCCCCACCGGCAGCGACTGCCGGCCGTCGGCGGCGAACGGCGAGCTGCGGAACGCCTCCAGCAGCCGGTCCGCCACCCGGGCTGCGCCCGCGCGGGCCGTCTCGGGAAGGATCACGGCGAACTCGTCCCCGCCGTACCTGGCCGGCACGTCCGACAGGCGCAACGCGCCGCGCATGAGGTCCGCAACGTGGACCAGCATCCGGTCGCCGTACAGGTGCCCGAACGAATCGTTCACCAGCTTGAAGTCGTCGAGATCGAGCATGAGCACGCTGAGCGGCTGGCGGGTCCGCGTGGCGCGGACCACCTCCTCGGTCAGACGCTCGTGCAGATACCGGTGATTGTGGAAGCCGGTCAGCGGATCCCGGTCGGCGAGGTTGCGAGCCGTCTCATACAGGCGCGCATTCTCGAGGGCCATGGCGGCCTCGTGGGCCATCGTGCGGGCAAGCGTGATGATGCCCGGGTCGGCGATCGGCGGACCCGGGAACGTCAGCTCCACCAGGCCGATCCCCTGGTCCTTGGCAACCAGCGGCAGCATCACGAGCCCGCCGTTGCCCTCGGCACGGAGCAGCGCGACCTCTGCCTGATCGGCGTCCGGATCCTCGACGTCCACCGTGGCGATGATCCGGTGCTCGAGGACCCGTCTTGTCATCGGGAAGCGGGCGAGGTCGTAGGTGTCGCCGACCTGGCCGCGCTGCGGGGACGGGTGGCGGCCCAGCGTCCGCAGCCGGTCCTCCGCAACCTCCCAGAGGCTGATCTCGGCGGATCCCGATCCGACGGCGCGGGCGATGTGCGTGGCGATGATGTCCGCGACGGCCGCCGGGTCAAGCGACCGCGAGAGCGCGGAGCTCATCACCAGCAGCTGCCTGAGCTCGGCGGTCAGCCGGTCGGCCTCGGCCAGGTGGCGAGCGCGCGTGAAGGCGGTCGCGGCCTGGTCGGCGAGGGTCGTGAGCAGGTGCAGGTCCTGGTCATCGAACTGGTGAAGGCCCAGCTTCGACAGCGTCACCACGCCTACCAGGATGTCGTCGCTCTGCATCGGGACCACGAGCATCGACTCGTCCACCGTGTCGGTTCCCACGATCGTGACGCCTCGAGGGTCCACCTGGGCATTGCCGGTGCGGATCGGCGTCCGGTGCTGGGCAACCCAGCCCGTGAACCCGTTCCCGACCTTCGTCCTGAGGATCTTGAGGTCCACCTTGTCGTAGGCGCCCACGCGGCCCTCGAACGCGATCGGGACCAGGTCGTCGGGCGGCTCCAGGAGGTAGACGCGGGCGTTGTGGTAGTCGATGACCCGGCGCGTCTCCTCGACCACGGCCCGGCCCACGTCCTCGGGCGTCAGGCTCGCGGTCATCCGTCGGGCGACGTGCTGCAGCATCGACAGCTGGGCGCTGCGCCGTGCCTCAGCGGAGCGGGCGCGTCCGACCAGCGATCCCGTGCACAGGATGGTGCCGCCGATCGTGAGGTCCAGGACGACCACGAGATCCTCGAAGGCCTGTGGGCCGCCTTGGGTCATCCAGCCCACGACACCGAGCACGAGGACGACCAGGCCCCCGGCAAACACCAGCACGTGGAACCGGCCCGGGGCCTGGTATGGGCGCGAACGGGAGAAGACGCGGCGCTGGACAAGGCTGAGGCGCTCCACGGCTGCGATGCTGCACCCTCGGGGTGCCAGCGGGCACCAACCGAACGTACTGCGACGCCCCGGACGGAAGGCGCCGTGGCCCCAGATGGCGCCACTCAGCCGGAGTAGCGAAACGCCTCCGATTCCGGTCGCGCGAGCCAGTCCGCAAGCGAGCCTGCGACGGCGTCCTTTGCCGACAGCTGGGGTGTGGTGATCGGCCACTCGATGCCCAGGGCCGGGTCGTCCCAGCGGATCCCCGTCTCACACGCGGGGTTGTAGGGGTTGGTGCAGAAGTACTCGACCTCGGTGGCGTCCGCGAGGGCGCAGAACCCGCGCGCGAATGAGGCCGGCGCCCAGAGGAGCACGGGGTCCTCGTCTGACGCCTCGAGGGTGACCGCCCGGCCCAGCGTCGGAGAGCCCGGCCGGGCGTCCACGGCAACCAGGAACGCCCGTCCACGGACCACGCGCATGAGCTTGCCCTGCGGCGGGTCCCACTGGAGGTGCAGCCCGCGCACCACGCCTTGAGCTGAGCGGGACTGGTTGACCTGGACGAACCGGTCCGGGAGGCCCAGCGCCTCGAAGGCGGAGAGCACGACGATCTCGGCGAGCCAGCCGCGGTCGTCGCGAAACCGCTGGGGATGGACGATCCGGACCTCCGGGATCGAGGTCGCCTCGACGCTGAAGGGCACCGCTACATCATCGCGAGACCGCCGTCCACCCCGAGCACCTGGCCCGTGATGTAGGCGGCCTCGTCCGAGACGAGGAAGGTCACGGCGGCCGCGATCTCGTCGGGGGTGGCGAAGCGGCCGAGCGGCGTGGCGCCCTTGATCGCATCCTTCACGCCGTCAGGGAGCGTGTCGGTGAGCTCCGTGACCACGAAGCCCGGCGCGATGGCGTTGACCGTGATGCCGCGAGACGCGACCTCCCGAGCGAGGGCCTTGGTCAGCCCGATCAGTCCGGCCTTCGATGCCGAGTAGTTGGCCTGACCGGCATTGCCCATCTGGCCGGACACGCTGGACATGTTGACGATCCGCCCCGAGCGCTGCCTGAGCATGGGGCGGAGGACGGCTCGGGCCATGTAGAACGAGCCCGTGAGGTTGACGTTGATGACGTCGGCCCACGCCTGGTCGCTCATCCGCATGGCAAGGTCGTCGCGCGTGATCCCGGCGTTGTTGACGAGGATGTCGATGCGCCCGAACGCCTTGAGGGTCGCCTCGACGGTCTCAGCGCACGATTCCGGGCTGGTGACATCGCCGCCCACGCACACGGAGCGGCGGCCCATGGCCTCCACGTCGCCCTTGGTGTGGTCCTCCAGCAGGCAGGCCTCGCGGTCGATGAACGCCACATTGGCGCCCTGCCGGGCGAGCATCAGCGAGACCGCACGGCCGATGCCGCGCGACCCGCCGGTGACGAGGGCGACCTTGTTGGTGAGATCGAGCATCTGGCGTTCCTTCCTCCGGAGCTCAAACCGGGCCAGGCCCGGGCGGTCAGTGCGTGGGCTGGTGAACGTGCTCGGGCTCGCCGGGCACGACATCCGAGAGATCCATGTGGCCGGGCAGCGGCCGGGCGAGAATCTCCGCCAGGGCGGGCGGGATGGGATCCACCGAATCCCAGTCCTGCGGGAGGCGGATCCGGACATCGGCAGCCCGGATCGCATCGTCAGCATCGCGGCCTCGGGCTGGATCGGCGGTCCACTCCATGGCCACCGCGCCCGACGTGAACCCGGCGCCGAAGGCCACGAACACGATCTTGTCACCGGCCCGGACGCGACCCTCGTTCACCGCCTCGGCGAGCGCGATCGGCACCGATGCCGCCGAGGTGTTGCCATAGCGGTCGAGGTTGACGTAGATCCGCTCCATGGGAAGGTCCAGCCCCTTGGCCACCGCCTCGATGATGCGGATGTTGGCCTGGTGCGGGATGATCAGGTCGATGTCGTCCTGGGTGAGGCCGGCCTTGCCCACAGCCGCGAGGGCGGTGGACGCGAGGGTCCGGGTCGCGAACCGGTAGGTCTCGCGTCCCTCCATGCGGATCTTGTGCTCGCCGCGCGAGACGGTCTCGGACGACGACGGGCTCTTGGATCCGCCCGCGGGCAGCCAGATCATGTACGCCCCCTGGGGCTCGGTCGTCATCTCGATCCCGACCGGCGCCGTGGGCTCGTCGCTGGCGCTGAGCACGACGGCTCCGGCTCCATCGCCGAACAGGATGCAGGTGCCCCGGTCCGAGTAGTCCAGGAACCGGGTCAGCAGCTCGGCCCCGATGACGAGCGCGTTGCGGGCCATCCCGGATGCGATGTACGCGGACGCCGTCGCGTAGGCATACACGAACCCGGAGCACGCGGCGGCGACGTCAAAGGCGGCGGCCCTGGTGTTGCCGATCGCCTCCTTGACCAGCGCCGCGGTGGACGGCATCCAGTAGTCGGGCGTGAGGGTGGCGAGGATGATCAGGTCGATGTCCTCGGGCGCGATGCCGGCGGTGTGGATCGCCCGCAGGCCGGCCACGGCGGCCATCGACGCGGTCGTCTCGTCGGCCGCGGCGACGCGGCGCTCACGGATACCGGTGCGGGACACGATCCACTCATCGGACGTGTCGACCATGCGCTCGAGGTCGGCGTTGCTGAGCACCTGGGCAGGGGCGTACCGACCCCAACCGGTCAAGCGGACGGAGCGCATCGCAGGGGACGTCATGCGGGATCGACCTCGATCAGTGGTTGCTTGGCCTTGACCAGCGCTCCACTGTCGGCGCAGACGCGCGCGACGCGGCCGGCGAGGTCGCTCTTGATCTCGTTGAACAGCTTCATGGCCTCGATCAGGCCGATGATCTGGCCGACGGCGACGTGGTCGCCGACCGCGACGTACGCGGTGGCCCCGGGAGACGGCGCCGCATAGAAGATGCCCGTGAGCGGCGCCATGACCGATGGCCGGGCGGGCGTGGATGCCTCAGGGGCCGGCCCTGCCTCGGTAGCGGCGTGCGGGGCGGGCGCGGGCGAGGCGCCACCATCGCCAACGAGACCGGGCTCGACACCGGGGACATGAGCAGCCGCGGCCGGACGGTCGAGGGCGGCCGGAGACCGCAGGATGATGGTCGTGTCGCCGGCGGCAACCTCGAGCTCGGCGAGGTCGCTCCGCTCGAGGAGCGTTGTCAGCCGGTCCACCAGGGCCAGGAGCGAGGCGTCGGCCGGGTCCATCGCGGGAGCGGCGGCGTCCGGTGCGGGATCGCCGGCGCCCGGCGCGACGTCGGCAGCGGCCTCCGCGCCCGAATTCGGCACCGGGATCGTCGGCCGTGGGCAGCGACGACGCCACGCCGGCCGCGCCATCGCCGATGGGCTCATGGGGTGCGCCCGGACCCACCGCGATGGGCTCGACCAGGCCGGTCTCGGTCATCGGCAGCGCCTCCACGGGATCAGGCTGCGGCTTGTCGCCCGTCATCCGTCCCACCTCCGGAACACGAGCGCCGTGTTCTGTCCGCCGAACCCGAACGAGTTGGACATCGCGACCGCGATCGGCCGGCGGACGGCCGTGTTGGGCGTGAGGTCAAGGCCCGCGCCCAGATCGTCCGGGTTCGCAAGGTTGATCGTGGGTGGGACGCACCCCTCGCGGATCGCGCAGATCGTGGCGATGGCCTCGATGGCGCCCGCCGCGCCCAGCGTGTGCCCGATCATCGACTTGTGGGCGGCCACCGAGACCGCGGGCGCGTGGTCGCCGAAAATCGTGCGCACCGCCTGGAGCTCCGCCTTGTCCCCCTCGGGGGTGGAGGTGGCGTGGGCATTGACGTGGACGACCTCTGCCGGCTCCATGCCGGCCTTCTCGAGCGCCCGCCGGGCGGCGCGGACGGCACCCATCCCGCCCGGCGCAGGCAGCGTGATATGCGAGGCATCCGCAGTTGCGCCATAGCCCACCAGCTCCGCGAGCGGCTCGGCGCCACGTCCCTCGGCGTGCTCGAGGGTCTCGAGGACCAGCAGCCCGCCGCCCTCGCCGATGACGAAGCCGTCCCGGTCCTTGTCAAAGGGCCGCGAGGCGCCTTCGGGGTCATCGTTGCGTGTGGACAGCGCCTTCATCGAGGCGAACCCACCGACGGTGGCCTCGTGGATGCCGGCCTCGACACCGCCCGCGAACATCATGTCCGCGTCGCCGCGGCGGATGGTCTCCCATGCCTCGCCAAGCGCGTGGCCGCCGGTCGCGCACGCGGAGACGGTCGCGAAGTTGGGGCCGAGGGCGCCGGTCGCGATCGCGATCTGCCCCGCGCCCACGTTGGCGATGCCCATCGGGATGAAGAACGGCGAGATCCGGTCCGGGCCGCGTTCGGCCATCAGCAGCACGTTGTCGAACAGGGTCTGGACGCCGCCCAGACCCGAGCCGACGATCACGCCGGTCCGGGTGGCCATCGCCTCGTCGAGCCGACCGGGCAGCCCCGCCTGGTCCATCGCCTGGCGAGCGGCAACCAGCGCGAACTGGATGTACCGATCCGTCCGCCGCATGTCCTTGCGGTCGAGGACCGCCGACGGGTCGAAGTGCTTGACCTCCGCGGCGATTCGCGAGCTCACCCGATCCGGGTCGAACAGCGTGATCCGGGCCACGCCCGACCGCCCCGCGACCAGGCCGTCCCAGGTGGAGCGCACGTCCGCTCCGAGCGCGGTGACGGCGCCCATCCCGGTGATCACGACGCGCGGTGGCCGCGCCGGCCACTGCCAGCTCATCGGACCAGCTTCCCTGTCCGCACCGTGGCAGCCCGGTAGACATCCCCCGGCAGGCCGCGGGCGCTGATCGCGTTGGCGACCGAGAGCAGGTCGAACTCGGTGCGCCGGATCTCGGCCGTCACGTCGGTGCCCTCGACGGTGACCATCGCCCACGACGCGGTCGGGTCCCCATCGAACACGAAGCCCGCCGACCCGCCGTTGACGATCACCTTCCAGCCAAGGTCCCGGACCTCGGGCAGGTGCGTGTGGCCGACGCAGATCACGCGGGCATCGGTTGCCGCCGCGCGCTCGAACACGACGTTCGCGTCCAGCTCCGGGTCGAAACCCCGCGTCTGCGATCCGGGCGACGCGTGGACGACCAGGACCAGCTGGTCGTCACCGCCCCGGATGCGGCGTTCGGCGGGAAGGCGGCGCAGCCAGTCGAGCTGCTCGTCACCCAGCTCGTCGTGGGCCCACTCGACGGCGGCGACGACGGTGTCGGGCACGCCGTCCTGGTACTGCGGGAACGCCGCCCCGTAGTCGAAGTCCCCGACCGCGATGTCGGTGTTGCCGGACACGACGATCCCGCCATCGCCCTCCAGGCCGCGCAGCGCGTCGACCGCGCCGTTGGGGTCCGGCCCGTTGAGGACGAGGTCTCCGGCGACGAGCACGAAGTCCGGCTTCTCGCGCTTGAGCTCCTTGAGCACGGCTTCGAGCGCGATCGAGTTGCCATGGACGTCGGACAGGATCGCGATCCTGGTCACCGCAGGACCCCAGCCGGCGGGATGACGAACGACAGCAGGCCCTCGCAGGCCACCTCGCCGTCCACGGACGCCACGCCCCGGCCCTTGCCGAAGCGGCTGCCCAGCTTCTCCATGGTGATCTCGAGCCGCAGCGTGTCGCCGGGCACCACGACCCGCTTGAAGCGGACCTCGTCGATCCCCGCGAACAACCCGATCCGGTCACCGAAACCCGGCTGGCTGGAGACGTAGACGGCCATCGTCTGCGCCAGCGCCTCGATCTGGATGACGCCCGGCATGACCGGCAGGCCGGGGAAGTGCCCCTGGAAGAACCACTCCGTCGCGGTCACGGCCTTGATGCCCACGATCCGCTTCTCGGCCGGCTCGTACTCCACGATCCGGTCCACCAGCAGGAACGGCCAGCGGTGCGGGATCAGGCCACAGATGTCCTTGACGGAGAACGGCGCGGCGGCGGGCGCGGCGTCCGAAGCGGAGTCGGGGGTGGGAGGGGAGTCGGTCACGGGTGCTCCAAGCTCTGGGTCAGCTGGCAGTGTGCGGGCCGGGGTTGCCGGCGGGCTCGCGGTTGCATGCAGGGGTGCATCTCACGACACGCGCTCCTCGGCCGCAAGGAAGGCGGCGCTGCCGATCCGGTCGAGCAGGTTGGTCGTGAACTGACCCTCGAGAAACGGCTGGGACGAGAGGATGGCTCGATGGATCGAGGCATTCGTCACGACACCGTCGATCACGAGCTCGGCAAGGGCGGCGCGCGCCCGGGCGATCGCCGACTCACGGTTGGGGGCCCAGACCACCAGCTTGCCCAGGAGCGAGTCGTAATAGGGCGGAACCTCGTAGCCCGCATACGCGTGGCTGTCGAACCGGATACCGGGTCCGCCAGGCGCGTTGAACCGCTCGATGGTCCCGGCTCCGGGCCGGAAGTCATGCTCTGGGTCCTCGGCGTTGATCCGGAACTCGATCGCGTGTCCGCGCTGGGGGATGTCCGCCTGGGTGAGGCCAAGGGGATCGCCGGACGCGATCCGGATCTGCAGGGCGACGAGATCGATGCCGGTCAGCATCTCGGTGACCGGATGCTCCACCTGGATCCGGCAGTTGATCTCGATGAAGTAGGCGCTTCCATCCGAGTCCACCAGGAACTCGAGCGTCCCGACATTCTCGTAGCCGGCCTCGACCACGGCCTGGATGGCCCGGTCGGCGAGCTCCGCGCGACCTGCCGCGGTCATCGCCGGCGACGGCGATTCCTCGAGGATCTTCTGGTGGCGGCGCTGGACCGAGCAGTCGCGCTCCCAGAGGTGGACGCCACGCCCAAAGCGGTCCACCGCGACCTGGATCTCGACGTGCCGGTTGTCCTCGAGCCACTTCTCGAGGTACAGGGAGTCGTCGCCGAAGGCCGCTTTGGCCTCGGAGCGGCAGATCGGGAGGACCGCGGCCAGCTCGCGGGGCGACCGGACCATGCGCATCCCCTTGCCGCCGCCGCCCGCGGACGGCTTGAGGAGCACGGGGTACCCGATCCGTTCCGCCTCGTCGAGCGCCTGCGGCTCGTCGAGGAGGAGCCCGGAGCCCGGGATCGTCGGCAGGCCGTGCTGGGCCAGCAGCCGGCGCGTCTCCTCCTTTGACGCGAACCGCTCGAGCACCGCGGCGCTCGGGCCGATGAACGTCAGCTCATGGGCGCGAACCGCGTCGGCGAACGCATCGTCCTCCGACAGGAACCCGTAACCCGGATGGATCGCGTCACATCCCGTCACCAGGGCCGCCGAGATGATCGCCGGAGCCGAGAGATACGAGCGTCGGGCGTCCGCGGGCCCGATGCAGATGGCCTCGTCGGCGAGCATCGCGGGCAGCGATGTGCGATCCGCCTCGGAATAGGCGACGACCGCCTCGAGGCCCAGGGTCCGGCACGCCCGCAGGATCCGCAGGGCGATCTCACCACGGTTGGCGATCAGGACACGGGAGACCATCGTCATCCCTCCCCGTCCGCGGAGCCGGCCCCGGCCCCGGGGCCGGCGGCGAGGCGATCGATGACCGGTTCTGCCACGACCGCGACCTCCTCGCCGTACTCCACGGGCTCGCCGCTCTCGACGAGGAACTCCACCAGGATTCCGTTGACGGGCGCCGCCACGGGCTGGGCGATGCCCAGCAGGTCGACCACGGCGATCCGATCGCCCTGCCGGACGCGACCACCGATCTTGCCGATCGCGCGGAAGACGCCGACGGCCGGTGCCGTCGCGGACACCCGGTGGGGATCACGAGGCTCGGCCGGCTCCCCGCCGACGGGCGGGCGGGCGACCGCCGGGGCGCCGGCCATCAGGCCGCCTGCGCGCGGACGCTCACGCCGGACCGGTGCCGGACCCAGGGGGCGACGCAGCCGGATCGCCCAGCCGCCCTCGCGGACCTCCAGCTCGCCGAGGCCGGAGGCATTGAGCTTGGCGACCAGCGCGGGGACGAGCGTCTCGGACAGCCTCGCGAGGCCTGCGTGATCTGCTTCCCGCGAGGCGGCGCTGCGGTCGAGTGGCTGACGGGATCTGGGCATGGGCTACACGTCCTCGCGCGCGGGGGGATCCTGGCGGCGCCCGACAGGCAGCGGCGCCGGCATGGCGCGCTGGCCGGCCTCGATCAAGCCTCGGAGGCGATCCGCCAAGCCCTGGCGGGGCGGCGTCTGCGGGACCTGGGGCGGTGCCTCGGTCTCGACGTAGGGACCGAGCGCCCGGTAGCGCCGGTACCGGTGCTCGAGGAGCACGTCCAGCGGAACCGCCGTGAGGCGATCGAGCTCGCCGACGATGGCGGTCCTGAGGCGACGGCCGGTCTCGCCCGGATCCGTGTGCGCCCCATCCGCGGGCTCCGGGATGACCTGGTCCACGATCCCCAGCGCCTGCTGGTCCTGGGCGGTCATCTTCATCGCGAAGGCGGCCGAGGCGGCCTCGTCCGTGGTCCGCCACAGGATGCTCGCGCAGCCCTCGGGGCTGATCACCGAGTACACCGCGTTCTCGAGCGCGAGCACCACGTCGCCCACGGCGATCGCGAGCGCGCCGCCTGACCCTCCTTCACCGGTGATCACGGTCACGATCGGGGTCCGGAGCCGGGTCATCAGGCCGACCGAGCGAGCGATCGCCTCCGCGATGCCCCGCTCCTCGCTCTCGGGACCGGGGTGCGCCCCCGGCACATCCACGAACGTGACCACGGGGAGGCCGGAGCGCTCGGCGAGCTCCATCACCCGCATCGCCTTGCGGTACCCCTCCGGGTGGGGCATCCCGAAGTTGCGCCGGACGTTCTCCTCGGTATCGGCGCCCTTCTGCTGGCCGATGACGGCCACGCGGTGGCCGCCGATGGTCGCGAACCCGGCCACGATCGCCTCGTCGTCCCCGAACAGGCGATCCCCGTGCAGTTCGATGAACTCGTCCGCCATCACGGCGAGCAGCTCCAGGATCCGGGGGCGGCGCAGGTTGCGGGCCAGCTGGACCCGGCCCCAGACCTCGGCCTTGCGATCCGTGGCGCTGACGGGCCCGGGGGCCGGCGCGGGCTCGGGGGCGGGCTCCTTCCGGCCGAGCAGGCGGTCAACCACGGCCGGCCTCCAGCTGCCTGGGAGCGAGGTACCGGAGGATCCGGGCGAGCTCGCCGCGCAGGTCCGGGCGGGCGACGATCCGGTCCACGAACCCGTGGCGGAACAGGAACTCCGAGCGCTGGAACCCCGGCGGGAGCTCCTGACCGATCGTCCCGGCCCCCACCCGCGCGCCCGCGAAGCCGATCATCGCGTTGGGCTCGGCGAGGTTCACGTCGCCCATCGCCGCGTACGAGGCGAAGACGCCGCCGGTGGTCGGATCGCTCATGACCGACACGAACGGCAGGCCGGCGGCGCGCAGCCGCTCGATCGCCGCCATGGTCTTGGCGAGCTGCATGAGCGCCATCGTCCCCTCCTGCATCCGGGCCCCGCCCGACGCCGACACGATGACGAGCGGCACGCGCTCCGCGAGGGCACCCTCGGCGGCGCGCGCGACCTTCTCCCCGACCACGGCACCCATGGAGCCGCCCATGAACCCGAAGTCCATGACCAGGATCGCAATCCGCTGGCCCTCGATCGTCCCGTACCCCCACACGGCCGCGTCCTTGAGCCCCGTGGCGAGCTGCGCGGCGGCGAGGCGGTCGGGGTACGGCTTCTGGTCCGTGAACCCGAGGGGGTCCACGCTGACCAGCCCGGGATCGCGCTCGTCGAACGTGTGCTCGTCAAGGAGCTGGCCCAGGCGGACCGGTGCGGAGAGACGGAAGTGGTGCCCGCACAGTGGGCACACGCTCATCGCCTTCTCGAGGTGCTTGTTGAACAGCTGCTCCTCGCACGATGGGCATCGAGTCCACATCTTGTCCGGGATCGCGTCCCGGCGTGCCCGGAACTGCGGGAACCTGACCGGCATCAGGCGGGCCTTCCGGGGAGGGCCGCGGCGAGGCCCGCGGCCCGGCGCGCGTGCGCCGCCCGGGCGGCACGGGTCATGGCGGTCGCCGCCCCGGCCCGGGTCACCGGCCGGGAAGCGCGCCAGGCCACGATGGCGACGCCGACGATCGACAGCGCCGCCGAGGTGATCGCGCCGCCGACGAGCAGGGGTCGGCGTCCCTGGCCCAGCAGGCCTGCGCGGTCGAGGGCAGTCTCGTCGGTGGGATCAACGTCCCCGTCGAGGATCGCCGCCAGCAGCGGATCGGCGTCGAGGACCCGCCCGGGTGACGCCGCCGCACCCGGGAACGCGATCACCGTCCCCCGGCGGGCGTCGGCCATGCTGGTCCGCGACCGGGCCTCGGCGAGCTCGGCGAGGCGGCTCGCAAGGCGTTCCTCGAACCGGAACGACGGATGAACGCGCACCAGCGAGCGGCGCATGACCTGCACCGTGTCGCGGAGCGCCATGTCGAGGCCCGGGTCCGCCGGCGTGTCCAGCGCCCGCCGGTCCCCGGCAGCGAGCAGCGCGTCCAGGTACCGGTCCGCCACCAGCGCATCGACCTGGTCGAAGTCACGGTCCGGCGGTCGCGGCGCGCTCACGAGTCGGACCCGCGCGAGCCCCGGTCGTGACCCAGCTCGCGCGCGACGGCGCCGAGCGCCCGGTGGATGAGCACGCGCACGGCACCCTCCGAACGGCCGAGCACCCCGGCGATCTCGGCCGTGCTCATCTCGTCCACGAAGCGCAGGGTGAGGGCCCGGCGCCGGTCGTCGGGGAGCGACTGGAGCGCGCGAAGCGCCTCGGACGCCTGGTCACGCGTCACCGCGAGCGCCTCGAGGTCCGTCCCGTCCGAGACGGCCAGGCCGGCACCCAGGGCGAGGTCCAGCGACTCGGCCGGGCGGCGGCGGCGGGCGCGCCGCTCGTTGGCCACGACGTTGCGGGCGATCCGGAACAGCCAGACGCGGAACGAGGAGGCCTCGGGGCCGTCCTCGGCACGAGCCTGCTCCCGGAACCGGGGAAGCGCCGCCAGCGCGCGGAGGAACGTGCGCTCGGTGGCATCCTCGGCGGCATGATGGTCGGCGAGCTCGTAGAGGGCGAAGCTGTACACCTGGGCCAGGTACTTCCGGTACAGGGCGTCGAACTGGGCGGGATCCCGGCGCGCGCTCTCGACGAGATGACGATCACGGTCGAGGACGACGACGGATCCCGGGTGACGCTCACGGGTTCCAAACACCGGGCGAGCCATCGCGTTACACCCCACCCATCAGGGCAGGGGCGTCCGCGAGCCGGACCCGGATGACTTCTCCGGCATGGATCCGGCGCTCACCTCCGTCGGCCGAAGCGTCCTCGAGCACCAGCGCGCCGCTCGACGCGTCGACGCCCACGGCGAGCTGCGGCTCCGACGCGGATCCGTCGCCGGCCTGGAGCGTCACCATCCGTCCGGTCGTCGCCTGGCGCCGGTGCCACTCGGCGATGTCGAAGTAGCCGGCGCGCAGGGCGTCCAGGCGGCCCTCGAAGTGATCGAGGAACGACTCGAGGAGCTCCCCACGGTCGATGGGGCGGCCGCCCGATGCCTCGCGGAGGCTGGTCATCGAATGGGCGATATCGGGCGGGAAGTCGGCCCGCTCCCAGTCCGCGTTGATCCCGATCCCGACCACGACCCGCGGATCCTCCGTCCCGAGGCCGTCGGTCTCGCCCAGCATTCCGGCCACCTTGCGCAGCTCGAGCGGTCCGGCGATGCGCGCGGCGGCTTCGCCGGCGGTGAGCTCGCCCGTGAGCAGGGCGTTCGGGCCAGCGGCCTCGATCACCAGGTCGTTCGGCCACTTGAGGCGGACGGAGCCGATCGGCAGTCCCGCGGTGTCCTGTGCCGCATCGCCCATGGCGAGGGCGACGGTCGCCGCCAGCCGCCACGCCCGGTCCGGTTCCAGCCACGTCGGCCGGAAGCCGAGCGAGAGGAGCAGTGCGGCGCCCGGTGGGGAGATCCATTCCCGGTCGAACCGCCCCCTGCCCGCCGTCTGCGCATCGGCGACGGCGAGACAGACCTCTGGCGTGTTGTCCGCCAGCCACGCCCGGACCTCATCGTTGGTGCTGCCGACCGACGAGAACCGCTCCACGCGGCTCAGCATCGCCCGTCCCGGACCGGTTCCCGACACCCGGACGCCGTCAGCTCGCCGCAGCGCCGGCCGCCTCGACGCCCTCGGGCTGCTCCAGCTGGAACGCGGCATGCAGCGCCCGCACCGCCTCCTCCACCCGGTCCTCCGAGATGATGGTGGTGATCCGGATCTCGGAGGTCGAGATCATCTCGATGTTGATCCCGGCGTCGGCGAGCGTCCCGAACATGGTCGCCGCGTAGCCCGGCGCATTGTGGATGCCGGCGCCGACGATCGACACCTTGGCCACCGCCGAATCGGTGGTCATGTCGCGGAAGCCCAGCTCGCGGACGAGCGGGTCGAGGATCCTCTTCGCCTTCGCGAGCTCTACGCGAGGAACGGTGAACGACAGGTCCGTGGAGCCGCCGTGGCCCACGTTCTGGACGATCATGTCCACGTTGATGCCGTCCTCGGCCAGCGGGCCGAACACGCCCCGGGCGACGCCCGGCTTGTCGGGCACGTCCACCAGGGTGATCTTGGCGACGTTGCGGTCGTGGGCGATCCCCCGGACCTTGTTCCGCTGCTCCACGAGCGGGTCCTCCCTGATCTGCGTGCCGGGAGCGTCCTCGAACGAGCTGAGGACCTCGATGACGACGTTGTTGACCCAGCCGAGCTCGACCGCCCGCACCTGCATGACCTGGGCGCCCTGGTGGGCGAGCTCCATCATCTCCTCGTAGCCGACGACCGGGAGCTGGCTGGCATCGGTGGCGATCCGCGGGTCCGCGGTGTAGATGCCCTTGACGTCCGTGAAGATCTGGCAGCGGTCGGCGCGCAGCTGGGCGGCGAGCGCCACCGCGGTGGTGTCCGAGCCGCCTCGGCCCAGGGTCGTCATCTCGGCGCCGTGGACGTCGCTGGCCGAGGGGGTGATCTCCATGTGCTCGAGGGCCGCGGCGCTCATCCCCTGGAAGCCCGCGACGATCACGACCTTGCCCGCCACCAGCTCTGCCCGGACGCGGCGGGGGTCGATGCCCGCGATGCGCGCCCTTCCGTAGCGGCCGTCGGTGGTGATGCCCGCCTGGGGTCCGGTGAGGCTGATCGCCGGCACGCCGATCGACTGCAACGCCATCGACAGCAGGGTCGCGCTCTGGTGCTCGCCGGTGGCCAGCAGCATGTCCAACTCGCGGGCGTCCGGCTCGTCGGTGATTGCCGCGGCGAGGGCCAGGAGTTCGTCGGTGGTGTCACCCATGGCGGACACGATCACGACCAGGTCCGACCCGTTGGCGCGCTCACGGGCGATCCGCCGGGCAACGCGTTTGATGCGCTCGGCGCCGGCCACGGACGAGCCGCCGAACTTCATCACGATGAGGGGGCTGGGCATGGCGCGCATTCTACAAGAGGGGGTGCGGAACCCGGCCGAACGAGGAGGCGCGGAGCCGCGCACCACCCGCCCGGCACCGTTCACCGTCCGCGTGCGCCACAATCAGCCGGACCCGGCGGCGGCCACTCCGCCGTCGTGCCGTCTCCCGGAGGTGTCCGCCCGTGTGCTTCGACCATGACTCCCGGCCCCCGATCGCCCCAATCGAGGGCGGCTCGCTCGATGCACGGGAGCTCGACCTCGAGGCCGCTGACGGCAACCGATTCGCCGGCTACGTGGCTCGAGCCGCCGAGCCGACGGGCGCCGGCATGATCGTGCTTCCCGACGTCCGCGGCCTCCACGCGTACTACCGGGACCTTGCCCTCCGGTTCGCCGAGCACGGTGTCGATGCGATCGCGATCGACTACTTCGGGCGGACCGCCGGCATCGGCGACCGGGGGCCGGGCTTCGACTGGGCGTCGCACGTGCCCCAGACGACCTACGAGGGTCTCCGGGCCGACGTGTCAGCCGCGGTGGCGCATCTTCGAACCGCGACCGGCGTGACCCGCGTGTTCACGGTCGGGTTCTGCATGGGCGGGCGTCTCGCATTCCTGAGCGACGGGTTTGGGCTCGGCCTGTCCGGTGTCGTCGGGTTCTACGGCTGGCCCACCGGCCAGTCGAGCAACGGCACCCCCGCGCCGGCCGACGTCGCCACAACCTTCGACGCGCCAGTGCTCGGGATCTTCGGTGGGGCCGACCAGGGCATCGATTCTGCATCCGTCGAGGCGTTCCAGGCTGCGCTCGGGGCGGCCGGCGTCGGCCACCGCGTGGTGACCTATCCGGATGCGCCCCACTCGTTCTTCGACCGCAAGCAGGCCGCGTTCGGGGAGGCATCTGCGCTGGCGTGGGGCGAGGTCCTTGCCTTCATGGGCCTGGGCCCGGAGCACGGAGGCTGACCATGGGATTCCTTCGCCGGTTGCTGGGCGGCGGTGAGCCGCCCGACGAGCCAGCCTCGAGCGCCGATCGCGAGCCGATCACCGATCCGGGGTCGGATCCGGGGTCGGATCCGGGGGCGGTCGCCGACGAGCAGGCCCGGGACCGCGAGCTGCTGCTCGAGGATGCCCGCCGCCTCGACGACGACCTGATCCAGCGCCAGCTCCGCTTCGCGGACCGCTCCTGGACGCCGCCGGCGCAGGGCGGGCCACGCCGCGCGGACGACGCGGGGAGCGACGGGGACCAGCGCGCACGACCCTGACCGGATGCGCGCCGGCTCAGTGCCGGAGCACCCGCCAGAACACGATCAGCACCAGGGCGACGACGATGACCGGCAGCGCGCCGGCGGGCAGCGCCGCACCCAGGGCGGACACCATCCCACTGAACGCCGACCAGATGAAGCCCAGGGCCCCGCCCACGAGACCGGTGATCCCGTCGCCGATCGCGCGCGTCAACCCGTCCATGCCCGCAGTCTGCACGGCGGCGTCAACTCGGCGTGGTCGGGCGATCGGGCGGTCTGGCGTCAACTCGGCGCTCCCGGCGCCACCGCGGCCGCGTACCCTGTCCCCGTCCACTTCCACGCAGCTGTGCATTGAGGCCTCGATGAAGGAACGGCTCATCGGCGACGACCAGCTCCTCGTCACCGCCGACACGACCCTGGGTGATCCACTGTGGGACTGGGTGGCTGCCGACGCCGCGCGACGGGCGCCCGAAGGTTGGCGCATCGCGAACATCGGCGCGGTGTCGACAGGCGCCGGTGCCCCAAACCCGGCCTACGGCTACGCGCCACCGCCCACGGGCGTCACGCTCTGGATCGTGTACCGGAAGTGAGCGCCGCGCGCCACGCGGACCCGGTGCCGGGCGTCCTGCCCGGCCCGCCGTCGGATCGCGTCCGTGTCCGCCGCAAGCCGAAGCGTGGCCGGTATGACCGGGAGACGGTGGACGCGATCCTCGACGCCGCCATCGCCGGCACCGTCGCGTGGGTCCAGGATGGCCAGCCGTACGCGACACCCACCGCCATCTGGCGCCAGGGGGATCGACTCTACTGGCACGGGTCCGCCGCCAGCCGGATGCTCCGCGCGACCGATGGACAACGGGTCTGCGTCACGGTGGCCCACCTCGATGCGCTGGTCCTGTCGCGCACCGGGATGAACCACTCGCTCGACTACCGGTCGGTCATGGCGCTCGGGACCGCGCACCTGGTCACCGACGACGCCGAGGCCGAGGCGGCGCTCGCAGCGTTCGTGGAGCACCTCTTCCCTGGCCGCTGGTCGCAGCTCCGCCCGATGTCCGCCTCGGATCGCAAGGCGACCTCCGTGCTGTGGATCGACCTGTCCGAGGCCTCGGCCAAGGTGCGCGCCGAGGGCCTGCACGAGGACGACGGCGACGAGACGTGGCCCGCGTGGGGTGGCGTCATCCCGGTGTCGCTGGTTCACGGCGAGCCACTGCCGGACGAGTTCGTGCCGGCCGGGATGACGGCCCCGGAGGTCCGGCTCCCGTAGCCTTCCGTTGGCTGCCACGGCCGGTAGAGCCCCGCCGCGCGCACGACGTCAGAGCCGCCCTCCACCCCCTCCGGGCCGGTGTTCCGCAGCAAGCACTCGGCGCTGATGGCGCCGGACAGGCGCCCGTGTCTGCCAGGCAGTGGAATCAGCGAAGTGACGTCGGCTTCCTGTCCGTGGGGCACAATGCGACCCGAAACTTGGGCCAGATGGATGGATTCCGGTTGCGTTTGTGCCCCGCAAGCACGACCTCGACGTGCCGGGGTCGGGACTGCTGACCCCCAGACAATGGGGCGCGCGAGTGCCGCGGCGCGGGGTCCAGCCGGCGCGCGAGTGCCGCGGCGCGAACCTCAGCCGCGCTCCACCACCTCGGGGCCGGCGTTCCGCGGCGACACGATGGCCGTCCGGCCGGCAAGGTCCACCGCCGCTGCAGCCCCGGCGAGCGCGCGCTCCACGGGCCCGGCGTCCGCACCCGGGGCGACGAACGCCAGCACGGTGGATCCGGCGCCCGAGAGGAACGCGCCAAGCGCCCCCGCCGCCCGGGCGGCGCCCGTGAGCCGCGGCAGCTGCGGATAGGCGACCGAGCGGTACGGCTCGTGGATGCGGTCCACGGTGAGGTCCGCCAGCAGCTCGTACCGGCCGCTCGCGATGCCGGCCACGCCGATCGCGATGCGGCTCATGTTGCTCACGGCGTCCCGCAGCGGGACCTCGGCCGGCAGCACGCGACGCATGTCCGCCGTGGACAGGCGCCGCTCCGGGATGAACAGCACCGCGCGCAGCCCGTCCGGGGCGTCGAACCGGACCGCCTCCACCCGTTCGCCCAGGTGCGCCGACACCACGAACCCGCCCAGGAGCGCCGCGGAAGCGTTGTCCGGATGTCCCTCGAGGGCGGTCGCGAGCCGGAGCTGCTCGCCCTCGGTGAGACGCCGTCCACCCAGCACGTGACCGGCCACCACGCCGCCGACCGATGCCGCTGCCGACGAGCCCATGCCGCGGGCCAGCGGGATCCGGTTGTGCATCCCGATCCGCCAGCCGATTGCCGCGGGCCGCGGCCCGATGGACGCCTCGAGCGCGCTCTCGAGTCCCGCGACGAACCGGTTGTCCCGCACGGCCGGCAGCTCGCCTTCGCCCTCGCCGGTGACGTCGATCGAGAGGCCACCGCCGTCCTCGACCACCTCCACCGAGACCGTGTTGCACACGTCGAGCGCAAGGCCCAGGCAGTCGTAGCCGGCGCCGAGGTTCGCCGTGGAGGCGGGCACGTCGATCACCAGGCGGCGGCCGACGAGCGACGCCCAGGCGGCCTCGTCGAGCGACGCTGGCGGCGGAATCGGCGGGTTGGCGATCGGGACCTTGCCCGACGGCATCACCACCAGCCGAGGGCCTTCGAAACACCCGCGACGGTGGGCTCCGCCTCCAGCATCTCCACGCGGAGGCCGCTCTCGGCGGTGTGCGGGTCCTTGAGGCCGTTTCCGGTCAGGACGCACACGACGAGCGCGTCGGGATCGACCTCGCCGGCCGCCGCCGCCATCGTCACACCCGCGACGGACGCCGCCGATGATGGCTCACAGAACACGCCCTCCAGGCGCGTCAGCTCCCGGTAGGCGTGCAGGATCTGCTCGTCGGTGACGGCATCGATCCGGCCGCCGGAATCGTCGCGCGCGGCGATCGCGAGGTCCCACGACGCCGGGTTGCCGATGCGGATGGCGGTCGCGATGGTCTCGGGCGCCTCGACCGGGTGCCCCAGCACGAGCGGCGCCGCGCCCGCGGCCTGGAAGCCCCACATGCGCGGCACGGCATCCACACGGCCTGCATCGCGGTACTCGCGGAATCCCCGCCAGTAGGCGCTGATGTTGCCCGCGTTGCCGACCGGGATCGCGAGGATGTCGGGCGCCCGGCCGAGGTCGTCGCAGATCTCGAAGGCCGCCGTCTTCTGGCCCTCGAGCCGGTACGGGTTGACCGAGTTGACCAGCGTGATCGGATGCTCGTCCTGCTCCGACAGCGCGCGAACCACCCGCAGCGCGTCGTCGAAGTTGCCGTCCACGCTGACCACCCGCGCGCCGAATACGAGGGCCTGGAGAGCTTGCCCAGCGCGATCTTGCCCGCGGGCAGGACCACCACGCACTCGAGACCGGCGGCGGCGGCGTAGGCAGCGGCCGATGCCGAGGTGTTGCCGGTCGAGGCGCAGATGACGCTCCGTGCGCCCTCCTCGAGCGCCTTCGCGACGGCCATGACCATGCCCCGGTCCTTGAACGAGCCGGTGGGGTTCATGCCCTCGAACTTGAGGTGCAGGTTCGGGACCCCGATGCTCGCTCCGAGGCGCCGGGCCGGGATCAGCGGCGTCGCGCCCTCGCCCAGGGAGACGATGGGCGTGGCATCGGTCAGCGGCAGGAACTCGCGATAGCGCTGGACGAGGCTGGGCCGGGGCGGCAGCGGGGCGGACACGCTGGTCAGTCCCCGACCGGGTAGCAGGCACCCGACGGCGCGGCCACGCATTCGGCGGCCACCGGCCGGACCTCGATCGCCGGAGAGCTCCGTCGCAGCGGCCGAGCCGGCCCACGTGGACCCGAGCCCCCGGGCGATCGAGACGAGGTCGCTCAGCACGGCCGCACCGGCTGCCGGGCCGCCGGCACCCGGGCCCTCGAACGCGACGCGGCCCACCGGCGATCGCATCGACCTCGATCCGGTTGAGCACCCCGTCGCACCGCCCGAACGCGGAGCTCCGCCGGAACCGCCGTCGGGACCACGGATGCCTCGATGCCGCCGTCCTCGGCAAGGCGCGAGGTGGCGATGAGGCGCAGCACCCGCCCCTCGCGGGTCATCGCCGCCACGTCGTCCGCCGTGACGCCGGTGATGCCGGGACGGCCAGGGGTCCCGCTCGTGGTCCCGGGCCGGTTGTCGATGGCGTCGAGCGGCACCCAGGCGCCGAACGCCAGCCGCACCAGGATCACGAGCTTGTTGAGGGCGTCGAGCCCCTCCACGTCAGCCGTCGGGTCGAACTCCGCGTACCCCTTCGCCTGGGCCTCGGCGAGCACCTCCGCGTACTCGCGGCCCTCGTGGGTCATCGCGCTGAGCATGTAGTTGGTGGTGCCGTTGACGATCCCGCGCACGCGCGAGATCCGGTTGGCGGCCAGGTCCTGCGCGATCGGCCCGAGCACCGGGATCCCGCCACCGACGGCCGCCTCGAAGCGGAAGGTGGCGCCGCTGTGACGGGCGAGGCGCTCCAGCTCCGGGCCGTGGTGCGCGACGATGTGCTTGTTGGCGGTGACCACGTGCTTGCCCGCCGCGAGCGCGGCAGCCACCAGCGTGTGGGCGGGCTCGTCGCCGCCCATCGTCTCCACCACGACGTCCACGTCATCGCTCGCGACCAGGTGCGCGGGGCATCCGTCAGCAGCTCCGCCGGGATCCCGCCGGCGATCGCACGATCGGTGAACTTCTCGGCGACCGCGGTCAGGAGGATCGGTGCGCCGTCCTCCGGGACGAGTCGAGGCGACCGTTCGAGGAAGGCTCGGACGACCTCGCGACCGACGGTGCCGGCGCCGATCACGCCGACGCGCAGGGGCTGAACGCTCACGGTAGGGACTCTCGCAACAGGAGGGTGTGGGCGCGATGGTAGCGAACGCGAGTGGGCGAGCGCGAGAACCGCACCGGATCTGCCTGGCCCTCCGCTCGGCTACACTCGCCGGCAATGACCACAGCGCTCATGCCGACCCCCGCCCCGGCGGAGGCACCGGCACCCCGTCCTCGCATCTTCTCGGGCATCCAGCCGTCCGGGATCGTCCACCTGGGCAACGACCTGGGCGCGATCCGGAACTACGTGATGCTCCAGTACGAGTACGAGGCGATCTACTGCATCGTCGACTACCACGCGCTGACCAGCACCCACGACCCGGAGGCCATGCGTGTTCGCACGCGCGAGCTGGCGGCCAGCCTGCTCGCGCTTGGCGTGGACCCGGAGCGCTGCACGCTGTTCGTCCAGAGCCACCGGCCCGAGCACACCGAGCTGATGTGGCTCCTGACAACGGTCACGCCGGTCAGCTGGCTCGAGCGGACGCCGACGTACAAGGACAAGATCGCCAACCAGCCTGACGACGTGAACCACGGCCTGCTTACCTACCCGGTGCTCCAGGCGGCCGACATCGTCATCTACAAGGCCTCGATGGTTCCGGTGGGCAAGGACCAGGCGGCGCACCTCGAGCTGTCGCGCGAGATCGTGCGGGCCTTCAACCACCGCTATGGCGAGACGTTCCCGGAGCCCCAGGCGGTCTTCACCGCCGCCCCGATCGTCCTGGGCACCGACGGCGTCAAGAAGATGAGCAAGTCGGTCGGCAACACGATCGAGATCCTGGCCTCGCCGGACGAGATCCGGCGCCAGGTCATGAGCATGGTCACCGACACGCAGCGGATCCTCCGCACGGACCCGGGCCGCCCCGAGGTGTGCAACGTCTGTGGGCTGCACCGCTTCTTCGGCGACGACTGGGAGGAGATCCAGGACGGCGAGCGCACCGCGCGCACCGGCTGCGTGGACACCAAGAAGCTCCTCGCCCAGCGGATCATCGATCGCTACGCCCCCGCCCGCGAGCGCTACGCGGAGCTGATGGCCAACCCACGCGAGGTCGACGGCATCCTCGAGGCCGGCGCGGACCGCCTCAAGCCCTTGGCGGAGGCGACCATGACCGAGGTCAAGTCGAAGATGGGGCTGCGCTAGAACCCCTCGCGCCCACAGCATCGATCGTCGTAGGCTTCGTGCATGCCCGACGAGCTGCTCACGGAACGCCAGCGACGGCTGCTCAATGCCGTCCTGGTCCTGGCGGTGGTCGCGCTTGCCTTCGTGGTGGTCAGCGACGCCGGCGCCGTGCTCACCGCCTTCGGCGACATCATCCTGCTGTTCTTCCTCGCCTGGCTGCTGGCGTTCGCCCTGCTGCCGTTGATCAGGGCCGTCGCCAGAGTGCCGATGGTCCCTCAGGCCGCCGCGGTGATCCTGGTCTACGTGGCGATCGTGGGGATCGTCGTTGGGATCATCATCCAGCTCTCCGCCTCGCTGTTGGCCTCGATCACCCAGTTCATCCGTGACGCGCCCACGCTCGAGGCCGAGCTGGCATCGCTTCTCGCGGACCTGCAGGCGCGGCTCACGTCGTTCGGCCTCAACGTGGATTTGGTCGCGCAGGCGCCGGTGATCGTGAGCAATCTCCAGGTGTTTGCCGGCGAGCTGATCCAGCCCCTCCAGTCCGTCGCGGTCGCCAGCATCGGGATCTTGGGCAACATCCTGATCCTGGTGATCCTGTCGATCTACATGGCGCTCGATCGGGGCGACATCCTGGCCTTCCTGTTCCGGCTGGTGCCGCCGGCCTACGTGCCCCAGGCCAAGGTGCTCCAGGCCAGCGTCGCGCACTCGTTCGGCGGGTTCCTCCGGGGCCAGCTGATCATGGGCGTCGTCTTCGGCGTGTTCACGGCGATCGTGAACGTCGTCTTCGGGCTGCAGTACGCGGCGGTGACGACGGTCATCGCGGGCCTCCTGCAGATGATCCCGTTCTTCGGCCCGTTCGTGTCCTGGGCACCGCCTGTGCTGGTGGTGCTGCTCACGCCCGACGGGCCCGTGGTGCCGGTCCTGATCCTGATGGCGGTCGCGTGGTTCGTGACCATGAACGTCCTCCAGCCGCGGCTCATGGCGGGTGCCGTCGGCATCCACCCCATCGTGGTGCTCGGATCCGTGGTCGTCGGCCTGCGGATCGCGGGGATCGCCGGCGCGGTCTTCGGCATCCCGATCGCCGCCGTGATCTCCGCGCTGTTCTTCCACTGGGTGGCCAGGTCGCACGAGCACGGCACCGTGGCGGACCGGGCCGCCAGGCGCGTCGCCCGGCGCGAGGGCCGGGCGGTCCGACGGCCACGCGAACCCGTTCCAGGCGTGGACGCGGACATGGACGAGGTCCTCGCGGCGAAGACGCTTCAGGCACACCCCGTCCGCTCGCCCGAGGATCGATCCAGGGACGGAGCCGGCATGAGCGACCGGCCCGAAGCGCGCGCGGAGCACGCCCACGGACCAGGAGGCCGCCGCGGACCGCGAGACCGTTGCGACGCCCGATGCTCCGGAGATGACCCGCGAACGGGCCCGGTCCGAGCGCCGCGACCTCGACAAGGAGCGCGGCGAGCCCGTCGCCGGGCCGCGTGGAAAGCGACGTGCCCTCAAGCGCGTGGGACGGCCGCTCGGGTCGTGGACCAGCCGGCCGCGGATCCTGGTCACCAACGACGACGGGATCGAGTCGCGCGGCCTGCTCGCGCTCAAGCTTGCTCTCGACCCGATCGGCGACGTCACGGTGGTGGCCCCCGACCTCAACCAGTCCGCGGTCGGCCACACCAAGACGCTGATGCGCCCGCTCCGAGTCCGCGAGCGGACCCTGGCGGACGGCTCGACCGGCTTCTCGGTCGACGGCTCCCCCACCGACTGCGTCTCGCTCGCGTTCCTGGGCTACTTCGATGAGCGCTTCGACCTGGTGGCGTCGGGCATCAACTACGGCGCCAACCTGGGTGATGACATCACCTACTCGGGGACCGTCTCGGCCGCGATGGAGGGTGTGATCCTGGGGGCCCCGGCGTTCGCGATCAGCCAGGAGTACGAGGATCCGATCGACTTCGCGCTCGCCGCCAAGGCCGCGGCGGTGGTCGCGCGGAACATCCTCGAGCACGGCCTCCGGCGAGGCGAGCTGGTGTCGGTCAACGTGCCCGCCGTCCCGATCGAGGAGTGCGGCGGCTTCGAGGTCACCCGGGTCGGCAAGCGCGTCTACCAGGACGAGCTGATCCGGCGGTTCGACCCGCGTGGCCTCCCCTACTACTGGATCGGGGGACCGCCGCCGTCGGGGATCTCCGTCCCCGGCACGGACTTCAACGCCGTCGTCAACCGGCGCATCTCCGTGACCCCCATCCACCTCGACCTCACGGGTCGCCGCCTGCTCCGCCAGCTGCGCGAGTGGGACTGGTCGCTGGAGCACGAGGCCGGCCCCGAGGCCGTCCCGGAGTCCAGCCGCGCCGAGGAGGAGCGCCTCAGCGACGAGGCCCGCATGGACCGTCGCTAGGCTGCGAGCCCGTCGAGCGCACGACCGGCTCGCAGATGCGAGGATGGACCCTCAGATCACGACACCCACGACGAGGGAGATGCGCAGGATGGACGATCTCGGCAAGATGCTCGGAGGGGTCACGGGCGGCGGCGCTGGTGGGGGCGGAGACATCGTCGGGGCCATCGGCGGCCTCGTTGGCGGGCAGGGCGGCCTCAAGGGTCTCCTGGACTCGCTCGGCAAGAGCGGGCTCGACGACGTCGCCAAGTCCTGGGTCGGCATGGGCGGCAACGGCCAGGTCGAGCCGGCCAAGCTCGGCGAGGCCCTCGGCGATGACAAGGTGCGTTCCCTCTCCGAGCAGAGCGGCCTGCCCATCGACGCCCTGCTGCCGCTGCTCGCCAGCGCGCTGCCGGCGGTCATCGATGCGCTGACCCCCGACGGCAAGGTCCCCGACGGCGACGCCGCCGAGGGCTTTGACATCGGCGGCATGCTCAAGGGCCTGTCGGACGCGGCGAACGCCGGCCCCAGCTCACCGCTGGGAGGCCTCGGCAAGCTGCTCGGCGGCTGATCGGGCGAACGCCTACCGGCGCCGCTTCTTCCGGTCCGCCACGACCTCGCGCGCCGCGTTCCGACCGGGGACGCCCGTCACCCCGCCGCCGGGGTGCGCGCCGGACCCTGCGAGGTACAGCCCCTCGACCGGCATCCGGTAGCGGGCCCACCCGAGGAGCGGCCGCCACAGGAAGAACGAGTCCAGCGCCGGCTCCGCGTGGAGCGGGTGCCCGCCCGGGAGTCCGTACTCGGCCTCGAGTTCGGCGGGCGTGAGCACCTGCCGCGCCGTGACCCGGGACCCCAGCCCAGGCGCCACGGTCTCCAGGGTCCGGATCGCCAGGTCGCCCACCTCGTCGCGGCGCCCCGACCACTCGTCGGCGGACAGCTTCGGGGGCATCCACTGCATGAGCAAGCTCATGACCTGGGTGCCCTCCGGTGCCCCGGCAACCAGCGACGGATCGACCAGCGACGGGATCGTGGCCTCGAGGACCGGGGATGCCGGCAGGAGGCCGTACTTGCTGGCGTCGAACGCCTGCTCGACATGGTCGATGGACGTCGTGCCGACCTGGATCCGGCCCCGCAGCTTCCGATTGTCGCCGCCGGCCGCGGGGAAGTCGGGCAGCCCGTCGAGCACGAGGTTGACCTTGGCGACCGTCCCCGGCGTCCGGATGTTGCCCGCGCGCCAGCGCATCGACGGCCCCACCGTCACCGGGTCCACCAGCCTGGTGAGCAGCTGCCTGGGGTCCAGGCCCGACACCACGGCCGGCGCCGCGATCTCCTCGCCGGACGCGAGGGCCACGCCGGCGACCGCCCCGTCGCGGGTGGTGACGGCCACGACCCGCGACCCGGTCCGGATCTCGCCGCCGGCCGCACGGACCGCCGAGGCCAGCGCCTCAGAGAGCGCGCCCGGCCCGCCCTTGGCGAACACGGTCTCGCCCGCCGCCCCGCCGTCATTGCCGGCGGCATCGGCCAGCAGCACGGACGTCGTGCCCGCTGACCACGGGCCCATCGCCGTGTAGCGCACGCCGCGCCAGGCAGTCGTCGCGCGGATCGGCTCGGACGCGAACGACTCGGCCACGAAGTCCGCGACCGCCATGGCGAGCACGCGCAGGATCGTGCGGCCATCGTGCTTGCCGAGCCCCCGGAACGCGCGGCCGAGGCGCAGGCCCAGGAGGGCGTCCCCGAACCCGGGGCCCTTGATGTCCGGCGGCGCCTCCTCGCCGAGGTCCGCCAGGAACCGCGACAGCGAGCGCACGCGCCGGTCATGCTCGACGAACGCGGTGGCGTCGTCCTCGGAGATCGGTCGCAGCGCCTCGACGCTCCTGGCGAGATCCGCGTACAGGGTCACGGCCCGCCCGTCGGCCTGCGGCGCGAAGACCCGGACCTCCGGCGCGACCAGCGCCAGTCCGTGACCGGCGAGGTCCAGCTCGCGCGCCACGGACGGCTTGAGGCGCCCGACGGTGTGGGCCAGCGAGGGCACGCGGACCCCGCCCAGCTCCTCGGTCACGGCGGCACCGCCCACGATCGGGCGTGCCTCGAGCACCACGACCCGGAGGCCGGCCCTGGCCATGTATGCGGCCGCGGTCAGGCCGTTGTGCCCCGCCCCGACGACGATCGCGTCGTACTGGTTCATCGTCTCCGCCATCGTCAGGCCACCTTCCGGCCGCGGGACTTGAGGACCTCGAGCGCGGCAAGGCGCCCGTTGGCGCCCATCAGCCCACCACCGGGGTGCGTGGACGAGCCCGACAGCCAGAGGTTCTGGACCGGCGTCCGGAACCGCGCGTATCCGGGTACCGGCCGGTTGAAGAACAGCTGCTCGAGGGTCAGCTCGCCCTGGAAGATGTTGCCCTCGGTGAGGCCCATCGTCCGCTCGATGTCGAGGGGCGTGAGGACCTGGCGGCCGATGATGATGTCGCGGATGTTCGGGGCGAACTCCGCGATCCGGTTGATCACCGCGTCCCCGAACGCCTCGCGGTTGCCGTTGTCGTCCCAGGTGCCCAGCTCGGGCGCCAGCTTGTACGGCGCGTACTGGACGAAGCAGCTGATCACATGCTTGCCGGGGGGCGCCATCTCCGGGTCGACCAGGGTCGGGATGATCATGTCCACGTAGGGACGGTTGCTCCAGTGGCCGTACTTCGCGTCGTCGTAGGCCTGCTCCATCTCGCGCGTGGACGGGCTGAAGCTGATGGCGCCCCGGAGATGCTCGCCCTCGCCCGGCAGGCAGCTGAAGTCGGGCAGCCGGTCCACCGCGAGGTTGACCTTGCCCGAGCTGCCCCGGAACTTGAAGCGGCGGACCTCCTGCTCGAACTCGGCCGGGAGCGAGCCCGGCTCGAGCAGGTCCAGGAAGGTGACCTTGGCATCCGTGGAGGCCAGCACCACCGAAGCCTCGATCTCCTCGCCGCTCTCGAGCGCGACGCCGGTGGCCCTGCCGTTCTTGACCACGATCCGCGCGACCGGAGCCTCGGTGCGGATCTCGGCGCCCAGGGCCTGTGCGGCGCGGGCGATCGAGTAGGAGACGCCGCCGGTGCCGCCCTTGGGGATGCCCCACGCCCGGAAGGCGCCGTCGATCTCGCCCATGTAGTGGTGGAGCAGCACGTAGGCCGTGCCGGGCGAGTTGATCCCCTGGTAGGTGCCGATGATCCCGGACGCGGACATCGTGGCCTTGAGCGGGTCTGTCTCGAACCACTGGTCAAGGAAGTCCTTGGCGGACATCGTCATCAGCTGCACGAACACCGCCTGCTGGCGCTCCGGCAGCTGGGCGAAGCGGCGGGCGAGGCTGGCCAGCGGCAGCAGCGGACGCGGGTCGTTGTCGGTGGGGTCCGGGGGCACGATCCCGAGGATCGGCTTGATGAACCGGGCCATGTCCACCATGAGCTGGCCGTACTCCTCGTACGCCTCGGCGTCGCTCTTGCTCCAGCGGCGCAGCTCGCGGATGGTCCGGCCGTGGTCGTTGACCCGCCACAGGTAGTCGCCAACAGGCTTCCGCTTGGTCGAGCCCGGGCCCTCGCCCTTGCGCAGCGGGGTGAACGTGCCGTCGAGCGGCAGGATGTCCAGGCCGAACTTGGGCAGCTGGAGGTCGCGGATGATCTCCGGGCGGAGCAGGCTCACGACGTAGCTGGCGACCGAGAACCGGAACCCGGGGACGATCTCCTCGGTCACGGCGGCGCCGCCCAGCACGTGCCGGCGCTCGAGCACCACGACCTTGAGGCCGGCGCGCGCGAGGTAGGCGGCGGAGATGAGGCCGTTGTGCCCTCCGCCGATGATCACCGCGTCGTAGCGCTGCGGCACGCCAACCCTCCAGTCGGTCCCGGCGACGCGCCCGTGGCGGTCGCTATCCAGCCTGCATCAAGCCCATGCAGTCTAGCCGACGCGGCGCCCGGCGAGCTCCGAGGCGTGATGCGTGTGCTATCGTGTGTGCGATCCGATGCACACGGAGGTGCACACGCTGGCCCTGGTGCGAACCAACATCACGCTCCCCGAGGACGTCCTGGCGCTCGTGGACGAGGTCGCCGGACCCCGTGGGCGGAGCGCCTACATCGCGGACCTGGTGGCGAAGCAGGTCCGCCGGGACAACGCGATCAAGGTCGTCCGGGAGACGGCGGGCGTGCTGAAGGGGTCCAAGGCCTGGGGAGAGGCGCCGGAGGAGACGGACCGCATCCTGCGCGAGCTTCGGGACAGCTGGGACCGCGACGAGAAGCTCTGGCCCGCGGAAGAAGGCGGCGATGCCGTACCTGCTTGACACGACGGTGCTGGTCGACCACGCCGTCGGCGTGCACGGTGCGTCAGCGTTGCTTCTGCAACTGTTCGAGGAGACGGGCGACATCTACACGTGCGATGCGGTCGTTGCCGAAGCGACCTCGAAGGGGAGCGACCTCGAGCTGGCCGTGATCGAGCGGCTCATCCGGGCGCTCGAGTACGTGTCGACGTCGCCCGACGCCGCCCGCTGGGCCGGAGCAACCCGCCGCCACCGCGGACGCACGTCACGACGCCGCCTTGCGGACGCCCTGGTTGCCGGTGTTGCCTGGAGTCTCGGTGCCACCATCGTCACCCGCAACCCGCGCGACTTCGAGGGGCACGGCGTGCCGGTCCTTGCCTACGGGCAGCCGGCGGGGTGAGCGCCGAGACGGCCGAGGCGCTCGCGGATCTCGAGGACGTGGTCGCCAGGCTCGCCGCGGCGGTCCGGGCGCGGCCGGACCCGGACGTGACCGCTGTGGGCGAATGGTCTGCCCGGATGGTCCTGGCGCACGTCGTCTTCTGGCACGAGAGCTTCGCCCGCAACGTGGTGGATCTCGCGGCGGGGCGCGCACCGACCCCGCTGCGCGGGACGTACGCGGTCCTGGGCGAGCGCGCTCGCGCATCGCTGGGGCACCTGGAGATCGATGCGCTGGTCGTCCGGCTCGATGCCGCCCAGGCGGCGATCCGGCGCGACATCGGCTCGCCCACGCTCGGGCTCATCCCATACCGGCGGGGCTCGCGCCCATACGGTCCGACGGAGCACCTCCGGGTGACGGCCGACCACGTCGCGGCACACGTGGCCGACATCGGGCCGACGCCAGGGGCTGACCAGGGCAGCGCTACCAGCCCTCGTCCAGGGTCCGGTCAAGCGCGGCGATCACGTGGTCCGCGGACTCCCGGGTGAGGCACAGCGGCGGCTTGACCTTGAGCACGTTGTTGCCGTCGCCCGTGGGCTGGATGATCACCCCGAGCTCGCGCATCCGCTCGCAGATCGCGAGCGCCTCCTCTGCGGCCGGCTCGAGCGTCTCGCGGTCGCGCACGAGCTCCACGCCAAGGTAGAGCCCCATGCCGTGGACCGCACCGACGATCGGGCGGCCGACCGCGACCGACTCCAGCCCGGCCTTGAGATGGGCGCCGGTGACCCTGGCGTTGTCGCGCAGGCCGTCGCGGTCGATGGTCTCGAGCACGGCGAGCCCCGCGGCGCAGGCGACGGGCGACCCGCCGACCGATGAGAAGAACGATCCCTCGGCGGCGAACGCGTCCGCGATCGCCCGAGTGGTGATGACCGCGCCAACGGCCATCCCGTTGCCGGCGGCCTTGGCCACGGTGACGATGTCGGGCACCACGCCCTGCTGCTCGAACGCCCACTCATCCGCCCCGAGCCGGCCGTAGCCGGTCTGAACCTCGTCGGCGATCGCGAGGCCGCCCGCCGCCCGGACGTCCGCGTAGACCTCGCGCAGGTACCCGTCGGGCAGGACGACACCGCCCGCGTTGCCGAAGAGGGCCTCGGCGATGAACGCGGCCGGCCGCACACCGGCGTCCGCCAGGCCGGCGAGCACGGCTCGGACGTCGTCCGCGTACCGCGGTGCCCGCGTCGGGACCACGGTGGAGGCCTCGATACGTGTTGGGTGCCTCGACCGCGTGGACCCACGCAGGCCGGGTCCCGACGGCGCGCGGATTGTCCAGCTGCGAGGTCGTGATGGCGTCGGTCGCAGCGGTCCAGCCGTGGTACGCGCCGCGCACGGCGAGCACCTCCGTGCCGCGGGTGGCCGCACGGGCAAGCCGCAGCGCCAGCTCGTTCGCCTCGGAGCCGGTGTTGACGAGGAACACGGTGTCGAGCGGGGCCGGGAACCGGGCCACGAGCGCCTCCGCGTACTCGACCATCACGCTCGTAGTGGAAGCGCGAGTTGGTGTTGAGCCGGGCGCAGCTGGCGCCGGACGGCGGCCTCGACCGCGGGGTGGCTGTGGCCGAGGACGGCGATGTTGTTGACGACGTCGACATACGCGCGGCCGCTCGGTGTCGACGAGGTGGTGGCGCCAGCCACGCTCGATCCGGGGCGGCGCCTCGAAGTAGTGCTCCTGGACGCGGGCGAGGACCGCGTCGCGACGGGCGAGGAGGACCGCCGGGTCGTCGGGCGGGGCAGCGGCCTCACCGGGCAGCAGGCCGAGCAGCGGGGACGGGTCCGGGCACAGCCGGCGCCATGCCCCGGCCAGCGACGGCAACGCCGATCGCGGCGCGTCGAGCCCCGGGTCGTCGATCCGCTGGACGTGGACGTGCGGCGACAGCCCATCGATCCCCATCGGGGCGACGGTGCCGAGTGGATCGCCCGCGGCCACCGTGGTGCCGTCGGCGATGCCGGCCGCCAGCCCGTCGAGCCGCAGGTCGAACAGCCCGGCCTCGATGACGACGCCGTCGCGCACCAGCCGGACCCGCCCACCGATGGGCGCCTCAACCGCGGAGCCCGCCGGCGCGAACAGGTCGATCCCCAGGTGGACCGTCGCGGGCTCGTCGGCCGTGTCAAGGACCGTCTCGACCAGGCGTGCCTCCCCCCACCGGCCGAGCGCCCGTCCGCCGGCAGCGGCGACAAGGCCCGCGACGGCACCCGGGTCGCCGATGGCCCCACCGGGCAGCGCGTCGGAGGTGCTGGACAGGTCGAGGACGTCCGCCTCGTCCAGCCCCGGCATGATCGGCGAGACGGCGAGCTTGGCGGTCGGCCGCGCCACCCGCTCCAGACCCGCCACATCCCGGAACACCTCGGTTGCGAGCGGGAACGGCACGCCGGCGACGGCCTCGAGCACCGCCCACTCCTCGTCCCGTGTCGCGTGGACGTAGGCGTTGTCCGGCTCGAGGGCGCCCTGCTGGTCGCCACTGATCGCCACCGCCGCGGACCTCGCCACCACCATCGGCCAGGTCGCCGCCAGCTCCGGCTCGGTCAGCGGGAGCAGGGGCAGAAACCCACGGGCGATCTCGCGGGCGAGCTGCAGCGGCCGGGCGAGATCGTGGACCGCGTCCGCCGCGATCGTCACCGCCAGCTCGGCGGCGAGCCAGGTCCGCGACAGGTCGCCGAAGTCGATGAGCCCGACCGGCATCAGCCGCCCGCTCGCGTCGCGGCGGGCAACGGTGTTGAGATCCGTGACGTCCTGGTGCACGACGCGCACGCGAAGCGCCGGCGCCAGGGCTTCCAGCGCAGCCGCAGCCCGTTCCATCGACCGCTCAGCGAGGGCCCGGCGCGTCTCCGTCGTGGCAAAGCGCAGCAGGGCCGCGACGACCGCGCCCGCGTGCCGGACGTCCCACTGGAGCGCACGATCGAGCGCGGGATGATCCCACCCCTCGAGCGCCTGGGCGATCCGCGCGGCCATCGCACCGTGGGCGCGCAGCACTGGCGGCGCCAGGTACCTGGCTGCATCCAGCGGCTCGCCTGCGATCCAGGTGACCAGGCGCAGGTCATGGGCGTCGCCCGCCGCCGTGACCGCGCCCGCGATGAGCGATCCATCGAGCGCCGGCTGCGGGACCGGCACCGCGAATGGGAGCCCGGCCCCAGCCGCGTGGAGCATCGCGGCATTCTCGGCCTCGAGCGCCGCACGAGCGAGCCCCTGCCGGGCGACCTTGAGCACCAGTTGCTCCCCCGCCGGCGTGGTCACCAGGTAGTTGCGGTCCTGGTGACTGCCGAGCTCGCGGAGCGTGCCCTCCCGTCCGAAGTGCACCCGTAACAGGCGCGCGGCCTCGTCAACGCCAACGTCAGGGCGGCGGTGCTCGTGGCCGTCGAAGGGGTTCGTGCGCATCACGCCCATCGTGGCAGACCGAGCGCCGCCCGCGCCGGTCAGGATCGCTCGCGCGGCTTCGATGGGCACGCTACCCGGTCCCATCTTCCCCCGGGGGGGTTCGCTCAGTCGCGCCCCGCGGCGATCGTTGCCAGGGCGATGGCTGTCGCCTGGTCCTGGGCGGCCACCGTGAACTTGCCGTGGGCCGCCGTGACCCAGACCTCGTACCAGCCCGGGGCGGCCATCACCACGCTGGCGTCCGTGCCGACGCCGCTGACGGGTTCGGGTGAGCTGGTCAGCAACACCTGGTTGCGGTGGGTCGCCTCGCTGTCATCGAACAAGGTCACGGCAGCGGCAACAACCGAGGGGTTGTCGCCGAACGTGACGAGGTACTGGCACACGACGGCCTTGCCGTTCGCATCCTTCTGCGTATCCGTGCTGTCGAAGGTGGCGGGACCCTGCTGGTAGGTCGCGCCCTCGATGTCGGCCTTGGTGAGGGCGGCACAAACGTCGCCGCCGAACTGGTCGCCCGAGGCGCCTGCCGGGGCAGCATCGGAAGCGGCCGGCGCGTCGGGTGCGCCTGACGCCGCGGTCGGCACACCGCCGGAGCCGCCGCCACAGGCAGCCAGGAGGAACGCCGCCGAGACCGCGACGAGGGAGATGGAACGCCGCATCACGGGTGACCCCAGGGAAGATCGCAGAGCATCGCTGCGCCGGTGTGGCGACCGCGGCCCAGCTTGGCGGTCCGGGCCCCGGGAAGGCAGCCCGGCGCGATGGTACCCACCCCTTCATGAGCCTTTGCTGAGAATTGTGCTCTGCGCCATACTGTGGACCGACTTTCATATTCATGATGGAATGTATGTCGAACGTCGTGGGCGAGCGGTACCAGATCACCATCGACAAGCACGTCCGTGAGCGGCTGGGCATCCAGCCCGGCGATCGCGCGGTGGAGCGGGTGGAGGACGGCCGGCTCGTCGTGGAGTTCATCCCGAGGCCGCACCGGGACTCACTGCTCGGGCTCTTCCGGGATCCGGCCCGGCCGCCGATCACGGACTGGCAGGCGGTGAGGGACCGGGCATGGGCGAGGCGGGCTGACGAGATCCGCGAGGCACTCGAGGAGGACAGCCGTCGCCACCATGAGGACGGCTGATGACCCGCATGTTCGTCGACACGAGCGTCCTGATCCGGTATTTCGCCGAGGACGACCCCGCCCGGGCGTTCGCCGCCGCGAGCGTGGTCGATGGTGACGACTCGCTGGTCGTGTCGACGGCCGCCCTGCTCGAGCTCGTCCACGTGCTCCGCTCGGACTACGGGGCAACGAACCCGGCGCTCGCGCAAGGGCTGGTGCGCTTCCTGACACGCGACAACGTCGAGCTCATCGACGCCGACCAGGCGACCACGGTCGCCGCGATCCGGTGGTCGATGCGGGCCTCGGCGCGGCGCATCCCGGATGCGATCATCGCGGCCGCGGCCGAACATGCGCGGTGCGAGGTCATCGTGACCTTCGACGAGCGCATGACCTCTCCGACGATCCCGGTTCGCGCACTCTGAGGCCCCAGGCGACCGGGCGGCCGCATCCGGCCTGCATGGATCTCCTGCATACTTTGGCCGGTCACCAGCCTGGAGGGTCCTCGTGAGCGTCGGCACCCCGTTCCATCCCCGCGCCGCGGCCATGAACCGGAAGATGCAGTGGCGCGAGTGGGCGGGCTACTTCGCCTCCTCGGTGTACGCCGACTTCCATGACATCGAGTACAACGCGATCCGCGAGGCGGCCGCCGTCATCGACGTCAGCCCGCTGTACAAGTACCGCGTCGCGGGCCCCGACGCCCTCCGCCTCGCCGACCGGGTCATCACCCGGGATGCGTCGAGGATGCAGGTCGGGCAGGTGTTCTACACGCCGTGGTGCGACGAGCACGGCAAGGTCATCGACGACGGAACGGTGCATCGCGTCGGCGAGCAGGAGCTCCGGTGGACGGCGGCCGACCCGCAGTACCGATGGCTCACCCTCAACGCTGCCGGGCTGGACGTCGAGATCGAGGACGTCTCCGAGGCGGTCGCCGCGCTCGCGCTCCAGGGCCCCTTCAGCCGGGATGTGCTCGAAGCCGCCAGCGGCGAGAGCTTCGAGGACCTCCGCTACTTCCGCCGTCGCGCCGCCACGGTCGGCGGGGTGGCCATCGACGTCAGCCGGACGGGGTACACGGGCGATCTCGGCTACGAGCTCTGGGTCCCGGCCGACGGCGCTCCCGATGTCTGGGACGCGCTGTTCGCCGCGGGCAAGGCCTATGCGATCCGTCCCGCCGGCATGTACGCGCTCGATGTCGTCCGGCTCGAGGCCGGCCTGATCATGCTCGACGTCGACTACACGTCGGCGCGCCACGCGATGAACCCGGAGCAAAACTACAGCCCGTTCGAGCTGGGGCTGGGCAAGCTGGTCTCGTTCGACAAGGGCGACTACGTGGGCCGCCGCGCGCTGGCCGCGGAGGTCGCCGCCGGGGGTCCGGATCGTCGGCTCGTCGGCCTGCAGCTCGACTGGTATGACATCGAGGGCCTGTTCGACGCCCAGGGCCTGCCGCCGGGGCTCAGCCCGTACGTCGACCGGTCACCGGTGCCGGTCTTTGCCGACGGCCGCCAGGTCGGCAAGTCGACCTCGCACGGCTGGAGCCCGATCCTCAAGCAGGCGATCGCGCTGGCCTACGTGCCGGCGCGCCACGAGCGAGTCGGCTCGGCGCTCCAGGTCGAGTGGACCGTCGAGGGGCGCCGTGGCCGCGTGGCGGCTACCGTGGTGGAGCTGCCGTTCCTGGACCTGCCGCGCAAGCGGACCTGATCGCCGCCGGAGGGCTCCCGGCGGCGCGATCCGCCGGGGCTAGTCTCCCTGGACCGTGGCCCCGGAAGCGGTCGAGACGCTGACCTGGGCCGGTTTGCGGGTCAGGGTGACCGTCGCGCCACCATCGGCCGTGCCGGCCAGGGCCGTCACCACGGTGAGTTCCGCCGAGGACCCGTCGTTCACCGCGATCTCGGCGCGCTCGGCAACCAGCTCGCCAAGCCGGGCATGCGAGCCGCTCGACGCCGTCAGCGTGAGATCCGTCGTGTCGCCGATCGCGGTGATCTCCGCTCCACCCGAGACGTCGAGATTGAGCGCCGCGCCGGTGTGCTCGAGGTAGCCCACCGACCCGGCCGACAGGGCGACGGATTCGACCTGCGTCATGCGCAGCGTGAGCGTCATCGGCTGCGTCGCGGTCACGCCCGGGGACGGGATGGTGACGATCAGCTGGCCCTCAACGACCTCCGTCCGGATGGCCGGCAGCAGGTTCTGCTGGGCCCCGAGGGTCACCTCCTGCTGCGCCGCCTCGCCGATGATCACCTTGAGCCCGGCACCGACGCTGACACGGGTGAACGGCGCAAGGTCGCGGAACTCGGTCACCACGTCCCCGGCGCCCACGGTCGTCCCATCCGCCCCCGGGACATCCGGGGTCGCGCCGCAGCCGGCGAGCGCCGGCATCAACAGGATGGCCGGAACGATGACCAGGGCCAGGCGGAAGACGGCGCGGCGTGGCGCGCGAGAACGCATGTCAGGACTCCGTGCAGTGAGGGCTCCGCGAGGATGCCCCACCGACCAGCGGGAGCGGAGGGCCGGAACGTCCGGTTCGAGGGGCCGGTGGTCCCCGGACCGGGGGCCGATCGGCGACAGGGTCAGGATCCGGGTCCCTCCAGCTCGGCCCGGACCCGCGCGTCGTCACGTCCACAGCAGTCGGCCATCGTCAGCGCTCCCCGCCAGCACCGCGCTCGAGGAACCGCTCGAGCCCCGCGAGCGCGACCGGCATGTCGGTGCGTCCGAAACCAAGCCGGAAGTGGGGCCCGGGATGGCCGAAGATGGAACCCGGCGCAATCAGGACGCCCTCGGACTCGAGCAGGTCCTGGGCAAAGCGGTCGACGGGAATGCCCGTCCGCAGCTCCGGGAACCCGACCGGGCCGCCACCAGGACGCACCCAGCCGATCCGGTCGGACTGGCGGGCAAAGAATGCGTCGAGCAGGGCGAGGTTCGCGTCCACGATCCCCCTCGAGCGCGCCAGCGCCCGGTCCCGCGCACGCAGCGCCACGAGCGCCAGGATCTCCGCCGGCGCCGACGCGCAGATGGTGGTGTAGTCCTTGAACCGCACGGCGCGATCCAGGAGCCCCGCGTCGTGCGTGGCCAGCCACCCGATCCGGAGCCCGGCGAGCGCGAACGACTTGGACATCACGCCGAGGCTCACGCCGTGCGGCCCGATATCGGCGCCGGCCGGCAGCAGCGCCAGGCCATCGTGCTCGAGGAACCGGTACACCTCGTCGACCAGGAGCGTGGCGCCGGCATCCGCCGCGATGTCCGCGATTGCGCGGTACGTGGCCGGGTCCGGGATCGAGCCGGTCGGGTTGTTGGGCACGTTGATCACGATCAGGCGGGTGCGCGGCGTCACCTGCTCGCGGAGCCGGTCCAGGTCCACCGCCCAGCCGCTCTCGGATCGCAGCTCGTGGAGCGTCACCTCCGCGCCCACGGCGCGGGCCACCTCGTGCAGGCTCTGGTACGCGGGCCAGGCCACGATCGCATGGTCACCGGGCCGGAGGATGACGTTGGCGGCGATGAAGATCGCCTCCTCGGCGCCGCTGAAGACCACGACCTCGTCGGGCTTGACGGACTCGTACAGGGTGGCGATCTCGGCTCGCAGCAGCGGGTGGCCGGGCGCCTCCGTGTAGCCCAGGCGGAGGTCCCGCCACATGGCGGCGGTCTCACCATCCGCGAGCGCGAGCAGGTCCTCCATCGGCCAGCCCTCAACATCCGAGGCGCAGAGCAGGTGGCGGACGGCGAACTCGTACCGGGCGAAGAAGCGCTCCAGCTCGAAGTCGGTGATCTGCATGAGGCCATTGTGCGCCGGCGAGAACGGCCACGTGGCACATCGTCCGCCCCCCGTCCCAGGCATTGACAATCCGTCAGCCGTGGACTACCTTGCGTCGCATGGAACCCGCTACGACACGTAACCCCTTGGCCGAGCTCCGGCGCGGCGTCCTGGAGCACTGCGTGCTGGCCCTGGTGCGGGACGAGGAGTCCTACGGCTTCGACATCGTCCGCGCCCTGACCGCCGCCGGGAACCTCCTGACCAGCGAGGGGACCATCTACCCCCTCCTCGCCCGACTCCGCCGCGACGGGCTCGTGACCACGACGTGGCGCGAGTCGGAATCGGGGCCACCGCGCCGCTACTACCGGATCACGAACGAGGGTCGCCGGGCCCTCGACGCCTTCGCGAACGACTGGCGGCGCTTCGCTGACGCCGTCGATGCGCTGCTCACCGGCACGAACGAAGGGGACACCCGTGGACGCTGAGGCCCTGATCACCGACTACCTGGGGCGGCTGCGGGCGGCCTCGTGGCCCCTCTCGGCAGCGCGCCGCGAGGAGCTCGAGGGCGAGGTGGCAGAGCACATCGACGCGGCCCTCGCTGCCTCGGGCGCTCGCGATGTCGTCTCGGTGCGCAACGTGCTCGAGCGCCTGGGGACACCGGAGGAGATCGTGGCCAACGAGGGCGACGGGCCGGGGCCGGACCTTCGGGCAGCAGCGCCAGCGCCGACGCGCTCGTGGGGTGCCACGGAGATCCTTGCGATCCTGTTCCTGACAGTCGGCTCCGTGTTCCTGCCGTTCATCGGCCCGACCGTCGGGCTGCTCTTCATGTGGGCTTCGCGCCTCTGGTCGACGCGCGTGAAAGCCGTCGCCAGCCTCATCGTCGTGGTCCTGCTGGCCCTGCCCGTCGTGGTGGCGATCACCGGCAGGCTCCTGTACTAGGGAGCATCACCTCAATGGACGTCAACCTGCTGATCGTGCTCGTCCCTCTCGCCGGCATCGTGGCCGCGGTCTTCCTCGTCGCGGTCTGGGTGATCCGGCGCCGCTGAACCCCTAGCCGCCGACCTCGGCGAGCTTCGCGGCGAGGGCGAGGGTGGTCGCCTGGTCGAGGCCGGTCGTGGTCATCAGCCAGGAGGGGTTCTCGCCCGGGGCAACGTGGATCGCGAAACCGTCAGCGGCCTGGTAGAGGGTGCCCGCAAGGGGCCCCAGCGTTGCGCCCCCAAGCGTCGAGCCTGCGGGAACGCATCCGTCGTCCGTGGCGCACCAGGCACCCTCGGACAGCGCGAGCGTGGAGCCGCCGGGGCCCTTGTACGACATCACGAGCTTGCCCCCGTTCGCCAGCCGGTAGTAGCCCTGGGACACGAACCAGCCCTTGGGCAGCACGCCGCAGAGGACCGTCCACTCGACCTTGGCTGCCAGCTCCTCGTAGAAGGTTCGGTTCTTGTCCGTGCCCGTGCAGGCGTCGGCGGTGCCGGGGACCGGGGTGGGCTCAACCGTCTCGGGCGGATCGCTGGGGATCTCGGTCGGGGTGGGCTCGTCGGTGGCGGCGGGCGGATCGGTCGAGGTGGGGGTCTCGCCCGAGGCCGACGGCTCGCTCGCGGACGGCGGGGCCGTGTCCAGCGGAGAGGCGGACTCACCCGGCGCCGGCGTCGCGCGGGGCGTCGGATCCGATCCCGCCGTGGCACCCGAGGAGGGCGCCGCGGGGCCGCACGCGGCGAACAGCAGCGTGAGCGCGAGACCACAGGCGGCGGCACGGAGCGAGAGCACGGTGACAGGGTACCGGGCCGGCCGTCGTGGTGCGTCGGCGCACCCCGCGACCAGCGCCCTTCACCCGGTCTCAGCCGCCGTTGACTCCCGCCGCCAGCCGCACCAGCCCCGGCGCTACCCCGAACGTGTCGCGGATCCGGTCGTCCGTCAGGATCTCGTCGGGGGGGCCGTCGGCCACGATCCGTCCGTGCTCGATGATCACCAGGCGCGGGAAGAAGTGCGCGGCCAGCCCCAGGTCATGCAGAACCGCCACCAGCGCCGTGCCATCACGCTCGTTGAGATCGCACAGGAGCTCCATCGCCTCCACCTGGTGCCGCAGATCCAGGTGCACGGTGGGCTCGTCGAGCAGCAGCACGGGCGCCTCCTGGGCGACGGCGAGCGCGAGGAGGACCAGCTGCCGTTCACCCAGCGACAGCTCGCGGGCGTCACGGCCGAGCAGATGGCCGAGCCCCACGCGGTCGATGGCCGCCGCGACCGCCGCGCGATCGGCGGGCCCCGCGCCGCGGAGCGCGGATTCGTACGGCAACCGTCCGAGTGCCACCACCTCCTCGACGCGCATGGAGAATGGGAGCGCCGTCTGCTGCGGGACCACGGCCAGGCGCCGGGCGACGGCGGATCGCTCCATGCTGGTGATCGGCGCCCCGTCGAGCTCCACCCGGCCGACGGCCGGCCGGAGGACCCCCGCCAGCACCCGCAGCAGGGTGGACTTGCCGGCTCCGTTGGGCCCGATCAGGGCGACCCGCTCGCCGTGCTCCAGGCGGAACGATACGTCGGACAGGATGGCCCGCTCCCGTGCCACCACGGTCACGCCATCGACCCAGAGCGCCGCGCCGCTCACAGCTCGTAGCCGGTCCGGGCCCGGCGCAGCAGCGCGAGGAAGAACGGGGCGCCGATGACAGCGGTCACCACGCCCACCGGGATATCGCCCAGGACCCGCGCGGCGAGGTCAGCGAAGACCAGGAGATTCGCGCCCCAGATCGCGGAGATCGGGATCACGGACCGCGCGTTGGGGCCCGTGAGGAGGCGCACGACGTGGGGCACCACGAGGCCGACGAACCCGATGAGCCCGCTGACGGTGACGGCGGCTGCGGTGACCAGCGATGCGAGCGCGAGCAGCAGCGCCCGCTCCCGGCCGACGTTGATGCCGAGGTTGCTGGCCGGCTCCTCGCCCAGCAGCAGCCCGTTGAGCGACTTGGCCCTCGACAGGATCAGGATGGTTCCCAACACGACGATCGGCAACGCGCCGAGCAGGCGCTCCCACGAGGCCATCTGGAAGCTGCCGAGGAGGTAGTTGAAGATCTGGCGGAGCGCGGCGCCCGAGACATACATCGCCATCGCCAGCCCCGCCGACAGGAGCGACGCCACCGCGTAGCCGGTCAGCAGCAGGCTGGTGAGCGGCGCGAGGCCGCTCACACGCGACAGCCGGTACACGGTGGTGATCGCGGCCAGCGCGCCCACGAAGGCGAACACCTGCACGAGCCCGAAGCCCAGGACGAGTGTTCGTACCGGGATCAGGAGCGCGAGGGCGGCGCCGAGGGCGGCACCCGACGCCGTGCCCAGCACGTACGGATCCGCCAACGGGTTCCGAAGCAGGCCCTGGAACGTGGCGCCCGCCACGGCGAGCCCGGTGCCAACCGCCATCGCCGTCAGCACCCGCGGCAACCGGAGGTCCCAGACGATGGCCGCCACCGCGGCATCGGCGGTCGACAGGTGCGTGCCGAGGAGCCGGTCAAGGACGATGGTGACGGTGTCCCCCACCGGGACCGCGACGCTGCCAAGGGCGACGCCCAGGGCAGCGCCGATCGCCGCCACCACGACTCCGCTCACCATGAGCACGGTCCGCCGGTCGCGAAGACGTGACGCGGCCAGGAGCCGTGCCCCCGTGTCGCCTGCCAGGGCCGCGGATGAGGTCACGGGACCGGCGGGATCGGGCTGGAGGACGGGATCACGAGATCCGGGTGGATCGTCGAGGCCAAGAGCTGGAGGCCCAGGAACAGGCGCGGACCGGGCCGGGTGATCATCGTGTCATCGATCGGGCGAATCGCCCCATCCTTGACCGCGGTCATCGTGTCCCAGCCTGGACGCTCGACGACGTCGGCCGCGGTCACGCCGTACGCGGCGTCGCCGAGGAGGATCACCTCCGGGTTGGCCTCGAGCAGCCGCTCCGCGGGGATGTCGTACTTGTCCGGGGAGCCGGTGGTGACCGGGTCGCCGCCCGCGAGCGAGATCATCTCGGCGAGGAACGACTCGTCGGCGGGGCCGTAGAAGGCGCCGGTCGCGTCGATCTCGTAGAACACGCGCGGCGTCGGAGCACCGGCGACGGCCGAGGCCACGGCCGCGAACTCGGTGCGCATCCGGTCCACGATGGCAGCGGCCGCGTCGGTGGCGCCGATCGCCCGACCGATGAGCTCGATGTCCGTGAACACGGTGGCGACGTCCGGCGCGTAGACCACGAGAACCGGGATGCCGAGATCGCGCAGCTTCTGCACCGCGTCGGGCGGGGTGCCGTAGTTGCCGCCGGCGATCACAAGGTCGGCCTTGGCGGCCACGATCTGCTCGATGTCGACGACGATCGCCGAGCCATCGAACTTCTCGACGTCGGGGATGGCGCCCGCTTCGGGCGGGTAGAGCAGGATGTCCTCGCTCTTGCCGACGATGCGGTCGCCGGCGCCGAGCGCGAACACGGTCTCGGTCACGGCCGGCGTCAGGGTGACGATCCTCGTCGGCTCGGCCGGGATCGTGACCGCCGTGCCCTCGTCGTCGGTCAGGTCGAGGGGGAATGCGGGTGCCTCGGTGGGGACGGCGGTCGGTGCCTCGGTCGGGACGGGGGCGGTCGTCGGGACCGGGGTGGCCGGCTCGACGGTCGGCGTCGCAACCAGCGATGCCGAGCAGGCGGCGAGCACCGCGGCCAGCAGCAGGCCGGCCAGGGCTGGGATGGAACGGGAAGGACGTGCGGCCACGCGGGAACTCCGAATCGGGTGGGCTGAAAAATGGGAAGACCCTCGCTCCTGGAACGAAGCGGGGGTCAGGCGGTTGATCGCACGATGCGCCTGACCTTTCTCTCGAAGGCTCGAGCGGCGACGGCAGGTCGGCGACCGGACTTCCGCCCCAGGGGGCGGTCACCGTAGCGGGACTGTGCCGGAATCGCACCGGCTTCGCGACCATACCGCGTCGGATGTGCAGGGACACGCAGGTCCCGTTGATCTGCGGAGCGTACCACCGGGCATCCGCATAAGTGGCAGGTAATTGGTCACTGCAACGATGGCCACCTCGCCCTCCTCCCGCCCACCCGAACCCCGCCGGAGGAGGTATCAGCAATGGAGTTCGCGCGATGGCTGGCCGTCTCGCCGCTCTTGGTCGCAGTCGCCGCCGGCACGCTCGCGCCTGGGCGCTCTGCGGGCCCACTGCTCGTCGAGCCTCCCTGGGAGCCACCGCCCTGCGCGCCGCAGGCCGCCGTGCCGCCGGGACCGGCAACCTGGTACCGCCTGGATCCCGTGCTGGACCGGACCGGGACGCTGGCGGGCCGGACGCTCACGATCGGGATCGAGGGAGCGGCAGGCCGGTCGCTGGAGCTTGCGCCGGAGTCGTTCGCATCGGGGCCGGTGAACGGCATCGTGCTGACCGGCGAGGACGATGGAGCCGCGTCGCACCTCTGGCTGCTGGACGTCGTGCGTCGCTGCGCGACGGTGGTGACGCATGAGGCGGATGTGATCCGGAGCGCGGTCCTGGCCCAGGACGGGCGGACGCTCTACGAGCACCGCGTTGATCGCGCGACGCGCGCGGATCTCGGCATCTGGCGTCGATCCCTTCGTGGAGGCGCAGACCGCGTCCTGGCCGGTCTGGCTCCGGACCGGCTCCTGGGCCCGACGTTCGTCACGACGCTGGTGCTGGCACCGGATGGACGGCTCACGGTGTCGTCCTGCGCCCCGGCAGGCTGTCGGGTCCGCGTGCTGGACCCGGCGAGCGGCGCTGTGACGCTGGTTCGGGAGGTCGGGGCCGGCCTCGGAACCGCTGCGGGCTCCCTGGTCGCTCGCGCGGCCTGCGCCGGTCTCCCCTGCCCCATCGTGGCAGTGGACCTCGCCTCCGGCCGCCGGACGACGCTGGTCGTCGAGGCGTTCGCCGCGGCCGTCGGCGGACGGGCGGGCGACCGGCTTGTGGTTGAGGCCGCAGGGAGCCAGGTGGTGGTGATGGGTCTCGCCGGCGCCGGCCTGGCCACGATGACCGAGCCAGGCATGCCCCTCGCCCGTGGATCGACTGCGACCGCGGGTGCCGAAGGCCTGCCGGGGACGATTCCCTTCGTCCCCCGCAACTGGCCCGGGGGCACCGGCATCCGCCTCCTGGACCTGGATGGTCCGTCCGCCCACCCTCACCCGGGAGCAGCCCGATGAAGGATCTCGTCCGCACCATCACCCTGGCCCTGGCCGTCTCGGTCATCGTCGCCCCGGCCGCGGCGGCTGCCACGCCGGACCCGTTCCTTGGCAGCCCCTTCGACCGGAACCAGGTGCTGACCTACCGGTGGGGCGCAGGCGGTACGCCTCCCGCCGCCATCAAGACCGCCATCAAGGACGCGATCGAGGATGCCAACTCGACCCACCAGAGCAAGGCACCGACCTTCGACTACGCGAGTGGCGCCGGCTCGACGATCACCTACGGCGTCAGCGCCCCGTGCGGCGAGAACGGCCTCGCCTGCTTCCGTCGTGACGCACCCACCTGGTTCGCCGTCTACCTGCGCGAGAACGGACACCAGTTCGACTGGGGCACTCTGCGCTGGTGCGAGGCGACGGGCCGCCCCAAGGGCTGCTTCGACGCCGAGAACATCACCCTCGACGAGCTCGGACACGTCCTCGGGCTGGACCATCACGTGAACCTGCCCGACGACTCTGACTACGGCGATGCCGTCGTCCAGACCTACTCGCGCGTGAAGCCCGAGGCCTTCTACAACGCCCACGCATTCGGCCGGTGCGACGTGGCGACCCTCCAGCAGGTCTACGACGTCCAGACCACGAGCACCCCCTACAGCACCTGCCTCGACGTGCCGAGCGAGACCACGCTCGTCGCGTCGGCAACCTGGATGCCCGGGGCCGGCTGGGTCTCGTTCACAGCCACCCTGCGCAGCGCCGGGTCCGGACGGTTGTCGAGCAACCTGGTGTCGGGTCGCGTGGTCGTGCTCCAGCGCCGGACCTCATCCGGCTGGGCCGACGCGCTGGCCATGACCCCGGGGTCGGCCGGCACCTACACCGCGAGCCTGTACCTGCAGTCCCCAACGGAGGTCCGCGCGATCTTCCGCCGGCCCTCGAACGAAGGGCTGCGCGGCTCGTCGTCCAACCCCCTCACGGTCACGGTCTCAACGTGCCCCAACGGAACGTGTCCGCTGGCGGTCACGGCTCGCTGACCGGTCCATTCCACGTCCCAGGAGAGTGTCTTGATGTCACCCCGGCCGTTCGCTCCCCATCGCATCCGCCGGCTCTCGGCCGGGCGGGTCGTCGCGGCCACGCTGGCAGCGGTCCTGGCAGCCGGCTGCACCTCGGGCACCGCACTCTCGTCGCCCACCGCCTCCCCCGAGGCGTCGGCGGCGGGAACCGTGGCTCCCACACCCGCGCCGGCGACGGTGCCGCCGGCCACGCCGAGCCTCTCGCCTGTCGAGTCCCCCTCGGCCGTCGCGCCGACACCGGACACAGCCCTGCCGGCACTCCCTCCCGAGGCGGTCCTCGCGGACGCCAGTGACGCCCTGGTCCGCGGCGCACTGGGCAGCTACACCTGGGGAGACGGAGGCGACGACGCCCCATGGATCATCGTCCGTGCCAGCGTGGCGGCCACTGGTGCAGGTCCGTGGACCCTGTCCTTCGCGCCGGACGTCCCCGTCGACTCGTGGACCGCTGCCTGGGCGCCGATCCGCAGCGGGCGGCCCGGGCCGGTCAGCGGGTACGAGCAAGGCACCACCGGCCCGGTCTCGTTCATCGGGCCGACCGGAATGGAACCCTGGACGCTCAAGGTGGAGGTCACGTTCGCGAGGGGCGGCAGCGCCGTCTACTACTGGCGCCTCGAGCCTGCCGGCTAGCCCCCGAGCCAGGTGCCCGTGACGATGACGCCGCCGGTGGCCGGCGGCGTCATCTCCTGGTCAGAGCTGGATCTCAGGCGGTGGCACCCACGGCCGTCGCATCGAAGATCGAGACCTGTGCCTCGTCGGGCAGCATCACGCCGAAGACCTTCTGCAGCGCGAGCAGATGGACACAGGAGCCCCAACTCTCGAAGTAGTGGCAGGTGCAATGCCACTGGCCGGCATCGAGACTGACGTGATGGGTGTCGTTGTCACCACGGAACGTCAGGGCGACACGCTCGAGCGAGATGCGGTCCAGCTCACGAGCGTAGCGATTCGCCTTCTCGACCTTGCCGATGAGAGAGGAGTGCATCGCCGATCTACCTCCAGTCGCCCCAGCGCGGAGCGTCCACGAGGGCCGCCGTCCGGTCGGATCCGCGGACCGGTGATGGCGGTCGCTGACCCAAGCCTACACCCCGCGGGGGAGGTTGGTCAGCCCGCAGATCGTCCCCGGGCGAGGAGGACGGTCAGCCGCCGCGGACGACCTTCTCGCCGGTGAGCACGAGCTCGTCGCGGAGCTCCGCGGAGGTCGCCTCCGTGTACACCCTGACCAGCGGCTCGGTGCCGCTGGCCCGGACGAGCAGCCAGGATCCATCGGCGAGGAACCACTTGAAGCCGTCGTTGGTGGACAGGACCTGGGTGCGGACCACCGCCTCGCCGGCAAGCGACGCCGGCGGCTGGTCCCGGAGATCTCCCAGGACCCTCGTCTTGACCCTCTCGTACGACGGCCGGTCGAAGTGCACGTCGATGCGGCGGTAGAACGAGGGCCCGGCCAGCTCGTGGAACAGCTCCACTGCCCGCGAAACGGGCGCGTTCCCGCGGGCTTTCTCGCGCAGGAAGAGGTCGAGCAGCATCAGGTCGGCGTAGATCCCGTCTCGCTCCGGCAGGTGCATCCCGAAGCCGTACCCGCCGGACTCCTCGGCGCCCAGCATCGCCCCGGTCTCGATCATCCGGGGGCCGATGAACTTGAACCCGACCGGGACCTCGTGGGTCTCGATGCCGTAGTGCCTGCCGAGGGTCGCGGCCGTCGAGGTGTTGTTGACGCTCACGACAACCGGCTCGCGCAGGCCCCGGTGCTCGGCGAGGTAGTACATCAGCAGCCCCGTGACCTCCAGCTGGTGGAGGAACACGCCCTGCTCGTCCGCAGCCCCCGCTCGATCGGCATCGCCGTCAAGCAGCAGCCCGAGGTCATACCCCCCGCCCGCAATCTGGGCAAGGGCGGCATCCACATGCGGCCGGATCGGCTCAGGGTTCACCCCGCCGAAGTACGGATTGCGCTCGTTGTGGATCTCCGTGACCCGGATCCGTCCACCGGCCAGCAGCCTCGGGATCCAGCCCGACCCGACCCCGTAGAGCGGCTCCACGAGGATCGAGGCATCGGCTGCCCTCAGCGCGTCGAGGTCGATGGTCCGGCGCACGAACTGCTCGTACCCGTCGAACGGGTCATACCACTCCACGAGGCCCGCGGCCTCCGCGTCGGCGAACGGACGCCGGTCGATCGCCTGTCCTGCGTTGGCCACGATCCCGGCCTCGACCACGGCCAGGATGTCGGCCCCGGCAGCCGCCCCGGTGGGTGCCTTGATCTTGAACCCGTTGTCGGTCCAGGGGTTGTGCGAGGCGGTGATCACCACGCCCGCGGCCGCCCCGCGCTGCACGACCTCGTAGGAGCTCATCTGGGTCGGGACACCCATGCGGGAGATCGCGACGGGGATGTCGTGCGCAAGCAGCACCTCGGCGGTGGCCGCGGCGAAATGCTCCGAGGCGAACCGCCGGTCGTACGCGATCACGACGCCCTTGGCCTGCTCCCCGCGATCGATGACGTAGCGTGCGACGCCGTCGGCGCAGCGGCGGACGTTCTCGAACGTGTACTCGTCCGCCACCCGCGCCCGCCAGCCGTCGGTCCCGAACTTGATCGTGATGGGCGCTGGCGCCTCCGCGTGGTTGGTCACGCCATGTCCTCCGTTGCGGCACACCGGTCGAGCAGCGCCTGGACGAGGGGGCGGGCCATGCGGGCCCCGCGCAGGTGCGCGACCGGCTGATCGGTGGTGATCGTACCGCCCGCAGGCTCCACGACGACGAGCCCGTCCCGGCCGCGCTCCACCAGCAGGTCGCCCGGCTGCACCTGGAAGGGAATCCCGGCCTCCATGACGGCACCGTCGATCCCGGGAGCGCCCAGCACGTCGAGCAGGGCCGGCCACGTGCCCACATCGGTCCAGGCCACGTCCAGCGCGACCATCGCGACCGTTCCGGCCGTGGCCGCCGGCTCCATCACCGCGTAGTCGATCGAGCGTGGGTTGATGGTCCGGTACGCCGCGCCGAGGTCTCCTGAGGCGAGTCCCGCGGCCACCGCGTCCAGGACGTCCGGTGCGTACGCCGTCAAGGCGGCCCGGATCGCCCCCCGGCGCCACACGAACATCCCGGCATTCCAGGCGATCCCGGGCAGGCTCGAGAGCTCGCGCGCCCGGGCCGGGTCCGGCTTCTCCTCGAAGGCCTCGAGCGGGCAGGCCTCGATGCCGGCGACACGCTCGGCGCGGGCCAGCACCGGCCGCAGGTAGCCGTACTCGGTCGCGGGGCGGGTGACCCGCACCCCGATCGCGACCAGGGGGTCCGGGACCCCGAACCGCCCGCTCGCCACGTGGTCGGCGGCCGCCCGCAGGACCGTCCGGAAGGCGCCTTCCCGGGCGGGGTCGATGCGATGGTCGGCGGGCAGGACCACCATCACCTCGTCGTCGTCGCGGTCGATGCCCAGGACGGCCAGGGCGATCGCGGCGGCCGTGTTGCGCCCCATCGGCTCGACCAGGACCGCCGCCTCGGGGACCTGCGTCCGCGCCAGTGGCCCGTATTCCGCAGCGGCGACGATGGCAACGGACCCCGGCTCCAGGCCGAGCTCCGGGCCGTCGAGACGGCGGACGGTTCGCTGGAGGAGCGTCTCGCCGGTGGGGAGCAGCGGCAGGAAGGGCTTCGGGCGACTGGCGGTGCTGACGGGCCGGAGCCGCGTCCCGCCACCGCCGGCCATGATGACGACGTACATCACGGCATCATAGGTGACGCCACCCGGCGGGCGACCTCCACGCCGGCAGAGGGCGGCGGAGGAGCGGCGGATCGGGTGCGGACGGGTGCGGATCGGGTACGGGGCGTTCCGCACAACGGACCTTCGGCATCCAATCGGCGTCCAATCGGCCCCGTGCGTTGACGCGAGGCGCAGTGGTTCGTACGATCCGCCCACGCCGCGAGCAGCCGCCGACCCGGAGCCGAGGACCACCGTTTGACGACACCGGCGCAGCCCGACACCTCACAGGGATTCCACCGGCACGTGTCAGACGCCGTCGTGCTCGCCCCGCACCCGGACACGCTGCGCCATCCCGCCGGCGCCCACGCAGATCACGACGAGATCCCGGACGTCGACATCGTCGACGTGACCAAGCGCTTCGGGGAGGTCGTGGCTGTTGATCGCATGCGGCTCTCGGTTGAGCGCGGCTCCTTCTACTCGTTCCTGGGGCCGTCCGGCTGCGGGAAGACGACGACCCTGCGGATGATCGCGGGCTTCGAACAGCCCACCGCGGGCGAGATATACCTCGCCGGCGAGCCGGTCGCGGGCGTCCCGCCCTACCGGCGCCACGTGAACACGGTGTTCCAGCACTACGCGCTGTTCCCCCACATGGACGTCGCCAGGAACGTCGGCTACGGGCTGCGCCAGCAGGGCACCTCGAAAGCCGACGAGGCTCGCCGGGTGGGTGAGGCGCTCGAGCTGGTTCGCCTCACCGGGTACGACAACCGTCGGACTTGGGAGCTTTCAGGTGGCCAGCAGCAGCGCGTGGCGTTGGCCCGCGCGCTGGTGAACCATCCCACCGTGCTGCTCCTCGACGAGCCCCTGGGCGCCCTGGACCTCAAGCTCCGCAAGGAGATGCAGCTCGAGCTCAAGGCGCTCCAGCAGGAGGTCGGCATCACCTTCGTCTACGTGACCCACGACCAGGAAGAGGCGCTCACGATGAGCGACGTGATCGTCGTCATGAAGCTCGGACGCATCCAGCAGCAGGGGGCACCGACCGAGCTCTACGAGCGGCCGGTGAACCGGTTCGTGGCCGACTTCATCGGCGTGTCGAACCCGTTCGACGGGAAGTTGATGGAGCACGATCCGGTGTCAGGACGCGGGCTGGTGGAATGCGACCGGGGCCTTCGTCTGGCCGGCACGGTCACGGACCCCGACGCCCGGCCGGCACTTGGCCAGCAGGTGGTCGTGGCCGTGCGCCCCGAGCGCATGCGGGTGGAGCGTGCCGAGCACGCGACACCCATCACGGGCGACGGCTACGGCATCGAGGGACGGGTCCGCCAGGGCACTTACCTCGGCGACACCACCGAGTTTCGGGTCCAGACAGACCAGGCGGGCGAGATCATCGTCCGGCGCCAGAACGCCAGCGGAGCGAGCGAGGCGATGGGGATCGGCCCCGGCGACGCCGTCGTCATTCGCTGGGAGGCATCAGCCAACCTCATCCTCGTCGCCTGACGAGACCGTCCCAATCCCGGCCCTGGAGGAGGAGACATGGCAGAGACCTTGGACGAGATCCTTGCGCGCGCCGCCCGCACCCGCGTGCCGCGCCGCAGCTTCCTGGCCGCGAGCGGCCTCATCGGCACCGGCGCCATCCTCGCCGCGTGCGGCAGCGGCTCTGGCTCTCCGACGGCGCCGGCCCCCAGCACCGCTGGTGGCTCCTCGGCCCCGACCTCGGCCCCGGCGTCCGACATCGAGAAGCAGCTGTACATGTACAACTGGTCGGAGTACATCAGCCCTGACAACATCGCCAAGTTCCAGGAGCAGTTCGGCGTCGAGAAGTTCCAGTACGACACCTTCGCCAACAACGAGGAGCTGCTCGCCAAGCTCCAGGCGGGCGCGACCGGCTACGACATCGCGGCGCCGACGGCGGAATACGTCCCGGCGATGGTCGAGGGCGGCTACATCCAGAAGCTCGACTGGAGCCGCATCCCGAACGCGCAGTACATCGACCCGGCGTTCAAGGGACAGGGCTGGGATCCCAACGACGAGTGGCAGCTCCCCAAGGACTTCGGGACGACCGGCATCCTGTACCGCAGCAAGCTCGTCACGGAACCCGTCACCTCGTGGCAGGAGTTCTACGACCTGGCGACCGGCAAGTACTCGGGCAAGGTCGTGCTGGTCGATTCCATGGGCGACGTGTTCGTCATGCCGCTCAAGATGATGGGTAAATCGCTCAACTCGGTGGACAAGGAAGACCTCGACGAGGTCCGCACGCTCCTGCTGGACCTTGCGCCCCACGTCCTGGCCCTCGACTCCGACACGTACCAGGACAAGCTGTCCTCCGAGGAAGCGGTCCTGTGCCTCGGCTGGACCGGCCCGATCGTCGAGATGCGTGCCAACCCGGACACCGCCGACATCGCCTATGCCGTTCCTTCCGAGGGCACGCTGTTCTGGCTCGACACCTGGGTGCTCATCGCGAATGCCCCAAACCCGAACGCCGCCTACGCCTTCCTGAACTTCATCCACGATCCCGAGATCCAGGCGGAGGAGACCAACTTCAACGGCTACGGGACGCCCAACGACGAGGCCAAGAAGTACATCGACCCCGAGATCCTTGCGGACGAGACGTTCTTTCCGTCAGATGCCGCGATGGCGAACCTCGAGGGCGCGGTGGACACGTCCGGCAGCGAGCAGCGCATCGACATCTGGCAGGAATTCAAGTCCAAGATCGGCGGCTGATTCGTCGCCCGACCAACCGGTGACCTGATGGCAGCGGTGACTCCGACCCCCAGGCTGGAACCCGCGAGGCGCGGGGCGTCCGCACTCCTCACGACGGCGCTGATCGCGCCCGCCGGCCTGTGGTACCTCGCCCTGCTCGTGGCGCCGCTTGCCATCGTGGTCGTGTTCAGCTTCGGCATCCGTGCCTCGAACGGCGGCTATGAGCCGGCGTTCACGATCGACAACTACACCCGCCTGCTGACCAATCCTCAGCGCCTCGAGCCGTTCATCACATCGCTCTGGATGGCGGTCACCGGCACGATCGGCTGCCTGCTCGTCGGGCTCCCGCTGGCGTACTTCATGGCCACCCGGGCCGGCCGGCGGAAGGGCCTGTTCGTGCTGCTCCTGGTCATCCCGTTCTGGACCAGCTTCCTGATCCGGACCTATTCGTGGCTGATCATCCTCGGCAAGGACAACATCGCGGGGATGTTGGGCACCATCGTTGGCGACCCGGACGTCCGCATCCTCGGCACGCCGTTCGCGGTCCTGCTGGGCCTCGTCTACGGGTACCTGCCGCTGATGGTCTTCCCCCTCTATGTGACCCTCGAACGGATGGATCGAACCCTCGTCGAGGCGTCCAAGGACCTCGGTGCCGCCCGCTGGGCGACCTTCCGCCAGATCACGCTCCCGGTCGCGCTGCCGGGGCTCATCACCGGAAGCATCCTGGTGTTCATCCCGATGATGGGCGAGTACGTGATCCCGGCCATCCTTGGCTACGGCCGCGTCTTCCTCGCGGGCAACTCGCTCGTTGACGCTTTCATCCAGACCCGCAACTGGCCGTTCGGATCCGCGATGGCCGTGGGCCTGATCATGATCATGCTGGTGACCGTTTCCTTCTACGTGTGGTTCATGAACCGCGGCAGCCGTGGCCGTGAGGTGAGCGTGCTGTGACCGCCCCGGGTCGGCCTGCAATCCGCGCCGCGCGCCTCCCGCGCAGGCGACCCGGCATCGACCGCTGGTCCGGGCTGGTCGAAGCCTGGCTCCGGGGGCACACCGCGATCGTGTACGCGTTCCTGTACCTGCCGATCGTGATCGTCGTCATCTTCAGCTTCAATGAGAACCAGCTCGCCACGATCTGGACCGGCTTCAGCCTGCGCTGGTATGGCGAGGCCCTGGGTGACAACGTCGTTCGCGGCGCGCTCGCGAACAGCTTCTCGGTCGCGCTGCCGAACGCGATCCTGGCAACGACGTTCGGGACGATGGCGGCGCTCGGGCTGCAGCGCGTCAGCAAGCGGTTCCGAATGGGGTTTGACGCCCTGACCTACATCTCGATCATCGTCCCCGAGATCGTGATCGCGCTGTCCACCCTGGTCCTGTTCGCGTCGGCGTTCGGGTGGATCAACGGGCTCACCGGGATGCGCCTCCAACTCGGCATCCCGACCATCGTCGCGGCCCACATGCTGTTCAACATCAGCATCGTGCTGCTGCTCGTGCGGGCTCGCCTGACGGGGATGGACCGCACGCTGGTGGAGGCCTCCTACGACCTCTACGCCACACCCTGGCGCACGTTCCGGCAGGTCACCTTCCCGCAGCTGGTCCCGGCGATCGTCGCCGGGTTCCTGCTCGCCTTCACGTTCAGCTTCGACGACTACGTCATCACGTCGTTCGTGTCCGGGCCTGGCTCGTCCACGCTGCCCCTGTTCATCTTCGGCCAGGTGAAGCGCGGCGTATCTCCGGAGACCAACGCGGTGGCCACGATGATGCTACTGGTGACTCTCGCGATGCTGGCCATCGGGCAGCTCGCGCTCAGCTGGTCAGCGCGGAGCAGCGGCGGCGGGACCACTGGCGGCATGGCCGGGATGATCGCGGAGCAGCGCTAGCAAGTCCCCTCTGCGGGACACCGCCCCTGCACGAGTCAGACGCCCGCGACCGGCTCCCTGATCCCCGCGTCCGCCGCCAGCGCCGCGGCCCGGTCAGTTCGCTCCCAGGGCAGGTCCAGGTCGTCCCGGCCGAAGTGGCCGTAGGCGGCGGTCTGGCGGTAGATCGGGCGCAGCAGGTCCAGGTCGCGGATGATTGCCGCGGGACGCAGGTCGAAGTGCCGTTTCACGAGGTCCAGGATCCGGTCGTCGTCGATCCGCCCGGTCCCAAACGAGTCGACCGACAGCGACAACGGCTCGGCGATCCCGATGCCGTACGCCACCTCGAGCTCGAAACGGTCCGCCAACCCCGCCGCGACGACGTTCTTGGCGACCCAGCGCGCCGCATATGCCGCGGACCGGTCCACCTTCGTCGGGTCCTTGCCCGAGAAGGCCCCACCACCGTGGCGTGCCATGCCGCCGTAGGTGTCCACGATGATCTTCCGGCCGGTGAGGCCGGCGTCGCCCATCGGACCGCCCACGACGAACCGCCCGGTGGGGTTGATGTGCATCACCGGATCGACCGCGCGCAGGTGGGCGGGGATCGCGGGCAGGATCACCGACTCGATGACGTCATCGCGGATGCGGTCCTCGGTGCCCGGATCCTGCTGCGAGGAGACGACGACCGCGCGAACCTGCTTCGGGACGCCGTGCTCGTAGGCGACGGTGACCTGGGTCTTGCCATCCGGCCGGAGGTACGGGATCGTGCCATCCTTGCGGACCTCGGCCAGACGCCGCGCCATGCGGTGCGCCAGCGCGATCGGAAGCGGCATCAGCTCCGGCGTCTCGCGGCAGGCGAACCCGAACATCATCCCCTGGTCCCCGGCACCCAGCTCCGCGACGCGGTCCACGCCCTGGGCGATGTCCCGGCTCTGCTCCTTGACGCTGACCATCGTGCCGCAGGTCTCGTAGTCGAACCCGTACTCGGCCTTCGTGTAGCCGATGTCGCGGACCGTGTCGCGCACGACGTTCTGGAACTCGACATAGGTCGAGGTCGTGATCTCGCCGAACACGAGCACGAGGCCCGTGGTGGTCGCGGTCTCGCACGCCACGCGGGCCAGGGGGTCGATCGCGAGGATGCTGTCGAGGATGGCGTCGGAGATCTGGTCGCACATCTTGTCGGGGTGACCCTCGGTCACCGATTCGGACGTGAACAGGTGCTCGGACGCGTCAAGGATGCTCATCGATCTCCGGGCGCTGGGGGCGCTGGGGCAGGCCGGCCGAGAGTACCACCGGCGTCAGGCGAGGCCCGGGATCTCCAGCCGGCCCACGTCCTCGTCGGCGGGCGTGAACCCGAAGACCCGCCCAAGGAACGCGAGCTCCGCGCGATAGGTTGCCCGCCGCGTCTCCGCCTTTCGGAACCCGTGACCCTCGCCCTCGAAGGTCATGGCCACGTGCGGCAGCCCGCGCGCGGAGAACTCGGCGACCATGACCTCCAGCTGGGACGGCGGCACCACCCGGTCGTCCAGCCCCTGGAACAGGAGCAGTGGCGACCTGACTCGGTCCAGGCGGTGGATCGGCGAGCGCTCGCGGAAGACCTTGCGGCCCTCCTCGTCCCAGGGGGCCAGCAGTCCCTCGTCATAGCGGGACTCGAACTTGTGTCCGTCAAGGTGGATCAGCTCCAGATCGGCAATGCCGTACCGGCTGATGCCCGCGGCGAACACCTCAGGACGGAATGCGAGCGCCGCCAGCGTGGTGTATCCGCCGGCGCTGCCGCCCCGGATCGCGAGCCGTCGTGGGTCGACCGAGCCGCGCGCCACGAGGAACTGGGCCGCGGCGATGCAGTCCTCGACGTCCGCGATCCCCCACTGGCCGCGGAGCGCATCCCGGTACGGCCGCCCATACCCGGTGGAGCCGCGGTAGTCGACATCGACGACGGCGATCCCCCGCGAGGTGAAGAACGCGCGGTCGAGCGACAGGGCCGACGTGGCGGCCGACGTCGGCCCACCGTGCGCCAGGACGAGCAGCGGCGGCAGCTCGCCTTCCGGACCGCGACAGGCGCCACTGGCCGGGGCGAAGTACAGGGCGCGGGCGGTCGCCCTGCCACCGGTGGGGAACGTGATCGGCTCCGCGACCGGCAGCGCGGCGGGATCAAGGGTGGCACTGAGCGAGCGGGCGAGCACCCCCGTCGCCTCGCCGGTCCGGGTGTCGAGGCGGACCAGGACCGTGGCCTCATGCGACCCGGAGGCCGTCGCGAGCGCCCCGCTGCCCTGCACCCGCAGCCCTCCGAACTCCGTCCACGGGGTGTCGAGGTGAGCGACGGTCCCGTCGGCGCCGATCCGGACCAGTCCGGCCCGACCATCATGGCGCGCGATCGCGAGGATGGAGCCGTCGGCGGCGAACCCGTACGACGCGTCACCCAGGAGCCATGACGGGCCGCCGATCTCCGCCTCCATCGGCGCCAGGCTCCGCGCGGGCCCGGCATGCCCGTCGGGTCCATCGAACGCGTACAGGTTCCACCAGCCCGTGGTGTCCCACGCCGCGTGCAGCACGCCGGCCGGGCTCCAGCTGGCCTCGATGACGCTGATCCCGGGCCCGCCGGCCACCGTCCGCGCGTCGCCCAGCAGCCCGTCATCGAGCACTTCGGCGACTCGCAGCCGCACCGAGTCCCAGGGCATCTCCGGGTGGTCCCACTCGAGCCACGCGAGGAGCCGGCCGTCCGGCGAGGGACGAGGACCGGCCACGAAGTCCTGGCCGCCCACGAGGAGCCCGCCCGGCCCGTCCGATCCGTCGAGCGCGATCGCGACCACCTCGTTGCGGACCAGGAGCGGATCGTCGGGGCGCTCCGCATCGTGGGTCTCTCGGACGGCGTACAGGCGGTCCCGTCGCGGGTCGAACCGCGCGTCGGCGTACCGCCACGGGCCTTCCGGCGTGAGCGGCACCGGATCCGAGGCGCCCTCAGCGTCCACCCGCCACAGCCGGCCGTCCGACACCGACGACACCACGACGCGACCGGCGTCGGCGACATACGAGCCGCCGCCGTACTCGTGGACCCGGCTGCCGACCCGGAACGGGTTCGGCGTCAGCTCCACGGTCCGGCCATCGAGCCCGCGGCGGAGCAGGGTCCGACGGCCGCCCTCCGCGGCCCGGCTCTCGATCCAGTACGCGTCGTCTCCATCGAGCCACGGTTCCCCGATCGCGACGGCGGTCCCCGCGACGAGCTCGATGTCGATCGGCGAATCCCAGCTTCCGTACGGGGCCGGGCGCCGGTCGCCGGCGGGGTCCCGCGAACCCGAAACCGTGTCGGCCACCCCTAGGTTCCCTGCTGCCAGGACGACACGTAGGCCAGCTGCTCAGGGGTCATCGCATCGAGGGTGATCCCCATCGCCGCCAGCTTGAGCCGCGCCACCTCGGCGTCGATGCTCTCGGGCACGACGTAGACCCGCGGCTCCAGGTCGGCGTGGTGCCTGGCGACATACTCCGCGGACAGCGCCTGGTTGGCGAAGCTCATGTCCATGACCGCGGCGGGGTGACCCTCGGCCGCGCCCAAGTTGACCAGCCGACCCTCGGCGATGAGGTTGAGCCGCTTGCCCCCGAGATCGAACTCCTGGACATTGGGACGCACGTCGCGCACGTGGCCCTCGGCCATCTCGCGCAGCGCCGGCAGGTCAAGCTCCGCGTCAAAGTGGCCCGAGTTGGCCATGATCGCGCCGTCGCGCATGGCGGCGAAGTGCTCGCGCCGGAACACGTTCACGTTGCCGGTCGCGGTCACGAACAGGTCGCCCCACGAGGCCGCTTCGCCCACGGTCATCACCTGGTAGCCGTCCATGAGCGCCTCGATCGCCCGGACCGGGTTCACCTCCACGACGGTTACGTGCGCCCCGTGGCCGTCCATCCGCGACGCGATCCCGCGCCCGACCCAGCCGTACCCGGCGACGACCACGTTTCGGCCCGCGAGCAGGATGTTGGTCGCCCGCAGGATGCCGTCGATCGTGGACTGGCCTGTCCCGTACCGGTTGTCGAACAGGTGCTTGGTCTCGGCCTCGTTGACCGCCATGACCGGGAACGCGAGGGCGCCGTCGGCGGCCATCGCCCGCAGCCGGATCACCCCCGTCGTGGTCTCCTCGGTGCCGGCCATGACCTCGGGCAGCTGGCTCGGGCGCTCCCTGTGGAGCAGCGACACGAGATCGCAGCCGTCGTCCATGGTGATCTGCGGGTGCGTGTCGGCCACCGTGCGGAGGTGCGCGTAGTAGGTGTCGTTGTCCTCGCCGCGGCGAGCGTAGGTCGAGATGCCGTAGGCGGCCACCAGCGCCGCCGCCGTCCAGTCCTGGGTGGACAGCGGGTTGGACGCCGCGAGGTGCACCTCGGCGCCCCCGGCCGCCAGGGTACGCACGAGGTTCGCGGTCTCGGTCGTGACGTGGAGGCAGGCCCCGACCCGGATGCCGGCCAGGGGCTTCTCGCGCTCGAACCGCTCCCGGATCAAACGCAGGACGGGCATCTCGCGCTCGGCCCACTCGATCCGGCGCACGCCCTCCTCGACAAGCGAGAGGTCGGACACATCGTGCGGAAGGTGGGGTGCGGCGTCGGTCATTGGGGCTCCTGGAGATGGGAGGGTTCGGCGCCGGCGGTCGACGCCGACGATGGATCGGTCGGGGAGAACGGCGGCACGGCGATCGGCCGAATCGGGTGGGCCTGGTCCATCGAAGCCGACTCAACGGGTGCCGCTCGCCAGCCCGCGAACAGCCTTCGGAACGGCGCCGTGAGATCCGGCCAGGACGGCGTCGTCCGACGGGCGAGGCGCTCCTCGAACCGGACGTGCTCCCGGTAGCCGAGACGACGGTAGGCGGCGATCGCCGGCGGGTTGTCGGCGCGCACGTTGAGCACCACCTGGTCGCACGACCTGAGCAGCGCCGCGGTCACCGCGCTGGTGACGGCCTTGGCGTATCCCCGGCCGCGGTGGTCGACCTGCGTCAGCACGTTGCCCACGACCGCGAGCCCGGCCTCGCGCCCGATCACGTGCGTCCCCGCCGCCGCGACGAGCCGGCCGTTGACGCGGATGCCGTAGTAGACACCCTCCGTGATGGCGGACGACGGCAGCCAGGCCGCGAAGCCCAGCTGGTAGAGGCGGTTGAGCTCGTGTGCGTCCACCGCCAGGAGCCGCTCGACCCGAGCGGTCATCGGCTGGAAGCTGCCGCGGTCGACCCACATCCGCACCATCTCCGGCCCGGGCTCCACCCGGTAGTGCTGGGTGACCGCGGGCAGCGACTCCGCCTTCGCCGCGACGTACGCGACCCGCGGCCGGACCACATCGCGCAGGATGGCCACGATCCCCTCGGCCTCGCCCATCACGAACATCGGCTGGGGGGTCATCCCGCTGTACTCGAGGACGACGGCAACCAGCTCGTCGCCGGACGTGGCGATCCCCCACCGGGTCCGGCTGAACTCGCGCTCCGAGAGATCGCAGATCGCGTACGCGGCGAACAGGCGGTCCCGCTCCAGGAACTCGCGCAGGCGCACTCGATCGGTCGTGCTCCGGGCGAGCACCCCGGTCCTTGAGATCGCGGCCGTCGCCATCAGGACCCGGTTGCCCGCGGCGGGTTCCGGAGGGCGGCCACGTCGACGGGATCCGGGGCCGGCACGGCGGAGGCCCGCTGGGCGAGCAGCGCCGCGTAGCCCCTCGCCCGGGCTCGCCGTCCGCCGGCGGCCGCGCTGGCGGCCGCCAGCGCGTCCTCGAACGGCGCCCGGGCGACGCCCTCGTCGGTGACGATGGCCGTGACCAGCGGTGCCGGCACCACCTCCTGGACGGGGTTGCGGACCCGCGTTCCCTCAGGGGTGATGCGCGTGCCGGCCGCACGCAGCACCGGGGACGGCCGACCCTCCTCGATCGTCGCGCTGGCCCCGTCGGCCACGGCCAGGTCGATGACGCTGGTCGGGGCACAGACGATGAACGGGACGCCGGATGCGTGGCACGCCAACGCGAGCGGGTACGCCCCGGCCGTCGCGATCACGTCGCCGCTCGCGGTGATCCGGTCGGCGCCCACAAGGACGGCCTCGACCTCACCTGCGGCAACGCAGCCGGGTGCCGCGCCATCGGTCACCACCGCATGTGGGACCCCCGCCTGGCGGAGCTCCCAGGCCGCGATCCGCGAGCCCTCGAAGCTGGGCCGGCCCTCGGTCACCAGGGCATGGACCGGCCGCCCGGCATGGTGGATCGCCTGGACCGCGGACAGCGCCGTCCCGAACTGGCCGCCGCCCATCGCCCCCGTGCTCCCGGCCACCAGCACGCGCAGCGGATCCGCGGGGTCGCCGGGCAGGATCCCGACCAGGTGGCCGACGAGGCTGCCATGGTCCTCGATCGCCTCGCCGATGAGCTGCTCCGCCTCATCGTGGAGGAGGGCCGCCACCTCGTCGCCGGTGGCCTCGAGACCGGCCTGCTCCAGGAGTGCGAGCATCCGGTCCAGGGCCGCGCCCATGGCGGCCGAGCCGGGCCGGGCGAGACGCAGCGCGTTGGCGGCCCCCCGGATGGTGGCGCGTCGGGCGAAGGTGCGAGATGCCGTGCCGTTCTTCGCGACCAGCGCGAGCACGACCGCGCCAACCTGGGCCTGGACGGGCGCCCCCACGAGGGCGCCGTCGTTGATGGCGTTGACGGCGTCCGCGGCACCGCGCAGCTCGATGTCGACGAGGACGTCCGGGAGGCGACGCTGGTCGACGATCCGGCACACATCACCGTCCCAGCGGAACGGGGCGCGCCAGCCGGCCGACGACGCGTCCTGTGGCTCGATCGAGGGCGCGGCCGTGGTCAGCGTCGCCAGACCCCCGACCGCCACCCCGTTCCCCGGCCCTGGGCCGGGTGGGGTGCCGAGCAGCTCGCGGGCGGCCTCCGTGGACGACGCCTGGAGCGTCTGGGCGGCGCCCATCATCGAGCCGACGGACGTGGCCACATCGCCGGCAAACTGCCGGAAGAACCGTCGGCGGTCAGGATCGGGGGGCTTGAGGGGTTCGCTCACCTGAGGTCCGGGCGCCGGGGACGCGCGCGGCCGCGCCTCACCGGTCTAGTACTGGATGACGCTGGTGACCTTGCGGCCCTCCAGCCGCTCGCGGCCCTTGAGGAAGTCGAGCTCCACGAGGAACGCCAGACCGACAACCTCGCCTTTGAGGCGCTCGATCAGCTCGATCGTCCCGCGCACCGTGCCGCCGGTGGCGAGAAGGTCGTCCACGATGAGCACGCGCTGTCCTGGGGCGATGGCATCCCGGTGGATCTCCAGCGTGTTCGAGCCGTATTCCAGGGCGTATTCGACGGTCAGCGTCTCGGCCGGCAGCTTGCCCAGCTTGCGGACGGGGACGAGGCCGGTGCCCAGCTGGTAGGCCATCGGGGCGGAGAAGATGAAGCCGCGCGATTCCATGCCCACGACGATGTCCACATGCTCATCCCGGTACGGCTCCAGCATCAGGTCGATCGACTCCTTGTAGGAGTCCGGATCCTTCAGCAGCGTGGTGATGTCGTAGAACAGGATGCCGGGCTTCGGGAAGTCGGGAATCTCGCGGATCTTCGCGCGAAGCGTCTCGGCGGACATGAAGTTCGGAAACCTCCGAGTGGTGGCGCGGTTGGGCCGGGCCCAGGGCGTGGGGCGGGCCGGAGCGCTAGTCTACCGCAGCCCCTCGAGCGTCCCGCGCGGGAGATGCAGGACCCACCCGGCGCGAGCCTGCCAGCCCGAGCACGCTCACGACCACGGTCATCGAGAACACCGCCGCGAGCGCCCAGCCGAGCCCGTCGGGCCCCATCCGCTCCCCGGCCGCCGTGATCGCGCCGGCCACCCCGGTCCCGAGGGCGGTGCCCAGGATGTCGGCGAGCTGGATGGACGAAGCGGCGCTCCCCTGCTGGGCCTGGCCGACGCCGCGGAGCACCACCAGCGTCACGGCCGAGTACATCAGGCCCATCCCGATGCCGGGTGGAATCCAGGCGAGGATCGCGAGCTCCGGGGGAACGCCCGGGATGAGCACCGGCAAGGTCAGTGCCGCTCCGATGCCGACGGCGGCAAACCCGAGCGCGACGAACACGACCGGGCCGCGCCGGTCGATGTGGCGGGCCTGGTACCAGGTGCCCGCCGTCCAGGCCACCGTCGTCGCCGTGAACACGATCCCGGTGAGGGTGGCGGGCGTTCCGCGCCAGGTCTGGAGCAGGAGCGGGATGTACGCGTCCGAGGCAAAGAACGCGAACGTCATCACGGCGCGCAGCATCACCGCGGCCGGGACGCCAGGGGCCAGCACCAGGGTGCCGGGCGGCGTGAGCGACTTGAACGCGGGGACCAGGATCGCGGCACCGGCAAGCGCCCCCGCGACGATCGCCCACGGCGCTGTGGCCCCCAGCGCGACGAGCAGCAGGCCCGCGCCGCCGGCGGCGGCCACGGCACGCATGAAACGGGCCCCGGTACCGTGGCCAGCGGGAATGCCATCCGGGCGTGAGCCCTCCACGCGGCGCAGCGACTGGAGCGCCAGGCCACCCGCCACCGCGAGAAAGGGCAGGAGACCGAGGAACACCCAGCGCCAGCTCACCAGCTCGCCGACCACGGCCGCCACGGTCGGCCCGATGATCCCGGGAACCACCCAGGCGGTGGACAGCATGGCGAACATCCGGGGCTGGAGGGCCGCGGGCAGGCAGCGGCCGATCGCGGTGTAGGCCGTGGGGCCGACGGCCCCGCCACCCAGCCCCTGGACGAAGCGCGCGAGCACCAGGACGGGCATCGACGGCGCGAGCCCTCCTGCGAGGAGGCCCAGCGCAAACAGCGCCAGGCCAGCGGCAAACGGGCGGTGGAGCGGCATCCGGTCCAGCGCGCCCCCCGCGAGCACGATGCCCACGAGGTTGCCCAGGAAGAACGCCGAGTAGACCCAGCCGTAGAGCGCGAGGTCACCCAACTCGTCGGTGACGATCGGCATCACGGTGCCGATGGCGAGGGATTCCAGCGCGACCAGGGTGATCGTCGAGATGAGCCCGAGTGTCAGCCCGCGCAGCTCCGGGGCGAACAGGTCGGCCGTCCGCGCCGGGGCGGGGTTGGCGCTCACGGTCACAGGCACGCGCGCCATTCTGCCCGAGGTGCGTGGGATGAGCGAGGCGGGCCAACCCGGACCCTGCCGGCGTCGCGCCTCCCTCGCCGGCGTCGCGCCTCAGTAGCTGCGGTCGATCGCCACCCGGGCCAGCTTCACCGCGACCGACCCGCCCGGGACGATCAGGCCCACCGTATCCGCGCCGATGTCGAACAGCGCTTCCTTGCTCACCCGTCGCGCCAGCTGGCGGACCTGGAGGGCACCCGCCGTCCGCGTCTCGCCCGTCAACCCGTCCACCTCCACCACGCCTCGCCGGTCCTTCGCGGGCAGATGGAACTCGAACGCCCAGACCGGCCGGTAGCAGAGCTCGAGAACCTCGACGGACAGGGACTCCTCCAGCACGGTGTCGGCCTGGAGCGGCTTGAGCAGCTTCGCCAGCAGCTGGCGCACGATCGCGGATGCCCGCTGCTCCGGCGCGAGCACCAGCGTCTCGTCCGCGGCGAGCACGGCGGGGTCGGCGACCTCGGTCCGGCTGCCCGCCACCAGGGCGGGTCCGTTGTGCATGGATGCCCCGGTCATCCCGTCCACGTACAGCTCGTCGCGGACATCCTCGCTGCAGTGCTCGAGGGCCTCCATCCCGAACGTCGCCGGACCCTTGCCGGACGGCGTGACCGGGTAGTCGGCGCCGAGGATCGTCACCGATCGGACATCGCTGGCGCTCGCGGGCACGGCATAGAGACGAGCACGGTCGTAGACATAGTGGGCCGTGCAGGCCACGTGCCAGAACGGTTCCACCCGGCGCTGGCTGGCGACCAGGACCACGTCCTCCGGTTTCGGCCGCCCGATGAGGCCGCCGATGCCGCTGCCCAGCGATCCGGTCTTCTTCTCCTCCGCGCGGCGCTGCAGCTCCTCGAATGGCAGGCGCGGCTCGAGGGCGAAGATCCGGGGTTCAGCGAGGGCGATCTCCACGTCCGTCAGGGCTCCGTGCGCGCAGTTGCTCGATGGCGGAACGATACGGCACCGGCGAGGCGCCGAGGAGCTGGTCCCGGACGCGGCCCTGACCAGCAGGATCGCCGGCCGTCGGCGACACTCTCGGGCATGGACCCGATGCCCGACGCTCCTGCCACACCCACCCCGGCTCGCGACTTCGAGCCGCACCTGAATTCCATTCGAGGCGCGCCGTCCAACGGCGGCCGCGTCGAGCAGATCGTCCTCCGGATCGGTCCGCGGACAGCGCCGCGTGGTCACCGAGGCGGTGATCGACCTCGTCGAAGGCGTCGTCGGAGACGACTGGCGTGCCCGCGGCAGCAAGTCCCGGCCGGACGGCTCCGCCAACCCGGATGCCCAGGTCACGATCATGAGCACCCGGGTGCTGGCCGCGATCGAGCCCGACCGGTCCCGCTGGCCGCTCGCCGGAGACCAGCTGCTGGTGGACGCGGACCTCTCGATGCAGACCCTCCCTGCCGGCACCCGGATCGCGGTGGGTGGGGTGGAGCTCGAGGTCAGCGAGACGCCCCATACCGGGTGCTCGCAGTTCAGCGCCCGCTTCGGGTCGGACGCGCTCCGCTGGATCAACTCGCCGCTGGGACGCGAGCTGCGGATGCGCGGCGTGAACACCCGCGTGGTGCGCGGTGGCACGGTGCGAGTCGGCGACACGCTGCGCACCCTCTGACGTCGGGCTCCATTCGGAGCTGCGGCCGGGTTCCCGGACCCGTGCCGAGTCGCCCTACCAGACGTCGCCCGATCGCCACTCGCAGCTGAGTGGCTCGTCGCCCCGCAACGGTGGGGTCCGGCGCGTGCGCAGGATCATGATCCCGTCGTCCTCGTCGGCGGTCCGGACCAGGCCGCCCGGCGTGCGGACGAAGGTCGGACCGCGCCAGCGCTCCCAGCCCAGGCGCGCGTACACGGCGTGGACGCTGGTCGAGAGGGCGCCGAGGTCGCAGGTTGCCCGGATGTGCGCGCCTGCCTCGGCCACCAGGCGGCCGGCGATCCCGCGCCGCTGCCGGTCCGGGTGCGTCGCGACCGCCTCCAGGTAGCCGGTCGCCAGGACGATGGGTGCCGTCGCCGGCGAGATGGGCGCCGTCGCCAACGGGCCGCCTGCCGCCTCCAGCGTCCGGGGCACCACGCTCGCGTGCGCGACGATGCGGTCGCCGGCCTCCGCCAGCCAGTGCACACCGCCGAGCGCGTGGTCCATGTCCTCGGGCGAGAAGCTGCCGTGCGGCCAGCACGCCGCGAACAGGTCGAGGAGCTGCGCGAGGTCCGCGGCGGACAGCTCGGGCGAGGTTGCGCGGCGGACGGAGACGGACTCGGTGATGGGCGTCGTCATCGAACGATCATCCGTCATGATGGGCGCGACGTCGCCACGGAGGCCCCATGACCGACGACCTGCGCCAGACCCTCCTCGCGCTCGAGACCGCGCTGGTCTCGTGCGACCCCACGGGGATCGATCGTGGCCTGCCGGCGCTGATCGCCGATGACTTTCTCGAGTTCGGGGCCAGCGGGCGAACCTGGGACGCGGCCACGACCCGCCGGACGCTCGTCGATCGGGCTCCTGCCGGCCCGGCGGAGCTGCTGGAGTTCGCCATCGACGAGCTGGCGCCGGGCGTGGTGCTCGCCACGTACCGCCTGGGCGGGCCACGCCCGTCCAACCGGTCATCGATCTGGGTGCACCGTGGTGGGCGGTGGCAGATGCGGTTCCACCAGGGGACATTGCGACCGGGATAGCCGGTCAGCCGGTCAGCCCTTGCCGGCTGCCGCCGTCTCCTCGTGGCGGATCCTGACGATCCGGTCGACCAGGTCCAGCGGCAGCGGCTGGTTCGCGGGGAACCGGAGCGTGCCGCGCCCCTTGACGTACGGCGCCACCTCGTGACCCAGCCGGTCGATCACCGCCTGGCTCGCGGGGAACAGGCTGTCGTGTCGCGCATAGCAGCCGGTCGAGCACATGAACCGGCCGCCCAGGCGGTACGCCGGCATGTCGTAGGCGATGCCCTCCTCGGCGTCCGGCGCGGCGGCGCGGACAGTAGCCAGGAGCTCCTTGAACCGGGCACGGCGATCATCGGAGATCGTGGCGAGGTACTCGTCAACGGTGGCGGGTTTCGCAGCCATTCGGGATCTCCATGGGGACGCTGACGCTTGATGATCCCACGCCTGCCGCCGCGGGAGGCGTGTCAGCCCGTCGCGGCGGGCACGTCGAGCAGGCGTCCACCATCGTGCGCGTAGTCCCAGGCGTCGATCTCGGGCGGCGTGATCCCCAGGTTCGTCAGCGCGGTGCACACCTGGCTGCGGTGGTCCGTGCCGTGGTGGATGGCCTGGGCGAGCCGGATCCCGAGCGGGGCATGGAACTCGGAGCCATCATCCCCGCGCTCCACGACGTCCAGGTCGGGGTCCAGGTCCCCGAGGAGGACCTGCGCCCACACCGGCCCGTTGGCCTCCATCGCCAGCCGCAGGGCGATGGGATCGAGCACCCGCTCCTCGTCCTCGTCGATCTCCGTGACCTTCCCGTCCGACAGCAGCTCGAGGTACGAGCGATCGGCGCCGACGAGGTGGCGCAGCGTTTCGATGATCGACCCGAACGTCCCGGAAACCGGGGTGGCGAGTTGCTCCGCGGTGAGCGCCATGCAGGCGTCGATCAGGCGCAGGGTCGCCCAGTTGTGGTGGCCGAAGGCGTCGGAGAGGATCGGTCTGCTCATCCGCGGACACTACCACCCGGCACTGGGCAGCTCAGCGGGCGGACCGTGAGCCCAGGTTCGAGGAGAGGCGCAGCGTCGTGTTGGCGGCGCAGGGCCGCCCGAACGCGATCCGGCAGGCGATCAACCGGCCGGCGATCCGGACATCGAGGCGCTAGGCCTTCTTGTCCTTCTGGCCCTTCCTTGCCTGCTCGTCCTTCGCGGCCTTCTTGTCCTTCTGGGCCTGCTTGTTCTTCTTCCTGGCCATGCCATCCTCCTCGTCGCGGCAGCGGGTCGGCGCGGTCGCTCAGGTGCCGCGGGCTGCCCCGGGAACCTGGATCAGAAGCCGTGCAGGGTCCCCGAGCCGTGGAACACGACTAGGGTCTCCCGCTTGCTGCCGGGGCCAACCTGTTGATCGGCGACCACCGCGTGGCCCGACAGCGTCCGACCATCAGCCGTGCGGCCGGACAGCTCGCCGTCATCCACCGCTGGACACAGGCGGGTCAGCAGGCGCGCCACCCACTGGGGCTGGCCACCGTCGTCCTGCCAGCAGTCCATCGTGGCGCCGGGCATCGAGACCCCGGCGAAGGTCACGTCGAACAACGCGAAGCGCTGGTGTTTGCGGGTCACCACCTGACGGTACACCCCATTCGGCGGATCCCCGCCGAATGGGTCGCGAGCTCGCCGCTCCCGGCGGCCTATGCATGGTCTGTAGACTCGGGTCACAAGCCTGGAGGTGACACGTGCCCGGCGGATCGTTGTACCCGGGACCGGCGGAGGCGCTGGAGCTCTACGCGGCAGCTGTGACCGCCAGTCACAGTGGGGCGGTGGTGAAGGGCGCGAAGAACCCGTATACGTCGCGCAACGGCCACATGTTCAGCTTCCTCGACATCGACGGCGCCATGGCGCTCCGGTTGCCGGACGACCTGCGGTCGGCGTTCCTGGCGACCTACGACAGCGGCCCAGTACGGCAGTACGGGAGCGTGATGCAGGGCTATGTCTCGGTCCCGGACGGCCTCCTGCGAGCCACCGCGGAGCTGGCCGCGTGGTTCACGAATAGCCACGACTGGATCGGCACCCTGGAACCGAAACCGACAAGGAAGTAGGTCGGGCCGTCGAGCGTCGCCCCAGGATCTACACTCGCGGCCATGTCGCCAGCCGAATCGGTCTCCCGACCCGTCAGCATCCGTGCATTCGAGGCGCGGGACCTCGACGCGGCCGCGGAGCTCCTTGCCGCCCGGCACCGCACGCACCGGCGGGCTGAGCCCCTGCTCGACCCGGCGTACGAGACGCCCGGCGCCGCAAGGCGTGAAATCGAGGCGCTGCTCGAGGCCGACTCGGCCACGGCCTGGGTCGCCTCGGCCGGCGCCTCGCTCACCGGGTACCTGGTCGGGACGTCGAAGGATCCGACGACGTGGGGCGGCAACGTCTGGGTGGAGGCGGCAGGACACGCGGCGACCCATCCAGCCGTCGTCCGGGAGCTGTACGCGGTCGCCGCGGCGGTGTGGGTCGACGCAGGCAAGACGAACCAGCACGTCCTGGTGCCGGCCACGGACGAGGATCTCGTGGACGCCTGGTTCAGCCTCGACTTTGGCCAGCAGCACCTCCACGCCGTGCGTGAGCCGCCGCCTGCCTCGTTCGGCGTGGTCCCGCGGTCCGAGCTGGTCATCCGGCGTGCGACGCGGGCCGACCTGCCCGCGCTGGCCGAGCTCGACAACGTGCTGCCTCACCACAATCGGCTGGCGCCCGTGTTCTCGCGCCTCCCGGTCCCGCCCGTCGAGGAGGTCCTCGCCGAGCTCGAGGAGGACTTCGACGATCCCCGGTTCACGACGTTCGTGGCCGAGGCCGACGGCCGGGTCGTCGGCAGCGCGACCGGCTGCTCGCTGGAGGAGTCGAGCGCGAACCCGAGCCTCATCCGCCCGGCGCGAGCCGGGTTCCTCGGCTATGCCGCCGTGCTGCCCGACGCGCGGGGCCTCGGTGTCGGGCGAGCCCTCGGCGAGACGATCCTCGCCTGGGGCCGGGATGCCGGCTATCCGACGATCACGACCGACTGGCGTTCGACCAACCTCGAGGCCGACAGGGCCTGGCGCGGGCTCGGCTTCCGACCCACCTTCCGGCGCCTCCACCGCCTGATTGCCTGATCCCCGGCCCGGCAGTCGACGACGCCCGAACCCAGGTCGTCGTCTGCACGTCCGGGCACCCGCTCTGCCCGCGCGGACCTCGCCCAAGCCCGCGGTCGCGCCGTAGGATCGGCTGAGGCAGCCGATGACCGTGATTGACCGTTCCCAACGGGCGTCCCCCGACCCGGCCGCGATCCACGGCGCGGGGCAAGTCCGCGCGCCCGGCCCGGCCCCCACGCGCGCACCCGGCGGGCACGCCGGGGTCGGCCGTGTCCCGCACCCCGTGAACGCGTCGCCGGCGTCCCAGGCTGGCGCGAATCGGCTCTCCGCCGGCGCCCTCCTCGGCCTCCAGGGGGCCGCCGGCAACGAGGCCGTCGCGAGTCTCCTGGCCGGTGCTGCGCCGAGCGCCGCCGGCCCGATGGGCGCCGCGGGTGCCAGCCTGCAGCGCGATGCCATCGGCGACGTTCCGGCAGGTCCGGACGCCACCGGGGGCGCCGCGGGCGCGAGCGGCGGCGCACCACGGGCCGACCCGGACCCCCGGAGCACGCTTCGACCCGGCGACGGCCCGGACCCCGAGATCGGGGTCCTCCAGCAGAAGCTCAACGCCACCGGCGCGGCCGCGCCGCCGCTCCGGATCACCGCCATGTACACCGAGGCCACGACAGCTGCGGTCCTCGGCTTCCAGGTGAACCACTCCCTGGAGGCGACGGGCATCGCGGACCCCGCGACCTGGGCCGAGCTGGACCGGCTCGCGCCAAGCGTGGTGCGCAACGGCCGGATCGTCGTGGATGCGCCCGGCGAGGCGGACCCGCTGGGCCACCCCGCCGACGACCGCACCCACCCGACGGTCCGCCGCGGCTCCCGGGGCCCCGCCGTCGAGGAGCTCCAGCAGCGGCTCAACAACGCGCCACCCGACCAGGTCCCGACGATGCTGGAGGTCGACGGCAGCTTCGGGCCGCTGACCCGCCGAGCGGTCGTCGAGTTCCAGACGGCGCACCCACCGCTCGCGCGGGACGGCGTCGTGGGGCTGGCCACCTGGGCGATGATCGACCAGATCCCGGGCGAGGTGTCCGTCGGCCGGGTCGAGTTCAGCTCCGAGGAGCGGGTGGAGGGCAACATCTACGGCGGCGATACGCGGTACACCTGGCGCCTCCTGGACGATGCGCTCGAGATCAGCGTCGGCATCAACTTCACCGGCATGTCCAACCATCCCCAGGTGGCCGTGTGGCTGGGGCAGATCGCGAGCGTCTGGAACGGCTTCAGCTTCGTCGACGAGGCCGACCCCGGGCGGCGGCTCCAGCTGCGGTTCGTACCCAATCGCGCGACCCCCGGCGACAACTCGGTCCGGGTCTACTCCGCGGCCCCCGGGACCCCGGCGTTCCGCTCGGACTCCGGCAACTGGAACGTCCAGGACACGGACCAGGGCCTCGCGCCGCACGAGTTTGGGCACCTGATCGGGCTCCAGGACGAGTACCGGCTGGGGGCGGACGCATACGTGCGGACGACGGGCGAGGAGCCGTTGGTCGGTGAGGTGACGGGCGATGCGGAGCCCGGGGTCATCGCCGACGAGCTGTGGACTGCGCTCAACCTCAACCCCGCGAGCGGGCGCGCCGCGGCTGCCCGGGCGGTGGTCACCAACCACAGCCTGGCCCAGGGCGCCTTCGCCCAGCGGGTGGCGGAGGCGTACGAGCTGGCGCACGCGGCCGATCTCAAGCGCGAGGATTTCGTGCCTGGGGCGGGGTACCGCGTCGTGCCCAATCCGGGTGGCACCATCGACCTCGACATCGCCGCACGCCTGCCCGGTCAGGCCAACGAGGCCCGGATCACGAACCCGTTCACCTACACCAACCGCTCGCTGATGGGCAACATGCAGAGCCTCAACAGCCCGCAGGGCCGCGGCACCGTGACAGCGGAGCACGACCACCCGGTGGAGGAGCGCCATGTCCGCCATTTCCTGCGCACCGTCCAGGCCAACCGGTCCGGGTCGTGGCGCCTGGTCCGCGGTGGGTAGGGCCGGCCGATGACCGTCATCGCCACCTACATCCGGACCGGCGGGCGCCCGCCCGAGGACGACGAGTGGCTCGAGATCCACGATGACGGCGCGTGGCGCCTGCGGCGCACGATGGGCGGACCGCGGGTCGGGACGTTCGCCGGGCTCCTGGACGACGAGCGGCGCCGCGAGCTGGGCGATGCGCTCGCCTCCGTCACGGGCGCGCCCCCGCCCGAGGCGGAACTGACGGCCCGTGACGCGGCACGCGAGGCCGTGCGGGCCGGCGATGGGGCGATCGACCTCGCGGCGGGGCGGGACGTGGACGGTCCGTGGCGGCCGCTCCTGGAGCTCCTCCGGACGTGGAGCGAGGCGCTCGCGACCGCCGATGACGCCGAGGCAGCCCTCGAGCTGCGGCTGGAACCGGACGGGCCGGTCCTGGCTCGCCTGGGCGCCGCGGAGCTGCGGATGTGGCCCGCGACGCTCCACCTGGAGGCCTACGCGCGCGACGCCGACGGCGTGGTCGTGGACCGCGCGTCGGCCGGCCCCGGCGTGGAGCCCGAGGGCCCACGCGGCGAGATCCTCACGACCGCCGCCGGCTGGACGCTCACCCCCGGGCTGCCGCGCGCCGTGCAGGAGCCTGCGAGCGGCGCTTTCGAGGCGTGGGCGTGGCTGGACATCGCGGGTCCGGATGGGCGGGTCCGGGCCCGGCTCGTGGCCAGCCGGGTCGGATAGGCCCTCGTCAACGGGTGGCCACGTCACCTGTCACCTGCGCCGGGCCGGACCAGGCCCGTCACCCGCCGCGACGGACCTGCCGGTGGAGAACTCCGGCCACGGCGAGGAAGCAGAGAGCCGCGAACAGCGGGAGTGGGGATGGCGGATCTGCCGGTCCCATGCCAACGGTCGCGGTGTCGGGCAAGTCCAACCGCCGCAGGATCGCCAATTCGAGGGCCGTGAGAGACCCGACGCCGGTCGGGAGGCCGGCCGTCCCGAAGACTCCCCCTTCCTTCGCGTAGCCCCACATCGGGTGGATGACCTGGCCGTAGAACGTCAGGTCGAACGCCACGATGATCGTCCGGCCCTGCGAGGCCTCCGCTCCGGCGAAGTAGCTCACGCTGTCCTGGCACAGCGAGGTCCAGGCTGGAGCGATCGTCACGAGCTCCGGAAGCGAGCCCTTGAGAACCCGATCGACGTGGTAGGTCTCGCTCCTGGTGGGATCGCCCGGGTAGGTGTCGTACCCCTCGACGATGGTCACCCGGGCGATTGCCCGGGCGCCGTCGACAGCCTCGGCGAAACTCGGCGCATCCGATGTGCACGCGCTCACTCGGCCTGGCGCTGCCAGGACCCCGAGGCTCACCGCGACGCCGACCATCGCCCAGTTCGCAGCGCTCAATCGTCTCACGAGACCCTCCCTCGGGCGGAGTCTAGCGTTCGCCCGTCTCGGATTGCCGTCGGATCCCGGGAGCGCCCCGGTCAGGGCCTCAGGCCGCTCGTCGCGAAGACCCGGTGCGGGATCGAGAGCTCGCCCGGGAACTCCCCGGCGAGGAGGGCGGCAAGCTCGAGGTCGAACCGCTCCACCTGGGCGGGCTCGAGCGACGAACCCACCCCGTTGCAGGTCCGCATCCGGCCGCGCCACGCCTCGTGCGAGAACGGGACATCGACGGTGTAGCTGAAGCTCTCAACGTCCCGGAACCCGGCCTCGTCGAGCGCCCGGACCTGTTCCGGGTGGATGCCGCGCCAGCCGGCCTTCGACCAGCCGGGATTGTGGTCCAGCACCAGGGCCTCGGTGCGGCTGCACACGTTGCCCGGCAGCGACAGGTAGCTGAAGTCGCAGATGAGCAGGCGGCCGCCGGTCACGAGCAGCCGGGCGGCCTCGCGTGCGGCACGGTCGCTGTCGAACCACCACCAGCACTGGCCGGCGCTCACCAGGTCGAAGCTCCGGTCGGCGAGCCCGGTGGCCTCGGCGGCCCCGTCGAGGAACTCAGCCTCGAGTCCGCGATCGACGGCCGCCCGGCGGGCCACGTCGAGCAGATTCGGGGCGATGTCGAGCCCGATGACCCGCAGCCCCCTGGCGGCGAACCCCAGGGCGAGCGAGCCGGTCCCGGTCCCGACGTCCAGCGCCCGCATCCCGCGCTCGATCCAGCCCAGTCGCCCGAGGCGATCGAAGAAGTCGTCGGGAAAGCCAGGGCGGTGGCGGCCGTAGTCGACCGCCACGCGGCCAAAGTCGATCGCCCGGCCCCCGTGGTCGCGCAGTCGGTGCTCGGTCCCGTCAGGCATCGCGCACCGCCGTGGACACCCAGTACCGGAGCTTCCCACGGCGCTCGTCCTCGAGGATCCCGCCGTTCCGCTCGATGACCGTCCGCGAGCCCACGTTGTCGACGTCGCAGGTGACGAGCGCCGGGTCGATGCCCAGATCGCGCGCGACGCCGAGCGCCTGTCGGAGCATCTCGGTCGCGTGACCGCGCCGGCGGGCCGACGGCCGGACGTCGTAGCCGATGTGTCCGCCGATCTCGAGCAGCGTTGGCGTGAGTCGGTGGCGTACGCCGACTCGGCCGAGGTCCTCCTCGCCATCGACCCACCACAGCTCCGTGGCGGGCACGAAACCTGGGGTCCGCGGCGCATCCTCGAGCCGGTCGGCCCGGATGGCGTCGACGAGGTTGGCGAAGTCCTCGTCGGTCGCCATGCCTTCGGGATGATCCCGCAGGAACCGCCCGATGACCGACCGGTCGTCCGCCGATCCCCGGCCCTCGGCGCGGAACTCCGCCATTGCGGCGATGAACGAGCGTCGATAGCGGACATCGGGCGAGACGAGCGTCGGCACGGCGCTAGGTTCCAGCGGGGACGCGGGCTCGGTCGGGGCGAAGTCGGTCGAGCTCGAACGCCCAGTCGTTGCAGGTCATCCAGTTGCCCGTCGGGTACTCGAACGCCGCCGTCTCCATGAGCTCGAACCCGAGCTTCCGGCAGACCGCGTTGGAGGCGGCATTGTCCACCGACGGGAAGGCGTGGATGGTCCGGTACCTGGTCTCGTCCGCCGCGATCCGGAGGCAGCGGGTCGTGGCACGGGTCGCGATGCCGCGTCCCTGGAATGCCGGCAGCACGCTCCAGCCGATCTCGAGTGCCGGCTCGTCGCGGATCGGATGGGCCCAGAACACGATCGACCCGGCGGGCTCACCGGCCGGCCCGGCGGTGATCACGAACACCCGGCCCGCTGCGGGCGACATGGTGACGTATCGCTGGAGCCGGGACCGCAGCTGCTCGGGTGACTCCGGGCCCCCGAGGTGCATCGTCATCGCCGGATCGCCGAGCAGGCCCCGCATCAGGTCGAGGTCGTCGCGGCGCCAGGGCCGCAGGTCGATGTCGGTTCCGTGATCGGGACAGGGACTCGCTTGCATCCGGACATCATGCGCGGCAACGGCCGAACTGCAACCCGCCGGGAGGAGCGACGACGGGCGATGTCGACCGCGGCACACGACGTTGACCGCCACACATTGGTATCGGCGCGGGAGCGTCGCTCCGATGCGCACCGGACAACGAATTGACGCGAACCCCGCCGCGGGAGGCGCCGTGACGGTCGAGAACGTGGGTGGCAGTCACCAGCACGACGAGTCCCTGCCGCTTCCACTGACTGATGGCCAGAAGCCGGGGCTGGATGAGACCGGACGCCCGTCGCTCAGGTCGGCGAAGCCGCGGATTGCCCGGCTCCGTCGACTACCCGGCTCTCGTCGCCGCGACGAGCCGCGCGACCACGGCCTGGGTCAGCGTCCAGCCCCGCAGCGGGTCCTTCGGCAGCCGGATCCGGACCTGGTTGGAGGCGAATGTCATGTCCCCGGGGCGCACGCCCGGCAGCGGGGCAGCGCCGCCCGCGGAACCCGGGGCCAGCAGCTGCATCGCCGTCGCGCGCGACAGCCCGGCCCCGAACCGGACCACGAGCCACCCCTCCTCGCGCGCCAGCGACGCCACCCCGGCGCCCTCCGCCGAGAGCCGCAGCTCCGCGACCTCGGCCAAACGCCGGACCGGCTCCGGCATCGGGCCGTAGCGGTCCGTGACCTCCTGACGGAAGGCCGCGACGTCCCCCTCGGATCGCGCCCTCGCAAGTCGCCGGTACAGCTCCAGCTTCTGCGCCTCGTCGGGCACGTACGAGTCGGGCAGGTGCGCCTCGACGGGCAGGTCCACCACGGCCTGCGGCACGTCCCGCACCGGCTCCCGGTCCTCGCGCCGCGCCTTCGCCTCCTCCACGGCCTCCGCCAGCAGGCGGGAGTACAGGTCGAACCCGACCGAGGCCATGAACCCGCTCTGCTCGCCACCGAGGATGTTCCCCGCGCCGCGGATCTCGAGGTCCGCGAGCGCGATCTGGAACCCGGCGCCCAGCTCGGAGGCATTGAAGATGGCCTGGAGCCGCTTGCGGGCCTCCTCGCTCATCCGCTCGCGCCGCCGGTAGAGGAGGTACGCGTAGGCCCGCCGCGACGACCGGCCGACGCGCCCCCGGAGCTGGTAGAGCTGGGCGAGGCCGAGCGTGTCCGCGCGGTCGATGACGATCGTGTTGGCGTTGGGGATGTCGAGGCCCGACTCGATGATCGTGGTGCACACGAGGACGTCGGCGGCGCCGTCGGCGAAGGCGAGCATCACCCTCTCGAGCGAGCCCTCCGCCATCTGCCCGTGACCGACCACGATCCGGGCGCCGGGCAGCAGCCGGCGGAGCTGCTCCGCCTGGGCCTCGATGGTCTCGACCCGGTTGTGGACGTAGAACACCTGGCCGCCCCGGTCGAGCTCGCGCAGGATGGCGTCCCGCACCAGGCCCGCTGACGCCTCCGCGACCCGGGTCTGGATCGGCAGCCGGTCCTCGGGCGGCGTCTCGATCACCGACAGGTCCCGGATCCCGGCCAGGGCCAGGTTCAGGGTCCGCGGGATCGGCGTGGCCGACATCGTGAGCACGTCCACCGCGGAGCGGAGCTGCTTGAGCCGCTCCTTGGCAGCCACCCCGAACCGCTGCTCCTCGTCGACCACCACCAGGCCGAGATCGCGGAACGCGACATCCTTCGACAGCAGCCGATGCGTCCCGATCACGATGTCGACCGAGCCTGCCGCCAGCCCGGCCACCGTCGCCTCCTGCTCCTTCGCACCCACGAACCGCGACAGCAGCTTGACCGTGATCGGGAACGCCGCAAAGCGCTGGGAGAACGTGGTGAAGTGCTGCCCTGCTAACACAGTAGTAGGCACCAGGACCGCGACCTGCTTGCCGTCCTGGGTCGCCTTGAACGCCGCCCGCAGTGCCACCTCGGTCTTGCCGTAGCCCACGTCGCCCACGACGAGGCGGTCCATCGGCTTGCGGGCCTCCATGTCCACCTTGACCTCGATCGCGGCGCGAAGCTGGTCCGGGGTCTCCTCGTACGGGAACGAGGCCTCCATCTCCCCCTGCCAGGGCGTGTCGGTCGCGAACGCGAAGCCCGCCGCCGCCTCGCGCTTCGCGTACAGGTTGAGCAGCTCCTCCGCGAGGTCGTTGACGGCCTTGCGGACCCGCTGCTTGGTGCGCAGCCAGTCCGTGCCGCCGAGCCGCGAGAGCTGGGGGTTCTCGCCGCCGCTGTACCGGCTGACGCGGTTGATCTGCTCGACCGGGACGAAGATCCGGTCCGCGGCCGCGAACGAGAGCTCCAGGTAGTCACGCTCCTCGCCGGGGGCGCCGCGCCGGAGCATCCCCTCGTAGCGGGCGATGCCGTGATCGATGTGGACCACCATGTCGCCGGGGGTCAGGCGCTCGAGGATGTCGCGCGGCACCACCCGGCGCATCGCCTTCGGGCGCCGGACGCGGACCGACCCGAACAGCTCGCGGTCCGTGACCACCGCCAGGCCGTCCGGGCCGCCCTCGAAGCCACCGTTGAGGCTCCGCTCCACCAACGCGATCGCCCCGGCCGGCGGCGCCTCCGCGATGCGGCTGACGATGCCCACGGGATGGCCGGCCTCGCCCAGCAGCTCGGCCAGCCGCGCGGCCTGGTCGCTGACCAGCACGACCCGGCGGCGCTCGCCCAGCCAGTGCTCGACGCCGTCCACCAGCCGCTCCGTGCGGCCGGGTGGCAGCACCGGCTCGCGCCAGCCGAACAGGTCGCCAGAGGTCAGTCCCTTCGACGCGAAGGCCATCCCGGGCGCGTCCGCGGCGTCGCTCTGCCAGGTCAGCTCCAGGGTCCGGGCGCCGTGGAGCCGCGACTTCCAGTCCCGCGGCGGCAGGTAGCCCTGGGGCCAGTCCCTGGGCAGCTCGCCCTGGTCCACGAGCTCGCCGTGGCGCTCCTCGGCCTGTCGCCACAGGAAGTCTGCCGCGTCCGCGAGGTCACCGGGCTCGTCGAGGACGAAGAGGGTGGAGGCGTCGAGGTGATCCAGGCCCGTCGACGGGGCGATCAGCCGCGACCAGATCTCCGCCGCGTCCCCGACCGCCAGCGCACGGCCGGCGAGGGGCGTGGCGGGCAGCTCGGGCGACGCCTCGCCGGCAAACCGGGCGAGATCAAGGGCGAGGCGCTCCGGGAGCCGTGAGGCCAGCCGGCCAAGCCGTGCGTGGATCTCGTCGGCGCCCCCGTGCGGCAGCAGGAACTCCGTGGCGGGGAGCAGCTCCAGCTCGCGAACCTTCTCGACGCTCCGCTGGTCGGTGGGGTCGAACGCTCGCAGGCTGTCGATCTCGTCGCCGAAGAACTCGATCCGAACCGGGAGCGGCGCCGAGGGCGGGAACACGTCAACGATCCCGCCACGCCGGGCGAACTCCCCACGGCCGGCGACCTCGAGGACGGGTGCGTAGCCCCGGTCGAACAGCTCGCCCACCAGCGCCTCGAGCGTGAGCCGCGAGCCCGGCCGGAGCACGCGCACCTGCGCCGGCAGATCGGCCGGGGCGAGGGTCGCCTGGAGGAGCGCCTGGACCGACGCCACAAGCACCCGGGCCTGCCCGCTGCGCCAGGCAGCCAGCGCCGCGACGCGCGCGGCCGTCTCGTCGGGCACCAGCTCGGAGCGCTCGTAGGCGAGCGAGGTGCGCGGCTCCAGGACGGCGACCAGGGCCGGGTCGCCCAGCCAGGCGCCCAGCTCCTCGGCCACCCGGTCCCCGATCTCCGCGTCGCGGGCGACCCAGCAGATCCGCTCACCGTGCTCCACGAGGGCGAGCGATCCGGCGAGGTAGGACTTGGCGCCGTGCGGGACCGAGGTGAGGCCAACGTGCCGGCCGTGGAGCGCAGGGGACGCGACCGGCCCGAGCCGGTCGCGAAGGCTCGCGAAGGAGCCCGTCGCGTGGAGCAGTCCGGGCAGCACCGACAGGTCCGGAACCCGTCGGCCGGCACCCCTGGAGCCCGACCGATCGCCCGGTCGCGACGCGTCAGCCGCCCGCCGGGGCCGCCGTGGACGCGAGGTGGCGGCACCCACCGGGTCCGGGCGAACCGCCGGGTCGAGCAGCTCGACCTCCGCCTCGGCCGAGGCGGCGTCGAGATCCGTGGCCTGCTCGAGGACCTCCGCCGCGGCTCGTCGCTCCGCCCACTCCCGGGCCACGCGCTCGGCGACGTTACGCTGGCGGGTCGTCCGCCCACGGTAGCGGTCGCCGCTGCTCACCGGCGGCCCCGGCCGCCCCCGGCGTCGTCGTCATCATCGCGACCCAGGATCCGCCGCCACCCGGTCTTCGTCCGCCGGATCCCGCCCTCGTCGGCCGGGCCACCCACCTCGCCCGGCTTCGGCCCATCGGCATCCGCCGCGGGCGCCTGCAGCTCCCAGGCGTTGAACCGGTTGGCGGCCCTGTTCGTCCCTTCGCGTGCCCACGCCTCCACGGCGTCGGCGGCCGCATCGAGGAGGATCGGCATCCGGGCCTGCTCCTCGACCGCGAACCGGCTGAGCACGTGGTCGATGGCGCCGCGGCCCGGCTCCCCGATGCCGATCCGCAGCCGGGAGTGCTTCTCGGTTCCCAGCTCCTCGATGATCGAGCGCAGCCCGTTGTGGCCGCCGTGCGTGCCCGCTTCGCGGAAGCGGAGCTTGCCGAACGGCAGCGCGAAATCGTCCGCGACCACCAGCATCTCCGCGAGCGGCACGTGGTAGCTGGCGAGGAGCTTGCGAACCGCCCGCCCGGAGTCGTTCATGAAGGTCTGCGGCTTGGCCAGCACCAGCTCCAGGCCGCCGGTCCGCAGCTCGATCGTGGACGAGGCGTCACGATTGCGGCCACGGCCCGAGCGGCCGGCACGATCGGCCATCCGGTCGAGCACCATCCAGCCGATGTTGTGGCGCGTCTCCGCGTACTGGGAGCCCGGGTTCCCCAGGCCGACGATGAGCTTCACGATGCGGTACGGATCTCCGTTGCGAGCATGCCGAACGGCCCCGGGACAGCGTCCGGCGGGGCTTGGCGCCATGGTACCGCGCCGAGCATGGGGGTCCCGCGCCCGGCATGGGGGGGGTTCCGCGCCCGGCAGGGGGTCCGCGGGTGGCCAGGCGGGCGTGGCTGGTCCCCGGCGAACGGTGCCCTTGCGATCGACCTCAGCGAGCGAGGAGCCGCCGCTCCAGGGCCCGCATCGTGGCCTCCTCGTCGGGCTCGGCGTGGTCCCAGCCGCAGACGTGGAGGGTCCCGTGCGTCACGAGGAGCCGCAGCTCGTCGCGGGCGTCCCAGCGCACGTCGCCGGTCTGGCCACCTCGCCCCTGCGCCGCCTGGTCGATCGCCCGCACAACCGAGACCACGATGTCGCCGAGGTGCGGCCGGGTGCCGGGCGGGAGCGCGAAGCCGGCTGTATTCGACCCGCCGGCGATCTCCGTGCTGCCGGGGTGCGGCGGAAACGCCCCGGGCGGGAGCAGCGGGAACGACAGGACGTCGGTCGGGCCATCCTTGCCCAGGTGCTCCGCGTTGAGGTTCGCGAGCTCCGTGTCGTCCGAGAGGATCAGCCCGAGGCTCGCCGGCAGCGGGGCGCCCGCGGCTTCGAGCGCGGCGGCAGCGACACGAGCCAGGGCCGTGGCCGGCAGCAGTCGTCCGACACCGTCCCGCCACTCGACGTCAATCCGCCACGGCCCAAGGTAGTGACTGCGCATCCGGGCGCTACCTGTCCCCGGCGGCCCGCCGAGACTCCAGCTCCACGACCTTGTTCTGCGGATACGCGACCCGCTCGTGGTACATGCGCAAGGAGCTGCGCCACGAACGCCTCGCGGATCTGCTCGATGTCCCGGAGCGTGAGGTCGCACTCGTCGAACTGGTCGTCGGAGATCCGCTCCTCGATGATGCGCGCGACCATCGCCCGGATCGCCGCCTCGTCACGCGAGGTGAGCGAGCGGACCGATGCCTCCACCGAGTCGGCCAGCATGATGATGGCCGCCTCGCGCGACTGGGGCTTGGGGCCGCCATGGCGGAACTTGCGGGCATCCACGGCGTCGGCTGCCTTGCGGCCCTCGGCCGTCTCGATGCCGCCGTACGGTGCCGCCGCCTGCTCACGGGCACGGGCGTAGAAGTAGGACATCACGGCGGTCCCGTGGTGCTGCGGGATGAACGCGATGAGCGCCTTGGGCAGGCCCGACTTGTAGGCGATGTCGATGCCGGCCGAGATGTGGCTCTTGAGCAGCTGCGCGGAGGTCTCCGGGTCCAGCTCGTCGTGCACGTTGTCGCCGCCGGCCTGGTTCTCGATGAAGGCAGCCGGGTTGGAGAGCTTGCCGATGTCGTGGTAGTACGCCGCCACGCGGGCGAGCAACGGATCCCCGCCGATGACCTCCGCGGCCCGCTCGGCAAGGTTGCCCACCATCAGGCTGTGGTGATACGTGCCGGGCGTCTCCACCAGCAGCCGCCGAAGCAGCGGTTGCGACGGGTTGGCCAGCTCCAGGAGCTGGAACACGGTCATGATCCCGAACACGGAACCGATCACGGCGAACGAGCCGACCGCCGCCACGGCCGCGCCGCCCGCCGACACGCCCGCCGCCCCTGCCAGCTCGAGGATCCCGCGGATGTCCTGGTCTCCGAGCAGCGCGAAGACACCCACCGTGAGGGACTGCACGGCAAACACGGCGACCCCGGCCTGCACGAACACGGCCAGGCGGTCGCCGCGACGGACCCCGACGATCCCGGCCACCCCACCGAGCAGCGTGTACGCCGCCAGCTCGAGTCCCGCCGCGCTGCCCCCGGCGACGCCGTTGACGGTGGCGGCAAGGATCGCGATCAGGGCCGTGAGCACCATCGCCACGCCCGCATCGAGCAGCACGGTGACCAGCATCCCCACCGCAGCCAGCGGCAGGGCGTACGGGATCCAGGCTCGGCCGGCGGTCAGCTTGAGGGCGAACACCGCGACGAGCAGCAGCAGGCTCAGGAGCAGCAGCACGTTGTTGCGATGCCAGAACTCCCGCCGGAACCGCCAGATCCAGGTGAGCATCAGGCCGACCACCAGCAGCGAGAGCACCACGAAGCCGCCGAGGCGGGCGACATCGAGGCCTCCCTCGTTGAGGTTGAAATAGTCGATGGCCTCGAACGCGACGGGGTCCACGCGGTCTCCGCTGCGGACGATGGTCTCGCCGCGCTGCCAGGTCCGGAGGACGTCCGCCACCCCCTCGGCTGCCCGATCGCGGGCCTGTGCCGTGAGCTCCTCGGAGAACGACGAGTTGGGGACGACGAGCGGTCGGATGAGCGTGGCACCAAGCGACACCTCGGCGGTCGAGAGGTCGCCCGCGAACCGGCTCTCGAGGCCGTCGCGCATCATCGCGACCTCCGTGTCACGGAGCTCGGAGCGCTCGGCCGTGTCGAGCACCCTCGAGGCCTCGGCGCGAACGGCCTCCCATCGCTCGCTGGACAGGTCGACCAGGGTCGCCCGATCGTCATCGCCAAGCCCGCCCACCTGGACCACATCCAGGATCAGGACGCGGTCCTCCGCGTCAACCTCGGGCCGGAACGCGGCGTCGATGGGGATGAGCTTGCGCTCGAGCTCCCGCAACTGGGCCGCTGCCACGGATGCGCCGCGCTCGATCGTGTAGTCGTACTGGGGCTGGACGGCATCGCGGGCAGCCTGACGCTCCTGCCCGGTGAGGATGATGCTCGTGTACTGGCCCGCTCGGGGCGCCTGGACGTTGGATGGCGCCGGCTTGTCGACCTCCAGCAGTGCCTGGGCAGGCAGGACGTCCAGGCCCAGGATGAGCGACATCGCCGCGACCAGCAGGACGGACGCGAGGATCAGGCGCAGGGCATCGCGGCGGGTGAAGCGGTTGGCGTGCTCCGCAGTTCCGGTGAGCATGATCACACCCCTCCGACGGACGTGGTCATTGCCCCGCGTCGTGGGCGGCCAGGTCCAGTCGCGCGAGCGCCTGTGCCACGAGGCCGGAGGCGGCCTTGCCATCGGCCCGGCCCCGGATCCGCGGCGAGAGCCAGCTCATCACCTTGCCCAGGTCGCGGGCCGAGACGGCGCCGGTCGCCGCCACGCCCTGGTCCACGAGGGCACGCAACTCGGCCTCCGTGAGCGGCTGGGGGAGGTACTCGGCGAGGATGGCGATCTCCGCCTCCTCCTTCGCCGCCAGGTCCTCGCGGCCCCCGCCGCGGAACGCCGCGACGCTCTCCCGGCGAGTCTTCGTCTCGCGCGCCAGCACGGCCAAGAGATCATCCTCGGTGAGGGTGATGCGCTTGCTCTTCTCGACGTTGTAGATCGCGTTCTGCACCATGCGCAGCACGTCGCGGCGCAGCGCGTCACCCGATCGCATCGCGGCGATCGTGTCGTCATGCAGTCGTTCGCGAAGGGTCACCGGATGGCTCCTCGGTCGTCACGGCGTCGTCGTTGTGCCCCGACGTCGTTCCGTGCCGGCGAGCTGCGCCGATGGTGGGTTCCGGGACGGGTCCCCGATCCGACGCTTCGGGTAGGCCATGGGAACCGCGGCGGCATCATCGTCATGCGACCCGCCGCGGCGCCCGGGAGGCTCAGCCCTGGCTCGCGCGCGCGTTCTTCTTGCGCTTCGCTTCCTTGCGCTTCCGCTTCACCGACGGCTTCTCGTAGTGCTCACGACGACGAGCCTCGGCAAGGATCCCGCTCTGCTGGATCTTCTTGTTGAAGCGGCGGAGGGCGCTCTCGAACGTCTCGTTCTCACCCACTCGGACTTCGGCCAAATCCGGTTCACCTCCTCGGGCAGGAGTCTCGTACCCGCCTCCCGCGCGCGATGCCCGACGGCGCAGGGGGCGTCCCGGAGGCCGTGCGCGCCCGAGGCACGCCAAGCCAGCCGGCAGGCCGCCGGAGTGTACGCGGGCACCAAGGGGTGGTCAAACGCCTCACCGGATGGGAGGTCCGCGGATTGGCGGGGCGTTCCCGCCATGGCAAGGGTCGAACCGGCGACAATAGGCGCTCCATGACCCCTCTCGACATCGACGAGCCGCGCACGCCCACCGCCCCGCCATTCGACACCCCGACGATCCTGTCGCTGTCGGCCGCCCACCTCGTCCACGATGCCTACCCCGCGTTCGTGGGCGTCCTGCTGCCGCTGCTGATCCCCAAGCTCGGCATCAGCCTCGCGGTCGCCGGGCTGCTGGCGGCGTCGTTCCGGCTGGCAACGGCCGTCCAGCCGATCCTCGGGCACCTGGCGGACCGGGCCGACACCCGGTACTGGATCATCCTGGCCCCGACCACCACGGCGATCGCCGTCAGCCTGCTGGGCGTCGCGCCCGGGGTCGTCGCCGCCGGGCTGCTGCTGGTGCTTGCCGGCATCAGCTCGTCCGTATTCCATCCGGCCGCGGCGGCGCTCGTCACCCGCTCGTCCGGGACCCGGTGGGGCCGCGGGACCTCCATCTTCATGGCGGGCGGCGAATCGGGGCGGGCCGTCGGGCCGGTCCTCATCGCCGCCGTGCTGTCGGTCGTCGGCCTCGGCTGGAGCTGGATCGCCATCGTGCCCGGGGTCGTCGTGTCCGGGCTCCTGTACCTGCGCATCGCGAGCCGCCCCATGATCCACGCCCGTCACCCGACAGGCTCCATCCGGGCCGCCCTGCGCTCGGCGCGCCGCGGCTTCCTGCTCCTCGCCGCGGCCAGCGGGATGCTCTCGATGGCGACCGTTGGGCTGCTCGTGTTCATCCCCACGTACCTGACCCGGTCCGGGTCCGGGCTCGTGCTCGCCGGGGCGGCGGTGACCGCGTTCGAGATCGGGGGCGCGATCGGCGCGTTCGCCGGGGGCACGCTGTCGGACCGGATCGGCCGCCGACGGATGCTCGCGATCGCCGCCGGCCTGGGAGCTCCGCTCCTGGTCCTCGCGCTCGCGATGCCGGTGGGTCCGCTCATGCTGGCCGTCCTGGGCCTGGCCGGGGTGGTGCTTCTCAGCGCTGGGCCCGTCCAGCTGGTGCTGATGCAGGAGCTGATGCCCGACAACCGGGGAGCCGCGGTCGGGCTCAGCATCTTTGCGATCACGATGACCAGCGCCCTCGGCACCGTCGCGATCGGAGCCCTCGGGGAGGTCGTCGGCCTCCAGATCGCCCTCATCGCGGGGGCGAGCGTCGCGCTGCTGGCCCTGCCCTTCATCGCCCTCCTGCCCGAGACTCGGCACGTCAGCGCGCGGGGAGCAGCGTCGCCGGAGCCGCCCGCGCCGGCCTGACGGCGGCCGGGCGCCGAGGGACGCCGCACCGGGGCCACGCGCAGGAGACGTGCCGGAGGTCATCGCTGAACGGTGACCGGGCGACCGTCCCGGGCGGCTCCGCGTCTGGCAGACTCAGCGAGTCCCCGAAACTCGCCGCACCAGTCCCCGCGGCGCACCACAGCTGACCGCGTCCCAGGCAACGGTTCTGAAGCGACGTGGGAGTGTGATTGTGACGTTCAAGGACATGCAGCGCCGCCAGCTGCGCCTCAGCTTGGCCCTGGCTGCGCTGTTCCTGGCCAGCGTGTTCAGCATCCCGGTGCTGAACCAGGTCGTCCCGGATGCGATGCTCAGCCCGATCCTCGGGATCCCGTTCGTCTGGCTCTACGTGGGCGTGCTGCTCCACCTGGAGTTCTGGGTGATCGCGATCGTGTACACGATCTCCTCCAACCGGTGGGAGCGCAACGTCGCGGACGAGGGGGGCGACGCCGATGGCTAGCCAGCTGCCGCTCCTCGCTGCCCTCGCGGTCCTCGTCGCGACCGTCGCCATCGGCCTGTACGCATCGCGGCGCGCGAGCACGCTCAGCGACTACTGGGTGGCCGGCCGGACCGTTGGCGTGTTCACGAATGCCTCGGCGATCTCGAGCAACTACCTGAGCGCCGCCTCGTTCCTCGGGGTTGCGGCCTTCATCTGGGCCAGCGGCTTCGACGGCGTGTGGTACGCGACCGGCTTCGCCGCGGGCTACGTGCTGCTCCTGCTGTTCATCGCCAGCCCGCTCCGCCGGTTCGGCCAGTACACCATCCCCGACTTCTGCCACGGGCGGTTCGCGTCCATGCGCCTGCGCCGGGCCGGGATCCTGTGGACGGTGGTCATCTCGTCGCTCTACATCGTGGCCCAGATGGTGGGCGTGGGCACCCTGATGGAGAGCGTGACCGGCATCCCATGGGCGTGGGGGGTGATCCTGCTGGGGAGCGTGATCATCCTGTACGTCGCCCTCGGCGGCATGACCGGCGTGACGATCACCCAGATGCTCCAGTTCTGGATCATGCTGGTCGCGATCCTCCTGCCGCTGATCGTGCTGTTCTCCCAGCACAGCTACGGCGACCTGCTGACCTGGGCGCTCAAGGACACGGGCGGATTGACGGTCACGGGAGCGCCGGCCTTCTCGGCGGCCGAGCAGGCACGCATCGCGAGCGGCGCCGAGTGGATCCGGCCGTTCAACCAGTGGGACCTCGCGGGCAGCATCTCGCTGCTGGTGGCGCTGGTTTGCGGCACGGCCGGCCTGCCGCACATCCTGGCCCGCTTCTACACCAACCCGAACGCGTCCAAGGCGCGCTGGTCGACGGTCTGGGTCCTGATCTTCATCGGCATCTTCTACATGGTGACCCCGATCTGGGGCACGTACGCGCGGATGGTCCTGGGACCGGCTGCGGTGCTGGTGGAGGGCGGGTCGCCAAACCCCAACTCGATGATGCTGGTGACCAGCGGCGAGGCCGGTGAGTGGGCGACCGCGCTGGTGGCCGCCGGGGCGATCGCGGCGCTGCTGTCCACGGTGGCGGGCCTGCTGATCGCGCTCAGCTCCGCCTTCGCCCACGACTTCTACGGCTCGATCCTCCGCCCGGAGGCCACCGACCGGCAGAAGATGCGCGCTGCCAAGGTGGCCGTCATCGTGTTCGGCGTCCTCGCCATCGTGGTGGGCCTCGGCTTCCGCGGGGTGAACATCGCATGGATGGTCGGGCTCGCCTTCGCGGTCGCCGCGAGCACCTTCTTCCCGCTGCTCACGGCAGGCATCTGGTGGCGCCGGATGACCGAGCAGGGGGCCCTGGCGGGCCTGATGGTCGGCGGGACGATCGCCGCGGTGGTGGTCGTGGGCAAGCTCGCGGGCCTGTGGACCTACGACCAGCCCGCGCTGATCAGCGTGCCGGCCGCGTTCGTCGCGATCGTCCTCGTGTCGCGGGCGACGTACGCCAGCTCGTCGCCGTCCGTTCGTTCGGCACTCGAGGCGGCCTTCACGGCGCTCCACGTCCCGGAGCGCACCCGGGTGCCGGTGGACCCGGTCCCCGTGGCGGCGGTCGCAGAGGAGGATCCCATCGCGGTCTGACCGCTCGCGGCCCTGCTGGCCGGGCCTCGCCGCCGCTGTCTGGAGCGACTAGCATCTGGCCAGCATGGAGACCCTGATCGATCTCCTGGAGGAGAGCGCCGGGCGGTACCGGGACCGCACTGCCCTGGGCCTCCGCCTCGATGACGGCACGATCTGGCACTGGAGCTACGCGGAGGTCCGGCGCCGAAGCCGCCTCGCTGCGTGGCGGCTGCACGCCCTTGGGCTGCAGCCCGGCGACCGCGTGCTGACCTGGTCGCCGTCGACGCCCGCCCTGCCGGCCGCGTACTACGGCGCGATGATCGCGCGGCTGGTCTACGTCCCCCTCGATTCGCGGATGAGCGCCGACGCCATCGCGAACATCCTCGAGGTCTCCGGCGCGGTGCGGCTGCTGCTGGGGACGGGCCGCGATGCTCCCGATCCGCGGGAGGCAGGTCTGGAACGGTTTCCCACGACCGCCGTCGAGTCGCTGTCCGACGACCCGGACGACACATTCCCGCCCGACTGGGAGGCGCAGCTGGACGCCTGGCCGCGCCCGGCCCCCGGCGACGTCTACCAGCTCGTGTTCACGAGCGGCACCACCGGCAACCCCAAGGGCGTGATGCTCGCCCACGAGAACACGCTCGCGGGCGTGATGAGCTTCCACGGGATCATCAAGCCCATGGAGCACCGGCTGGTCTCGCTGCTGCCCCTATCGCACAGCCTGGAGCAGGCGGTCAGCCTGTTCTACGCGATGGACGTGGGCGCGGACGTCCTGTACGTCCGCTCTCGCAACCCGCGCGTGATCTTCGAGAGCCTCGGCGAGCATCGGGTCACCTCGATGCTCCTGGTCCCCCAGGTCGTGGACCTGTTCTGGAGCGCCATCGAGCGAGAGGTCGAGAAGCAGGGTCGGAGCGCGACGTTCAACCGGCTGCGATCGGTCGCCCGCCGGCTCCCCTACTGGGCCAGGCGGCGGCTGTTCGGGAGTGTCCACGACAAGCTCGGCGGCGGCATCCGGCTGTTCGTGACGGCAGGTGCATTTCTCCCGCCCGCGCTCCAGCAGGCCTGGGAGGACCTCGGTGTCATCGTCCTCCAGGGGTATGGCGCCACCGAGACGGCAGCCGGCTCATGCACGACGATGGACGACCATCCGCCTGGCTGCGTGGGCTGGCCACCGAAGCCGGTGGAGATGCGGATCGCCGACGACGGCGAGATCCAGTTCCGCGGGCCCACCCTGTTCAAGGGGTACTGGAACAACCCCGTGGCCACCGCCGAGGCCTTCACCGACGACGGCTGGTACCGGTCCGGTGACCTTGGGCAGCTCGACGCGCGGGGCCGCCTCCAGCTCCACGGCCGCAAGAAGGACATCATCGTCCTGCCAAACGGGTTCAACGTGTACCCGGAGGACATCGAGAACGCGCTCCGGGTCGCCGGGATCCGGGAATCCGTTGCGATCGAGACCCGGCCGGGTCGGATCGAGGTTGTCGTCCTGGCACCCGGTGCGTCCGCGGGTGTCCTCGGGGCGCGCGGTGCCGCGTCGAGCGGGGACGCCACGTCGAGCGGGGGACCGGCCGTGGATGACCTCCGCCGCCAGGTCGATGCCGCGGTCAAGACCGCCAACGCGACCCTTGGCCCCAACCAGCGGATCGCCGGCTGGCGTCTCTGGCCTGCGCCGGACTTCCCGCGCACCCACACGCTCAAGGTGAAGCGCGCCGAGGTGCGCGCGTGGGCCGCCGTCGATGCCGTGCTGCCGATTGGTGAAGGCGAGCCGCAGGGGACACGTTAGCCAGTGACGGCTATCGGTTGGATCACGGTCTGGATGTCGTCAGCTACCGGACGCGGCCCTCGCGCATCAGGGCGACCGCCTTCTCCACGCGGCGAGCCTTGGTTGCCGGGTTGTTCGTTCCCTCAACCGAGAGCGTGAACACCCGCTTGTTGCTGTACGAGAGACCATCGAAGAACGCCTTCGCGTCCGGGGTCGCGGCGAGGGCAGCGGCGAGCTCGGCCGGGATCTCCAGCTCTCGTGGCGCGGTGTCCAGCGCCAGCGTGACCTCGACCTCGTCGCCGGCGCGGAGACCCGAGGCCTCGCGGTGCTGCGAGTTGACCCCGAGCCACCACTCGCTGCCCATCGGCGCGACCGTGCTGCGATACGTGTAGCCGTCGAGCGTCACGACCACCGCCGGGCGCTTGCTCCCGCCGAGCGCCGTGACGACCGTCTCAGGGACCTGGATGCCGCACGCGGTCCTGCCGGTCTGGATGATCGTGGCTCGGAATGCCTGGGTCATGGGGCGGGCCTCACTGCGGTGCCGACTGTCTCCAGCGCCGCGGCCAGCTCGGCCACGCGCGCGTCGGGGGATGCCTCGGTCGACCAGGCGAAGAACACGAGCGTCTGGCCCACGCGCTGGAGGATGAACTGCGCGTCCCTGGGGTACTGGACCGCGCCGGTGCCGGCGGCGAGATAGCGCAGGAACTCGCCGCCGATCCGGTCGGCCTCGCCGGCGCCCGGCAGCTCGTAGATCACGACGAAGCCCGCCCCCGGGTCCTCCGGCAGCACGGCCTGGACGAGCGTGCGTGGCACGTTGACGAGCTCGGGGCTCTCGCCGGGGCGATAGCCGGCCAGCGGGTCCCGGACCTGGAATGCCGCTGTCTCGAGCGCCCGCACGACCAGCGACCGGGTCACCTCGGTCGCCTGGCCCGTCGGAGCGATCGTGGGCTCGGCGACCCGGAGACCGATCCCGACCCCCATCACGCCGAGCACGAGGACTGCGACCGCGACGAGCAGGCTCCCGATCGCCGCGAGCGTGAACCAGGCCGGCGGGCCGCCTCGCCGGCTGTCCATGGCGGGCTTGTCGTCAGCCACCGGCCCCGGGCCCGTCATCCGGGGGGCCAGGCCATCGCCCGGCCACCGAGCAGGTGGACGTGGAGGTGGCCCACCGACTGGCCCGCGTCCGGACCGGTGTTGGCCACCAGCCGGAACCCGTCGTCAAGGCCATTCTCGCGGGCGATCCGGGCCGCCGTCTCGAACAGCCGCCCGAGCAGCCCGCCGTGGGCCTCCGTCAGCTCGGCGGCCGAGCCGACATGGGCGACGGGCATGATCAGGACGTGAGTTGGGGCCTGGGGGTTGATGTCCCGGATCGCGAACACGAGGTCGTCCTCGTGCACCTTGGGAACCGGGATGTCCCCCGAGGCCATCCGGCAGAACAGGCAGTCAGCGGGCATGCGCCCCTCCATTCGTCGACGGTTCGGCGTCTCGGCGCGGATCGGCGAGAACCGGCAGCGGCGTCCGGAGTCCCCGCGGCGCGGGGTCGATCTCGAGGACCTCCCCCGTCACCCGCTCCGCGAGCTCGCCATCGATCGCGGTCCGGCGCACGGTCACGATCGCATTCTCGAGGTCCGCCGGGTCGGCGGGTCGGGCCCCCAACGCGACGAGCCCGTGGTCCTCCCCGTGACCTGTCCACCGCCCATCGGGCAGGCGGGTCTCGACGAGCACCCGGGTCGTCGTCCCGAGGCTGCGCCTGGCGAATGCCGCCTCGGCCTCCGCCCCGATCGCGAGCAGATCCGCCGCGCGCCGCTTCTTCGTGCGCTCCGGGACCTGGCCGACCATGCGCGTCGCGGGCGTCCCGGGCCGGGCGCTGTAGCGGAAGACGTGGAGCCCGGCCGGATCGAGCGCGCGGATGAACGCGGTCGAGCGATCGAACGCTGCCTCGTCCTCGGTCGGGAAGCCGGCGATCACGTCCGCGTGGACGGCGACTCCGGGGATCGCGGCACGGACTCGATCGACGATCCGGGCGTAGTCGTCGGCGCCGTACCGCCGGCCCATGCGATGGAGCACGCCGTCGTCGCCGCTCTGGAGCGGGAGGTGGACGTGCGGCAGGGTCCGCGGCGCGCCGTCGACCCACGTGCGCAGCAGGTCGTCGTCCACGTGCTGGGGCTCGATGGAGCTGAGGCGGATGCGCTCGACCGGCGTCTCGTCGAGGATCCTCCGGATCAGCCCGGCCAGGGTGAGCGTGCTCGCGACGTGCGAGCCCCGGGCGCCGCGCTCGGACCAGCCGCCGTCGTACGTGCCGATGTTGATCCCGGTGAGCACGATCTCGCGGTGGCCGGCAGCGATCGCCCGGCGGACATCGGCCAGGACGACATCGGGGGCCAGGCTGCGCTCCGCGCCGCGCGCCCGCGGAATGATGCAGTACGTGCAGTGGAAGGAGCAGCCGTCCTGGACCTTGACGAAGGCGCGGGTCCGCTCCACCGAGGCGCGGTCGTCGGCGGCACCGTCGAGCGAGGCGGCCACGACGGCCTCGACGCCTGACAGGGTGGGCAGGGCGGCATCGAGCGGGGCGTCGGGCGCTTCGCCCGCGTGATCGTCAACCCGGAGGAGGAGCGTCCCGAGCTCCGCGAGGAACGCGGCCTTGTCCTCGTTGGGCACCAGGCGGGCGGTGGCATCGATCGAGGCGAACATCTCCGGGTCCACCTGGACCGAGCAGCCCGTGACCACGACCTGGGCATCGGGGTTGGCGCGCCTCGCCCGCCGGACGGCGGTCCGGGACTTCTCGTCCGCGGTCGCGGTCACGGTGCAGGTGTTGACGAGGTACAGGTCCGCGGCACGAGCCGGGTCCACGAGCGGTACGCCGTTCTCCCGCAGCAGCCGTGCGGCCGCCTCCATCTCGGCCTGGTTGACCTTGCACCCGAGGTTGACGATCGCCGCCGAGCGCGGGCGGTCGGGCCGGGCCGTCGCCGATGCCGTCGCCTCCACGGTCAGGTCGGGGCGCGGGACGGGCACCGCGCTCACCACAGCGTCGGCTTGGTGGACATCAGGAACGCGATCAGGCCGACGGCGCTGGTGATCCCATACGCCACGTAGCGCTGGCGTCGCGCCTTCGCCCGCCACGCGTCGCGGTCCTGGTCGGTCTCGATCTGGTCGCGGCGGACGAGGCGCCGGAGGGTGGGCCGCTGGATGGCGAACGCGACCACGGCCGTCACGCCGTACGTCGCCAGCGCGACCAGGAGCCAGGGCTGCTCGAGCATGCTGGGCCCGAGCACCGCGATCATCGCGCCGCCGGTGAGCGCCAGGCCGGCCCCGATGACGATGGTCCCGTGCGCCTGGATCCACAGCAGGACCCGGACGAACCGCCCAGGGTCCGACGCGTGGTAGCCGGGGCTGACCAGCCGGTTGCGCAGCGTGAAGGGCAGCAGGAGGCTCGGCACGAACAGCGCGATTGCGAGCGTGATGTGCGTCGCGAGGATGATCGGGAAGAGGCTGGACAGGTCAGGCATCAGGTGCTGGTTCGCGATGGGCCGGCGCCGGGATGGGTCCGCCGTGGGGTGGACGGATCGTAGCGCACGAACGCGATCAGGCCGGGCGGCGGGCTTCCAGCGCCACCCAGTCGCCCTCGTCCGAGCGCCGGTCGATGACGAGGCCGCGCGCCTCGAACGCCGCCGCCACGTCGGCCTCGCGGTTGGCGAAGATCCCCGACGCGAGGAGGACGCCACCCGGACGCAGATCGGCGACGAGCCCGTCGGCGAGCGTGACCAGGAGCGACGCGATGAGGTTCGCCAGGATCACGTCGAACGGGCCCTCGCCGGACGGGGCGCTCCCCTCGCGGGCGCGGATCACGCGCGCGAGCCGGTTCCGACGCGCGTTGGCCGCGGACGCCTCGACCGCGATCGGATCGACATCGACCGCGAGGACCTCGCCTGCCCCCAGCTTCGCGGCGGCAATCGACAGGATGCCGGACCCGGAGCCCACGTCAAGGATGCGCGCCGGCCCGCCGGCGGCGGTGCCGCCCGTGAGCAGGCCACGATCCGCGAGGTCCTCGAGAGCAGCGAGACACAGGCGCGTGGTGGGATGCAGGCCCGTCCCGAACGCCATCCCCGGGTCCAGCGCCAGGATCACGTCGCCCGGCGTGCGGCGATGGCGCCGCCAGGTGGGACGGATCACGATCCGACGCCCGATCCGCAGCACGGGGAAGTGCGCTTTCCAGGCGTTGGCCCAGTCCGCCTCGTGGACGATCGTGGCGGAGAGATCGCCGATCGGCCGCAGCCCGAACGCCTGAAGATGGCCCAGGTCGCGCTCGGCGCGGGCGACGGCATCGCGGACGGCGCCGACATCGAGCAGCGGGAGGTGAGCGCGCACGAGCGCTGGACGGGCGAGGTCGACGCGGGCGGCGAGACCGTCCTCGACCAGCTCGAAGGCCGGCTCCACGCTGGTCCCGCCGGGCGAGGCGCGCGACAGGATCTCCGACACGGCCTCGACCGCTTCGTGGTCGGCGGCAACCGAGAGCTCCAGCCAGGCGCCTTGCGTCGCGGCGGCCGCGGCGAGGTCCAGCCCGTCAAGCGGGCCGGCTGCGGCGTCACGCGGGGGGGCGGCGGCTCGGGGGGAACCGGACCCGGAAGCGTCCTCCGCCACTACAGGCCGAGCTTCTCGCGCAGGCCGGGCCCCGAGACCGTCTCGCCCGCCTCCTTCGCATAGGCCTCGAGCAGCTCGCGCTGCGCCTTCGACAGCTTCGAGGGCACCACGACGTTGGCGATCACGTGGAGGTCGCCGCGGACCGACTGGCGGCGCAGATGCGGCACACCCTTGCCCCGAAGGCGGATCTCGGTCCCCGGCTGGGTTCCGGGCTTGATCTCCACCTCCGCGTCATCGCCGCCCACCATCGGCACGTGGAGCTTCGTCCCCAGCGCGGCCTGGGCGATCGAGAGGTCCGCCTCGTAGTAGAGCTCCGTGCCCTCGCGCGTGAGGGATGCGTGGGCCGCCACGTGAACCGCGACGTACAGGCTGCCCGCCGGCCCGCCGCGTGGCCCCACCTCGCCCTCGTTCGTGAGGCGGATCTGGTGGCCCTCGTCGATGCCGGCCGGGATCGTCACCCGCAGGCTTCGGCGTCGCTCGGTGCGGCCCTCGCCCCGGCAGGTCTCGCACGGGTTCTCGACGATCTTGCCCTCACCCCGGCACCGCGGGCAGGCCGTGACGTTGACCATCTGCCCCAGCATCGTCTGGCGAAGGGACCGGATCTCGCCACGGCCGTTGCACTGGGGACACTGGGTGGGCTCGGAGCCTTCCTGGGCTCCCGATCCGCCGCAGGTGTCGCACCGGCCCAGGACCGGGAACTCGATCTCCTTCTCGACGCCGAGCACCGCTTCCTCGAACGAGATCCGGAGGTCGTACCGCAGGTCGGACGTTGACGTGTTCTGGATGTACGCCAATTCCCGCTCGTAATCCTCCGGGTCAGTGACAATCTCGCGCACCTGCGACGCCGGCACGAACCGAACGTAGCTCATCCCATCCACGCGATTTGTGAACAGGGAACAGTTCCCCAGCGCGTGTCAACTCGTCACACATCGCACCAAGCCGGCTCTCAATGCGGTTCTGAGGATGGGACCAGAACTCTTCGATCCACCTGTCCACCCGCACCCGCTTACTCGACACGTTGATCCCGCCGCCCACCACGTAAGACCTGGTCAGTGTCACGATCCGCCGAACGAGGAAATTCCGTTGCCACGCTTCGAGCGCGTCCCCCAGGTCCAGGGTCCGTTCGGC
>CAVQSY010000024.1:0-44702 GCA_963716025.1 uncultured Chloroflexia bacterium
CCCCGAGGTTCGTCGACCTCATCTTTGACCTGATCGTCGACCTCCGGAAGGACGGCACCACGATCCTGCTCGTTGAGCAGAACGTCGACCGCACGCTTTCGATCGCGGATCGTGGCTACGTGCTCGGGGCGGGGGAGCTCCAGCTGTCAGGCCCGGCGGCGGAGCTTCGCGCGTCGAGCGGGATCGAGCGAGCGTATCTGGGGATCGGGGCAGCCTGATGGAGCTGTTCATCCAGCAGCTCATCAACGCGGTCAGTCTGGGCGGCGTCTACGCGCTGCTCGCGCTGGGCCTCGCCATCGTGTTCAGCATCATGGGCATGATCAACTTCGCCCACGGCGAGATCATGACCCTCGGCGGCTACGCGATGTGGTTCGCGACGGTGCAGTTCGGGGCGCCACTTCCGGTGGTCATGGCCGCCGCGATCCTGACCGCGCTGGCGGCGGCCGTGCTGATGGAACGGATCGCGTTCCGGCCGGTCCGGGGTGCGAGCGGGGCCACCATGCTGCTCACGAGCTTCGCGGTCTCGGTCACGTTGCAGGTCACGTTCCAGAACGTCATCTCGCCCCGGCCGCGTGGAATCCAGCTGCCGCCCGAGCTGAGCCAGGTGATCCCGGTCCTGGGCGTGGGAATCGGGCTGATCCAGCTGATGGCGATCGTGATGGTGCTGGTCTCGCTCGGTCTGATCTCCGTGTTCCTGCGCCGCACGACGCTCGGGATCAGCATGCGAGCGGCGGCCCAGGACTTCTCGGTCGCGCGCCTGATGGGCATCCGTGCCGACGCCGTGATCGCCACGGCCTTCGCCATCTCGGGCCTGCTTGCCGGCGTTGCGGCATTCCTGTGGGTCGCCCAGCGAGGTTCGGTCGAGCCCGCGATGGGTCTCACGCCGGTCATCAAGGCGTTCATCGCCGCCGTTGTCGGCGGCCTCGGCAGCCTGCCCGGCGCCGTCCTCGGCGGGTTCATCCTCGGGTTCATCGAGGTGATGTTCCAGGCGTGGCTGCCGCAGGCGGCACTTCCGTTCAAGGACGCGTTCACGCTGACCATCGTGATCGCCATCCTCCTTTGGCGGCCCCAGGGGCTCCTCGGCAAGGTCACGGACCGCGTGTGACAACTACCGGACCCATCGAGCCCACGCCGACCGGATCCGTCGATACCGCGGGGCCCGAGGCCCACGTTCTTGGGCGCACGTTCTCGCTAGACAGCCCGGCCGTTCGCGCCCTCGCCGGGTCCACTACGCTTGGCCTGCCGCTGCTGGCATTCACCGCCATGGTCGCGCTCCTGTTGGGACCTGCTGAGCGGCAGGTGACCCAGAACTTCCTGATCGCGCTGGTCGCCGTCGTCGGATTCGGGATCTACAGCGGCAATACGGGGATCCTGACGTTCGGGCACGTGGCGTTCATGGGCGTGGCGGCGTATGCCGCCGGGATCCTGACGATCCCCGCGGCGATCAAGGCGACAGCCCTGCCGAACCTGATGCCGTTCCTGCGGGAGACCGAGCTGCCGCTGTTCGCGGCCGCCATCATCGCCCTGGTCGTGGTGGGTGTCGTTGCGCTCCTGTTCGGCTTCCCGCTGTCGCGCCTGTCCGCCCCGGCAACCCCGATCGCCACCCTCGCAATGCTGATCATCGTCTACGTCGTGCTGGTCGGCTCCTCGGACGTCACCCGTGGCAGCCAGACGTTCTATGGCGTACCACCCGACGTCACCCTCCTCGTCGCGTTCGGGGCAGCGATCGGGGCGATCTTCGTCGCCCGCCTGTTCCGTGAATCGAGGATGGGCCTGCGGGTCCGGGCGAGCCGGGAGGACGAGCTCGCCGCGCGCTCGATGGGCATCGATGTCCGCAACCTGCGGCTGGTCGCCTGGATGCTGAGCGCGGTGGTGGTTGGCGTGGCGGGGATCCTCCTCGGTCACACGCTGACGGCGTTCTCCCCCAAGCAGTTCTACCTCACGTTCCAGTTCGCGCTCGTCGCCATGCTCGTCGTCGGTGGGCCGACCACCGTGACCGGGGCGGTCGGCGGTTCCTTCCTGGTATCGCTGCTGCTCGAGATCGCCCGCCGGCTCGAGGGCGTGTTCACCAACCTGTCGATCGGGGGTGTGACCGTCCGGGGCGTGTTCGGCCTCCAGGAGGTCACCCTGGGGTTGTTGATCATCCTGGTGATGTACCGCCGCCGCGACGGGCTGTTCGGGCGCCTGGAGCTGGACGAGCTCCTGACCGCGCGATGGATCCGCCGCCGGGGCTCCGGGGGTGAGGACGATGGCGCAGTGCCTCCAGGGCCAGGCGCGTCACCCGACGGGCCACCCACCGATCAGATCGCAGACCAAGAGCAGCGAGGCGCGAGTTGAACACGAGCACGGAACCGACCGCACATTACCCCGACCTTGCAGGCCGTCGCGTCGTCGTGACCGGCGGCGCCAGCGGCATCGGGCTCGCAACGGCGACCCGCTTCGTTGGCGAGGGATGCCGTGTCGTCATCCTCGACTCCGACGTCAACCGGTTCGAGGCGGTCCGGACCGAGCTCCCCGGGCTCGTGGACCTGGTCCATGCCGACGTCGCGGATCGGGCGTCCGTGGACGCTGCCTTCGCAGAGGTCGACCGCATGCTTGGCGGGGTCGACGTGCTGATCGCGAATGCCGGGATCAGCATCCGCCACTCGTTCCTCGATATCGCCCCGGAGGACTGGCGGCGGGTGCTGGCGGTCAACCTCGATGGCGTGTTCCATTGCAGCCAGGAGGCCGCACGGCGGATGACGGTCGGCGGCGGCGGGTCGATCCTGATGACCGCCTCGACGAACGGGGTCGTCGGTCACCCGTACTACGCCGACTACAACGCATCGAAGGCTGGCGTGATCCTTCTCGCCCGGTCGATGGCCCTCGAGCTGGCACCGGCGATCCGGGTCAATGCGATCTGCCCGGGCTACGTGATGACGCCGATGCAGCAGTCGGAGTACACCCCGGAGATGCTGCGGGCCACCGATGCCAAGATCCCGATCGGACGACACGCGCTGCCCGAGGAGGTCGCGGCACTGTTCGCCTTCCTGGCGTCGGACCAGAGTGCCTATCTGACCGGCGCGATCATCCCTATCGACGGTGGTGAGCTGGCCGGCGGCCTCGCGAGCCGCGACTGGATCCGGCCGGAGCTGGTCACGGGGGGATGACCCAATCCATGAGTCCCGCGTGCCGAGGCATGATCACGGAGACACGATGACTGACCACCAAGCACATCCGCATTCAACGGCCGTCCATCCGTACATCCCGAACTCCGAGCCCGGGGTCAAGGCAGCCATGCTGGCGGCCGTTGGGGCCGCCGACATCGAGGAGCTGTTGGAGGCGATCCCGCCGGGCCTGCGGCTGAACCGCCCGCTCGATCTGCCGGCACCGCTGGCATCCGAAGCGGAGCTCGTCCGCCACGTCGAGGCGCTGCTCAACCGGAACACCTCCACCCGGGAGACGATCAGCTTCCTGGGTGCTGGCTGCTACGACCACCACGTCCCTGCGGTCTGCGACGAGATCAACGGCCGCGCGGAGTTCCTGACCGCCTATGCCGGCGAGCCGTACGAGGACCACGGGCGGTTTCAGGCGCTGTTCGAGTACGTGTCGATGATGGGCGAGCTGCTCGAGATGGACGTCGTCAACGTCCCGGTCTACGACGGCTTCCAGGCAGCGGCCACCGCGATCCGGATGGCGGCCCGGGCCACGGGCCGGCGGCGTGTCCTCGTGGCCGAGGCCGTCGGCCGGGACAAGTTGTCGAAGATCGTCGACTACTGCACGCCCGATGTGGCGATCGAGCCGGTGCCGTACGACCGCGGAACGGGCGAGCTGGACGTACCCGCCCTGCAGGCCGCCCTCGACGGTGACGTCGCGGCCGTCTACTTCGAGCAGCCCTCGTACCTCGGCGTGGTCGAGACGCGCGGCGCCGAGATCACCAGGCTGATCCACGACCGCGGGGGGCTGGCCATCATGTCGGTGGATCCCTCGACCCTCGGCGTGCTCGCGCCGCCGTCGGCCATCGGTGCAGACATCGCGTGCGGCGACATCCAGCCGCTCGGCATGCATCAGCAGTTCGGGGGCGGGCACGCCGGGTTCATCGCCTCGGCGGACGATCCGAGGATCGTCCTGGAGTATCCATCGCGCCTGTTCGGGATCGCACCCACGAGTGTCGAGGGCGAATATGGGTTCGGTGACGTCGCCTACGAGCGGACGTCCTTCGCCGTCCGCGAGGAGGGCAAGGAGTGGGTCGGAACCGCGGCCTCGCTGTGGGGCATCACGGCCGGCGTGTATCTCGCTCTCATGGGCCCGCAGGGCATGACCGAGCTGGGCGAGCGGATGATGGCTCGTACTCGCTATGCAATCGAGCGCCTGGGTGAGCTGCCGGGCGTTGCCGTGCCGTTCAGCGCCAGTCACCACGTGCACGAGTTCGTCGCGGACTTCTCGGGAACCGGTCAAACCGTCGCCGAGATCAACCGCCATCTGCTCACCCTCGGAATTCACGGAGGCAAGGATCTCTCGACCGAATTCCCGACCCTCGGCCAGAGCGCGCTGTACGCGGTGACGGAGGTGCGCTCGCAGGCCGATATCGACCACCTCGTCGACGGAATCGGGGAGATCATCCGATGACCACACCGCCGACGGCGATCGGTCCCAAGCCGATGCCGCGCCGCTTCCACCAGGCCAGCTGGGACGAGCCGATCCTGTTCGAGCTGAGCGTGCCCGGCGCGCGCGGCGTGCTGCTCCCGGAGGTGGAGCCCGGGATCGCCGCCCGCGTCGGCAGCCCGGCGGCAAGCCTGCCGCCGGGCGTCCGCCGACCCTCCGCGCCGGCGCTCCCCGAGCTGGCCCAGTTGCACGTCGTACGTCACTACGCCCGGCTGTCCCAGGAGAACCTGGGTGTCGACTTCAACATCGACGTCGGGCAGGGCACGTGCACGATGAAGTACTCGCCGAAGGTCAACGAACAGCTGGTGCGCAACGCGCGCATCGCGGACCTGCATCCGCTGCAGGACGAGTCCACGATCCAGGGCATTCTCGAGATCATCTGGCGCCTCGAGCAGGCGCTCCGCGACATCTCCGGGATGGACCGCGTGAGCCTGCAGCCAGGCGCGGGTTCGGCGGCGATCTGGGCCAACGTCTCGATGATCCGGGCCTACCACGCCGCCCGCGGCGATGCGGCACATCGCGACGAGATCATCACCACCATGTTCAGCCACCCCTCGAATGCGGCCTGCGCGAAGACGGCGGGCTACCGGGTGATCACGCTCATGCCGGAGGCAGACACCGGCCGTCCGTCCCTCGCCGCGCTCAAGAGCGTCCTGTCGGAGCGAACGGCGGCATTGCTGATCACGAACCCCGAGGACACGGGCATCTTCAACGCCGACATCGCGGCGTTCGTCGAAGCGGTCCACGAGGTTGGTGGCCTGTGCGCCTACGACCAGGCGAATGCCAACGGTCTGCTCGGGATCACGCGGGCCCGGGACGCCGGATTCGACCTGTGCCATTTCAACCTGCACAAGACATTCTCGACGCCGCATGCCTCCGGAGGCCCGGCGGCGGGTGCCTGCGGTGTCACGGCCGAGGTGGCGCGGTTCCTGCCCTCCCCGACCGTGGAGCGTGACGGTGACCGCTTCTTCCTCGACGACGAGCGGCCCGACAGCATCGGCAAGGTGCGACCATGGTTCGGCGTCGCCGCCAACCTTGTTCGTGCGTACGCCTGGATCATGAGCCTCGGGGCCGCCGGTCTCCGGGAGGTCGCCGAGATCGCCGTGCTGAACAACAACTACCTCCAGGGCCGCGTGCTGGAGATCCGCGGCGTATCCGCTCCGTACGCAACCGGCAAGCGGCGGATCGAGCAGGTCCGCTACAGCTGGGAAGAGCTGACCCGGGACACCGGGATCCACAGCGAGCAGCTCGGCGTGCGGATGGCGGACTTCGGCACGCACTACTGGACGAGCCATCACCCGTACGTCGTTCCCGAGCCGATGACGCTGGAGCCGACCGAGTCGTACTCACGGGCGGACCTCGACGAATACGTGGCCATGCTCCGGACCGTGGCGGATGAGGCCTACTCGACGCCCGAGGTGATCCGCACCGCGCCGCACCGGAGCACGATCCACCAGGTCGATCACAGCTGGTTCGACGATCCCGAGCGATGGGCCGTCACGTGGCGGGCATACCGGCGCAAGCACCGTTCGTCCACGGCGGCCACCGGGCAGGAGACAGCTCCGGCCAATGGCTGACCCAGCCCGGCCGTCCCGCCGTCCGGCCATCGGCCTGGTGGTCAACCCGATTGCCGGCCTCGGCGGCCGGGTGGGACTCAAGGGAACCGACGGCACCGGTACCGCCGCGCGCGCCCGCGCGCTGGGAGCCGTGCCCATGGCACCGATCCGCGCTGCCGAGGCGCTCGTGGCCCTGAGGTCGGTCTGGCCGGCTGCTGTCGAGCTACCCCGGCTGATCACCGGCGACGGGGCCCTTGGACACCTCGCGGCCGTGGATGCCGGGTATCCGGCGACCACGATCGGCGGCCCAGCGTCCGACCCCACCACGGCCGGCGACACCCGCCGTCTCGCTGCGGCGCTCGCGGAGTCGGTGGATCTCCTCCTGTTCGCCGGCGGCGATGGGACGGCGCGGGATGTCCTCGCGGCGGTGGACGCTTCAGTTGTCGCCCTGGGTGTTCCGGCCGGGGTGAAGATCCAGTCGGCGGTGTTCGCCACCAGCCCGGCCGCGGCCGGCCGGCTCGCCGCGGAGTACCTGGCGTCCGGGACGCGTCGGAGCGCGGAGCGGGAGGTCCTCGACCTCGACGAGGAGGCCTACCGACGCGGCGAGATGGCAGCGGGACTGCATGGCTACCTGCACGTTCCCGTCGGCCGCCTGTTGCAGTCGCGCAAGGCTCCGTCCCCAGCCACCGATGCCATCGCGATGGCGGCTATCGCCACCGATGTCGTCGAGAGCCTGGTCGCGGATCGCCATTACGTTCTCGGCCCGGGTACCACGATCCGTGGCGTCGCCCTGGCGCTCGGGCTGCCCAAGACGCTTGCCGGTGTCGACGTCGTCCGCGTCACGGCACGGGGTCCCGAGGTTGAGAGCGCAGACGCGGGAGAGCGACAGATCCGCGAAGCGGCCTCGGGCGGACCCGTGACGATCCTCGTGACCCCGATCGGGGGCCAGGGCTTCCTGTTCGGACGGGGCAACCAATCGATATCGCCGGATGTCATTCGCCTTGCCGGGCGCGACGGCATCATGATCCTGGCGACCCCGGGCAAGCTCGCCGCCCTCGGCGGGCGGCCCCTGCTGGTGGATACGGGCGACCATGGTCTCGACCGCGAGCTGGCGGGATACCACACGGTCGTCACCGGGCACCACGAACGGATGGTCGTCGGGGTGGAGCCCGCGTGAGCCAGGCTCGCACCGTCCCCACCCACCCGGGCGCAGGAGCGCCTTGGGAATCTGCCCCAGCGGAGGAACCAGGATGCAGACACTGACAGGGCGCCGAGCCATCGTGACCGGGGCGGCATCGGGCATCGGCCGCGCCACGGCGCGACGCCTGGCGGAGGAAGGGGCAGCCGTGGTCGTCGGCGACCTGGATCTCGAGGGCGCCACCCGGGTTGCCGAGGAGATCCACGCAGAGGGCGGCCGGGCGATCGCGGTCCGCTGCGACGTCACGAGCAGCGACGATTGCCGGCAGCTCGTCTCGACCGCCGTAGAGCAGCTCGGCGGTCTCGACATCCTGGTGAACAGCGCCGGGATCATCCGGCGTGCGAACGTCGTGGACACGACCGAGGACGAGTGGAACCGCGTCATGGCGGTCAACGTGGGCGCGGTCTTCCTCACCGGCAAGCACGCCGTGCCGGTCATGACCGCCGGGGGTGGAGGTGCCATCGTCAACATCGGCTCAGGCTGGGGGCTGAAGGGCGGACCCGACGCCGCGAGCTACTGCGCGTCCAAAGGCGCGGTCGTGAACCTGACGAGGGCCATGGCCATCGATCACGGACCGGCGGGAGTCCGGGTCAATTGCGTCTGCCCTGGCGACACCGACACGCCAATGCTGCGCTCAGAGGCTCGCCAGCTGGGGGCAGACGAGACCGTGTTCCTCGCCGAGTCGGCGGTTCGGCCGCTCGCGCGGCTCGGAACACCCGATGACATCGCGCAAGCGGTGCTCTACCTTTCGTCCGACGCGGCCGCCTGGGTCACTGGCGCGGTCCTTGTCGTGGACGGGGGCGGCCTCGCCTGAGTGCCGCTCCTGGGGGACGGATTGGGGCCGATGGCCTGCTGGCCGTTCCAGGCCCGCACATCCTCCGCAGGACGGAAGTGATCGACGATCCCCTCGCCCCATTTCGCTGGCATCCGGAACCGGAGTTGATCGGTATCCGGGATCGGAACGCGTCGCTGGCCGCGCTCCAGCGTGTGGGCGAAGAGACATGGCGCGCAGCGTTGGACTGGTTGTACGACGAGGCGATGGTCCACGCAATGGGCACGCCGACTGGGTACACGGAGCTCCGCCGGGAGTTCTTCGGTCCGACCCTGGCCCCCGCCCCCGCCCCGGCTGATCCGCGTCCGTTCCGTGCGTTCCTGGACGAGTTCCGGGCAAGGATCGCTCCCCACACGCTCGCCAGCTGCCACCCGCGGTCGCTGAGCTACTTCACGCCACCACCCCTGGTCGCGTCGGTCGCCGGCGAGGTGCTCGCGCAGTGGATCAACCAGCCCGTTGACGTCTGGCACGCCGGCCCGATCAGTGCCTTCGTGGAGGAGGAGGTCGTGCGCTGGCTGTGCGACCTCGTCGGGTATTGGGCAGGCTCGTTCGGGCTGTGCACGTCGGGCGGCGTGATGGCCAACTTCATCGCCATGGCGCTCGTCCGCGACGTCCACCTGCGCCGCCTCCGCTCGGTCCCCCACCCACCCCGCGGCGCCGCGCTCGAGGGCGCGAGGATCTACACCGGCGACCAGACCCACTTCTCGATTGCCCGAGCCCTCGACGAGCTGGGCTTCCCGCCCGAGACCCTGGTGGTGCTCCCGGCCGATGACCGGTTCCGCCTGCACGCCGAGCCCGTCGCCGGGCCATCGCGCGCGACCGGGCCGCGGGCCTCACGCCGGTTGCGGTGTGCGCCGTGGCGGGCTCCACCAACACGGGCTCGGTCGACCTGATCGAGGATCTCGCCGCGCTGGCGGAGCGCGAGGGCCTGTGGCTCCACGTGGACGCGGCATACGGCGGCGCGGCCCGCCTGTCCGAGCGTGACGCGTCGCGCGTCCCCGGGCTCCACCTCGCGGACAGCGTCACGGTGGACCCCCACAAGTGGTTCTTCCAGGCATACGACCTGGGTGCCCTGCTGGTGCGCGACGGCGAGCACCTGCGCCAGACCTTCGATCGCTCGCCCGAGTACTACCGCGGCGGTGAAGCGCGGCCAACGCCGGGCGGGGACCCCGCCGGCGAGGGCGATGCCGGGCACCAGGATGCGCACGCCGGCCAGCTCAACTTCTACAAGCTCGGCTTCGAGGGCACGCGCCGGTTCCGCGCGCTCAAGCTGTGGGCCTCCTGGAAGCACCTCGGCACGGCGGGCCTGGGGCGGCTGGTGGAGATGAACGACGACGTGGCCGCCTACCTCGCGAGACGCTGCGCGGAGGCGGACGACCTCGACGCGCGGCCGGCAGACCCGGAGCTGTCCGTGGTCTGCTTCCGGCACCTCCCCGGTGGCGCAGCGGCCTCCCGGGTGCTGTCTCCCGGCGCGCTCGATGCCCACCAGGACCGCCTGGCGGCCGCGCTCGAGGCCTCGGGTGACGGCTGGCTTTCGACCACGACCCTGCGCGGCGCCACGTACCTGCGCGCCGGCATCGTCAACTACCTGACCACCGAGGCGGACATCGACCGCCTGCTCGACACGCTGCGCCAGCTCGCCGCGGAGCCCGACGCGCCGACCGAGTGAACCGCGGGGCGCCGGCCGGCATCGAATTCGGGCAGGACAGGAGGGTGCGTGGACAGCTCGATCGTCGATGCGGCGCGCGGCGGCGACCGGGCGGCGTTCGACGCCATCGTCCGGACGGAGGTCGATCGCGTGTACCGGCTGGCGCTGGCGATCACGGGCAACGAGGCCGACGCGTCCGATGCGACGCAGGACGCCTTCGTGTCGGCCTGGCGCGGCCTGCGCGATCTGCGCGACCCGACGGCCTTCGACGCCTGGCTGACCCGGCTCGCCGTCAACGCCAGCCGGATGGTCCTGCGCGGCCGCCGCCGCCGGCTCGTGCGGGAGATCGCCGTGGCGGACGTGGACCCCCAGGCGCCCCGGGGTGGCGGCGCGCGCGATGGGACCGCCGAGGACGCGATGGACCTGCGGGCGGCCCTGGGGCACCTCCCCGCGGACCAGCGAGCGCTGCTCGCGATGCGCCATCTCGAGGGTCGGGGCGTGGCGGAGCTCGCGAGCGTGCTCGGTGTCCCGGATGGGACCGTGAAGTCCCGGCTCCACGCCGCCCGGCTCGCGCTGCAGCGGTGCCTGGACGGGGAGCGGCGCCGTGGATGACCACGTCCCGGGCGACGCCTGGCCGGAGGAGCGGCTCGACGCGGCATTCCGCGCGATCGCCGCCCGCGAGGCGCCGGCCGGGCTGGAGGCGCGGGTCCTGGCCAGGCTCGATGCACGGCCGTCCCGGCGCTGGCTGGTGGTGCCCGGACTCGCCGCGGCAGGACTCGTCGCGGTCGTGCTGGCCGCCGTCGCCGGGCCGGCGCTGTTTGGCGGCATCATCGGGCCGCTCACGGGCTCGGTCACCGTCCGCGATGGCGAGGCCGGCAACAGGGTGCTCGACGCGGGCGAGTTCTCGTTCGCGTTCCCGGCCGAGTGGTCCGCCGTGGACAGCGGCGCGAACTTCAGCGGCGGCTCGTCGATCGCCGTGCTCGGCACGCTCCCGGTCGATCCGCGCTGCGGGACGGGCCACGTCGACATCAACTGTGTCTACGAGCAGCACCTCGAACCCGGCACGGTGCGGGCGTGGGTGGGCACGGCCGCCTACCGTTCGGGGTCGATCCTCGACGAGCCCCAGGTCGACGGCAGCTGGGAGGCACTCACCGTGGACGGGATGCCGGCCCTGCTCGTCGAACGCACGATCACGCCCGACGACTACTACGGCTCAGACCTGGAGCTCACCCTGCGCGTCGCCCGGCCCGCCGGGTTCGGGCAGACGGTGACCATCGAGCTCCGCGCCCGCGACCCCGGCGCGGACGCCGCCCGCGCCGCCCTGGACAGCATCATCGCCTCGTTCCGGTACGCCGAACCGCCCGCCACCCTGCCGCCGGACGACGCGGCGGCCGAGGAGATCGCGCGGCGGGTCCTCGCCGAGAGTGACGAGGTCCTGCGGCAGTCGATCGGCGAGGGTTCGGGGGCCACGCCGTACAGCTGCCAGCCGCTGGTGCCGGGTGACGTCGCCGAGACGGAGCTCGGCTACGACTTCACGTCCTCGCTCGGCGGACCCCACCCAGCCCGGTGCTCATGGATGGTCGGGCGCCACGGCGAACGCTTCTGGCAGGTCACGGTCCACGCGGAATGGGACGTGGGCCAGCACGAGAACGCCGGCTCGGAGGTGATCTGGGTGGACGCCGCCGGGACCGTGATGGGCCGGCGAGTGGACCAGCTGTCCGCGACGCCGACGGCGCCCCCGGAGACCGCGGCGCCCGTCCGCGAGGACGGCCTGCCATCGGTCGACAACGTGCTCGGCCTGCCCGTGCTGACGGTCGGCGCGGCGCTCGACGTGCTGGCCGACGAGCCGGGCGACCGGGAGATCGCGGTCATGGGCTGGTGGAGCGGCGCCATGGCGGTCCCCTGCCCATGGGACCCGCTGTCCGACTCGTCACCGGCGTACCCGCGCTGTCCGGACGGCCTCAGCTACCTGATGGCCGAACGGCAGTCGACCACCACGATCCTCGCCGACGGCGTCACCCAGCACGCCCCAAGCGGCCCGTACCTGTCGCCCCTGTTCCGGGACGGCGCGAGAGCCCCGTTCCTGGTGCCTCCGGCGAGCGGGGATGTCGCTCCGGTCGCGCTGATCGTCGTCGGCCACGTGGGCGACCACCGGGCCGTGGATTGCCCGCTCGAAGCGCGAGCCACGTGCGATGCGGCCTTCATCGTGGACCTTGCATTCGCGCCGGGCACCGCGGCACCGGTTGTCCGCCTCGACGCCCTGGACGCGACCGACGCCGCAGGCAACCCGATCGTCCTTGAACCCCGGGCAGATGAGGTGCAAGCGGTCGGGTTCGCGCGGGGAATGGCGCTTGCCGGCATCGACGAGGAGGCGTGGCCGGATACCCCGCTGGTCGCGGTCCTGCGGCTCACGGGCTTCGGGCTGCGCGCGTCCGAACCGGCGCTCGGCGAGCGGTCGGGTGTGACGTGGGTGATCCGGCTGCTGGTCCCGGACGATTCGGCGTTCCGTGTCCGCACCTTCGCCATCCGCGATGCGGACCTCGCCGACCGGAATGCCGTGACGACCACCGGCGTCACCGTGCTCGAGCCGACTAGCCACGGGGTCGAGACGCTCAGCTTCCGCGCGAACCCGACCGCTGTCGGCTCGTCACCTCCCTGACCACGGACCGCAGGGCCGGGCCTTCGCCGTCAGATTTCCCGGGCCTCGCGATCCCGCTCCGGTGCCTGGCCTGCGATCCCGCTCCTGCGCCCGGCCCGCGATCCCGCTCCTGCGCCCGGCCCGCGATCCCGCTCCGGTGCCTGGCCTGCGATCCCAGCTCCTGCGCCCGGCCTGTGACTCATCTGGGGGTCGGCACGCGATCCGGCGTGCAGAAGTGCAGTCACGAACCTGCTGGTTCGGGTCCGAGCCACGCTTGCCGGACCTGCTCTTGACCCTGCGGCGGGTCAAGACGGCCAGGGTTCAGCCAAGTCGGGACACCAGGCCCGGTACGGGCGGATCACGCCTGGCCCCGCCCGATCGGGAACTAGCCGGCCCGGTACGCCACCCGCCCGCCGGCGATGGTGAGCCGGACGACGCCGGCGATCTCGCGGCCCAGCAGCGGCGTGTTTCGGCCCCTGGACTGCAGCGTCTCCGCCGAGACCGTCCAGCTCGCCGCCCGGTCGACGACCACGAGGTCCGCGGGCTCGCCCTCGCGCAGGCCCGGACGGACGCCCTGACGCTCCCCGAGGATCCGCGCCGGGGCGGTCGTCAGCAGCTCCACGGCTCGCGCCAGCGTCAGGCCGCCGGACGTCACCGCCCCCAGCACGACCGGGAGCGCGGTCTCGATCCCGCTGATCCCGTTGATCGCCCAGCCGAACTCGACGTGCTTGTCCACCTCGGTGTGTGGCGCATGGTCGGTGGCGATGGCGTCGGCTGTGCCATCGGCGAGGGCCGCCAGGCAGGCGGCGGCATCGGCGGCGTTGCGCAGCGGCGGGTTGACCCGCAGCGAGGTGTCGAACGGTGCGGCGACCAGCGCGCCATCGGTCCACGGGTCCCGTGGGGTGCCGTCGTCCCCCACCGCTTCCCACGCCCATCGCCGGGCCCCGGCGATCCACTCGTCGGTGAACGCGAGGTGATGGGGCGTGACATCGCACGTGACCGGCAGCCCGGCGGCCTTCGCGGCGCGGACGTGGGCGATGGAGGCCGCAGTGGACACGTGGGTCAGGTGGAGACGCGCCGCCGGCACGTCAGCGACGACGTCCGCCAGCACAGCGATCGCCCTGGCCACCGCCGAGACCTCCCCGGCCACCGGCCAGCCGCGCAGCCCCAGCACCGACGAGACATACCCCTCCGAGGCCTCGGCCCCGGCCGTCAGCGACGGCTCCTCGGGGTGGTCGATGATCGGGAGGCCCAGCGCTCCCGCATAGGCAAGGGCGTTCCGGAGCAGCGCCGGGGCATGGACCGACGCGCCGTCGTCGGAGAAGCCGGCGACCCCGGCGTCCGCCAGCTCCCCCATCGCCGAGAGGATCTCGCCCTGGCGACCCGCCGTGACGGCACCGTGGACGAGCACCCGCACCGGCGATCCCGACGCGGCCGCGGCTGCCCGGACGCGGCCGACGACCCCCGGCTCGTCGATGGCCGGCGTGGTGTTGGGCATCACGGCGACGGTCGTGAAGCCGCCATGCGCCGCCGCTGCCTGGCCCGTGGCCACGGTCTCGGCATCCTCGTTGCCCGGCTCGCGGAAGTGCGCGTGCAGATCCACGAGGCCGGGCACGATCAGCGTCCCCTCCGGGCTCAGCCCCCTGGCGGCGGGCCCGTCGAGCCAGGCGAGCCGCACCAGCACGCCGTCGTGGACGGCGACCTCTGCGGCCCCCTCGCGCCCGGAGGACGGATCCACCGCCCAGCCGCGAATGACGAGCCCGTCGGCCACCCTGCCCACATCGGCAACCTCACCCACGACGGCCGCCTCGCTCACCGGTCTCCACCATCGTGGCGTGCGCCGGCCAGCAGGTACAGCAGCGCCATCCGGACAGCCACCCCGTTGGTCACCTGCGCCGTGATCACCGAGCTCGGGTCCGTCGCCACGTCGGGCGCGATCTCCACGCCCTCGTTCATCGGCCCCGGGTGCATCACCACCACGTCCGGCGAGGCGGCACGCAGTCGCTCCCGGGTCAGCCCGTAGCGGGCGGCGTACTCGCGCATCGAGGGCAGCAGCCCCGAGGCCATCCGCTCCTTCTGGATCCGGAGCGCCATCACCACGTCGGCGCCCTCGAGCGCGGCATCGACGTCGCTCGTCACCGTGAACCGGCGGCCGGCGGCGCCCCGCGCGGCCCACGCCTCGAACCCGCGGAGCAGCGTGGACGGGGCGCAGAGCCACAGGTCGGCGCCCATCGCCGTCAGGCTCCAGATGTTGGAGCGGGCCACCCGCGAGTGGAGCACGTCGCCCAGGATCACCACCTTGCGGCCCTCGAGCGAGCCGCCGGGCAGGGCGGCACGGAGCGTGTACAGGTCCAGCAGCGCCTGCGACGGGTGGGCGTGCCAGCCATCGCCGCCGTTGAGCACGGACCCGCCGAACACCTCCGCCGCGAGGTACGGCGCGCCTGACACCGAGTGGCGCATGACCAGCATGTCGGCGCCCAGTGCCTCGATCGTGCGCACCGTGTCCACCAGGGACTCGCCCTTGGACACGGACGATGAGGACGCCGCGATGTTGACGACGTCGCACGACAGGTTCTTGGCGGCGACCTCGAAGCTCACCCGGGTCCTCGTCGAGGCCTCGTAGAACAGGATCGTGACGTTGGTGCCACGCATCGCCGGCACCTTGGGGATCGGGCGGGCGAGGACCTCGCGCATCGCGTCGGCGGTGCCCATCACGAGCTCCAGCTCGGCACGGGTCAGGGCGTCGACGTCGAGCAGGTGTCGGTGGCGCCACGCGATGGGCTGGGTCTCGGGCGGTGCATCCACGGCCGGCACCGCCGGGGTCACGAGCGGTGGCTCCCGGCCGCGTCGACGACGGGCAGGCGCTCGATCTCGACCGCGTCCTCGCCGTCCGTCTCCTCGAGCATGACCCTGACGGTCTCCTCGCGAGAGGTGGGCACGTTCTTGCCCACGTGGTCGGCCCGGATCGGGAGCTCGCGGTGACCCCGGTCGACAAGGACCGCCAGCCGGATCGCCTGGGGCCGCCCGAAGTCGATCAGGGCATCCATCGCGGCCCGGATGGTGCGCCCCGTGTAGAGGACGTCGTCGACGACGACGACCGTGCGGCCATTGAGGTCGAACGGGATCGCGGTCCCCTTGACCACCGGCTGCTGGGCGACCATCGAGAGATCGTCCCGATAGAAGGTGATGTCCAGGGCGCCGACTGGGACGGCCACGCCCTCGTGCTCGAGGATCGCGGACGCGATCCGCTCGGCGAGCGGCACGCCCCGGCGCTGGATGCCGACGAGCACGAGACCCTCGGTCCCGGCCTGCTTCTCGACGATCTCGTGGGAGATTCGGGTCGTCGCTCGACGGATGTCCTCGTCGCCCATGATGCGGCGACCGGTCATCGGCGGGTCCAGCGGCATCGCACGGCGTCGCTCCTCCTTCCCGGCCTCACGGGACCACCCGGCCTCACGGGACCGGCACGGAAATCGGCGTCCAGTCTAGCGCGCGCGGTGGCTCAGTAGACGGAGACGGTGACGCGCGCGGTGCCCGACCATGAGCCGCAGCCGCAGATCCGGAAGAAGTCCGGCCGGTACAGGTCGATGATCCGGCCGTTGCGGTCCACCGGCCCGTAGTCCGTGACGGTTCGCTGGATGCAGCCGCCGTCGCCGCAGATGCGGACCACGGTGCCCCGGGGCAGCCGCATCGCCGTCGTGCCGTTGTCGTAGAAGCTCGCCCAGCCGGTGATCGTCTGCTTGGGCTTCTTCCAGGCCGATCCGCGGCCGGCGGCCGGCTGCGTCACCTCGGGACGGGTGGCGGGGGCCGACGGCGCGAGTCCCGGCTCCTCGTACGGCAGCTCGGGAGATGCCGAGGGGAGGATCTCGCCGGCGTCGGCGGACACGCCCCAGGCTCCGAGAGCGGGGGCATCCGCGGGGACGATCACCGAGGTGAAAGCGGCCGGCTCCAGGTCCCGGAGCACCGCCGCCTGGCGTGACCCCGCAGGACCCGGCAGCCCGACCAGCGCGAGCACGGCGATGAGCGCCGCGGCCGCGACGACCGATCTGCGTCGCATGTTGTACGCCGCGAGGGTACCGCATCTGCCCGGACCCTGAAGGTTGCGGCCACTGGCCGGGCGCCATCCGAACCGGTGACACCGATCAGCGGATCACGGTTGCCCCGGTGTCCCCCGACAGCCTGACCTTGCCCACGCTGTTGCCGGTCCAGCCCAGCACCCACACCGCCCGGCTGCCGTCCTCGGCCCGTCCGCTGTAGGCGAGGTGCCCGCGGTCGATCGAGACGCCGCCGTACGCCGGCTCATTCTTGAGCAGCGGCTCCGCGAGGCGAGCCCTCCCCGTCTCGGGGTCCACGGCGTACAGGCTGAGGAGGCCGAGGCCGTCGTCCCGGTCGCCGGCGATCCAGATGGCCACGGCCGCGCCGTCGGGAGCCCATCGGACCTCCCAGTCCCCGACACCGTCGCGGGCCACCGGTTCCGCCCCCGCCACCCCGTCCGGCCACGCGCCGATGACCAGGCGGCCCTTGTCGGGCACCCACGTGACGCCGTCCGCCGCGAGCCGGACGCTGCCGTCCCACCACACCGCGGCTGCACCGTCGGGCGACACGATCGGGAGCCAGCCCGCGAGCGGATGCGCACCGGTCGGCTCACCGGAGTCCGCATCGATCGCGACCGTGCGCGGGGCTTCATCGACCACCCGGCTGACGAGCAGGTCTGCGCCGTCCCAGCCCGCGAACACCGATCGGTGATCGGTCGTGATCGCGCGGGCGCGTGCCTCAGAGGTGTTCCAGACGTACACGTCCGGGACCCGCAGAACCGTCCGACGGACGGGCCGTGAACGCAAAGTGGGTCCCGTCGGCGTCATAGGATGCGATCCCGCCCACGACGACCACGTTGCTCGCGATCTCGATGGTGCCGTCCGGCGCCGGCGTGACCTCGACCGTCGGGCTCTGGCCCGGCTCGTCGGACGGGGACGGACTCGGCTCGCTGGAGGGTGAGGCAACCGGCTCGTCGGACGGCGAGGCCGGTGCCGACCCGCCGGGCTCATCCGTGGCGGGCGGGTTGCTCGCCGGGCCGGCCGTCGCCGGGTTGGACGGGCTCGGTTCGCTCGGGGTGGCGCCGGGCTCGGTGGGCACAGGGGAGCCGGCCGCCGGGGTGGCGGCGGGCTTGGCGGGCCTGACCGGGACCACGAACACGCCGTCGGTGCCGGCGGCATTGCGCTGCACGACCACCAGGCGGTCTCGCTGGGGCGAGATGATCGCGGCGATGTCGTCTGACCCCGTGAACCCGACCAGGGGCGAGGTCTCGAACGAGGGATCGGCCGCCCCGCAGTGCTCGGCAACGAGCGGACAGACCTCGCCAACCCCGGCCGTGACGACCGACAGGCTGCCATCCTTGCCCCGGGTGACCACGGCCACGCGGCCCGGATCGAGCGCCATCGCGGTGGCCACCGGCCCCGACGGAGCTACGGGTCCGGGCGCGACGGTGGCGCCGTTGAGCAGCAGGGAGCCAGCGATCACCGCCACCGCCGCGAGGCCGGCGATGGGGCCGAGCGACGTGAGCGGCGTGCCGCGAATCCGGCGTCCGCGCGGTGCGCCGGCCGTGCCGCCCGTCCCGGCCTCGGCGTCGATCGCCGCGGCGGTCCGCGCCCACAGGTCGCGGGGCGGCTGCGGTGCGGAGTCGCGGAGCGGGGCGAACAGGAGGCGGTCTGCCCGGTAGGCATCGGCGACGGCCGCGCAATCGGGGCAGGTGGCCAGGTGGAGGTCGAGCCAGCCGGCATCGGGGCCGGTCAGCGGCTCATCGATCTCCTGCGCGGCCAGGTCGCGGGCCCGCAGATGGTCCAAATCGTCGCGGAACAGCGGCCTCACGACCGGCCTCCACCGCGGCGGGCCGCGTCCCGGGCTGCGTCCATCGCCGCCCCTGCGGCGGCATCGGCGGCCGCCTCTGCCTCGGCCATCGCCTGGCGCTCATCGGCGAGGGCACGGCGCAGGCTCTCGCGGGCCCGGGTCAGGAGCGCACGCGCGGCGACATGCGAGACACCCAGCGCGGCGGCCAGCTCGACACCGGTCAGGTCGTGGAGCTCCGCGAGGAGGAGTGCCGCGCGCTGCCGTTCCGGGATCCGCTCGAGCGCGCGCTGGAGGTCCGCGGAGAGCCGCAGGTCCATCGCGAGGTGCTCCGCGGATGGCGTCGTGTTCCGCGCCTCGCCCACCAGCGGCACGAACCGCACGATCCGCCGGCGGCGCAGGGTGTCGAGCGCCACCCGGTGGGCGATCTGGTACAGCCACGCGCGGGCGTTCTCGGGCTTCTGGAGCGAGTCGTAGGCCCTGTAGGCCTTCACGAACGCATCCTGGGCAAGGTCCGCGGCGAGCTCGGGGTCCCGCAGCATCCGGACCAGGTAGGCGTAGATCTCGTGCTGGTGCTTCGCGAACAGGTCCTCGACAAAGCGGTAGGCCTCGTCGCGGTCCCACCCGGCGGTCACGGCCGGGCCCGCGGGTTGTCCCCGCTGCTGTTCGATCTCGAGGGTGTCAGCGACCACGCAGTCTCCGGGGTGAGGGCTACCAGCTGCCCCCCGCTGCGGAGCGCGGCGCTCCAGAACCCTCTGACGAGGCTGGACCCGATCGTGTGACGACTCCCTCCCCCCGCGCACCTCACCGGCGAGGGTGCTCCATCGGCACCTTGGCGTCAGGGCCGGTCCGCAGCTCGTCCACGGCGTCCTCCGGCGAGACCGGGTTGACCGGCAGACCGGTTCCCAGCTCGAGACCCGCGATCTCGCGCAGCCGGGGATGGATCTCCCAGTGCCAGTGGTAGGTCGCGTCGACCTGCTCCTTGAGCGGCGCCGAGTGGAGCACGAGGTTGTACGGCGGCCCGTCCAGGCTCGCCGCGAGCTTGGCCAGGACGCTGCGGAGCGCCTCGGCAGCGGCGGCGATGTCACGGTCGCTGGCCCGGGCAAAGTCGGCGTCATGGCGGCGAGGGACCACCCAGACCTCGAACGCCGACCGGCTCGCCCAGGGCGCGAACGCCACCGCGTCGCCATCCGCGTAGAGCAGGCGGTCACCGCGCCGCACCTCGTCACGCACCAGGCGGCAGTACGGGCACTCCCCCTCGCGGATGAGGAACCGGGCGGCGCCGCCCAGCTCCTCCGCGATGCGGTGCGGGATCTGGGGCAGGTCGTAGAGATCGAAGCAGCAGTGGTTGGTCCGGGCACCGGCCTGGGCCCCCCAGTTCTGGACGACCTGGAGGTACTGCGTCCGGTCCGCCGCCCGGCTGGCGACGATCTCGTCGCGGCAGCGACGCAGGAGCTCCTCGATGATCCCGTTGCCCACCTGGTGGAGCGCACGGTGCTCGCCGGGAGGCGCAACCGCGGTCCGCCACGCACCCGCGGCTCGCGCATCGGCGATCGTCACCTGGGCGACGGCCCCGTCGCGTGTGCGCGCCTCCTCCTCGGTCCCGGCGACGGTGAACGCAAAATCCTTGAGGGTCCGCAGCCTCACCCCGTCGCCGGCGGGGATCCGGCAGTTGAAGCAGTCGCCGTGGTCGTCCACCTGGGCGGCGGGCAGCGCGAATCGCTCGCGGGCGAACGTGCGGTCCACCATCGTCGCGACCCACCACCCGGTGATGGCGTCCTTCCGCAGCTCGAACAGGCCCTGGCTCATCGGCGGCCTCCGAGCACGGCCCGCTCGGCCACCGGGTCGGCATCGGGTGGGAGCGTCCCTTCGAGCGGGGCGCCGATCCGGGCCGCGAAGGCCCGCGCGAAGATGGCGGCGGCCGCGGCGACCCGCTCGGTCGAGGGTGCCTCGCCCGGGCGCCCGGCTTCGCGGGCGATGGATGTCGAAATCCAGGCCGGGCATCCCGCACGGGTCGATGAGCCCGAAATCCGCTAGATCGACGTCCACGTTGAGCGCGATCCCGTGGTAGCTCGTCCCGCGCTCGATGCGGATCCCCAGGGCACCGATCTTGCGCGGGCGTGGACCGCCGGCATCCACCCAGCAGCCGGGATGCCCGTCGCGGCGCTCCGCGGCGACGCCGAACGCCGCACACGTCTCGACCAGCGCCGCCTCGAGCGCCCGGACGAACGGCCGCAGGAGCAGGTCGCGGTCGGCGAGCCGGACGATGGGGTATGCCACCAGCTGGCCCGGGCCGTGGTAGGTCACCTCGCCGCCCCGCTCCACGCGGAGGAGCTCGATGCCGCGCGCCTCGAGCATCGCGGCGGGGGCGAGGACATGCAATTCGGCGGCACCGCGTCCGAGCGTGAGCACCGCCGGGTGCTCGAGGAGCAGCAGCTGGTCCCCGATAGCGCCGCTCGCACGCGCACCCGCGAGGGCCTTCTGGAGGTCCCACGCGTCGCGGTAGCCGATGCGCCCCAGCCAGTGCGCGGTGAGGCCCGGCGAGGGCGCCGAAGCCGATGCCTGCGCCACGGGGTCCTCGGGCTCGGACAGGAGGCCGTCCATGGGGTGGACGATAGCAGGGCGGCTTCCCGCCCCTCGCGACAGGCACGCACGCATGCGCCCGCAACCGCCATCCTGCCGGCATGGCAGCCTCGCCCACGACCCCTGTTCCGGCCAGCCCGGCCTTTCCCCACCTGTTCGCGCCGATCACCATCGGCGGTGCCACCATCCGCAACCGGATTCTCTCCTCCGGCCACGACACCGTGATGGCCGTGGACGGCCTGGTGACCGACCGCCTGGTGGCGTACCAGGAGGCGCGCGCCCGGGGTGGTGCGGGACTGATCGTCATCCAGGTCGCGGGCGTCCACCCCACCGCGCGCTACACCTCGTCGGAGCTGACCGCGGACACGGATGTGGCGATCCCGGGGTTCACGCGCCTGGCCGAGGCGATCCACCGCCACGGGGCGGCCGTGTTCGGGCAGCTGTTCCACGGCGGCCGCGAGATCATGGAGACCGCCGACGGGACCCTGGCCGTGGCCTGGGCGCCCAGCGCGGTGCCCACCGAGCGGTTCCACGTCATGCCGCGCGCGATGACCCCGGCGCTGATCGGCGAGATCCTCGCCGGGTTCGGTGCGGCGGCGGCGCGACTGGAACGGGCGGGCCTCGACGGCGTCGAGGTCGTGGCCTCGCACGGCTACCTGCCGTCGCAGTTCCTCAACCCGCGCACCAACCTGCGCGACGATGCCTGGGGCGGTGATCCCGTCCGCCGTCTCCGGTTCCTCCGCGAGGCGCTGGCGGCCTGCCGGGCCTCGACCCGTCCCGGGTTCGTGGTGGGGGTTCGGATCTCCGTCGGGGAGGTCACGCCGGACGGGCTCACCGAGGACGAGGCGCTGGAGGCGCTGGCGGCGCTCGACGCGGACGGGGCGATGGACTACGTGAGCGTGGTGGCCGGGACATCGGCGACGCTGGCGGGGTCCGACCACATCGTGCCGCCCACGCCCATCGCCAATGCCTACACGGCGCCGCTCGCGGCCAGGGCCAAGGCCGTCGTCCGGGTGCCCGTGATGGTCGCCGGGCGGATCAACCAGCCGCAGGAGGCGGAGGCGATCCTCGCCGCCGGCCAGGCCGACCTGTGCGTGATGACCCGGGCGCTCATCTGCGACCCGGAGCTGCCGGCAAAGACCGCCCAGGGCCGGCTCGACGACATCCGGGCGTGCATCGGCTGCAACCAGGCATGCATCGGACATTTCCACGCCGGGTTCCCCATCTCGTGCATCCAGTTCCCGGAGAGCGGCCGGGAGCGCGACTTTCCCCGCGGCGGCGAGCCGGGGTTCGCGCGTCACGCGCCCGCCGCCCCATCCGAGCGCACCGACGTGCTGGTCATCGGGGGCGGACCTGCCGGGCTCAAGGCGGCAGCCGTCGCGGCCGAGCGCGGGCACCGGGTCACGCTGGTCGAGGCCGAGCGCTGGGTCGGCGGGCAGGTGCGGCTGGCCCGGGAGCTGCCCGGGCGGGAGGAGATGGGCGGCGCGATCACCAACCTCGAGGGCGAGGCGCGGCGGGCCGGGGTCACGATCCACACCGGTGTCCGCGCGGACATCGCCTACGTGCGCGCGTCGGGGGCACGCGTCGTCGTGGTCGCAACCGGCGCGGTCCCCTACCGGCCGCCGCTGGAGCTGGCCGGTGAACCCGTGGTGCTCGACGCGTGGGACGTGATCCGGGGGGCGGCGGTGCCCGGGGGTCACGTCGTGGTTGCCGACTGGCGGTGCGACTGGGTAGGGCTGGGGGTGGCGACGATGCTCGCGACCGGCGGGCGGCGGGTGACCCTCGCGTCGTCCGGGTACCACGCCGGGCAGCGGCTCCAGCAGTACATCCGCGACACGATGATCGCCTCGGCCAGGCGGGCGCGCGTGGACATCCGGCCGCAGCTCCGGCTGTTCGGGGCGGATCCTTCGGCAGTGTTCCTTCAGGACGTGCTGACGTCAGAGGCGGTGGTCGTCGAGGACACCGCGGCGCTGGTCCTGGCGCAGGGCACCGTTCCCGCCGATGGGCTGCTCATCGAGCTCGAGGCGGCGGCCGCGGATGGCTCATTCCGGGTCCTGGGCGCGGGCGACGTGCTGACCCCGCGCACGATCGAGGAGGCGGTGCTCGAGGGACTCCGGGTGGGCGTGGCGATCTAGGACTCCCGGCAGGGGTCGCGCGCGCTGGTCCGTCGCGCTGTTCCTGGCGCGCCGCCGCCGGCCAGGAGCAGCGGGGTCTCTCGTCGGGGTCTCTCGCCGGGGTCCCTCGCCGGGGTCTCGTCCGGGTCTCCGGCCGGGGTCTCTCGCCGGGGTCTCGTCCGGGTCTCCGGCCGGGGTCTCTCGCGCGGGGTCTCTCGCCGGGGTCTCTCGCCGGGGTCTCTCGCCGGGATCCCTCGTCCAGCGAGCGAACGGTGCGGTCCCGTCACGGTTCGACCGCCTAGCGAGCAGAGTCGGTGGCCCTTGCGGTCCCGGAGAGCACAGTCCGCTCGCCCCAAGGTCGAAGTCGCACGGCGCAGCACCGTACGGTCGCCGGGCGAGTGGCGGGTCCGGCGGGGGGTCGCCCGGGTCTCTCGCCGGGGTCCCTCGTCCAGCGAGCGAACGGTGCGGTCCCGTCACGGTTCGACCGCCTAGCAAGCAGAGTCGGTGGCCCTTGCGGTCCCGGAGAGCACAGTCCGCTCGCCCCAAGGTCGAAGTCGCACGGCGCAGCACCGTACGGTCGCCGGGCGAGTGGCGGGGCCGGCGGGGGCGGGGGCGAGTGGCGGGGCCGGCGGGGGCGGGGGCGAGTGGCGGGTCCGGCGGGGGCGGGGGCGAGTGGCGGGTCCGCGCCGACGACATGTGGGGACCGAGGGCGAGCGCGGGCGCGGGTTCATGGCGGGCTGGTACGCTCATCGGTAACCCGTCGTTCGTAGCCACGGATGGCGGGCGAGGACCCGGGAGCGACGGAACCGCGCCCGGGTCCGTTCTGTCTGAGGCGGCACGAGGGGGCGGGAGGGGACGATGACCGATGGCGTGCACGAGCTGCGGCTGGTGGTGACGACATCCGACTACGACGAGGCGCTCCGGTTCTACCGGGATGTGCTGGGACTGCGGGAGATCGGCTCGTTCGACGATGGCGGCGGCCACGTGGCGATCCTCGACGCGGGGCGGGCGACGCTGGAGCTGTCGGACGTGCCCCACGCGGAGCACATCGACGGCCTCGAGGTGGGTCGGCGGGTCGCGGGTCACGTCCGGGTCGCGTTCAAGGTCGACGACGCGGCAGGGGCGACCGATCGGGCGGTGGGAGCCGGGGCGACGCTGATCGCGGCGCCGGTGGGGACGCCCTGGGGATCGCTGAACTCGCGGCTCGAGGCGCCGGCAGGGCTCCAGCTGACGCTGTTCCAGGAGCTGACGCCCGAGGTGTGACGGCCACTTCCTGTCGGCGACCATTGCCGCTTGTGTAACGAGCCTGGGGGGCGCATCGTCAAGCAGGCATGAAGCGCGAGGCGGCCATGAAGCAGACGCGCCGGGTGGGACTGCGCGCGTGGGCGGCGTCTGCCGTCGGGATCGGGCGAGGCCTGTGGCTGCTCCCGCTCGACATCACGTTCCGCACGGTCGGCCTGCGCTACGGCTGGCTCAAAGCGCTGTTCGAGCGAACGCCGGCATGGATCCTGGCGGGGGTCGGCCAGCTCCGCGCGGAACGGGCGGCATGGCGGGCGGTGCGCAACGTCCCCGCCTACCGGAAGTTCCTGCGGGAATCGGGCGTCAGCGGCCCGTCGCTGTTCCCGCTCGGGATCCTGGGCCGCCTGCCGGAAACGGACAAGCGCTCCTACGTCGACCGCTTCGGCCTGATGGAGCGCTGCGTCGGCGGCGCGGTCCCCTACCCGGGCACCACGATCGACGAGTCGAGCGGCTCGACGGGCACGCCCTACAACTGGATTCGCGGTCGCCGCGAGCGCGACGTCGCCCATCGCAACATCGGGTTCTTCGCGAGGTATGCGTTCGGGACCCAGCCGCTGGTCACGGTCAACGCGTTCTCGATGGGCGCCTGGGCCGCCGGCTTCAACATGAGCCTCGGGATGATGCGCCGCGGGATCGTCAAGTCGACGGGTCCGGACCTTGACAAGATCCTGTCCACCCTCGCCTACCTCGGCCCCGGCTACCGGTTCCTGATCTCGGGCTATCCGCCGTTCCTCAAGCACCTGCTCGACGAGGGCGACCACCGGGGGTTCCCGTGGGCCGACTACCAGCTGCACGCCCTGGTCGGTGGCGAGGGCATGACCGAGGAGCTCCGCGACCTCCTGCTCACCCGCTTCATCTCCGTCTACTCGGGGTACGGCGCCACCGACATCGAGATCGGGATGGCCGGTGAGTCCCCGGTGAGCATCGCGGTCCGCCGGCTGGCCCGTGCCCGGCCGGACGTGCGGGCCGCGCTGTTCGGCACGGACTCCCGTCTGCCGATGGTGTTCCAGTACAACCCGCTGATCCACTTCCTCGAGGTGAATGCCGAGCACGAGGTCGTGTGCACGGTGAGCCGCCTCGACCTGCTGGCGCCACGGATCCGTTACAACGTCCACGACGAGGGCGGGCTGGTGGACTTCCGCACCGCGGCGACGGTCCTGCGCGGCTTCGGCTACGACATCAACCGCCTTGCAGCGGCGCCCGAGACCGCCGGGCCGCGCGGACCGCTGCCGTGGGTCAAGCCGATCCCGCTGCCGTTCCTGTGGATCCACGGCCGCCGCGACGCGACGATCAGCATCATGGGCGCGAACATCTACCCCGAGGACATCGAGACGATCGTCTACCGGGACATCGAGCTCGTCCCCAGGCTGCACTCGTTCCTGCTGACCACGATCGACGACGAGACCGGCACGCCGCGCCCGTCGGTCGCGCTGGAGCTCACGGACCTGGCCGGGGTGGACGACGCCTGGCGGGCCCGGATGTCCGACCGGCTCCGCGACGGGCTGCAGGACCTCAACATCGACTACCGCTCATCGATCAAGGAGTTCCCCGGGGCGATGCAGCCGATCGTGATGACCCACGGGCTGAGCGAGGGACCGTTCGCGGCGGACGCGACCCGGATCAAGCAGCGCCGGATCGTGCCGGCGTAGGGGCCCCTCGCGGAGCCCGTCAGCCGCGGATCGCGTACCACAGGATCGGCAGCAGGCGGCCCGGGTGCCTGTCCGCCTCGAAGCGGGTGAGCTCGGGCATCAGCCGGTGCGCCCCGCGGTGGTTAGCGAACCAGGGGGGCTTGGGCCACGGGTGGAACGGGCCGCGGATGACGGTCTTCTCGGCCCGCTCGAACATCAACGGGTTGTGCACGAACCCCGTGCCCGAGCCGATGTCGTGGCGGGGGTTGCCGGGGTGGGCGCCCCAGGGCGTGATCCCGATCCCGTAGCCGGCCGCCGACCAGGTGTTGAGCGACACGGTGCCGTAGCGCAGGTCGCGGATCGCGCGGTCGAGGGCCGGGCGGGTGGCGGGGTCGCGGGCGGTCCGCGAGTCCACGATGAGCGTCGCGTTGAGCGTCCCCCACAGGCGCTCGTTGGCGAACGCGGTGGCGCGGTCAAGGAAGGTCGAGGCGTCCGGGGCGTCGATGGGGGTCTCGGCGGTGACGCTGCAGAACGCCTCCACGTGGTAGCAGGGGTCGGCGGTGGCGTCGGGCGACAACCCCGGGATCAGCATCCACGGCAGCTCACCGTGGGCCGCGGTCCCGAACAGCTCGGCCTCGGGATGGACCTGGTTGAAGGCGCCGAAGCGCTCGATCGCGCCCGGGTAGTAGGCCAGGCGCGGCGGCAGCTGGCCCAGGCGGCGCCGGATCCGGTCGAGCAGCGCGCCCCGCTGCGGCCAGTCGTGTGCCGTGACGATCACCCGTGACGTCGTGCAGTTGAAGCCCGCGTTGTTGGTGAGCATCGTGGCGATGTTCTCGGCGTGGACGTCCAGGTCGCGATTGGACCAGCGCCCGGGCACCACGATGATCGGGGTCAGGTTGCCGAGCTCGGCCGAGAACGGCTTGTCGAGCACCGGGTCGTCACGCCGCTTGCGGTCCTCGCCCTCGGGCCCGGTGCCGTAGACGATGGCGTCGTAGGTGCGATCAGCGCCCGTGATGTGGAGCGTGTCCACGCCCGGGTGGTGGGCGAGGTAGCCGCCCTGGACCGCGTCGCCCACGATGATCCGAACCACGCCCTCGCGGATGAGCGGGCCGAGGGCCGCGGCCTGGATCCCGGCGAGGTGCGCCATGACCGGGTGAAGCTTGAGCACGACCACCTGCTGCTCGACGAACAGCTTGTGGATCGCGTCCAGCGGGCCGATGGAGCTCGCGTTGCCGGCGCCGAGCACGAGGCACACCCGTCCCGGCGGCGGGATGCGCCACGGGGTCGCCATCGTCCCGGGCAGCGACTCGGCGGTGACGCCCGGTTCCATCCACACGTCGGCGGTCATGCGCAGGTAGGCGAACGCGTCGAGCCAGTCCGACGGCATCACCCGCGCGGCCAGGCGGCCGTCCGGCAGGGTCCGCACGCCACCCGGGATCCGTGGCGTGCCGGTCCGGATGATCCCGTCGATCGCCCGGCGGTGGAGGCGGACGCCGCGCATGAACACGTACGGGCCGACGATCGTCTCCTCGGCCGCGTCGGGGCCGTTGGGATCCAGCCCCTCGTGCAGCGATCCGATCCGCGTCCACGCACCGATCAGGGGTTCCGTGGCGTGGAGCACCTCGTCGAGCAGGTCCCGCTTGCGCTCCGGCGAGGTGCGCACCCAGCGGTCCGCAGCGGCTCGCAGCTCCGAGACGGCCGCGTCGCAGGCCTCGAGCGGCGTGGGATCGGGCACGGGCTGCCGGGGCACGTACAGGTACGGGCCCGGGGGGACCGCGAGGACGCCGTGGGGCGAGGGGTCCGGGTCGAGGATCGCCATCGGTGGGCGCCATCATGCCCGACCCCGGGCTCACCAACCTGGACACGACGTATGCTCGGCGCCCGGGCCGGGACCGTCAGCGCCTGGCCATCGATGTCCGCCGAGGGAGCCCACCCGAGTGCGCGAGGTCCTGCGCCGCCGAGATCTCCGCCTGCTGCTCACCGCCGAAGCGGCCGCGGAGGCCGGCGAATGGCTCTACAGCCTCACGCTGGTCGTGGTGATCCTCGACCTGACCGGGTCCGCGGCCTGGGTCGCGGCCGCCGCGCTCGTCCGGCTGGTGCCCTGGATCGTCCTCTCCCCCATCGGCGGGCTGCTGGCCGACCACCTGGATCGGCGCCTGATCCTGGTCTGGTGCGGGATCGTGCAGCTGGTCGCCATGGTCCTGCTGGCGGTGGCGTCGTGGACCGGCGCCCCGCCCGTGGCACTGCTCGCGATCGCCGGCATCGCGGGGCTGGGCTCGGTCTGCATGAGCCCGGCGGTGCAGGCCGCCGTGCCGGAGCTGGTGGCAGAACGCGAGCTCTCGGCCGTCAACTCGCTGCTCACGTCGATCTCGAGCGTGAGCCTCGTGGTCGGCCCCGGCCTCGGCGGCCTGCTCCTGCTCCTGGGGTCCCCGGCGCTCGCCTTCGGGCTCAACGCCCTGGTGTTTGCCGTGGCGGCCGCGGGCTTCGCGGCCATCCGCGCGCCGATGGGGCCGCCGCGCCGTGACCCCGCGCGGCGTGGGGAGTCCCAGCCGGGCACCCCGGCCGCGGAATCGTCCAATGCCGGGACCGGGGGCTCGTCCAACGCCGACACCGCGCCGGCCGGTCTCGGGACCCTCGCTCGCGAGCTGTCCACGGACCTCGTCCACGGCGTTCGGGTCCTCGGCTCCTCTCCCGCGGCCATCGCCCTCGTCCTGGTCTCGTCGGCCACCTGGTTCGCCAGTGGTGCGCAGGGCGTGCTGTGGGTGCTGCTCGCCGACCAGCGGCTGGGTGCGGGCGCCGACGCGCTGACGATCCTGTACGTCGCCTTCGGGCTGGGGGGAATCGCCGGCACCATCCCGGCCGCCCGTGCCGCCGCACGGCGATCCGCGCTGTCGCTGCTCGGCGGCATCGCGATCCTCGCGGGCCTGCTGGTCGTGCCGCTTGCCGTGGCCGGGACGATCGGACCGGCGCTGGCCCTGGTCGCCGTGCAGGGGTTCGCCATCATGGTGGCGGACGTCCTCGGCATCACGCTCCTCCAACGGACCCTGGGGCCCGCCGTGCTGGGCCGCGCGATCGGCACGATCAATTCGACGACGTCGGTGGCCATGGTGGCCGGGTCGATCATGGCGCCGATCGCGGTGGCTGCCGGCGGACTGGAGCTGGCCTTCCTCATCATCGCCGTGGTGCTGGTGGGCGTCGGCGGACTCGCGCTGATCGCCGCGCGGACCGCGACGAGGCGGGCGCCGGTGTCCGAGGCCAGGGTCCAGGTCCTCAACGGCCTGGCCATCTTCGCCAACGCGCCGCGTTTCGCCCTCGAGGGCCTCGCGGCCGGGGCTCGCGAGCTGCGGGTCCGGGCCAGCACGGACGTGGTCCGCGTCGGTGGAGCCCCCGACGCGCTGTACGTCATCGTCGATGGGTCGGCCCTCGTCACGGCCGCCGACGGATCGCGGCTCAACGTCCTTGGGGCAGGCGACTTCTTCGGCGAGATCGGCATCGTCAAGGGCGTGCCGCGGACCGCAACTGTGACCATGACCGCCGCCTCGACGCTGCTCCGCATCGAGGCCGATGCCTTCCTCGCCCTCATCCGCGACGGCGCGGTCCACCACGGTGCCCTCGGCCGGAGCGTCGGCGCGCGGCTCGCGCACCGGCCGCACCACGACGAGGGCGCGACGGCGTAGCCTCTACCCGTGACGCACGAGTACACGCTCCTGCTGGGAGCCACGATCCTGCCGGGAGGCGACCGGGCGCCGTGCGAGGCCATCGCGTGGGCGCACGGGACGGTGCTCGCGCTGGGGACGGACGCCGAGGTGCGGGCGATCTCCCGGGGCGACTCCCACGTGCTCGGCTACCCGGGGGCGTTCGTGGTGCCGCTGGGTGCGGTCCTCGCCGTCGGCGAGCCCGCGGACCTGGCGATCCTCGCGACCGATCCGCGTACGAGGGCGAGCGGGACGGGGGTGGCGAGATGCCCATCGCCGTGATCCGCGGCGGACACGATGAAGGACCGACCCCATGACATCCGACGGCACGACGATGATCCCGATCCAGACCCCCAAGGGCGAGTTCCGGGTGTGGACACGGCAGGTCGGCGACAACCCGCGAGCCAGGGTGCTCCTGCTCCACGGCGGGCCTGGCGCCACCCACGAGTACTTCGAGGGCTTTGACGGCTGGCTGCCCGACGCCGGCATCGAGGTCATCTACTACGACCAGCTCGGCTCGTTCTACAGCGACCAGCCCGACGACCCCGACCTGTGGGAGCTCCCCCGCTTCGTCGAGGAGGTCGAGCAGGTGCGAGTGGCCCTGGGGCTCGACGCCGGCAGCTTCTACCTCCTCGGCCAGTCGTGGGGCGGCATCCTCGCCATCGAGTACGCCCTGCGCTACGGGCAGCATCTCAAGGCGCTCGTGGTGTCCAACATGATGAGCAGCTGCCCCGCGTACAACGCCTACGCGCGCGAGGTCCTGGCACCCGCGATGGACCCGGTCGCGCTGGCCGAGATCCGGCGGCTGGAGGCCGCCGGCGAGACCGAGGACCCGCGCTACATGGAGCTGCTCATGGAGCAGCACTACGTCCACCACGTGCTCCGCGTGCCGCCCGAGGCGTGGCCGGACCCCGTGAACCGCACGTTCGAGCACATCAACCCGTCGATCTACACGCTCATGCAGGGTCCCAGCGAGCTCGGCCTCTCCGGACGGCTGGTCGATTGGGACCGGACGGCGGACCTGGGGTCGATCACGGTGCCCACGCTGGTCATCGGCGCCACGCACGACACCATGGACCCGGCGTTCATGGAGATGATGGCGGGGCGGTTCCCGCGTGGCGAGTTCCTGCTGTGTCCGAACGGGAGCCACATGGCGATGTGGGACGACGAGCGGACCTACTTCGAGGGGCTGCTGGGGTTCATCCGCGGGGTGGAGGCGGAGAGCTCGGGCGGCGGCTGAGGTCCCGTTCCGACGATCCTCGGCCGGTTGACCCGGCACAGGGTCAGCAGCGGGTCCGACAAGCGTGGCTCGGGCCCCGAACCAGCAGTTTCTGACCGCAGCCCTGCACGCCGGATCGCGTGCTGACCCTTGGGTGCGTCGCGGGCCAGGCCAGGAGCGTCCGGGACCGGCCCGAGCCTGACGGCGGACCTCCGTTCGTGCCTGCCGCTAGCTCCTCGCCGAGGTGCCTGCGTCCGAGACGGAGTCGTCGAGTGCCTGCCCCGCAGGCGTCGCGGATACCGGAGCCGCCTCGCGATCGGCAGGTGCAAACGCACAGTCGTCCGGACGAAGGAGGCATACCCGGCGATCGCGGTCGTAGCCAGGGCAGTCCTCGGTCATGGGGCACTCGTCGAGCATGGGCGAACGATCGGCTCTAGATCCGGGGCTGTCAACCGCGTCGCGTGCCCAACTGCGCATCACCCACCTGGTGGCGCAGTTGGCGGGTGCCGACGTCCGAGGCCACGTGGTTTGCCGGGGGCTGCCCCGCCCTGTAGCGTGTGTGGCCTTGAACGGTTGGCTGCGATTGCACGAGGCAGGCACCCGGTGAGCGACCGTCGACAGCTCGGCCGGATCGTCCTCATGCTCGGCGTGCTGCTCGTCGCCCTGCCCAGCGCGATCGGCTTCCTCTCGGGTAGCGATGTCGACCGGACGCTCGGCCTGACCCTGTCGATCACCGGGATGATCGCCACCGTGCTCGGCATGGTCCTGTACTACCTGGCGAACCGATCCGCCTCCTGAGGGAGTCCGACAACGGAGGCGAGATGACCGAGGCGCGAGATCCGGCGGTCCCCGAGCTGCTCCAGCGGCGGACCTACCCGGCGGCCGAGCTGGTGCGACAGCACCCGCCGGTGCTGCGCAACGAGAACAAGCAGCGGCTGTTCGCGATGGCGTGTCCGCCCGGCACCGTCCACGCCGGCCAGCTCGAGTACAGCCGGTGGCCGGAGCTCCCGCTGCCGGCGCCCCGCGCGATCGACCCAGCCGATGCGGCGCGCCTGGTCGAGGTTCGCGACGGCCACTACGACTACCGCCCGATCCTCGAGCCGGGCGCCGGTCTCGAGTGGCACGTCAACTTCGCCGATCCCAACCTGTTCTACGCCTATGGCTCGGCCCTGTTCGCCCAGGACGAGATCCAGGTCGCCGAGCATCCCGTCCTCGGATCGCTGCGCGAGCCGTTGTCGGGGGCCCGAGTCCCTCCGGGCGCGCCAAAACGACGCGACCCCATGTGTCGCTGTGGATCATCGCCCTGAGCGTGATACCAGCCCGTCATTCGAACTCGCGAGCCGTGAACGATTCACGCGGTCGTGGCGGGGCGAGGGTCCAAGCACACCTCATTGGCTAGCAGGGTCCTTCTCGTCTTGGGATTAGGCGACCGAGACCGTGATCGTGCGCACCGGACACGAGGCCAGGACATTGCGCAGGGCGCGGCGCTCGGCCTTGTTGACCGCGAGGTGCCAGCGGACCTTGGTCGCGATCCACTGGGTGGCGTAGGTGCAGCGGAAGGCAACCCGGGTCGGGAGCCACTGCGCCGGGTCCCGGTCCGACTTCGAGCGGTTGGACGCGGCGGTCACCGCGCGCAGTGACCGGCCGCTGCCGAGGTCGTTGGCGTAGGCCCGTCGGCGGGCCTTGGTCCACGACCAGGCGCCGGAGTCCCAGGCCTCCTTGAGCGCCACCACGTGGTCGATGTCGAAGGTCGAGGGGTTGGTGGTCCACGTCCCGTCGTACGCGGAGTACCACCTGCCGCCGGAGATGCGGCAGCCCGATCCGATCTTCACGGGCCTCTTCGACTCCGCGATCAGGACCTCGTCCCGGGTGTCGCAGCCGTCCCCGTCGGCATCGATCCACCCCTGGAACTTGGTGCGGCTGTAGCCCTTGCCGTGCTCGGACCTGGTGGCAAGCTGGCCCAGCAGGTTGAGCGCAGAGCCGGAGACCTTGGTCGACGCCGCGGCCTGGGCGGCCGGGAAGGTGCCGGCGGCGACCACCGCGAGGAGCAGGGCCAGCACGAGGACGCGCGGAAGCGTGCGTCGGCCCTTCGCTGGATCCGCGCGTTCGGTCACGACACCCATGGTGCGCCATCTGGGCACGTCGCGCGGTACTCGCACCACCGGCAGGCCTTGCCCGGGCTCGGTTCGAACGCCCGTCGGCGGATGGCCCCGACCTCGGCTGCCAGGCTGGCGTCGAAGGCATCAAGGTCCTCGGCCGACCGGGTGGTCCAGACCGTGCGCCCGGTCTCGGCGAAGTGGAGCCCGAGACGCACCGCCGCCGGCAAGATCTCGCCGGTCGCCGGGTCCCGGAGGCCACCACGAGCGCAGGCGAAGGCGTAGGCCGTGAGCTGGCGGTCCCGGTCCACCTCGTCCTGCGATCGCTCCTTGCCGGTCTTGTGGTCGATGACCTCGATGGCGCCGTCGGGGCGGCGGTCGATGCGGTCGATGTAGCCGACGAACCGCGCCGGGGGCTCGTCATCCGCCACCGGGATGTCGATCCCGAAGCCGAGCTCGACCCCGACAGGTTCCGCGTCCGAGGAGACGGCCCGCTCGAGGTACGCCCGGAGGACGGGCTCGCTGCGCGTGCGGTAGCGGGCGGCTTCGTCGGGCTCGCAGCCGGCGGCGTCAACGGCCTCGCCGAAGGCCAGGTCGAGCACGTCGTACCCCGGCATCGGCATGCAGTCGCGCCGGGCATGGATCCAGGCCCGGTCGAACGCCTCGAAGGCGAGATGGACGGCCGACCCGAACGTGAACCACCAGCGGGGCACCTCGCCCGGCAGGCGCATGACGTAGCGGAAGGCGTACCGGCGCGGGCAGGCCGCGTAGGTCGAGAGCGAGGAGTGGCTCTCGCGCGCCGGCAGCGGCAGCGTGGCGGGGTCGGCGGGAGCAGTGGTATCGATCACGGGGCAATCGTCGGCCCGGCCCGTGCCACGTTGGCTGTCACTCCGACTCTCGGGCCGCCCTGAATCGCCTACCTGGACGGCATGGGCGCAATGGTCGGCGCCTAGTGGTGCGGCGCCGAGGGTGCCCGGCTCGGAGGCTCGATGCGGGACCTGGACCTGATGAGTGAGATCGAGCGCTACAACGAGGTCGACTGTCGGACGATGGCCGAGATCGTTCACTGGCTTCGCGAGAACCGGTGACCGAAGGTCGCTCGCTCGCGGCCACCACTAGCCCGCGGCAGCCCGGGCGCACTACGCTAGTCGCGTGGCTCTCAAGGCGATCCTGCATGGCAAGCTGGCGGCAGACGCGCTGAGCGCCAGCCTTGAGGACGTCCTCACCGCGACCGTGATTGGCGCGATCTCCTATGGACCGCCTGCTCTGGTGTCTGACTGGCTGCACCGCGTCGCCGGGGCAACGACGCTCGGGGCCAACGCCACCTTCAGCTTCTGGCCGCAGCATCGCCTCGGTAGCGGCATTGTGCGCGAGCCAGACGTGTTCATTGCGGCCGGCAGCGCGACCGGCGCGATCATCGTCGAGGCCAAGCTCGACGCGGATCCCGCGTCGGGCAGCTGCGCGACGAAGCCCTGGCGGCGCGCGCGACACATCGCGGGATCGGGACGCTGCACCTCCTCACCATCTCGGATCGCGCCGTGAAGCCACCGTCGTTCCGGACCCTCCTGGCGGGTTCGCCAGAGCTCTACGCCACGATGCGCCATGTGCGTTGGGCTGACCTGTACGAGTTTCTCGAGGGGTGGTCGTCGCGGCCGGAGTGCGACGCCGGCCACCGCTCGTCGATCGGCGATGCCCTCGCCGTGCTGCGCAAGTTCGGCCGCGACCCGTTCCGCGGCCTCTCACGCGAGGAGGTGCGGGCGATGACGCGCGATTCTGGCTGGTTGTTCACCCTTCCCCGCGAGCTCGCGAAGCTGCATGCGTTCATGACCCGCGAGGTCGGGGCCCTGCAACCGCCTCTCGTCGCGCTCGACACGGGCGTTCGGACCGACATCGTCGGCGGACTGTCGTTCAGCCGTCCCGACGGTTGGCTGCCGCGGCACTTCACCCTCCGTTATGGGGCGGGGGACGAGGCGGAGGCCAACCGCTACTACTTCGTGCGAGCGGTGCTGACCCGCCGGGAAGTGTGGGTCGGATATGCGATGCGGCACGGAGACTGCGCGCGCCTCGCTGCGCGGCGAGTCGATGCCGCACAGCTCCTCGCCGGCGCCACGGAGCTGCAGCTCGTCGGTGTCCGTTCGAAGGGGCAGCCCTTCGAGGTCATCCGGGAACCGACGGAGTTGACCGCCGGGGCCCTGCGCGAGCTCGCCACCTCGCGGGCCGTTCCACGCGTCAACCTGGTCCGGGTCTTCCCGATATCGGTTCTGGCTCGCTCCGGCGCAGACCGCACGCTCGCGAGGGAACTGGCTCGGATCGTCAGGCTCTGCCGGTCAGTACCCACGCTCAAGTCGCCGTAGGTCGTCGAACCCTCACCCAAAAGGCGAACCGTTCTCGAATGGCCAGAGGGACTCCGGCCGGCACGGACCAGCACGCGGACACCGAGCGCGAGTTCGATGCCGCGATGATGGAGATCTACGATCGCGCGGGTGGTGAGATCGGCTACTGAGCCACCCGCTACCTCCAGATGCTCCGGTCGCGAGGTGGGGTGGCGACTGCGCGCTATCTCCTCCATCCGAAGGCGACCTCAGATGGATGCGCGCACCGGCGCGACGCAGGGAGGCTTGACCTGACCGTCGAGGCTCATGTGCTGCGGCCCGAGTTCCAGCCGCTCTTCACCACCGAGGAGATCGCGCTCGCGCATCGTCGCCTCGCCTTCTACGAGCGCGTGATGGCAGCGGAAGCGGAGGCGAAAGGCCCTCCCGATACCGAGCTTGTCCGCCTGCTGGCAGTGGTTGCCGACGCCTCTCCAGCGGCACGCGTCGACTACCGGGACCGTGTCGCCGACTTCGGGCCAGCTGGAATACCCGTGCTCGAAGCCTGGGTTGCCGACGGTCACTCGCCCGGGTTTGCCAGTGGGGTCCTCGAGGCGATCGGCCGTCGCGACGACGTGCAGGCGGCGGCAGGGGCGCTTCGTCGCCTCCGAGCGGCCCACCCGGATTGGGCGTCTGTCATCGAGCCGGCGATCAGTCGCCTTCAGGCATCGCAGCGCCCAACACCGGAGCCTGTCGGGCGATCGGCATCGGTCGACGTCTACATGGCGACAGGCACGCCACCGCCAGCGATGTGGCCCTGTGGCGTCCGCAACCGCGACGGTACCGGGTGCCACAACCCGGGTCGTCACCCGTTGGGCGACATCCTGAGCTGTACGACGCACTACAAGGCGGCGACCAGGCGGGAAGAAGCGTAGGCATCCCAGCGCGGCCCGGAGCCCCCAATTCGCAACCATCGAGGCTCTCGGGCACCACGCTCGAGAGATCTCACTGTCGGCGTGGGGCGTTGTAGCCGGCGCCGGCGCCCGATAGAATGGCGTCCTCCCGAGCGGGAGTAACTCAGTTGGCAGAGTGTCAGCTTCCCAAGCTGAATGTCGCGGGTTCGAACCCCGTCTCCCGCTCCACTTCCCCCTCATGATCCCCGGTAGCATGCCGCGCCGGCCGATGGCGGCCGCTATCCGTGTGGGAGGGCGGCCCCGGCTGACCGCCCGTCAGTCGTCCTCGTCCGCGAACACCGCGAACTCGTCCTCGTCGCGGTAGAAGTCCTCGTCGGATCCGAGATCCCGGGCACGGGTCGAGGTCCGGATCCGCGGCGGGGCCGGCGTCGCTCTGCGCGGCGCCGACGGACCGGCGCTGCTCGATGACACGCGCATCACGATCGCAGCCAGGGCCACGACCGCGATCAGGCCGAAGATCACGATGGCGTCAGGCATCGGATGCCTCCTCGGCGTGGCCAGGTGGTGAGGCGGTTGAGCGCCGTCTCCCCTGCCCGGTCGTCCGCTGGTCCCGCAGCCAAGGGCTGCTGGGAGGGTGGTGGCTCGCGGTCCCCCCTGGGTTCGCGAGCCATGGTGATCATCGGCTGCCGTTGTGACGACAGTCTGTCACTCGGTGGCCGTGCGCCTGCGGTTTCCGTTGTGAGCGGACGGTCGAATGGGCCGGTGACCTGTGCGATCACATCCGGTAGCGGCGCCCCGGCCTTGGAGTCGCCCGACTTCCCTCAAGCCGGGACGCGGAACAGCTCCAGGTGCACGACGTGGTCGTCCACGACCAGCGCCCCGCCCCGGACCTTGCGACCGGCGAGCCGGACGTCGAACCCGCGGCCGACGGACGGGCGCACGATGGCCCGCGGCACCGCGCCCACGGCGCGGCCGAGCATGCGCCCGAGCGCGCCCTCGTCGGGATAGCGGTGCAGGTCCTGGGGGACGACGCCCGCGGCGATCGCGCGGCGATGGTCGGCGTAGGCGGACGCAGCGCCCTCGACGAGGCGAGGCCACTGCTCGGCAAGCGTCGCGCCGGCGTCGAACAGCTCGGCCGCCACCAGCCGGCCGCCGATGCCGACCGCGACCCCGGTCGCCCCCGCCGGGCAGGGGAACGCCCGGGCCAGGGCCGCGACGTCGACGGCCTCGCGCGCGTACAGGTCGTGCAGTGCGGCGGTCGGCGACCTCGCTCCGAACCGGGCCTCCCGGACCGCGATCTCGCCCCACACCTGCCCCTGGTCCGCGGCGTAGGACCGTCCGTGCGGGTCTGCCTGGGCGCCAACCCCCGCGGCGGCTTCTCGCGACGCGATGTCGGCCATCTGGGCGCTCATCTGCGCGCGGAGGCCGTAGTCCACCTTGCGCGACGTCTCGAACCGCTCGCCCTGGTTCCAGCGACCGTGCTCCAGGCACGACACGGGGATCGGCGTGACAGACGCCGCGGGCAGCCAGACGGTGATGTTGATGATCCGGTTCTGCCTGCCGCCGACGACGGTGTCACCGGCGAAAATGACGACGGGCTTCGTCGTCGTGGCGGCCTCGATGGCGGGCACGGTGCCCGACCCCTGCTCGCGCAGCTCGAGGTGGCCCGCCATCACGGCCGCCGTCGCGGATTCGTAGCCGGGCTCGCGCCCGAGCCCCGACTCGAGAGCGGTGATCACCAGGCCCTCGCGGGACATCGTGACCATCGGCCGGACCGACCGCAGCGCGTCCTCGACGCGCTGCCGGACCAGGCGCTCGTTCATCTCCCCCTGCCTTCCTGCGCCGGCCATGCCCGGACGAGCTCCTGCTGCTCGGGGAGGGTGATCGAGTCCCGGCGAGCGACCTGCGTGCGCCGGATCGCCTCGTCCGCATCGAGCCCCACCTCGCGGTAGAGACAGGCGGCGGTCATCCCGGAGCGGTCGAGGCCGCCGCGGCAGGCGATGGCGATGGACTCCCCCGCCCGGACCCGCTCGACGAGATCCACGATCGCGGACCGGAAGCCGGCCGGGTCCGTGGGCGTCCGCGGGTCGTGGACCGGATACCGGATGAGCTTCGGCCCCTGCGCCGCCATGACCTCGGCCAGGTCGGGCACGAGACAGCGGTCCAGCTCGATGTCCTCGACGAGCAGGAACAGGGCATCGACGCCCAGCTCGCGCAGGCGCGCGAGGTCCAGGTCGAGGTCCCGCCAGTGTGGGCCGGTCCAACCGTCGTGCTTCTTGCCGGGCAGGAACGTGATGCCGACTCGCCCGCCGCTGCCCGCGAACGCGTCGATGCCCGAGAGGTCGAGCTGGTCGACGCGCAGTGGTCTCGACGTCGAGGTCCTCGTACCGGTCGTCCCGACCAGCCGGTCCACCAGCGGCGTCGCGACCTCCCGGCCGCGCATCCCCCGGCGCCACTCGACCGGGATCCCCTGCCAGCGCCAGTAGGCGCCCGCGAGGCCGCCGGCGATCGCCGCGGTCGTGTCGGTGTCGTTGCCGTACGCGACCGCCCGGCGGATCGCGTCCGCGTAGTCGGCCGCCCCGGCGAACGCGTCCCAGGCGGACCAGAAGGCGTCGATCACGTAGCCGCTCCCCTCCCGGCCCGGCCAGCCCTCGAGCTCGTCGAGCGCGGCGAGGTGGGCGGCGAGCGAGTCGTCGTCCGCGTACAGCTCCCGCGCATCCGCGAGGGCGGGGGCGAGCACGTCGGCCCGATCCTCGTTCCTGAGCAGCCGCCCGACGACCAGGCAGTACACCGCGCAGGCGACCTGGCAGCGGGGGTGCCCGTGGGTGACCCGGGACGCGAGGTGGGCATTGCTGACGAGCTCGGCCGCCGACAGGTCGCGCCCCCACAGCGCCAGCGGCAGGATCCGCATCAGCGAGCCGTTGCCGCAGGCATGGTCACCCCGTGGGCCGGCATCGATCGCCGCAGACCCGCTCTCGAGTGCGGCGAGCGCGGTGGACGTGGTGCCGCCGATGTCGAACAGCCCGTCGCCGTCGGGCGTGTAGGCGCGGTCGCGTCGCCAGGCCAGGGCCCGACGCGCCTGGTCGCCCGGGTCGAACCCGGCATCGAGGAACGAGTCGAGCAGGGCGAGCATCAGCGCCCCGTCGTCGCTCCAGGTCCCTGCGGGCTGGCGGTGGGTGCCGGTCGCGCCGAACCGGACCGCCTCGGCACCGCCGATGCTGCCCGCGCTGGTGAACTCGTACGGGACGCCCACGGCGTCGCCGACCAGGTGGCCCCAGGCGGCGCCCGCCAGGCGGGACGCGAGGATGATCGTGTCGGTGTCGTCCATGTTCATGACGTCCTCCCTGTGGGCTCGGTGCTCGGCGCTGCGGCATCCCGGGCGAAGCGGTAGAGCTCGGCGGGCCGGTGGCCGGTGCCCCGCAGGAGCTCCCCGGTCGGCGCCACGAGGCCCCGGTCCAGGACCTTGCGCCGGAAGCTGTCCTTGTTGAGCTGCCGGCCGAGGATCGCCTCGTGGATCAGTCGAAGGTCACGCAGGGTGAAGGTGTCGGGCAGGAGCTCGAACCCGATCGGCGCCCAGTCCAGCTTCCCCCGCAGGCGCTCGATCGCCGTGCCCAGGATCTGCGCGTGGTCGAAGGCGAGCGGCAGCGCGGTCCCGTCGTCATCGAGCGCGATCGCGCTCCCGTCATCGGCCGACTCCACGGCCGCCGTGCGCAGGGTGTGGTTCCCGCGGTCCTGCACCGCGCGCTCCAGGCGTCCCGCCTCGACCAGCGCGTAGTAGACGACGCTGATCACCCGCGTCCTCGGATCCCGGCCCGGCTCGCCAAAGGTGTACAGCTGCTCGATGAACACGTCGTCGAGACCCGCCTTCGTCGCCAGCACGCGCCGTGCCGCATCGTCGAGCGACTCGTCCATGCGCGACGAAGCCCCCGGGCACGGCCGACTTGCCCTGCTGCGGCTGCTGCGTCCGGCGGACCACGAGGGTCCGGAGCCGCTCGTCCGCGACGCTGAGCAGCACGACGTCCACCGCGACCGACGGGTGCGGGTACTGGTTCGCGTCATAGGCGGCGAGGAATGCGAGCTCGTCGTCGTTGGGTTCGGTCATCCGGGTCTCCTTCGCATTGCGCATCCTTCTCACTGTTAGATGCGCAATGCATTTATGCACCACCCATCTAAGGTTGTCAAGAGACCGCGGCGAGCGGGCCCGAGTGGCGCGGGTCGAGGGTGCCATCACCGGTGATAGCGATGGCTCGATCGCGCCACCGTCACCCTGGACGTGGAGACGCGCACGGCCGCGCCGGATCGCCGCGGAACGGGGCATCTCGAGGCGGCGCCGATGCGGAGGCAATCGACGCGACGATCGAGCGAGAACGCGACGACGCCGCCAGAGCTCCGGCGGACGCGCCGGATGACCCGGGCGGCCCTCGAGCCGCTGGACCCGCGCGGGGCAGTGGTCCACGTAGGGCGAACAGGCCTGGCAGGTCCGCGACGTGCTGGGGCACCTGGGCGTCTGGAACGGCGAGGCGGCCGGATCCCTGGAGGCGCACGCGGCCGGGAGCGGGTACACGTGTATCGAGCGGACGCCTAGACGCCCAGGAGCGCGGGCCTGGCCGCTGGCCGAGGTGCGGGCCGAGCGCCTACCGGGTCGCGACGCCACGACCGCTGGACCCGCGATCCGCGATGCCGTCCGACCGCTACGCGGACTCCGAGATCGAGTTCGTGGACGCAGCGCTCGCGCTGGTGGGGCTGGTCGTGCTGATGACCGAGCACGAGACGCTCGGACCGCAGCCGATGCTGGCTGCGTCGCCCGCGGCGGCCGCGCCTCCTCGACCCCGCCCGTCGACCGTCGAGCCCCGCGAAGCTGAGCGGCGCACGACGTCCTCGTGCGCGCACGCCGATCTCGATGGCGGCGTATCCGGTCGACGCGACGATCGGGACCGCGCCCACGCCCCAGAGCCTCGGCGTGGGCGCCTCCGGCACAGCCGACACCGCGCGCCTGGCCGGCGATCAGCGCCCCGAGCCTCGCGCGTGGCGCTGATCCTCGATACGGGTCCGCTCTACGCGTCCCTGGACCGCTCGGACCAGGATCACGCTGCCTGCCGCGCCCTGATCGAACACGCCGGCGAACCCCTCGTGGTCCCAGCTCCCGTCCTGGTGGAGGTGGATTACTGGATCAGCCGGCGGCTGACCCCGGGAGCCCTGGTTGCGCTGCTCGCCGACATCGAGTCGGGCGCCTACCGGGTCGCCGACGTCCAGCCGTCCGACTACCCGCGGATCCGCGAGCTGTGCGACCGCTACGCGGACGCCGACATCGGGTTCGTGGACGCCGCGGTCTTCGCGATCGTCGAACGGCTCGGCGAGGCCAAGCTGGCCACGCTCGACCGCAGGCACTTCTCGCTGCTTCGCCCGCGGCACCGCGCCTCCGTCGACCTCCTGCCTGCCTGACCGCCGGCCCCGCGACGCCTGAGCGGCGCACGACGTCCTCGTTCGGCACGCCGATCGCGAGGTCGGCGTAGCCGTCGCCGTTGAAGTCGGACGGCGCCGCCGCCGCCCGGTCCGGGAGCGTGGGTCAGGCCCCGTCCCCGTCGGTGAGGTCCTTGTCCTCCATCTCCCACGCGTGGTCGAGCGTGTGGAACGCCGAGTGCCGGATCAGGAACGGCAGCGTCCATGACCGCATCCGCGGCGTGACCTCGCCCGCGTGGTAGGCGCGCATCGCCGCCACGTAGGTCTCGCGATGCTGCCGCAGGCCATCCGGGGTGAGCGCGGCGCCCTCCGGGATGCGCAGGCCGACCTGCTTCGCGAAGTCCTCGCTCTCGACGCGGATGGTGTGGCTGATGATCCGGTCGCGATCCCGTCCGCCCCCGCGTGGGCCCTTGCGCATCTCCGGCGACACCCGGGCGGCGACACCGTCGAAGAACGCCCAGCAGGCCTGCAGGATCGTGATCCGGCGCTCGAGCTCGGCCTCCTCTATCGGCCCCTGCTCGGCCGCGCAGGGCGAGAAGGAGATGCCCCAGAAGTCGGTCGAGCCGGTCCCGATCCGGTCCTCCGTGACCTCGAGCGGTCCGGCGGCGTCGAATCGCCGACTCCATCCCGGCGAGACCCGCGACGGGCCGGTAGCGGTGCCGGTAGGACTCGAGCGTCTCCAGGGCGAGCTCGGCGGTCTTCGCGCCGCGGCTCCACCCGGGCCAGTCGATGGCGAAGGCCACCGACCGCTTCCCCTTGGGCCCTCGTTCGATGACGGTGCGGACAGGCATGACCTCCGCCATCCTCGGCTCAGGCCAGGTCGAACCGGTCGAGGTTCATCACCTTGGTCCAGGCCGCCACGAAGTCGCCCACGAGCTTCTCCTGCCCGTCGTCGCAGGCGTAGACCTCCGCGCAGGCCCGGAGCACCGAGTTCGACCCGAAGACCAGGTCCGCGCGGGTGCCGGTCCAGCGGACGGTTCCCGTGGCACGGTCGCGACCCTCGAACACGTCCCGGTCATCCGAGGCCGCCTTCCACTCCGTGCCCATGTCGAGCAGGTTCACGAAGAAGTCGTTGGTCAGGGCCCCGGGCCGATCGGTGAGCACGCCGTGCGGCGTCCCCCCGGTGTTGGCCCCCAGGACCCGCAGGCCGCCGACGAGGACGGTCATCTCGGGTCCGGTCAGGGTGAGCAGCTCCGCCCGGTCGACCAGCAGCACCTCGGCCGGCGCGGTCTGGCCCGCCGCCACGAAGTTGCGGAACCCGTCGGCGCGGGGCTCGAGCACCGAGAACGACCCGACGTCGGTCTGCTCCGGCGTGGCATCGGTGCGTCCGGGGGCGAACGGCACCACCACGTCGTGCCCGGCGTCCTTCGCGGCCTGCTCGACCGCGGCGCAGCCGGCCAGCACGATCAGGTCGGCGAGCGAGATCCGCTTGCTCTTCTGTTCGCCGTTGTACGCCGACTGGACCGCCTCCAGCGCCTCGAGCACGGTCGCCAGCCCGGCCGGGTCGTTGACCGCCCAGTCCTTCTGCGGGGCGAGACGGATGCGTGCCCCGTTGGCCCCGCCGCGCCGGTCGGTGCCCCGGAACGAGGCGGCCGATGCCCAGGCGGTCGAGACCAGCTGCGAGACGGACAGCCCGGTGGCAAGGATCCGCTTCTTGAGGTTGGTGATGTCCTTGGCGTCGACCAGCTCGTGGTCCACGGCAGGCACGGGGTCCTGCCAGATCAGCGGCTCGGCCGGGACGAGCGGACCGAGGTAGCGCGAGACCGGCCCCATGTCACGGTGCGTCAGCTTGTACCAGGCCCGCGCGAAGGCATCCGCGAACTCGTCGGGGTGCTCGTAGAAGCGTCGCGAGATCTTCTCGTACGCCGGGTCGAAGCGCAGCGAGAGGTCCGTGGTGAGCATCGTGGGCGCGTGTCGCTTGGACGGGTCGTGCGCATCGGGGATGGTGGCCGGGCCGCCCTTGGCCACCCACTGGTGCGCGCCGGCCGGGCTCTTCGTCAGCTCCCATTCGTAGCCGAACAGGTTCCAGAAGAAGTTGTTGCTCCACCGGGTGGGCGTGGAGGTCCAGGTGACCTCGATGCCGCTGGTGATCGCATCGCCGCCCTTGCCGCTGCCGTAGCCGCTCGCCCAGCCGAGGCCCTGCGCCTCGAGCGGGGCGGCCTCGGGCTCGGCGCCGACGTTGGTCGCGGGGCCGGCGCCGTGGGTCTTGCCGAACGTGTGGCCGCCGGCGATGAGGGCCACGGTCTCCTCGTCGTTCATCGCCATGCGCGCGAAGGTGTCCCGGATGTCCTTGGCCGCGGCGACCGGATCCGGGTTGCCGTTGGGGCCCTCGGGGTTGACGTAGATCAGGCCCATCTGGACGGCCGCGAGCGGGTTGGCGAGCTCGCGATCACCGCTGTAGCGTCGGTCCTCGAGCCAGGTGGCCTCGGGGCCCCAGTCCGTGTCGTCCGGCTCCCAGGCGTCCTCGCGGCCGCCCGCGAACCCGTACGTCCGGAAGCCCATCGACTCCAGGGCGCAGGTCCCCGCGTAGACCATCAGGTCGGCCCACGAGATCTTGCGGCCGTACTTCTGCTTGACCGGCCACAGCAGCCGGCGCGCCTTGTCGAGGTTCGCGTTGTCCGGCCAGCTGTTGAGGGGCGCGAACCGCTGCAGGCCGCGCGATCCGCCGCCGCGGCCGTCGCTGACCCGGTACGGTGCCCGCGCTGTGCCACGCCATCCGGATCAGGAGCGGTCCGTAGTGCCCGAAGTCCGCCGGCCACCAGTCCTGCGAGGTGGTCATGACCGCGATGAGGTCCGCCTTGAGGGCCTCGAGGTCCAGCTTGGCGAACTCCGCCGCATACTCGAACTCGGGGCCGAGCGGATCGGAGAGGGGGGAGTTCCGGTGGAGCTTGGCGAGGTCGAGCTGTTCGGGCCACCAGTCCCGGTTCGACCTGGCAGGAGTCTGTTCCATGGGGTTCCTTCCGATCGTGGGCGAGGATCGCAGCGTCGTTCCCCATAGGGTAGTGCGACTTCGGGTCGGCGGCTGTCG
>CAVQSY010000025.1:0-3341 GCA_963716025.1 uncultured Chloroflexia bacterium
GCCGGATCATCCCGGATGGCGAGATTTCACCTGTATGATCCCGACCTTCGGTGTTCTGTGACGCGGCATAATCAGAGGCTCTCGAGGAAGGCCAGGACGTCGTCACCCGGCTTGAAGCCCGGGGCACCTTGATGGGATGCGTCCGCGCGAGGGCCTGTTCCTTCAGTCGGATGTCGGCGTGGAGGTACATTTGGGTCGTCTCCACCGACTCGTGGCCGAGCCAGAGGGCGATCACGCTGAGGTCGACGCCGCGCTCACGCAGCGCCATGGCGGCGGAGTGGCGCAGCGTGTGGGGCGTGACGTTCTTCTCCGCCATCGAGGGGCACTTGCTGCTCGCGACGCGGGCATGCTTCGCGACGAGTCGCCCGACCGCATCGGTGCTCATCCGGCCACCGCGGGAACTCGGGAAGAGGGGACTCCCGGGGCTGGGCGTTGCTCGTCGAGCCACGCGCGAGCGCCGCAACCACGTCTCGGCGCAGCGGCGTGCAGCGGTTCTTGCGGCCCTTGCCCTCGCATCGCACGTGCGCGCCAGCGCCCAGGACGCTGTTCCCGGCGCAGAGACGTCAGCTCGGAGACGCGGAGACCGGTCTGCACCATGAGGAGGAGGAGCGTGCGGTCTCGTCGGCCAAGCCACGTCGAGGGATCCGGCGCCGCGACGAGCGCCTCGATCTCCTCACGCTGGAGGAACTCAATCGTCGTCTTCTGTGAGCGCTTCTGGGGGATGGCGAGCATTCGCTGGCAGCGCAGGGCGTGGGCGGGTTCGTTCATGGCGACGTAGCGGAAGAACGAGCGGATGGCTGCGAGTCGGTTGTTCCTCGTTCTGACCGTGTTGCCGCGCTCCGACCTCGAGGTGGTCCAGGAAGTCGATCACCAGGGCGGGTCGATATCCTCAATCGTCAGGTCCGAGGGCTCTTTTCCGAGCCGTTCCGGCCGCGTATCGGATCAGGAGCCGAAAGGCGTCGCGGTACCCGGAGACGGTGTTGGGGCTCGCCCGCATCTGGCGCAGCAGGCGATCGGTGAAGAAGCCCTGCAGCAGCGCGGCGAACGTGGGTGCGCTCACCGCCCACCTCCGGGCGGCCCGCGGCGGATCGCTCCGTCGCCAGCTCGAGGAGTTGGGGAACGGCCTGCAGATACCAGTAGACCTGGTCGGGCCCTCGTGCCCGAGGTAGGTGGCGAGCTTGGGGATTTCGCGATCGACGTCGGCGCCTGCGCGGTACCAGTGGATGAGCGTGGCGACAGCGAAGCGATGTCGCAGGTCGTGCAGCCGTGGCCCACGACTTCGACCATCCTCCGCGGCAGGTGGCCGCAGCCCGATCAGGCGGGCGACCTTGACGAAGTTCTGCCAGGCAGACAACGCCGTCACCCGGAGAGCGCGCTCGGATACGAAGAAGGCCGGGTGCTTCGCGGCCGGGCAGAGGGCGTCCCGTCTGCGCGTAGTGCAGGAGAACGTCTGTTGCTCGTAGCATGGATCGGGACGAAGCGATGCTTGCCGAGCTTTCCCTGCCGGATGTTGAGGACGCCCGCCTGGAGATCCACATCGTCCCGGTCCAGTGCGACCACCTCGCCGATGCGCATGCCGGTCACGGCGAGGAGTCCGAACACGGTCGAGAAGGTGAGACCGCGGAGCCCCTGTGCGACGGCAGGGATCGGCGGCGGCCGACGATTCTCGACCTCTTCGTCGGTGTAGATGTACGGCGTTGGCCGCTGGTAGCGCCGGGGTAGCAGCGCGCCGGTGGGATCTCGGTGCGGGGATCCGTTGCGCTCCGCCAGGCGGCGAAGCGCCGGACCATGGCGAGTCGGTCGAGCGTGCGTGACGGAACTGGCCGCGGGTCCTCCTGCGCCCACTGGAGTGCGAGCTCCGTCGTGATGAAGGTGGCTCCATGGTGCTCGAGGAACTCAACGAACCGTGGAAGTTCGCGAGCGGTCTGCCTCAGCTTGAAACCGAGCGCGCGGCGGAGGGCGAGGTAATCGGCGAGCGCGTTGGCGAGAGTGGTCATCGCGCACCTCCGACGCTCGGCCACGACCGGGCCAGAGCGCGCAATGCCTCGAAGTCGACCTTGGCGTAGATTGCCGACGAGCGGCGTGGAAGTGACGCAGGACCTCCGCTATCTCGTCCATCGATGCGCCGCTGCGGATCATCAGGGTCCCCAGGGTGTGGCGCAGGAGATGCGGGCCTCGGACTGGCGTCTGGAGTCCAGCCCTGTTGAGACCCACGCGAACGATGGAGCCAATCGCTGCCCGCCCGCCGAGCTCGCGTATCGGCGCGCAACGGCGAAGGAAGATCCGGCGTGTGGGTGCGCCGGCGTCACGGTCTCTGAGGTATGCGCTGAGGGCCTCACCGACATCGGACAGCAAAGGGAGGCGGTTCACGACGTCGCCCTTACCCCGGACGACGATCTCTCCCGACCTCCACCGGATGTCGTCGAGCTCGAGGGCAGCCACCTCACCCGCGCGCAGACCGAGGCGGACCAGCAGGAGAAGGATCGCACGATTGCGACGCCCGGTCGGCGTGCTCGAGTCGCACGTGGCGAGCAGTTGCCCGACCTCCGCCGGCGACAGGTATCGAGGGACCGTCGCTCGATACCTCGTCTGGGACATCAGCGGCGCCGTGGCCAGGTCGATGGCGGTCTCTTCACGCAGAAACAGGAACCCTAAGAACGAGCGAAGAGCTCCCGCCCGAAAGGCCAACGTCTTCGGCGCAAGGGCAGGAGCCCGTTCCACCAGGTACGCCCCGATGTCCGATGCCGTGAGGGCAGCGAGATCCACTTCGCTGGCGCCGAAGCGCCGGCTGAGGAAGTCCCTCACGACCGTGAGGTAGCCCTCGATCGTGCCGGCGGCCGCGCCCCGCTCTTTCTGCATGTACGCCACATAGCGCTGCCGTGACGGGGGCGGGGCGGTCCGGTGACGGCGGCGTCACGCCTTCGAATCGCAGATGCGCCAGCACCAAGAACGACGCCGCATGTCGTCGTTCGCCCTGGGTCCGACGCTGCTCGAGGTAGGTCTCGACGACCGACTCGTTCAGGCTTCCAGGCGCTATGTTGCGGTCTCCCATCCACCGGCCCAGATCGGCCGCCAGGACCACGTTCGAGCGACGCGACCACGACGTGTATCCGAGTTCGGCGAGCCGTTCGACAAACGAGTCGAGCCACGGGCCGAGGGGGCTCGATCTCAGGCGCTGCGCCGCGCCGGGTTGCGTGTAGAGGGTGTCCAGCATGTCGTCTCCTGCTCCGGCACCATCGCCGGTCGGGAGACGAAACCTGGTTATGCCGCGTTGCCCAGTGGGGGCGGCCCGGATGCAGGCTTTCGGGACCTAGGAACGTTGCCTTACGCGGATAATCCGG
>CAVQSY010000026.1:0-89382 GCA_963716025.1 uncultured Chloroflexia bacterium
ACACCATCACGACGATCGGCAGGTACCGCAGCTCCAGGTCGACCCGCAGGAAGGTCAGGAACAGGGCCGACGGCAGGGTGACCGTGAGCACGAACCGCCGCAGGTCGGCGACCGTGGGCGCGGCCAGGAACTCGCGGCGCCGGAGGATGGCCCCGAGCAGGAACAGGAACAGGACCGGAAGGACCCGGCCGAGGGCGTCGATCATGGCGAGCAGGCTCCTCGCGGCCCGGGTGCCTCACCCGGGCCTGCAGGCGCGAACGCTAGAACAGCCCGACGACGTTGCCGTCGGCGTCAATGTCGATGCGCTCGCCGCCGGGGCGGCTGTTGAGCCCGGGCATCGTGCGCATGTCGCCACACAGCGGCGTGATGAACCCAGCGCCGGCGCTGAGGCGGACCTCCCGGATCGGCAGCCGGAAGCCCTCGGGGCGCCCGAGGAGCTTGGCGTCGTGGCTCAGGCTGTACTGCGTCTTGGCCATGCACACCGGCAGGTGGCCGTAGCCCAGGTCCTCGTAGAGCTTGAGGCTCTTCGCCGCGGCCGGGCTGAAGTCGACGCCGTCGGCACCGTAGATCCGGGTCGCGATGGTCTCGATCTTCTCGCGCAGGGGCATCTCGTCGGGGTACAGCAGCCCGAAACCCGGGGCCCCCTCCTCCGCCGCCGCCCAGACGGCCCGGGCGAGCTCCTCGGCACCGGCTCCGCCGTCGGTGAAGTGGCGGGCGACCACCGCGTCCCGGGCGCCGGCCGCGAGGGCCACCCCTTTGACCGCGGCGATCTCCTCCTCGGTGTCGGTCGGGAAGACGTTGATCGCGACGACGACGGGCACGCCGAACGCCATCACGTTCTCGATCTGCTTCGCGAGGTTCACGCCGCCCCGGCGAACGCCTCCGGGTTGTTCTCCAGCAGCGCCGGGTCGAGCGGCTTGCCGGCCACGATGCGGCCCACGCCGCCGTTCATCTTGAGCGCACGGATGGTGGCCACGATCACCGCCGCGTCGCAGCGCAGGCCGCTGGCCCGGCACTTGATGTCAAAGAACTTCTCGGCGCCCATGTCGGCGCCGAAGCCCGCCTCGGTGACCACGATGTCGGAACCCGCGAGGGCCGCCCGGTCGGCGAGGATGCTGTTGTTCCCATGGGCGATGTTGCCGAACGGGCCGCAGTGGACGAAGGCGGGGCCACCCTCGAGGGTCTGCATCAGGTTCGGCTTGAGCGCGTCCTTGAGCAGCACGGCCATCGAGCCCGCGACCTTGAGGTCCTCGGCCGTGATCGGGGTGCCGTCCTTCTTCGTCGCGAGGACGATCTTGCCCAGTCGGGCGCGCAGGTCACGAAGGTCCGAGGCGAGGGCGAGGATCGCCATGACCTCGGACGCGACGGTGATCACGAACTGGCTCTGCCGGGGGTAGCCGTTCTCCTTGCCGCCCAGGCCGAACGACGATCTCGCGCAGCGCACGGTCGCTGATGTCGAGCACACGCGGCCAGAGCACGTTGTTGGCATCGATGCCGAGCTCGTTGCCGTGGTGGATGTGGTTGTCGATGAACGCCGCGGCGAGGTTGTGGGCAGCGCCGATCGCGTGGACGTCACCGGTGAGGTGGAGGTTGAAGTCCTCCATCGGGATGACCTGGGAATAGCCGCCGCCGGCAGCACCGCCCTTGATCCCGAACACCGGACCCAGGCTGGGCTGGCGGATGGCGACGGCCGCCTTCTTGCCGATCCGCTGGAGGCCCTGGGCGAGACCGACCGTGGTGGTGCTCTTGCCCTCGCCGAGCGGGGTCGGGCTGATCGCCGTGACCAGGACGTACTCGCCGCGGGGCCGCTCGCGCTCCTGGCGCTCGATGCCCTCGATCGTGACCTTGGCCTTGCTGGTTCCGTAGAGCTCGATCTCGTCATCGCGGAAGCCCGAGCTCGTGGGCCTCATCGATGATCGGGCGAGGGGTGACCGAGCGAGCGATCTCGAGGTCGGACGGGAACGACATCTAGCTGGCCTCCGAGGTGGCAACGGCGAGCGAATGCGCGCCCAGCGGGACCAGGCCCTTCGCCTGGTCGCGGGCAGCTCGCACGAGATGGGTCAGCAGGATCGCGTTGGTCGAGGGGCCCGACCCCGCCGGGCACCGGGGTGATCGCGGACGCGACCCGGCTGGCGGTCTCGAAGTCGACGTCGCCGACCAGCCGCCCCTCGACGACGTTGATGCCCACGTCGACGACGACCGCACCCGGCTTGAGCATGTCGCCCGGTGACGAAGCCCGCCTTGCCGATCGCGACGACGACGATGTCGGCGCTCCGGATCACGTCACCGAGGTCCCGGGTCCTGCTGTGGCAGATGGTCACCGTGGCGTTCTCGCGGACGAGCAGCAGCGCTGCCGGCTTGCCGATCACGTTGGACCGGCCGACGACGACCGCCCGCCGGCCCTCGATCTCGACCCCCGACTGCTTGAGGATCTCGATGCTCGCGTGGGCGGTCGCGGGCAGGAACCCGTCGTAGCCCAGCGAGAGGAGGCCCGCGTTGAGCGGGTGGATGCCGTCGATGTCACGCTGCGGGTCCAGGACGTCGATGACCGCCCGGAGCGGGATCCCCGGCGGCAGCGGCATCTGGGTGATGATCCCCGCGACGTGCGGGTCGGCCTGGAGCTGGGTCAGGGCGTCGCCGATCCCCTGCTCGTCGGTGTCGGCCGGGAGCTCAACGAGCTGGTCCTTGATCCCGACCAGGCGGCAGCCGTCGAGGATCTTGTGGAGGTAGACCGCGGACGGCGCGTCCTTGCCCACGACCAGGACGGCGAGGGACGGCGTGAAGCCGTAGTCGGTCTTGAAGCTCGCGACGTCCGTGGCCACCTGTTCGCGGATTGCCTTCGCGATGGGGCCACCGCGGAGGAGCCGGGGGCCATCGTCAGCAGCGAACGCCGTCATTCGCCTTCCGCCCGGAGCGCGGCCCGGGCCTCGCCGCTGCGGACGACCTCACGGGTCCTGGAGGCCAGGCGTTCCACCGCATCCGCCAGGCCCACCGTCCGCTCCAGGATCTCCTTGGCCTGGAACTCGTCACCGAGTGACGGAAGGTTGATGTACACGTTGGCCGCGGCAGACCGGCAGGCAGCAACCGACATCAGCGACGCGACCTCGAGGTCCGACGAGGCGTTCTTGTTGCTGCGGCCGGCGAGCTCCTCGGTCAGGGTCACGATCTCGAGCGACGCCTCCACCACCTTGAGTGGGGAGAGCGTGGCCGCGAGGGCCGCCTCCTGGATCGCGGCCGTCCGGACGGACCGCTCCTCGTCCGTCTCGCGAGGCATCTTGAGGGCCACGCCATAACCCGCGAACGCTTCGGCGTCCTCGTCGGCAAGGGCGAGCAGGCGCTCCAGGAGCTCGGTCGCGGCGGGGATCGCCCGGGCGTGGAGGTCGGCGTGCTCGGCGTACTTGGGACGTCCCTCCGAGAGGTTGGCCACCATCGCGACCAGGGCAGCGCCAAGGCTGCCTGCAACGGCGGCGGCGGCTCCGCCGCCCGGGACTGGTTCACCTGAGGCGAGTTGCTGGACAAAGTCGGCGACCGTCAGGTCGCGAAAACGGCTGCTCGGTTCCACCCGCCGATTGTAGACAGGGCCACGGCCGCCCATCGCAGGCCGGTGCGTCCGACGGTGCGGGCCGATCGGCCTGTCCAGTGGCCCGCGGGGCGAGCGCGATCACGCCCGCCCCGCAGCCGACCCTGGGAGCCGACGGGGAGGAGCCGCGGCTCCCGACTGTGGTGGAGGCCTCAGGCGGCGGCGACCAGCCCGTCCAGGCCGTCGATCGTCCAGCGGCGGGTGCGGTGTTGGAAGGTGAGCGCAACCCGATACTCGGGCGTGTCCACCTCGAACAGGGTGCGCGGCCCGGTGATCGCCGGATAGGCCCGGCGCTCGTCACGAACGCTGACCAGGCGGGTGACGGGGATACGATCCTCACCCCAGGTGATCTCGCGGGGAATGCCCCGCAGCCAGTCCGTCCGGACCCGGACGCTGACCGGTGCGACGCGGACCATCGCCATTGAGCTCTCCTTCAACGCGGCGGGTGTCGTCGTCAGCCGGGGGCACTCCGGATACGAACGCTTGTTCGTTTCTGCCGTGACATTAGATCGAACAGGTGTTCGATGTCAAGCATCCTGGGCGAAGAGTCGCTGCCCGCTGTGACAGCTCTGGTGTCACAAACCGCACGAACGTTCGGTGACCTCTTACGCGCGGGGGTCGTGCCTCGGTCCGGCAGACCCTGACCCGGCTCGGCGGACCCTGACCCGGCCCGGCGGACCCTGACCCGGCTCGGCGGACCCTGACCCGGCCCGGCGGACCCTGACCCGGCTCGGCGGACCCTGACCCGGCTCGGAGTCAACTCAGTGGGCGGGACGCAGAGCTGACCGCCGATTCCGCTGATCGCGGCGGGGAGCTGTGCAGGTGACTCCAGCGCCTGACTCCACGGCGGGTCACCGCGCGCTCCGGCGTCGGGACGGGCGGCGGGCGGACGAACAGCGCGATGCGACGGCAGCGTCCCGGAGCCCGGCTACTCGTCCGGGCCGGGCAGGTCGACGTCCGGGCCGGTATCGACGCCCTGGTCGGTGTCGATGCCCTCGTTCGCGTCGTCGCTCGGCGGCGATGGCGCCGGTCGCCTGCGCCGCCCCGTCGGGGTCTCGGGCACGCCGAGCCGCCCCTCGATCGCCGAGTTCGGGTCCCGTTCGAAGACCGTCGGCACCCCAGCCCGGACCAGGCGCCCGCGGGTCACCGCACGCTCGCCGTACCGGCGCCGGATCGTGTCCATCGCCTCGGCGGCCCGATGCCGCCGAGGGTCGGCCGCTCCCGCGTCCCCGCCCGGGCCCTCGAACAGCCCCAGCTGGCGCGGGTCCCGGAAATGGGACGCGGTCACGCCCACCAGCCGGATCCGCTGCCCGTGCAGCTCGCGGCGGAGAAGCGCGAGAGCCGCATCGAAGATCGGCTCGGTGAGGTCCGCGGGCACCTCGAGCGTCGTCTGGCGGGTGATCGTGGTGAACGAGGAGTCGCGCAGCTTGAGGGTGATCGTCGCCGCACGCAGCCCCGCCGCCCGGAGCCGCCAGGCGACCCCGTCGGCCATCCCCAGCAGCGTTCGCTCGATCACGTCGCGATCCGCCGTGTCGTGCCCGAACGTGTGCTCGTGTCCGATCGACTTCGCGGGCTCACCGGTTGCCACGGGGTCGGGATCCAGCCCGTGCGCCCGGTCCACCAGCGAGGCGCCGTGCTTCCCGAATCGCCGCTCCAAGGCATCGCGGGGCAGCGCCGCCAGGTCCCCGATCGTCGCCACCCCGAACTCGCGAAGGACCGCCGCCGTCTTCTCGCCCACGCCCCACAGCCGCGAGATGGGCAACGGCGCCAGGAACGCCGCTTCCTCCCCCGGCGGCACCACGACCAGGCCGTCCGGCTTGCGCAGGTCCGAGCCGATCTTGGCCACCAGCTTGGTGGCCGCGACCCCCACCGACGCCGTCAGGCCCACCTCGTCGTGGACGGCCGCCTTGATCGTCCGCGCGATCGTCTCGCCGTCCCCGAACAGCGCCCGCGACCCGGTCACGTCGAGGAACGCCTCGTCGATCGAGATCGGCTGCACCTGCGGCGTGTACCGGCGCAGGATCGCCATCACGTCGCGGCTCGCCACCTGGTAGCGCCGCCCGTCCACCGGCAGGTACGCCCCCTGCGGGCAGAGCCGGTACGCGGTCCGCAGCGGCATCGCCGAGTGGACCCCGAACCTGCGGGCCTCGTAGCTGGCGGCGGACACCACGCCCCGCTGGGTGGGATCGGCACCGCCCACGATCACCGGCCGGCCCCGGAGCTCTGGCCGGTCGCGCTGCTCCACCGCCGCGAAGAACGCGTCGAGGTCGACGTGGAGGATCGTCCGGCCGTTCATGCGCGGATTCTGCGCCGTCTGGGTCCCCCGTCGCAGCCCCGACCACCGGAGCGACCACGCAGCGCCCGCCGGTTGCTACGCTCTGCGCGCTGGGCAGCCGCTGAGGGTGACACGTGGCACACGGACAGGCGATGGAGCCGCCGGAGACGGGTCTCGCGACTCGGACGCGCACCTACCTCGAGGGCACCTTCGGGGCGATGCTTGTCAAGCGGGCCGGACGCCGTCCCGAGCTGTGGGGCTTCCTCGCCATGACGGTCCTCGGCGTGGCGGTCTTCCTCGGGACCGCTGCCGCCGAGCGGCAGGCGCTGGACTACTTCAGCCGCCTCGCCGATGCATTCCTCCACGGCCGCTACTGGCTGGACGAGGCCCCGTCCTGGCTGAACGAGCTGATCCCATCGGGGGACGGGCGGTGGTACGTCGCCTACCCGCCGATGCCGGCCGTCCTCGCCCTCCCGTTCGTCGCCATCTTCGGTCGCGAGTTCCCGGCCCAGATCTACAGCTCGATCTACGCGGGTCTCGCCACCGGTGTCGTCTACCTGGTCCTTGGCCGGCTGGGTCCAGCGCTGCGGGTCCGAGACCGGCTTGCGCTGAGCACGGTCTTCGCCTTCGGGACCTGCTTCTGGTACGTGGCCATCAGCGGCTCCGCCTGGTACTTCGCCCACGTGTCCGCCGTCCTGCTGCTCGCGCTCGCCACACTCAGCGCCCTCACCCGGAAGCCGGCCTGGATCGCCGGCTTCCTGCTCGGCCTGGCAGCCCTGTCCCGGCTCCCGACCGGCCTGGCGCTGCCGTTCGTGCTGGCGGCCCAGCTCGGCTTCCCGGGCGTGGAGGCCCTGCGGACGATGCGCCGGGAGCGCCTGGTTCGAACGACGATCGCGTTCGGGGTGGGGCTCGCCGTACCGGCCGCGATCTACCTCGGCTTCAACCTGCTGCGCTGGGGCACCCTCACGGACCAGGCCTACACGCGGATCCCGGGAGTGCTCGAGGACCCGATCTACGTGGAGCACGGGATCCTGTCGCTGTGGTACATCCCGCGGAACCTGTTCGCGATCCTGTTCCGGAGCTGGAACTACGTCGACGAGTTCCCGTTCCTCCAGCCGTCCTGGTGGGGCCTCGGGATCTTCCTGACCACGCCGCTCTTCCTGTGGCTGCTCAAGGCCCGGATCCGCACGCCGATCGTCGCCTGGTCCCTGCTCGGGATCGCCATCGTCTCGCTCCCGATCATCACCCACGGCAACGTCGGCATCACCCAGTTCGGGTACCGGTTCAGCCTCGACTTCCAGCTGCCGCTGTTCGCGATCCTGGCCACCGTGGTGGCCAGGGGCTGGACGGGGTTGATGAAGGCCGCGGCCGTCGCCTCGGTCGTGATCTGCGCCTACGGGGTCTGGGCGATCTCGATCGGGTTCGTGGACTTCTGATGTCGTGAGCGAGGGCGCATCGATCGACGGAGCCGAGACGCAGCCCGACCGCCTCACCCCCATCCTTGAGACCGCCGCCGTGGTCTTCGTCGCGCTGGCCGCCTACACGTGGCGCCTCCTTCCGGACGTCGGGTTCTGGGACACCGCCATCTTCCAGGCCGCCCCGCCGACCCTGGGTCTCACCCACCCGACCGGGTTCCCGACGTTCAACCTGCTCGGCTGGCTGTGGACGACGCTCCTGCCGCTCGGTGGGCCTGCGTATGAGATGAACCTGCTCACGGCGGTCAGCGGCGCGCTCGCGGTCGGGATGCTGTTCGTGATCGCGCGGCAGCTCGGAGTCGGGCGCGAGCTGGCGGCAGCGGCAGCGCTCTCGTGCGGTCTCATGACCACGTTCTGGCGGACCGCGGGACGGGCCGACCCGCACCCGCTCCATGTGCTGCTCGCGCTGGTGGTGGTTGCCCTGCTCCTGGCGTGGGGCCGTGGGCGGCGGCCGCGGACGCTCGCGCTGGCGGCGCTCGTGTTCGGGCTCGGCGTCGGCAACCACATGCTGATGGCGCTGCTCGCGCCGGGGATCGCGGTCTATCTCCTCACGATCCGGCCCGCCATTCTGCATGAGCCGCGCACCATCATCGCGAGCGTCCTCTCGCTGGCGGCGGGGCTCGCCGTCTACGCCTACGTGCCCCTTCGCGCGGCAGCAGACCCGCTCATCCAGTACGACTACGCCCCCACGACGCCAGAGCTGTTCCTGCGCTACGTCCTGGGTCAGGACTTCGGAGGGCAGATGGCGTTCATGAGCCTCTCCGGGCCGGGCGTGGCGCTCGGGCAGATGCGCACCTTCCTCGCGCATCTCGGCGATGCATTCACGCCGCCCGTCGCGATGACGCTGATCGTGCTCGCGGCCGTGGGCATCGTGGACCTGGTGGCCCGGCGGGCGTGGCGGACCGCATGGCTGCTGGCCTCGACCGGCGGGCTGACGCTGTATGCGCGGCTCACCTATCAGAACGGCGATCTCGAGCGGTATGCCCTGTTCCCCGTGGCCATGATGGGGATCATGGCCGCGATGGGGGCGCAACGACTGTGGCGGGCGGCCGCCCGGGACCGGGGTGGGGAGCCGGTGACCGAGAGCCGGCCGGCGTCCCGCCGGTGGACGACGCTCGAGCGCGCGGTGCCGGCCCTTGCCCTCGCCGTGCCCCTCGGTCTGGCCGGCGTCAATGCGGACCGGGTGCAGGTTGCCGATGCCCGCTGCTACCTCGACGCGGTCGTCACGGGCGCCCCGGAGGACGCCGGCATCGTGTCCTGGTGGAGCATGACGACGCCGATCTGGTACGCGCAGGCGGTCGAGGGCGCCCGGCCGGACCTCACCGTGGTCAGCGCCAACTCGACCGTGGCGGCCGAGATCGAGCGGTTCCGCGCGCTGGGCAGGCCAGTGCTGATCATCCAGCTCGACGGCGTGGTCGAGCTGGCTCGAACCGCCGGCTACCCGATGGAGGAGGTCCAGTACTGCGGCGTGACCGGGTACCGGATCACCGGTCCCGCGGGTTCCGTGCCACCGACGTAGGCAGGGCCGCCCCGGTCCGCCCCGGAGCGCGGAGCGTCAGCCCTTGGGCTCGACCACGATCGTCACCTCGGGCGTCATGCCCGACATGACCTTGATCGCCACCTTGTAGGTGCCAAGCGACTTGATCGGCTGCTCCAGCTCGATCTTGTGCTTGTCAACCACGATGCCGCGGCGCCCGAGGGCCTCCGCGATGTCCTGGTTGTTGATCGAGCCGTACAGCTTGCCGCCCTCGCCCACCTTGACGCCCATCGTCAGCGTGGTGCTCCCGATGCGGGTGGCCGCGATCTCGGCCTCCTCGCGCTCGCGCTTCCGCTTGTCCTCGCGGCTCGCGATGTCGTGCTGGTACGCGCGGTAGGCGCCCCCGGACGCGACGACGGCAAGCTTCTGCGGGATGAGGAAGTTCTGGGCGTAGCCGTCCGCGACCGTCTTCATCTCACCGCTCTTGCCGAGCTTCGGGACGTCCTTGGTCAGGATCACCTTCACGCGCTTGAACCCTCCTGGATGTGTCGATTCATACCTTGTCGTTGATCCATGCCCGGACCCGTGGCCCGAGGCCGCTGTTGTGGAGCGTCTCGCCGGCGAGTCCCAGGGCGGCCGGCGCCCGGCGAATGATGCGTCGCAGCGAGCCCGGCGTGAACCGCCGGATCCGGGCCACGTCCTCGCGGAACGCTCGAAGGTCGATACCCAGCTCGTCGAGCTTCTCGTCAAGGACCTCAGCCGGGACGCCGTCGAGGAACAGGTCCACGGCCAGCACGACGACCACGAGATCGTCAAGGCCGCCGACGAGCGGGAGATCGTCCGGGACCAGGTCCCGGCCCAGGGCAAGATAGCCAAGGGCTCCGGCAAGCAGGGCCTTGCGCCCCGCCGGCGTCCGTTCGTCGCGGATGAGCTCCCAGAACAGGCGTCCGTACATCGGCGCCCGACTGGCGAGCGGCAGGAACGCGGCCAGTCCGAACAGGCGCCGGAGGCCGATCCGCTGCGTGCGGCGCGCCGCTGTGCCTGTCTTCAGGTTCTCGCGACGCTGCCGCGATGCTCGAGCCACCGTGCTCCTCACCCTGTGTCCCACGGCCGCAGTGAGCCGGGGAGGGCGATGGTAGCACCGCCCATTCCGTGGCCCCCGGACCCGTTGGCTGCCGCCGGCGAATCCGTCATTGACATCGAACGTCCGTTCGGTATCATGAGACCCAACCACAAGGAGACCCCGTGACTCGTCACGATGCGGAACGCAAGCGGAAGATCATGGACGTGATCGCGGCGACGATCCGCGCGCGCGGGTATCCCCCGTCCGTGCGGGAGATCGCGAAGGCAGTCGGACTTGCCTCCACGTCCGCGGTGCATCACCACCTCCAGATCCTCGAGAAGGACGGCTACCTGGAGCGCGGGGCTGCCCAGTCACGGGCCATCCGGCTCACGCCCACCGCCGCGCTCATGATGGGCCTCGGCCCGGAGCTCATGCCGCAGTCCATCGCCAGCGAGTCGTTCTCCCTGCCGGTGATCGGCGAGATCGCGGCCGGCGGTCCCATCGAGGCCTACCAGGAGGTGTCGGAGACCCTCGCCGTCCCCGACATCCTTGCTCCTGCCGGGGAGGCCTACGTGCTCCGCGTCCGGGGTGACTCGATGATCGAGGCGCACATCACGGACGGCGACTTCGTGGTCATTCGCCAGCAGGACACCGCGAGTGACGGGGACATCGTCGTCGCCCAGGTCGAGGAGAACGCAGTCACCCTCAAGCGCTTCTTCCGCGAGAAGGATCGCGTCCGCCTGCAGCCCGCCAACCCGCAGTACCCACCCCAGTTCTACCCCTCGGTCCGGATCCAGGGGAAGTTGATCGGCGTCATCCGCCGCCTGGACTGAGCGAGACCGGCTGCGGGCTCGCGTCTACTGGCCGACGTCGGGGCTCCGAGCCCAGATGGATGGATCGTGGGCGAAGTGCACGCGGACGGGATCCAGGGCGCGAAGCCGCGCGACGGAGGTCGCGTAGCCGGATGCCCGCGCAGACGGCTCACCGGACGACGCCGGGTCGGTGGCTCCCTCCCATTCGCGGCGCGACTGGACCGCCTGCCCAGCGAGCACCACCTTGCCGTCCGATGCCTCGGCGACCAGCGACTGGTGGCCGGGACTGTGTCCCGGTGTGGGCAGCAGCCGGAGCCCCGGGGCCACCTCCAGCTCGCCGTCGATGACCTCGTAGCGGAGCCCGGGAACATCGATCCAGTCCGGCACCGTGTAGTCGGGCTCGTGGACCATCGCCCATTCGTGGCGCTGCACGAAGATCGGGATCCCGCGCGGCAGCCGGCTGTTCTGCCCGGCGTGATCGAAATGCAGGTGGCAGTTCGCGATGCCCGTCAGGTCCGCAAGCGCGATGCCGTGCTCGGCGAGGGCGGCCTCGATCGGGATCACCCTCGGCGTGAATGCCGCGTCGATCTCCGCGTTGCCGGTGCCGCAGCCGTTGTCGAACAGGAGCACGCCGTCGCGGTGGACCACAGCGTGGGCGTACGACGGCCACCACTCACGACCCAGCACGGCCCGTTCCTGGGGGTCGAGCCGGACCTCGGACACGAGGAACGGGAAGATCTGCACATCGGCCATGCCCCAGAGTAGCGACCATGAGTTCGTCGGCGCATCGGCACGGCGGTGTCGCGGGTCGCGATGGAGCCCGCCGGCCCGGTCGTCCACACGCGATCCACAACCCGAGGCGATTCGCGACGCCATTTCGGGGATAAGCGGCCGCGGTCGGGGAAAAGCGGGTTCACGCCGGGTCCCGTCTCGGTGACAGTGGAGCTGTCACTTCGCCACGATAGCCTCGGGTACTCATGATCGATCGCCTGCCCCCGCAATCCATCGAAGCCGAACAGTCCGTCCTGGGATCGATCCTGATCGACCGGGACGCGATCATCGAGGTCGCCGAATTCCTCAAACCGGAGGACTTCTACCGGCAGGCCCACGGCCGCGTCTATGCGGTGATGCTGGACCTTTCCGAGCGGCGCGAACCGGTTGACGTGGTGACCGTCACCGAGGCGCTGGACCGCACCGGAGACCTGGAGGCGATCGGCGGGCGCGCTTACCTCGGTGAGCTGTCGAACCAGACGCCCACCGCTGTCCACGCGGCCCAGTACGCGCGCATCGTCGAGCGCAAGGCGCTGCTCCGGAACCTGATCGCAGCGGCCGGCAAGATCGCCGGCATCGGCTACGAGGATCCCGCCGAGGTCCAGGAGGCGATCGATCGGGCGGAGTCGGAGCTGTTCGCGGTCAGCCAGCGGCGGGTGGCGGTTGGCTTCTCGGCGCTCAAGAGCCTGCTCCACGACGCCTACGACCGGCTCGACTACCTCCACGAGCACCGGGGCGAGATCAGCGGCATCCGGACCGGCTTCGGAGACCTGGACACCCTCACCACCGGCCTCCAGCGGAGCGACCTGGTGATCCTCGCGGCGCGGCCGTCGGTGGGCAAGACGAGCTTCGCGCTGAACATCGCGGAGCACGCGGCAGCCCGGGACGGCAAGAGCGTGGGGCTGTTCAGCCTCGAGATGAGCAAGGAGCAGCTCGTGCTGCGCCTGCTGTCATCGGTCGCCAACATCGATTCGCAGCGTCTGAGAACCGGCTTCCTCGACGAGCTGGACTTCACCCGGATCGCCCCCGCCATGAACACCCTCTCGGAAGCGCCCATCTACATCGACGACACGCCCAACATCACCACGATGGAGCTCCGGACGAAGGCCCGCCGTCTCCAGGCAGAGGCTGGGCTGGACCTCGTGATCGTGGACTACCTGCAGCTGATGCAGTCGTCCACCACGACGCGGGATGCGAACCGCGTCCAGGAAGTCTCGGAGATCAGTCGCGGCCTCAAGGCGCTGGCGCGCGAGCTCAAGGTTCCCGTGCTCGCGCTCTCCCAGCTCTCCCGGCAGCCGGAGATGCGCGAGAGCAAGGAGCCCCGGCTGTCTGACCTCCGGGAATCCGGCTCCATCGAGCAGGACGCAGACCTCGTGATGTTCCTGTGGCGCGAGAAGGAACGCGGCTCGGACGACCAGACAACGGAGGGCGAGGTCGTCAAGCTCAAGCTGTCCAAGCACCGCAACGGCCCCACCGGCGAGATCGACCTGTGGTTCAAGAAGGCCCAGACGCGCTTCGTGAACTATGCCGGCGACCGGTTCGCGGACGTCAGCTGAGGTCCGGGCAAGCCCGGGTGGAGCCGCCGGCGGCCGCGTCTAGGCCTGCTCGTCGGGCAGCAGCGGCCGGATGACCAGCGAGTAGGTCTTGCCGTCGGGCCCGTCGAGGAACAGGCCGCTGGAGATCCCGTTCTCCCAGCCATCCACGCCGAGCGCCGTCGCTTCCTCGGCCGTGAGCGTTCGAGTGCCCTGCGGCAGGACGTCGGGATCGGCCGGGATGTTGAAGTCCGCTGGCGCGATGTCGGTCCACGGCCACTCCCGGAGCTGGACGCCCTGCAGGCCCTCCTGCCCGAGGAGCACCCCACGGTAGGCCGCAGGCTCGTACGGCTCGCTCGCGAGCGACCCGCCCTGGTCGAAATCGCGCAGTCGCTCACCGAGGGTCGCCAGCTGGGCGAGGACCCGGGTGTCCGGGCCCGGCTGCCCCTCCATGCCGAGCGCGTTGACCGACACCGTCTTGGTGTCGTTCTCGGCGTTGATCGTGAACACGGCCGTCGGGGCATCCGCGACCATCGGGTTCTGGTAGTCCGTCTTGGCGATGCCGAGCCCGCCGTCGCCGAGGGCGAACTCCAGCAGCCCCTGGACCTGGTCTTCGGTCAGCATCGCCGTCCGCAGCGGGTAGCCGACGGAGATGTTGTCCGGGCGGACCGGGAACTCGGCCGAGGTCTGGATGAACACGACCCGTCCATCGCCATACAGCGTGAAGTACGGCACGCGGGCGGCCAGCCACTCGATCGGGACAAACCCGCCGGCCTCGTCGAGGCGGAGCACGATCTCGGTGGCCCCGGTCGGATGGATGATCCCGGTGGCCGGGCCGCTCGGCGCGGCGGTCGCGGTACCGGGCGACTCCGTGGCCCCGGTAGGCGGTGACGCCGAGGGCGCTCCGCCGGATGAGCAGGCGGTGACGCCCAGGGTGACAAGCAGCAGGGTGGTGGGGAGCAGAAGTCGGTTGGACATGGGCCACTCGACGCCCGGACCGGCGATCCGGTTCCACCAATGGTCCGGCTGCGTTTCTGCACTCCCCTGCGCTGCCTGCGCTGCGCTGCCTGCGCTTGACGGGAGACGTATTCTCCGCGCAAAGCCACCGGCCCCCCGGTATCGCCGCCCGAGCGCCAAGCCCCCCAATCGACGCCCGCGCAGGAGGCTCGAGGGCCGCGGCGATGGGCGCGGGAGGGTTTGGCCGGTGTTCGACGACCGCACGCTGACGTGTCGCGACTGCAGGGAGAGCTTTGTCTTCTCCGCAGGCGAGCAGCAGTTCTTCTCCACCAGGGGCCTCGTGAACGACCCCCAGCGCTGTCCCTCATGCCGGGCGGTGGCGAAGCGCGCCCGCTCGAGCGGGACGGCCCCGGGCGGACGCGAGTACCACGCCGCGGTCTGCAACAGCTGCGGAGGCCAGGCCGTCGTCCCGTTCGAACCGCGGCCCGACCGCCCCGTGTACTGCTCGAGCTGCTTTGACAAGGTGCGCGAAGGGGCGTCTGGCTCGGCGTGATCAGATCCGGCTGTTTGTCAGCGCATCCGGCACGATCCGATCAGGCCGCGCGTTCAGTCTTCGCGCAGCCGGTCCATGAGGAGCGCCACGAAGCGTTCCCGTGAGGCCTCGAGCACCACGTGGGTGTTGGCAGGCCGCCCCGTGTAGCCGGTGTGATCGACGACGGTTGCGCCGCGGGTGAACTCGCCCCGTGTCTCGACCACCACATTGAGAAACGGCATGTCCGTGGCGATCGTCGGGTCGAGCGCGACCGCCATCGCGATCGGGTCCGGGAGGTCGAAGCCCGCCAGGTGCGTCTTCGTGAGCGCGAACGCCGTGAGCACCGCCTGGATGTCGACGGCAAAGGACCCCAGCCGGCCTATCGCGCGCAGGTCCGCCGCCTGCTCCGCGTTGAACGTCGCGAACTTGCGAGAGATGTCCCAGCCCACCTGGATCAAGCGGGCCCCGGCGCCGTAGACGATCGCCGCCGCTTCCGGGTCCACCCAGACGTTGAACTCCGCGGCGGCCGTGACGTTGCCCAGGCCGTCGCCGGTCCCACCCATGACCACGACCTCGCGCAGGCGCGTGGCGGAGTCCGGGTGGCGAGCAAACAGGAGCGCGATGTTCGTGAGCGGACCAAGAGTCACCAGGCTCAGCTCGCCCGGCGCATGGGCTCCGATGATCTCGGCGAGCCGGTCCACGGCATGACCTTGGGCCGGAGCCCGACCTCGAACCGGCAGCCCGATGTCGCCCATCCCATCCTGCCCGTGAACCACCTGGGCCGTGTGCAGCGGCTGGAGGAGTGGGCCGGCCGCACCCGCGTACACGGGCACATCCGAACCCACCAGCTCCACGGTGTACAGGGCGTTCTGGATCGCCTGGTCGAGTCCCACGTTGCCGGCCACCACCGTGATGGCGAGCACCTCGACGCTCGGGTCTCGGAGGGCCATCACCAGGGCAACGGCGTCGTCGGACGCGGTGTCGGTGTCGATGAGGAGCTTGCGGCGAGAGGTCGTCATCAGCGAACCCTAGCAAGGCGGCACTGGCCTATGCTGGACGCCGGAACCAGGCAGGAGGATCGGAGTGGGCGTGATCATCGTGCGCGAGATGGTGGGCACGAGCCCGAGCTCGTGGAGCGACGCCGCTCGGCAGGCCGTTGCAACCGCGTCCAAGACTGTCCGCAACATCCGGACCGTCGACGTCGTGCGGTCCTCGGCCCGCATCGAGGACGGCGAGATCGTTGAGTACCAGGTCCAGCTCAAGATCGGGTTCGAGTACGAGGGCTGACGCCGGGGGCATAAGCGGGAGTTGAGTGGTGCGCGGCACGATGCCGCCATGCTCCCCACCACCCAGCCGGCCCGCGGCCGCACCACCACCGCCGGAACGGCCACGCGCGCGCCATCGGACATGCGTGCTGAGCCGGCCGCGATGCGGACGCGTGCCGTATCGTCTGGCGCCAACAGCGGTGCCCCGGCGTCGGCAATCGATCGGCCCGCATCGCCTGCGAGGAGCGCGCACGAAGGGCATGGCCTGGTTGCCGTCGGTCCCGGGTTCGCTGGGCCGATCCTGGGTTCCGGCGCCTACGGCATGAATCCGCTGCCTGTCCAGCCGGCCAAGATCCACTGCCCCCTGGAGCGCAGCGACACCCTCTCACGGCCGCGCCTCAACTCGTGGCTGGACCAGGCATCCGCGGGGCGTCTCGGCCTGATCATCGCCGAGGCCGGGTTCGGCAAGACGACGCTCCTCGGCGACTGGGCCCGGCACACCCGGCGGATGGTCGCCTGGTACCGGCTGGAACCAGACGATGCGGACTGGCTGGTGTTCGTCCGCCACCTCGTTGCCTCCGGCCGCGAGCTCCAGCCCGATTTCGCGCCATCCACGTTCGCGATGCTGCTCGCCTTGGGCACCGGCGGGCCGACCCAGCATGATCTCGTGCTCAGCATCGCCCGCGAGATGGCCGAGCTCGGCACCGGGAGCGAGCGCGGGCTCACCATGATCATCGACGACTACCACGTCGTCGACGAGTGCGAAGAGACCGAACCGATCCTCCGTGCCCTGCTGGACCGGACCGGCCCGGGGTTCTCGATGATCCTGGCATCGCGGTCCAAGCCGTCGCTTCCCATCGGCCGGCTGCGGGCTCGCGGCGGGGTCATGGCGCTGAGCGCTCAGGATCTCCGCTTTGACGTCGCCGAGACCTCTCGCCTGTTCCGGGATGCCTACCGGCACCCCCTCGACCAGGACCTCGTGTCGGATCTGTGCGAGCGAACCGACGGCTGGCCGGCCCTCATGACCCTCGTGAATGCCCGCCTCGCAGAACGGCTCGACCCACGCAGTCTCTTAGAAGGTCTGGGAGCATCCGAGGGTGATATCTACGACTTCCTCGCGGAGGAACTGTTCGCGAATCTGTCACAGGCACTTACATGGTTCCTGATGCGAGTCTCGATCCTCACAGAGGTTGACCCGTCGGCGGCGGGATTGGTTACCGACCGGCCTGTCGAGAAGGACGTCGCCTCGATCGCGGAGGCGGAGCGACTCGGCCTGCTATCACGTCCGGATCTGGCATCCCCCCACAGGTTTCATCCGCTCGTCCAGGAATTCCTTGTTTCCCGTCTCGCCGAGGAACTTGGACCCGACGCCGTCCGGGCACTTCATCACTCGGTCGCCGGGAGATTGCCCGCCGGCAACTGGCACGGTCGCGCCTGGCATCTGCTCAAAGCTGGCGAGGTAGCCGCATGCCAAGCTGTCGTTGACGCGGCGATTGAGCAGATCACCGCCTCAGGGGAGTTCGAGGCCGCCAGGCAGTTCCTTGGCCACGAGGCAGGCGACCCGGAGCGCGCCGCGGCGCTGTTCCTTCGATCCAAGATCGAACTTGTCCGCGGGGACTTCGACAGCGCGCTCCGTCTGGCCCGCCTCGCGGTCGACCGCAGCCGCGACGGCTCGTTTGCGGGCCTCTGCCTTCTGAACCTCGCCGCGACCCTCGGAACGTGCGGCATAGCTGACGAGGCGGAGGCGATTACCACTGACGCGCTTGCCTGCGAGTTGAGCCCGGTCCAGAGATACGTGGCTCTGGGCAATCTTGCCCTGCTGCAGGCCAGCCAGGAGGGTGACCTGCGCGACATCGCTGACTCATTCCGCCGCCATGCCGGTGAGCAGGAACGGGCGGGACTAAGGCGCTACGCCGGGATCTCGCGGCTCAATCTTGCTGGCGTGCTTCTCTGGATCGGCGATGCCTCTGGGGCCTTGGTGGAAGGAGCGCGGGCGCAGAGCCTGCTCGGCGGGCGTGACACAGAGGCGATCGAGCGAGTCTCAGCAACCGCGATCTCGGCCGTTGCCGACGCCCAGCTCGGCAATCTCGCCGAGGCTCGCTCGCGCATCACCACGGCGTCAAGCGCTGCGACGACTCTCAGTGCGGCGGAGGTGGCGCTGGAGACAGCGCGGCTTGAGCTGGAGTTCGGCAGCGCGGAGAGCGCCAGTCTTGTCCTCAAGCAATTTCGCCCAGAGCAACACTCCCGGGGGCATGAAGGACTCTACAACCTGCTAGCAGGCGAGCTGGCACTCTTGGAAGGCAACCTGGACGCGGCTCGCGACTTCGTAGCGAAGCTCATTGTTAATCGCTGTGCAGATGCGGCTGGCAAGTTGAGAACCCAGATCCTGGCCGCTCGCATCTCGTTGGCCGAGCGTACGCCGGATGCGGTTGCGGTCGCTGACGAGGCGTCCCGGATCGCCCGTTCCCAGAACACACCTCGAGGGGTGTACGTCGCCGGGCTTCTGGGATCACTCGCCAGGGGTGTCGGTGTCGACGAGGCGGTGCTTCGGGGCGTGGGTGCCTCGGCATACTGCTGGTCAGTTCTCGCGGAGGAGCTCGGGGGGAGACTCGACCTGCTTTCACCAGCAGCAAGCCAGCATGTCCTCGTTGAGGCACGCCTCCGGCCGGAGCGGTGGAGGCAGGCTCTGCGTAGGTCCATCGAGTCCGCTTCGCCGGCGTCTGTCCTAGCCGCATCATTCCTCTCCGATACTGGATCGGGGGAGGATGCGGCTTGGCTCCGGTCCCGCGCGAGCACGCGCAAAGAGCTGCGTCCTTCGGCACTCTCGATCACCAAGCGGCTCGCCAAGCAGGTGCTGATCGCAGATCTCGGCCCTGTCGCAGTGTCCATCGGCGAAGAACCACTGCGACGCCCGCTGCGACGGAAGGTGCTCGCCCTGCTTTGCTACTTGGCGTCTCGACCACGAATGGCGGCGAATTGGGAGGAGGTGATCGAGGCGCTCTGGCCCGACCTGGGCTTCGAAGCCGGTGGGAACTCCCTTCACCAGGCGATCTACTTCATGCGACGGGTCTTCGAACCGGACTTCCGCGAAGGGATGAGCGCGGACTACATCCGTGTTGATGGGGATGTAGTGAGCCTGAATCCCGCCATCGTCGACAGCACGAGTGCCTCCTGCTGGCGGCTCATCGGGGAGATCCGGGGCGGCAAGAGCGAGCTCGTCGTCGAACTGCTTTCTCGATACGCTGGCAGGTACGCCTTGACCTTCGCATACGACAGCTGGGCGGAGGGCTACAGGGAGAACCTCCATGCCGCAATCCTCGCAGCGGGGGAGGCCGAGCTCCGCAGGGCGCGCCGGGGACGGGACTTCGATCACGCTATCGAGCTTGGCCACGGCTTGCTTGCCATCGACCCGCTAGCCGATGGGATCGAGCTCGAGTTGCTGCGCGCCTACAAACAAGGCGGGCGGCGGGCGGCTGCTGCCGAGCAATACGCGCACTATGCCGCCTACGTCCGAAAGGAACTCGGGGTGGAACCTCCTCGGTGGGACGACCTGTAGGGGTCCGCATGGAGGCGAACATGCGTACGGACGACCGAGCCAATGACCGATGGCCCAGTGGACATAGGTAGGGTTGCGTATTGACCGGTGATGTCTAGGCTCCCTATAGTCCGGCCCGCACTAGTACGAACGTACTGGGCACATGAAACGCTCGGACGCGCAGATGCCCTCACCTGAATTGGGCACTTAGGGTGAGGGAGGAGCGAGTAGTGCAACCGACCGACTTTCGAGTCAGGTCGGTTTTCGTGTTCCTGCAAGGGACACGGGAGCCGCGAGGAGGAACGAGCGTGGGACCGGTTAAGGGTTTCAAGTCCTGGTAGTAGGGGCGCGGAGGATCGACCGATGAAGGATCGCCTTCTGCGTGTCCTGGCTGCTCTGAGCGCAGTTGCCGCCGTGGCACTGGCCGGAGGAGCGTCACTTCGGGGCTTCTAGCCTCAACTCCACCTCAGTACTCAAGTCCTGTTCACTGAGATAGGGCGGACGGGCTAGAGTCCCGAAGTACATCGGGAACTGGGGACGGATGCCGAGGAAACTGAAGCTCTATATCGCCGGGGTCGTGGCAACGAGCGCTGCTGCGCTTGTCGCCACGACTCTTCTATTTCCGCTGAACAGCACTCTCCCGATCTCTCGGGGCTTTGAGTTCCTCGGCGACCATGCGGCACTTGGAGGCCTGGCCTTCTGGATTGCGGTGACGCTCGTCGCATCATCAATGCCCGTCAGGATGCCGCGCGGTGCCATGTTCCTGATGTTCATCCCGACGATCATGGCTGCCACCATTCTCGGGGGCCCAGTCGCAGGCTCGTGGGTCAGCCTCCTGGGAACAACTGAGATCCGGGAACTCCGAGGGCGCGTGCCTTGGTATGGCACGCTGTCGAATCACTCGGAGATCGTCATTCCCGCAGACACTCGCAGGCGTCTTGATGCTGGCCCTGGGAGTGCCTTCCGGCACTCCGGCGACTCTCGCAGGATCATTCGTTTCTCCCACGACCTTCCTCGTTGTGCTCCTGGGAGGCGCCGTGTTCCTCGCGACCAACGGCGGGCTGGTCGCATTCAGCATCTCTCTGCGGACCGGCGAAAGCGCCGCGAGCATCATTCGCGCGGAGTCGCGCGCCGTGGCCACGAGCATCGTGAGCCTCGCGCCCATTGGCTGGCTCATGGCCCAGATCTACGTGATCGCGGCGTGGGCAAGCCTGCTGTTCGCGGTGCCGCTGTACATGACCCGCCTCGCGTACCAGAACTACACCGAGATGCGCGAGATGTTCACCCAGACGATCACGGCCCTCGCCGAGGCGGTGGACAAGCGCGACCCGTATACGAGCCGCCACTCCTGGCGGGTGAAAGAGATCGGTGGCGATATCGGGCGGGTGATGCGGCTCGGGGCGGCGGACCTCGAGGCGCTCGAGTGGGGTGGGCTCCTCCATGATGTCGGCAAGATCGGCGTGCCGGACGCCGTGCTCCTCAAGCAGGATCGACTGACCAAGGAAGAGCGGATCATGATGAACTCGCACCCGGTCCTGGGCGCGCAGATCATCGAAAAGGTGAACCGGTTGTCGCGAGAGCTGCCGATCATCCGCCACCACCACGAGTGGTACAACGGCTCTGGGTATCCGGATCGCCTGATCGGCGATGAGATCCCGCTCCTCGCGCGGATCCTCCACGTGGCGGACTCGTTCGAGGCGATGACGGCGGCGCGCCCCTACCGCATGACACCGCTCACACCGGAGCAAGCGATCGCCGAGCTTCGCAAGTTCGCGGGCATCCAGTTCGACCCGGTGATCGTGGATGCGTTCGTCCAGACGCACTGGGCAGAGGGGGTGGCGGACCCGGGTCGCACGACGCAGCCGCGGCCGATCCCGCTCCTCGGTCAGAACGCGAACCAGGGCGCTGCCCAGGCCTCCGGCACGGGACCTGCGAAGGTGGCAGCCCCGAGCCCACAGGCGGCCCAGCCGGCCGAGCCACGCTGACCTCGCCGTCCCGCTCGCACGCCGGGCTTGAGCCGTGCTGACGGCCGGGATCATCCTTGGGCTGGTGCTCGGCCTGGTGCTGGGCGGCAAGCTCGAGCACCTGGCGGCGATCCGGCTCCGCTTCCTGCCGCTGCTGTTCGTGGCGGTCATCGTCCGGTTCGGGACGGAGATCGCGCTCGGCTGGGGCATCCCGCTCGCGGATACCCTGCGCGCCCCACTCCTCGCCGGCGCGTACGGGCTCCTGTTGTTCACCGTGTGGCACAACCGCTGGTACCCGGGCATGGCGCTGGCCTTCGTCGGGATCGGGGCGAACGCCTTGGCGATCACGGCCAACGGCGGTCGGATGCCGGTATGGCTGCCCGCGTTCGAGGCCTCCGGGCTCACACCCCCGCTCGACTCCGTCCTGCACTTCACCCTGCCCGCGCAGATCGGGCCGGAGTTCCTGTTCCGTCTCGGGCCGCTGGGCGACATCATCCCGATCCCGTTCGCGCCGTTCCAGAACGTCGCATCGCTTGGCGACGTGTTCCTCACGGCGGGTCTGGGCTTCTTCCTGTTCGCGACGCTCCTCCGGCGACCGGAGCAGGCGCGGCAGTCGGTTGACGACGCTCGAGCAGGCCGGTACGAGGGCCTCGCGGGCACGCTGCGACTCCCGGGGACCCGTGCGCTGGTCGACGAGGAAGGCAACGCGCTACGGGTCGGCACCGGCCTGAACCCGGCCTTCGACGAGGCGATGGCGCTGGAGCGCCCGATGGTGATGGGGGCCGGTGGAATCGGCCTCGCCTCGCCCGCCCTGGCACCGATCCCGTCGGACGAGTCCGAGGCGCGAGCGGTCGAGATGGCCTCCCGCGGCCTCCATGCCGCGGCGGTGGTCCGCGAACGCACGATCGCCCCAGGCGACCTGATCCCGCTCGAGATCCCGCGCCTGCCACCGTTGTCGGAGCGCCTGCGGAACCACCCGTACGTCCGCCTCGCGCTCAACCCGTCGTTCTCGGCGCTGTGGGCCGGCCAGATCATCAGCCTGTTTGGCGATCGCGTGAACCAGATCGCGCTGGCGGCGTTCGTGTTCGAGCTCACGGACTCGGCACTGCTCACCGCACTGATGTTCTTCGTGGCCACGGTGCCGAACCTGTTCCTGTCGCCGATCGCGGGCACCTTCGTGGATCGCTGGGACCAGAAGCAGGTCCTGGTCGTGTCGGACATCCTGCGCGCGGCGGTGGTGCTGCTGGTGCCGGTCGCGATCCTGCTCAACGTCTGGGTCGCGTATCCGCTGGTGTTCCTGCTCACGACGATCTCGATCTTCTTCCGCCCGGCCCGGCAGGCGATCCTCCCGCGCCTCGTGGACGAGGAGGATCTGCTGTCGGCCAACTCGGCGATGTGGGTCGCGGAGACGATTGCGGACGTCATCAACTACCCGCTTGCCGGCCTGTTCGTCGTGTTCCTGCAGGACTCGCTGGCGCTCGCCTTCTGGTTCGACTCGGTGACCTACCTGGCGTCTGCCGGCCTGATCGCCACGATCTTCGTGCCGCCGCTGGTCCGCCGCACCGCCGGGGCGAAGTCGGGCGCGAACGGTGAGGCCGCCGACGGGACGCCGGAGTTGGACGGCACGCCGGAGCTGGACGAGCAGCCCACCTCGGTCCTCGATGATCTCAAGGCCGGCTGGGGGTTCCTGCGTCGCGAGACGGTGCTGCTCGCAAACACGTTCCAGGGTGCGGCCGGCCAGTTCTCGCTGGGCATGCTGCTGGTCGCCACTGTGATCCTTGCGCGAGAGATCACCACGGAGCCGGAACCGGCCTGGCGCGCCACCTATGCGTTCATGGAGACCGCGATCGGGGCGGGCAGCCTCATCGGTGGCTTCCTGCTTGGCGCCGTTGCCGGCCGGGCGCGCAAGGGTCGGCTGATCATTGGGGCGTACATCGCGTTCGGGCTGGGCGGGGTGGCCCTGGGCCTGGTGGGCAACGTGGCGGCCGTGCTCGCGATCCTGTTCGGCATGGGGGTGGCCAACATGGCCTTCGTGATCCCCAGCCAGACGCTGTTCCAGGAGCGGACCCCACCCGAGCTGATGGGCCGGGTGGTGAGCTTCCGGTTCGCGCTGGTGTTCGGCGGAATGAGCCTGGCGATGGCGGTCGGCGGGATCCTTGTGGAGGTCTTCACGGCCGCGCCGGTGATCCTGGGAGCGGGACTGATCTCCATCGCGGCCGGTGTTGGGGGCACCTTCGTGCGCGCCGTCAGGGACGCGTGACAGCTCATCCGACCCCGATGGCGGCAGGCTCGGTACACTGACGGCCGCGTGAGGCAGGGCTCGAAGGGTTCGCCCGCGACATGGAGACCGACACCCGGATGACCGACCAGGAGCGCGACCCGGAGGCTGACGAGGCGGAGCTGACCGACGACGCGGAGCTGACCGACGACGTTCGAGCCGGATGACGCCGTCGGGGGCGACGCGGACCAGGACGAGGGCGACGAGGGGGCCGCTCCCGGTGGGTCGTCCGCGACACCCCGTGCCGCCGGTGGCCAGCCTCGGGCGAAGGGGGCCGCTCGCAGGGCCGTGCCGGCGCCGACGGCCGCCGACGAGGCCGTCCACATCCAGGACCGGGTCTCGGGCTGGTTCGTGATCGTGACGGTGGGGGTCTTCGTGGCGATCGTGGTGTGGTCGCTGCTCCTCGGCCGGAACGGGCTCATCACGGACGCCCTCGCCACGCCCAAGCCGATCGCAACCCCGATCGAGACGGTTGTCCCCTCGGTGGCGCCCTCGGTGGCCCCGTCGGTCGTCCCGTCGGTCGCCCCGTCGTTGCCGGGCGCCTCGGCGAGCCCCGCCGCGAGCTGACGCCGCCGGTCATGGACGACACCCGGGCCCGCAGGAGCGACGCCCGGGCGAGGATGGTCGCCGCCCAGCTGCGCGGCCGGGACATCCAGGATCCGCGTGTGCTCGCCGCGATGGGAGCCGTGCCGCGCGAGGCCTTCGTCGGAGAGCGCCTCGGGGAACAGGCGTACGAGGACCACCCGCTGCCCATCGGCGCCGGCCAGACGATCAGCCAGCCGTACATCGTGGCCCGGATGACGGAGCTGCTGGTGGTGGGCCCGGGCGACCGCGTGCTGGACGTCGGGACGGGTTCCGGGTACCAGGCGGCGGTGCTCGCGGAGCTGGGCTGCCGGGTGACCTCCATCGAGCGTGAGCCGGCCCTGGCACGCGAGGCGGTTCAGCGGCTGGCCGAGCTGGGATACGGCGACCGGGTGACGGTGGTCATCGGCGATGGGACCTTGGGACAACCCGACGACGCCCCGTGGGACGGGATCCTGGTGGGGGCGGCGGCGCCGTCGGTTCCCGAACCCCTCCGGCTCCAGCTCGGCGAAGGGCGTCGACTCGTGATCCCCGTTGGGACCCGCCGCGAGCAGCTGTTGCTGGTGGTCCGGCGCCAAGGCAGCGAGTGGACGGAGCGGTCCGATGGGGCCTGCGTGTTCGTGCCGCTCGTGGGTGAGGCCGGCTGGCACGACTAGCCGGCGGGATGACGCAACCAGCGGCCCCGAGACGGGCACTCCCGTTGGCTATACTCCGCTGGCCATGACCCATGTCTTCGTTGCCCCCCACCCGGACGACGTCGCCCTGTCGTGCGGCGGCCTGATCGCCAGCCTGCGCGAGCTTGGCCAGAACGTGGCGGTGCTCACGCTGTATTCCGGCACCGGGGGCGTGGACCGCCTCACCCCGTACCAGCGTGAGGCGCTGGGCTTCGGGTCGAAGGCCATGTGGCCGGTCACCGAGGCATTCAACCGGGCACACCTCCAGGCCGACTTCCCCGAGGACTCCTCCGCGGCTCCCTGGCAGGCCTCCAGGGAGCGGCTGGCCGCCACGCAGGGTGACGCCGACGCCGCGGCAAAGCGCTTCTGGCAGCGCTCCTCGTGGTACCGCCGGGCGCACATCCACAACGAGTCGCTCGCGGGACAGGCCGTGATGGACGACGTCAGCACCCAGGGCGCCGTCCTCACCACCGAGCGCACCGATGCCGCAGCCGCGGGCGAGACCATGGCCACCCGGCGCCTGGAGGACGAGCGGTTCGCAGCCTTCGCCGAGGTGTCGATGGTCTGGATGGACCTGCCCGACGCCGTCTTCCGCGGCTATGAGGGTGACGATCAGCTGCTCGGCGTACCGCGGACGGACGATCCCGCGCCGGTGGACGTGCTGCGCAGGGAGATCGCCCGCCTGGAGCCGCAGCGGGTCTACCTCCCGATGGGCATCGGTGGCCACGTCGATCACCAGCTCACCCGGGATGCGGGGCTCGCGCTCCTGGGCGACGCCCGCCGCTGGGTGATGCCCGGCCCGGACTACACCGGCGCGGTCGTGCTGTACGAGGACTTCCCGTACGCGTGGTGGGAGGACTTCGGGCGGCTCGAGGACATGCCCCCGGGCTCGTTCGATGCGCTGCCGTCCGGCATCTCGCTCGACCGCCGAGTTCGCGGACATCAGCGACCAGGTGGAGCGCAAGATCCGCGCCATCGCGCTGTACGAGAGCCAGATCGACCGGCTGTTCGACAACACCAAGGCCATGGCCGGCGCCGTCCGCGGCTACGCGGCCCGGACCGCGGACATCGGCCAGGTGCCCGGCGGCCTCGCCGAGCGCTACTGGGTCACGACGCCGGCCTGATCGCGATGACCGCCGCGGCGCACGGGATCCCGCGGCAAGCGGTCGTCGCGTGATCGTCGGCCGGCCGCTCCTCGCCGATCCCGGGGATCCTGCTCGCGCTTGCCGTCCCGCTCCTGTTCGCGGGGGCATCGCGATCCGGCTCTGGCTGTGGCCCGCGAGGGGACTGGCCGGCGACATCGACCAGTTCGTGCTGTGGGTCCACGGGATCGCCGTCGGCGGCTGGGACCATGCCTACGACCAGAACCTCTCGTTCCCGGCGGTCATGGCCTGGATCTGGGGTGCGCTGGCATGGGTCGCCCCCGCGTTCCGGACCGTCACCGACGCGTCCGACCCCGCGATCGCGGCCCTCATGAAGATCCCGGCCAGCCTCGCCGACCTGGGCCTGGCGATGGCCGTGGGCTGGTGGTTCCGGGACCGGGCCTGGGCGGCCGTGGTGGCCACGGGGGCGGTGCTGCTGTTGCCGGTCACGTGGTACGTGTCCGCGTGGTGGGGCCAGTACGAGGCGATCTACGTCCTGCCGGCGGTGCTGGCGGTCCTCGCGGCGCGCGCCAACCGGCCGTCGCTGGTGGCCGCGCTCGCTGGCGGTGTCGCTGATGACCAAGCCCCAGGCCCTGCCGTTCATCGTCCCGTTCGCCGCGTGGTTCCTCGCGACCCAGGGGGTTCGGGGGACGGTCAAGGGTGTGCTGGTCGCGATCGTGGTGAGCGTCCTCGCATGGGCCCCGTTCATCGCGGCCAACGGGCCGCTCAACTACCTGGGCAACCTGCGGGAGTACCAGGACGGCGTGTTCAGCGTGCTCTCGCTCCGGGCCTGGAACCCGTGGTGGATGGTCCAGGTCCTGGGGGCCGGCGGGGACTTCGTGGCCGACTCGACGGCCGTCCTGGGGCCGCTCACGTTCCGGCAGGTCGGGTTCGGGATGGCGGGCCTGCTGGGGTTGGTCGTGTTCATCGCCGTGTACCGGCGCCCGAGCCCGCAGGGGCTGGCGCTGGGCCTGGCGGCGATCACGCTGATCGCCTTCACCTTCCTGACCACGATGCACGAGCGATACGCCTACCCGGCGTTCGTGTTCCTGCTCATGGCCATCAACGGGCGGGTGCTGGCGGTGACGTGGACGGCGTTCACGGTCGCGTTCCTCGCGAACCTCGTGTTCGCCGCTCCGGCGCCCGAGCTGCTCCTCCCGGATGGCGAGCTCATCAGCCTTGCGGGATCCGTGGTGATCACGCTGGCGACCATCGTCACGGTGCTTTGGACAGGGCGCGCGGAGCGGCACACGAGGTATGACGACGTCGGGCAGCCGCTCCACAGCCTGTGGCCGACGACCCGTTGACCCGGGGGCCAGGGGCGTGGCCGCGCGCGTAACACGCGGGTCAGGGGGCGACGGCGACTACACTGCGGGCATGCCAGGACGGCAGCGCATTCGCGCCTTCTATCTGATCGTCGCGAGCCTGCTGGGTCTCGTCTTCCTGGTGGAGTTGCGTCTGCTCTGGGACGTGTTGGGCGCCCAGAACGCGCTCGGCGCCGATCTCGAATTCTTCAGGGACATCTCCCGCCATTGGCAGGAGACCGGGGAGTTCTACGTCCAGCGACAGCTCACGGGGCCATACGTGGTGGAGACCCTCGTGGATGTGCTCTACCCGCCGGTCGCCCTGTATTGGTTCGTCCCGTTCCTGTGGCTGCCTCCCCTGCTCTGGTGGGCAATTCCGATCACCGTGTTCGGCCTCTGCATCGCGCGTATGCGTCCGGCCGCCTGGGCATGGCCCCTGATCATGATCGGCGTGGCGTGGCCCCAGACGGTCTCGCAGCTCCTGTACGGAAACACCAACATGTGGGTCGCTGCGTTCGTCGCGGCCGGCCTGGTCTTCGGGTGGCCGAGCGTCCTCGTGCTGGTCAAGCCGTCACTGGCACCATTCGCCCTGATCGGCATCCGGCGCGGACGCTGGTGGTTGGCGCTGGGCGTGCTTGCGCTGGTCTCGGTTCCCCTCGGCTCGCTGTGGATCGACTACGTGACCGCCATGCGGAACTCGTCGCTCGACGCCTCCCACGCGCTGGTGACGCTGCCGGTGATGCTCAGCCCGGTCTGGGCGTGGCTGGCGCGGACCAGACGAGTGGAAGCCGCTGGACCATAGGTCCGCGCCACGTCCCGCGCCGTCAGGGTCGCCGTCGCCGCCGCCTGAACCTGCCCTTCATCGCCACCCAGTACCAGTGCAGGTAGAACGGCAGCCACCGGCGGAGCTTGAAGTTGCTCTCCCCCGCCGTCCGGTCGCGCCAGGTGGTGGGGACCTCGGCGACGCGTCGGCCGGCGAGGGTGGCCTTGACGGTGAGCTCGAGGGCCAGCTCGAACCCCGCCCGGCTCTCGATGGTGACGGCATCGAGGAGCCGCCGCGAGTAGAGCTTGAAGTTGTTGGTCGGATCGTGGGTTGCGAGGCCACCGAACCAGTGGAGCGTCAGGCCCGCGGTCCGCGACATCAGACGCTTGACGAGCGGCCCCCCGACCTGGTGGCCACCCTCCATGTAGCGGGACGCGGACACCACGTCGGCGCCGTCGCGGGCCAGGGCAACCATCCGATCGACGACGTGTGGCTCGTCCGATCCGTCCGCCATCGAGACCAGCACGTAGTCGCCGCGCGCGACCTCGATCCCCGCCTTCATCGCGTTGAGCACGCCGCGTCCGAGATCGTTCCGGTGACCGCGGATGGCGGGTAGCGCTGCGTGCAGACGCTCGATCACCGGGACGGTGGGGTCCTCGTCGAAGTCGTAGACGACCAGGATCTCGTGCGATGCCGTGATGGCGGCGGTCAGGGCGCGCATGACCGGATCGATCGACTCGCCCTCCTTGAACACGGGCACGACTACCGACAGCTCGGGCCGCGGCTCCGGGTCACCGGTCACAGCGTCCCGGCCTCGACCTCGGCCGTGATCCACGGGATGACCTCGTCGAGCATGTCCGAGAGCGTGGTGGTGGCCTCGAAGCCCAGCACCTCGCGCGCCTTGCGCACGTCGGGCACGCGCAGCTGGACGTCGTGGTCGAACGGCGGGTCGGTGACGAAGCCGAAGGGCTTCGAGCCGCCGTGGATCTTGGTCCAGATCGCCTCGGCCAGCTCGAGGACCGTCGTGGACGCGGCGGTCGAGAGGTTGAAGTCCTCGTTGACGGCTGCCGGGGACTCCATCGCGATCCGGATGCCGCGGGCCAGGTCGCCGCCGTACGTGTAGTGGCGGACCTGGTTGCCCTCGCCAAGGATGTGCAGGGGATCCTGGCCCTTGAGCACCTTGAGCACGAGGTCCGGCACCACGTGGCTCAGCGCCAGCTTCACGTTGCCGCTCATGACGTCCGTGTCGCGCAGCGCCCGCCGCTCGCCGATGCCCACGCAGTTGAACGGCCGCAGGATCGTGTACGGGAGCTGGTACTGCTCCCAGGCGCCGTGGGCGAAGTACTCCGAGGCGAGCTTCTGGAAGCCGTAGGTCGAGATCGGGCGGCGGCGACGTGCGCTCGGCGCCCTCCGGGGTGGGGAAGACCGTGGTGCTCTCGAAGACCATGGAGCTCGACAGGACGACGATCCGCTCCAGGCGACCGGCCTTGTGGGCCGCGATGGCGGCCTCGAACGTGGACGCGAGGATCCGCTCGTTCTCCGCCAGCAGGTCGAAGGCGAACTCGTGGAAGTAGCTGATGCCGCCGATCATCGCGGCCGCCGCCACGACCTGGTCCACGTCCGCGGCCAGCTCCGTCAGCAGCTCGCGGTCCTTGGCGTCGCCCTCGACGAAGCGGTAGCGGGGTTGCGCGTCGTAGGACTTGGCGACCCGGCCGTACTTGCTGAAGTTGTCGACACCGACGACCTCGTGGCCGGCGGCCAGCAGCTCCTCGACCAGGTAGCCGCAGATGAACCCGGCGGCACCGGTGATCAGCACCTTCATGGTCAGAGCCGGATCCCTCCACCCGTGGCGTTCCAGATGTCGACGAGCTCGCGGTCCCCGAGGTCGAGCGTGCGGTAGGCGCGGTGCGGCGCCCCGATGACCAGGACCTCGCTGCGCCCGAGGACGTCGTCCAGCGGCACGAGTCGGTCGTCGGTGACGTACGGGTCCGTGCACAGGACCGTCGCGCCTGCCCACTCGAGGAGCTTGCGCAGCTTGAACGAGAGCGAGGCGCGGATGTCGTCCGACTCGGCCTTGAAGGCCATGCCCAGGATGCCCACGGTCCGGCCTCGCAGGCTGCCATACCGCCGCTCCAGCGCTGACACGATGTAAGCGGGCATGCCCTCGTTGATCTGCATCGCGGCCTGGCCCAGCGGGAAGTGGTCGGACGTGAAGGCCGCCAGCTGCATCGTGTCCTTGAACAGGCACGGGCCAGCGGCGAAGCCGGGGCCCGGCAGGTCGGCGGCCCGCGGGTAGTCCTCGCGGATGGCGTGCAGGATGTTCGTGTAATCAACTCCGGCCTGGTCCGCGATCGCGAAGAACTGGTTCGCGATCGCGAACTTCATGTAGCGCCAGGTGTTGGTGAACAGCTTGGTGAGCTCTGCCTCGCGGCTGCTCGTCCGGATCGTCTTCGCGGCCAGCCGGCCGAACAGGGCCTCCGCACGCTCGGCCGCCACTGGATCGTCGGCACCGACGATCTGGGGCAGCGTGTGGAGCTCCTCGAGGGCGTGGCCCTCGGCGATCCGCTCGGGGCAGAAGGCGACGTCCACCCGGAGTCCGCGCTCGAGCAGCGCCTGCGCCACGTACTCGGTGGTGCCGGGATAGACCGTGCTGCGGAGGACGACCAGCGTGCCGTCACGCAGGTGCGGCGCCAGCTGGTCCACGGCTCGTTCGAAGACCCGCATCGACGGGCCGAGGAACTCGTCAACCGGGGTGCCGATGACGAGCAGGACGGCCACCGCGCGGCGCATGATCGCTGGATCGGTGCTCATCTCGAGCCGACCCCCCGCCAGGACGCGCGGCAGGAGCTCGTCCGCACCGTTCTCCATGAACGGCATGTCGCCCGCGGCGATCCGTGCCAGGGCGTCGCCATTGATGTCGAAGATGCCCACGCGGACCCCGGCGTCGGCAAAGGCGAGGCTCAGGGGGAGACCGACATGGCCCGCGCCCCCGAGGATGACGAGGTCCAGCGGACCGCTGGGAGCAGCGGTCTTCGTCGCGGTGCCGGTCTCGGTCATGCTGTGCACCTTCCCACGAGCGCCGACGATAGCAAGCCACGGCCGCGCGGCGACCTCCCCGAAGGTACCAGCCGCTGACCGTCGATCACTGCGCAGGCACCAGCACCACGCCGTCGCCGTCGCTCCAGATCTGGCGCCAGGGCTCCCCTGGCAGGGGCGCACCCGATGGGACCACGATCATCTGAACCCCCAGCGCGCTGAGCACGGCGACAGCGCGATCCCCGCCAGCCGCCAGCGCCGCCTCATCCTCCCAGACGGTGGCCGGGAACAGCTCGAAGCGGGAGTCGATGAAGTAGCGGGCGTTCGGCGCTCCCCATTCGAACCATGAGCCCCAGGCCTGCGGAACCACGACGCGCGTGCCGGGCACCGCCAACTCCGCCACCTTGGCGACGAGGCCGCTGGGCGCGTAGGCCAGGAGCCCGACACGCCCGGTGAGGGGATCCGGTGGACGCCACCACGGGAGAGCGACAGCACCAGGAATCCGACGGCCACCGCCACCACGAGGTTCAGCCGGCCCAGCCTCACGGAACCAGGGCGCTCCGAGACCGGTGTCCCGGAGCGCCGGGCGAGGACCCCGCCGAGGACCAGGACCATCACCGGCGCCCACCATGCGACTCCCCGGACCGCCCACGCGCCCATGGCGACCATGGCCAGCAGCAGGACCCAGTCCGGCCACCTCAGGGCCGACCGGCGACGCAGTGCCAGCACGGCGGTCATCGCCACCGCCGCGTAGAACAGGGTTCCAGGCATCGCAAAGAGCGATGTGCGCTGCCACTCGCTGACCTGCGTCGCGATCACGGGGTTGGCCCCGATGCCCGCCGCGTACACCCATGCTCCGACCGCATGCGGGTTGACCAGGGTCGCGAGCGAGCCACCGATGAACACCGCGAATGAGGTGCGCCCCGACCGCCGGGCTGCCAGGTCACGGAGCCAGGCGTAGCCCAGGATCACCGGGCCCAGCACGAAGCTCCCGTGAACGTTCGCCCACAGCAGCAGTGCGACCGGTGCAAGCCAGTACATGCGGGGATGGCGATCGCGCACCGCCACCAGCCACAGCAGCACCGCGAACAGCACGATCCCGAACAGCTGGGGCCGAAGGGCGAGCGCCGGCGCGGCGAGGGCGAAAGCTGCCATCGCGAGGATCGCGGCGGTGCGCGGGGTCGCCCCCCGCTCCCGCGCGGTCGCCATCAGCAGGCCCGTCAGCGCGGCCACCAGGCCTGCTCGGACTACCGCGAGCAGCTCCCAGCCGCCGATCTCGTACCCGACCGCCAGCCAGACCTGCGCCAGCCACTGCTGGTCCACCCATGGCGTGCCGGCAACCGTGAACGTCCAGGTGTCCACGGCGGGCAGGGCACCCGAGCCGAGGATCTCGTTTCCGGCTCGCACCTGGTAGGCGAGATCCACCGTCGGCAACGGCACCAGCAGGGCGATCAGCGCCGGCAGCGCGATCGCGATCCAGATCCAGAGCCGATCGAGGGTCATCCGCACCGGTACAGTGTGGCGGATTGCATCACCACGCCTGCAGCCACGCCACAAGGGGACCCGTGACCGACACGGTTCGGCGACCGATCAGAGCGGGTGCGCTCATCGGCTATGGATTCGCTCTGGCGTTCCTACTGGCGTGGGCGTGGCAGTACGTTTCGGCGCCTCCCGGAGCAGTGGCCGGCCTTGCCGGTCTGGACTACCGGAATTACGCCGACGCAACCAGGGCGTGGCTCGACGGCGGCAGCTGGTACCTGGATCGCCAGGTGCATGGTCCGTATGCCGTGGTTCCGGGCGACGTGCTCTACCCGCCCGTCTGGCTGGTGCTGTTCGTCCCGGCCACCCTCCTGCCGTGGCTGCTCTGGTGGGCGGTTCCCGCGGCAGTCATGGCGTGGGTGCTCTGGAAGCACCGGCCCAGCCCCCTTGGCTGGGCCACGATGGCCGCGTTCCTCGCCTGGCCTCCCACGGCTGTACACCTGCTCACAGGCAACCCCGGCATCTGGATCGTGGCGGCGCTCGCATTGGCCACGGTGTTTCGCTGGCCGGCGGTCGTGCTGCTCACCAAGGTCACGATCGCGCCACTCGGGTTGTGGGGGATCCGCGATCGCCGGTGGTGGTTCGCGCTCGCGGTGCTGGTGGGCGTATCGCTGGCGTTCCTGCCGATGTGGCCCACCTACGTCCAGGTGCTGCTCGATGCGCGGCACGCCGCTGGGCCCTTCTACAGCGCCCAGGACTTGCCGATGCTGATGATCCCAATGGTGGCCTGGGCGACCTCGACGACCCGAGCGTTGAAGCGCGGATCCTAGGGGTCTCCTCCGCCGTGCCGAGGTCGAGCGCGAACATGGGCCACCGCCTCGTGCGCCGCGAGCGCGACGACGGCCAGCGGCAACGCCCCGGGCAGGGCAAAGCCAAGCATCAGCCATCGCGACGTGCGGATGGCAGCAACCGAGAACACCGCGTAGTGCGGCTGCGCACCGGGAAGCAGGACCGGCACCGCTATGGCCAGTCCTCGCCGGCCGAGCGATGCCGTGGCGACCGCCGCAACGATCCACGCCCAAGGTGGGAGACCGCCGGTGTTCGACTGCCGCGCAAGCGTCTGCGAGATCTCGGACCACCCCTCGAGATACGGGGCCCATGGAAGCACCAGCAGGGTCAGCGCCACCAGGCAGCCCCCGAGCAGGACCGCCCGCCAGCGGCCCTCCGCGAGCATGGCGGGCGCGGCATAGGGCTTGGTGGCCGCTGACAGTGCGCCACCACCCACGAGGACCATGCCGAGCAGCGCGAGATCCGGGCTCGCGGGTCCAAGGCCCTCGATGAACGGAGGGAACAACAACCACCAGAGCTCGAGCCTGTACCGTCGGACGGCGAACACCATCGAGGCGATGCCCGTGACCCACCAGAAGATGGTGGCGCCGTGCTCGCCCAAGGGCAGCAGTGGCAGGCTGAGCAGCAGGGCGGGGGGCGGGGCGGCATACCTGACCCCATAGTCATCCGCGGCTGCCCAGGGATCGCCGCCAGCGACCCATGCCTCGGTCGCCCTGTAGTAGAGGACACCGTCCCCGCCCAGGGCGTACGGATGCGCAACGAAAAACGAGGCCCGCCAGACGAAGGCTGCGATGAATATGACCGGCGGCAGCCAGGCCCAGGTCCGCTCCAGCACGAGTCGCAGGTCCACGCGAGCGTTCGGCTGGGCGCCGGAGGCACTCACGCCCTCCGCCTCCGGACTGGTTTCACGGGAGCAGTATGGCGCCGCCAGCTCGGCTTGTTCTCCGCCTCAGCTCGCGCTGATCGCCACCTCGCGAGGCCGCACCCGGCGTGCGCCCTCGTCGTAGAGCCCCTGGACCGCGTTGACCATCATCTGGATGCAGAAGCGGTCGTGGACCGTGTCGTGGCCCGCACGGCCGAGCGTGTCGGCGAGCGGGTGATCCGTGAGCAGGAGCGCGATCGAGCCGGCAAGGGCAGGAGGGTCGTTGGGCGGGACCAGCATGCCGTTCACGCCGTGCTGGATCATCTCCGGGATGCCGCCCACGTTGGAGGCGACCACCGGGCGCGCCAGGGCCATCGCCTCGAGGATGGTGAGGCCCTGCGCCTCGCGATAGGAGGGCAGGACGGCGACGTCGAAGGCGGCGGTGATGGCCGGGATGTCGTCGCGGCGGCCGGTGAACACCACGTGGCGCTCGATCCCGTTCTCGATGGCGATCTGGTGGAGCGCATCGAGCCGGCTGCCCTCGCCGACGATGAGGAGGTAGGCCTTGGGCACGCGCTCGAGCACGAGCGGCCAGGCCTCGAGCAGCGTTGGGTGCCCCTTCTCGGTCTCCAGGCGGCCCACCACGCCCACGATCACCGCGTCGGGCTCCATGCCGAACTCCTCACGCAGCGTGCAGCAGGGCTCCTGGTGGTCGTAGCGCTCGAGGTCCACGCCGTTGTAGATGAGGCTCACCGGGGCACCGGTTCGGCCCTCGGCTTCGATCTTGGCCTGGATCGCCCGGGACACGGCGACCAGGTGGTCCATCTGCGGCGTGAGGCGGCGCACCTGCTCCTGGTCCTCGCCCGAGCGGACGCGCGAGGAGTGGACCGTCGACATGAGCCACGGGCGGCGATGGCCGGCGTCGCCCAGCGCGATCGCGGCCTTGGTGCCCACGATCTCCGCCCGGTACATGTGGTTGTGCACCACGTCGGCGCGGACATCGGTGAGATAGGCCGCGAGGGTGGCGGTCGCGATGACATCGTCGGGGTCATCGATGACAACGGTCTCGATGCCCGCGCGCTGGAGCTTGCGGACCGCGCTGCCGGGCGAGAGCGACACGACCGAGACGTCGTAGAACTCGCGGTCCAGCCGCGAGACGAGGTTGAACACGTGCTCCTGCGCCCCGCCGTTGGTGCCGGTGGCCATCACCTGGACCACACGGACACGCTTGGGACCGGGCACCGCGAGGTGCACCATGGGCGCGACGCAGGGATCGCCAGGCTGCGGAGGGGTCATCGCTGCCTCGTTCGCCTGACGAGGAGTCGCTGGATGGGTTCGTCGGTGGCGCCCCACTCGTACTTGTAGGCCTCGTCACCGCGGAGGAAGTCCAGCCGGGTCAGGCCGCGTTCCAGGGCCCGCCGCAGGTAGCGCTCCACCAGCAGCACGCCGGGGGAGAGCTCGCGCGCCTCCGGGTCCACGCCGGCGTTGTAGTACAGCAGCGAGTCGGCCGCCTGGAACGTCACCCCGGCGGCGATCCGCCGCCCGCCGACGGTCAGGAACGCGAGGGCCAAGGGGCCGCCCGCGGGGAACAGCTCGAACAGCCGGCGGAAGAACACCCGGCTCTGCTCACCGCCGGGCGTGCCGGGGAACAGCCCGTCCGCACCCCATCGCTTCTGGTGGAGGTCGATGAAGGCCGGGAGATCGGCCAGCGGATCCGCGGCGTCGTCGAGGCGGACCTCACCCGAGGCCTCGGCCCGGCGGACCTTGCGCCGGATCTCGTGGCGCTCCTTCTTGCCCAGCGTGGCGAAGACCTCGTCCGGCGTGGCGCCACGGGGCAGCGTGACCACCGGGCAGACGTCCTCGCGCTCCACGTTGAGGGTCCAGCCGTTGGCCATCTCGCGGGCGCCGAAGGCCTGCGCCAGCGCCTCGGCGGCTGGGTCTCCGGCTCGCAGGCGGCGGAGGTCCACCGCGTCCCACGGCAGGGGGTGATCCGGGTCGCCCACCACGGCGCAGTACCGGGCAAAGGCGTCGGCGACCGCCGGCAGGTCCGCGGGGGCAGCCAGGAGCGTGGCGTAGTCCGCGTGATACGAGGCGCCGAAGAAGAGGGCCTTCGCGTCCGGCGAGACCGGGGTCAGCGGCGGCCCGTCAGCGTGGCGGATGCTGGTCGCCAGCTCCACGTCGCCGGGCTCCACCTCGTGGCGGTGCATGAGCGGGGCGATCGCGACCGGGTCCGCGTCGTCGGGCGCGTCGGCCGGGACGAAGACCAACGTCTCATCGTGCGCGTTCCCGCCGTAGCCATCCCACCACGCACGCCCGAAGGCCCACGAGCTGAACGGGGTGGCCCAGGGGTTGGCTGTCGCGAGCGCATCCCAGCGGGCGGAGGGGAGGTCCCCGAAGGGCCGCCGGACAGCACGGAGCATGCCCGGCGCGGCCCCTTCGTTGAGCTCGGGGGCCGGCGGACGTGTGGACACGCCAACGACACGGTGGGGGGACACACGCCGAGAATACACCGCGACGCCGAAACGGTTGCTGACGCAACGACGAATCCCGAAGGAACACTCCACCGATGGCGATCCCGTGTCGCCCAGCGAGACTGTTGAGCGGTCGATGAATTGCGGGGCAGCGGGGGCCAGCTCGATCCCGGCCCGGGACCCGGATCCATGGAGCCGTCGCGACGATTCCGTAACAACGTGCGAGACCAACTGCCCGCATTCCACAATTCCCGGGTGGTCAAGGCGGATGGCGGTGCCGTCACGGCCTGACGCCTTCCGGGCTGACGGATGGCCGGTACGAGATGAAATGCGGATCGGCGGGCGTTGGGCCGAGGAAGACCTCGTTCGGGTGAAGCGGAATCGAGGTGCCGAGATACGCATTGGCGATCATGGGGATGACGTTCACCAGGGTGACGTCCCGCGGGAACAGGCCGGGCTGCCCCGGGGTTCGGGCCAGGAAGAGGCTGGACAGTCGGTCGCGAATGCCGGGCTCGGACGGAGCCCACCAGTCGAGGCGATCCTCGGGTCCGTGGTCCGAAAGCACGACGATCACAGCGTGAGGTCGAGCCGCCACGAGGTCGCGCAGCAGCGCCTCCAGCAGCGTGTCGACACATCGAGTCTGGTCGGCAGCCACCCGCACCGACATAGTGTCCCCGGCATGCCCGCCGCGACCAACCTCCCCTGAGGTGTACTGGTCCTCCTGCCGCAGCGAACAGTCCGCCTCCATCACGAACGGCAGGTGGGGCGCCGTGAGGTGGGCGAACACGAACTGCGGTCGCTCGAAAGGCGCCTGGGCGATCCGGCGCACTTCATCCACCTCACGAAGCAGGCGGTCCCGCCAGGCCGCCGCGTGGCCGCCCGTGATGGCGTCCACGACTGGGGCAATGGCCAGTGTTTCCAAGAGCGACTGCTCGATCTCGGTGCGTGGACCCACGTCGATGTACTGGTCGACGTCGCGCAGCGGGATGTGGTCGTACCCGGATGAGACCACTACCGTCTCGTAGCCCGCGTGTGTGAACATCCGCGTTGCACTGCTTGGCGCAAGGGCAACGAACGGAAGTTGGCTATCCGCGGGCTCGAGGAGATCTTGGCCAAGCTCCGACAGCGGTCGCCCGTTGAGCAGGACGCTCAGCGAGTAGTTCGTGACCGAGTGGTTGGCCTGGCTGGCCGGCGACTCCTCGAACCCCAGATTCCGCAGGGCGTTGAGGAAGGGCGCCATGTCATAGCCGTAGTCCAGCGCCATCAGGTCAGACCGGCCGTGTCCATCCGCGAGGACGATGAACACATCGGGTCGCGGGCCACTCACTGCCGCCGACCATTCGGTCGGTATCGGGAGGTCCGGTAGCTGGACGCGGAGCAGGGCCGCGCGACCGATCTGGAACGCGATCAGGACAACGAGGAGGACGTTCAGCGCGCCGGTCACTCGAGGCCACGGGATCCGCAGCCGCATGGTGCCGCGGCGCACCCAGGTCAACTCCGTCACGAGCAGGACGACCACCAGGGCGCACGCGCCAAGTCGCGCGATGTCGGTTCCGGCTGAGATCGCCGCAATCGCCGCCACCCCGGCAACCCCAGCACGATCGCTCCCCAGGAGCGGCACCCAGAGGGCTGTGAGGAAGCTGCCGGCTGCCAACGCGATGACGAGCGGGCGAAGCCCGCCCATGGGCTGGAGCGGATAGACCGCGAACAGCGAGATCACCGCCGTCGATGCCAGGAGGGCCGGGTACCAAGGCCAGCTGGAAGCGCGGGCCAGAATCGCGCTGACGCCGTCACCCATCGCCGCCCGCACTCAATTGGCCGGGCGTGAATGGGGCGAACAGCAGCATGTCGGGGGTTGGGTCGAGGGCCTCCGCAGGCCCGAGGTACAGGTCATCCGGGTGAAGCGGCAGCGCCGTCCCGAGGTAGGCATTGGCAATGAGGGGAAAGACGTTTGCGAGCGAGATGCGATCCCCGAACACCTGTCTGCCGGGCGTCCGCCACCAGAACAGGTTCGCGAGTCGATCCCGGATCCAGGCAGGTCCGGGTTCCACCAGTCGAGCAACTCCTCCACCCCGTGGTCAGACAGCAGCACGATGATGGCGTCAGGCCGGGCGGCGGCAACATCGGCGACGAGGCCCGGAAGCAAGGCGTCGACGCAGCGGGTCTGGCCTCGAAGGGCCGTTTCCGCCGCAGCGTCCCCCGCATGAAAGCCGCGGCCTGGGGCCCCCCACGTGTATGCATCCTGTGGTCGGCTGGAGCAATCTGCGTTGACTGCCATCGGGAAGTGAGGCATGGGCAGATGGGCGAACACGAATTGCGGCAGGGGGGCGTCCTCGCGGGCAATGCTCCGGATGGCCTCCAGCTCCCCGAAAAAGCGCTCGCGAGCGCTGTGCGCCACGCCTTGTCCCGCAGCATCCACCAAGCTGCCGACGGCGGTCGTCGAGATGAGTGCCTGTTCGACCTCGTTGCGTGGTCCTACGTCGACGTACCTGTCGGCACCACGCAGTGAGAGGTGCTCCCATCCCGATGCGACGACGACCGTCTCGTAGCCGGAGTCGTGGAACAGGCGCATGACGCTGTTGCCCGGCAGCGCCCGATACGGGAGGTCGTGGTCCGCCGCCTGAGAAAGGTCCTGCCCAAGCTCCGAGAGTGGGCGTCCGTTGAGGAGGACGCTAAGGCTGTATCGGGTGCCCGTGTGGTTCGCCCAACTATCGGGCGACTCGGTCATGCCGGCGGCCGCGAGTTCATGGCGGAAGGTCGCGGTGTCGAGCCCAAACCGGCTCTCGAGGACATCGAGTCGCGCATGACCATCGGCGAGGATCACGAAGACGTCAGGCCCACCAGATGCACTTGCCGTCCAGTCGGCCGACGCAGGAAGTGGAGCGACCTCGAGGCGGATCAGCAGGCCTTGCGCCAACAGGATCAGAAGGAAGACCCCAATCAGGGTGTTCACCGAGGACGTGACGCGCGGCCAGGGCACCACCAAGCGGCGTGTTCCTCCTTCCGACGTGATGCGCTCCACAACCAGAAGCAGGATCGCTGCCGCGACGGGCGCGACCTTCAGCGCGGTGTCCGCGGCGACCATCCCGGCGACGGTCAGCGCCGCCGCGACCCCTCCCCGATCACGGTCGAGGAGCAGGCACCAGACGCCGGTGAGGATCACGCCACCACAGATTGCCACCAGGGCGGGGCGAAGACCCGCGGCGAGTTCGATCGGCCCTTCCGTGAAGACCCGGGTCACGATCACGAGGCCGATCCCCGTTGGGTACCACGGCCACCTCGTGATCACGGCGAGGCGCGCCCGGATCATCGCCGCCGGAAGTGGAACAAGAGCCGGGGCGTCCCCTCGATGGGTACGCAGTCAGCCAGGGCCCAATCAGCTGTGAACGTCGCCTCGAACTCCTCCCTCGTGTAGCCCGGGAACACATCCTCCCGGCTGGCAAGGAGCCGTCGGACCATCGGGTCCTCCTTGGGGACCCATTCGATGATGAGCGTGCGCCCAAGTCGCGCCATCGTCGCCGACAGCATCGGCAACGGGACGTTCTGACCGATGGCAAGGTGGTGGACCAGGGCTAGCGCCAATAGCGTCGCGTCCTCGGCTCGGTCAAACAGCGAGCGCCGTTCGCGCAGATCCCACCCGACAGCGGGGCTCGGATCGGCGAGATCCTGGAGCAGCGGGAGGATGCGGGTTTCGCCCGACGACTGGAGGGCCTGCCAGTGACGCTCGCTCGCTGCGGGGTCGATGTCGAGCGCGATCACCCGCTGAGCTGTGCGCGCAGCAATCGCGGAATAGCGTCCAGCGTTGGCCCCAAGGTCCCAGACAGCGGCCGGCCGCGAGGCTTCCACCATCGCACCGACGATCGCGTCCTTCCGTCGGGCACTCTCATCGTCGTAGGAAGACGCCGTGGACCCATACTCCGCCCACGCGGTGCCGACCGGTGCCCACGACAGCCCCCCCACGAGCCGCTGGAGGCTATCAACAAGAGCCTCTTGCCGGGTACGGCTCATCGACCGCCCGCGGGCGCGTCCAGCGCTCTCAGGCCGGTCGGCGTGCTGCCGCTGGGCCCTCGCGTGGAGATGGATATGGGTGCCGAGGCCCAAAGACAATCGAGTCCGGCCCGGCAACAGAGCCGCGGCGAGATCGAGGGGGATGCCGCCGAGGCTATCGCGCTGCAGGCGACCGAGCCGGATATCCCGCCGGGCCATCAGGGTCAGCGGTACGAGGAATTGCTCGCAAAACTGGCCGTACGCGATCCACGGCGCTCCGGGTGTGGCCCTCCGGAATGACAGCGTGTCGATGAATAGCGGCTTGCCGCGCAGGAACTGGACGTTGTACGCGCTTGCATCCCGGAGCTCGAACCCGGCTGCGGCCGCCTGCTGTTGGATCGTGAGGGTCAGGAGCGCGGCGGCCTTGAGTTCGCCGAACGTCCACTCGTACGGGTACGAGATGAAGGGAAGCGGCTCGGGGCGAATGACCGCGTGGGCGATATCCGGTCTCGCGGCATGCTCGAGCGTGACCGCCTGGTGATCGATGAGCAGCCCCGCGGACTGAAGGCGCCGCAGGAACCCATCAGCCTCGAGGGCATCCCATTCGGGGGCCGCCACGTGGTTGACCTGACGCAGCACTTCACCGTCACGCCGGTAGACGAAGCCGAACGGGTCCCGCCAGGATCCAGGATCGATGTGCACCTGGCGGGCGATCACCCGGGGGTATCGGAATCGGTCGTGACGGGGGCAGTGGTCGGGGCGGCCGTCGACTCGCCCTTGACCTTGCGGATCAACCGGCCGATCTGCCGGCGGAAGACGAACGGAGCAGCGACCAGCGCCGCGATCATCGTCTGGATGATGAGGCTGCCTGAGGCCGGATCGATGTACGCGACGACAGGGTGCATGCACGACTCCCCGAGGGATGCCTGGCGGGCGAATGGTGCGGCGCGACACCGCCCGAGTCAAGCCACCAAATGGTCCTGCGTGCGACTGGGCACGGGCCGGAAACCGGGTCCTCATCGAGGCGATGCCCTGCGGCATGCCGATCGATGAAGGGCCGGGGCTAGAGGTTGTAGGCCCAGTAGACGCTGGTCAGCATCACGATGACCCCGAACCAGATCAGGGCTCGTCCCCACCAAGGGATCGCGCCGCGTCGTGCGACACCCATCGCCACGAGCGCCCACACGAACGGGATGGAGTCAAGGAAGTAGCGATAGCCGAACTGGAGCCAGCCCCCGCCGTAGTACAGGAGGGTGGGAACCAGCACGAGCGCGGCCGCAAGGAGCAGCAGCCTTGAGCGCCGGTCCCGCCACGGTGCCAGGGCGGCGAGCAGCAGGGCCGGCGATGTGATCAGGACCGACATGCCCAGGCCATCCGGCTGGAGGAACGGGATCGACGTGGTGAGCGTGGGCAGCTTGAGGAACAGGTAGGCCAGGTTCATCGGCACGTGGGCAAGCGAGAACAGGCCCTGCTGTCGCTGCGCCTCGAGCCACGGCGGGAGTGACGCCAGGGCGTAGCCGGATTCGGTGGGCGAGCCGAAGCGGGACGAGGTTGTACCAGAAGAAGAACGCGAGTGCGGGCGCGAAGCCGACGAGCAGCCAGCCCCACGCTGCCCAGGGGATCGCCCGCGCGCGCTCCCCCAGTGACCGGCCCACTCCCAGGATCACCGGCCAGGCATCGACGACCCAGAGCGCCATGACCGGTCCCGCGAATGCGAGCGGAGCCCGGGTCAGGAACCCAGCTCCCACCAGCAGCCCCATGAGCAGCGGTCGCTTCCGATCGAACATCTCGGCGATCAACAGGAATGTCAGGATCGTCGCGACGAGATGCCCCGTGTGCCAGACTCCGCCACGGGTGGTCACCCACCAGATCTGGGTGCTGAACCCCATCAGGATCGCCAGCATCATGCGGTCGCCAAGACGCTGGACCCCGATCCGGCCGGCGAGCCACCAGGACAGCCCGACCACCGTGGCGGCCAGCAGCGCGTTGACGACGGGCTCGAGCTGGTCCGCCGTGAGCGGACCCACCAGCGCGACCAGCGGAATCAGGACGATGGCCGGAAACGGGGCGAACGGCACGTACACGAGGCCGTCCCTGGTGATCACGTCATTCACGGTGGCCACGTCAAACGGCAGCTGGACCCACGTCCGGCCGTGCAGGAACGCGTCCGCGAGGTAGAAGAAGTCGCCCCGACCGGCATCGTAGTCCTGGTTCGACAGCCAGTAGACGATGAATGCGACGAGGGTCACCAGCAACCCGATCGCCGTGGCAGGGAGCCGCGGCCGATCGTTGCCGCGGGGTTCGCTCACGCCGGGTTCGCTCACGCCAGCACCTGCGCCCGGCGAGCGATCGCCCCCAGGACGCCGGACTCGAACGCCCCGAGCAGCTCGCCCTCCGTGAACCGGTCGCCGCGCACGATGCTGGTCAGGAGCTGGACCAGGTCCTCGGCGGGCGCGTCGGCGATGCGCGTCGGGTCCTCACGGTAGCGGCTGCCCTCAGACCCGCCGAGCCAGTCCATCCAGTCGAACGGGACGACGAAGCCCAACCCGCCGACGGCGCCAAGGAACCGCTCGCCGTCCGGCAGCAGCTCCACCCAGGGCAGGTGCGAGGGCTTCCCGGGCTTGGGGTCATCGACGACCCACCGGCCGAACGCGAAGCCGGGCGCCTCCAGCCGATCTGCCCATGCGCCGAGCGCGGCCAGCGCCGCTACCCCGGGAGCGGTCACCGGCGTCACGCACCCGTCCCCGAGACGGTCGGCGCCGCGGCGGTGGCGGATCGCGCGATCCGCCTGCCGGCGGCCATGACCGCGAGCAGGGTCACCCAGAAGGCGGCCGGATACACCAGCGGTGGGATCCAGCCCACCAGCACGATGGACGTCGCGAGCGGCACCAGCACCGCCCAGCGATCGCCGCGGTCCAGCAGCCAGGCGGCGGGCAGCAGGAGCAGCAGCGCGTAGTGGTCCCACAGGATGGGGGACAGCAGCTGGCTCGCGATGACCGCGACCAGGTACGACGTGACCGCTCCCTGCCGCAGCGCCGATCCCAGCAGCGCGACGACGGCGAGCGCCATCGATGCCCATTGCAGGATCGCCGCGAGGTCGCGCGACAGGCCCAGCTGGTAGGCGACAGCTCCCGGTGTGAAGTTGCGGGGCGTGGTGATGGGATCGCTCACGCGGGTGACGAGCTGGAGGAAGTCTGTCCAGGCCTGGACCCCAGCCACGAGCGTCGCTGCCGCAGCGAGGACGAGCAGCACACCGGCTCCGGTGAGGAGCGCCGTCCAGCGCCGGGTGAGCAGCGCCCAGGCGAGGATCAGCCCCGGCTGGATCTTGATGGCCGCGCCAAGCGCCCCGGTCAGCCCGACCACCCCGCCTCGGTCGATCCACCGCCACCCGAGTGCGGCGAGGAGATACAGGAGCGGCCCGACCTGGCCGAGCTTGACCGCGTACAGGAATGGCCACGACAGCCCGGCGAGCAGCACGATCAGCCAGCGGGTGGACCGGGCCACCGGGAGCATCGCGGTGCCCGCGGCGAACCCCACCACCAGCAGCGCGGTCCACGCCCACGTCGCGACCCCGGCCGGCAACAGCCCGAACAGCAGCACCAGCGGGATGAACGTTGGCGGGTAGTAGAACAGGCCGAACCCGCCGGCAGTCTCGAAGCTCGTGTCATAGGCGGGCTGGCCGTCGAGGACACGGGCCGTCGCGGCGTGGTAGGCGAGGAAGTCGTAGCCCAGGGTGTCGCCCGCAACCGCCAGGGTGAGTCCTGCTCCGGAGACGAACGCCACCACCGCAGCCGCGGGCAGGAGCCGGACCAGGGCATCGCGGAGGCGGAGCGGGCCAGCCGCGGGATCAGCTGGCCGGGTCGACGGATCGGTCGGCAGCACGCGAGACATCGCGATGGATCAGCGGGATGCGGAACAGGTCCCAGATCACCTTGAGGGCGAGCCTGAAGCCGGGGTGCATGCGTGAGCCGCGGCGGTCCGCCCAATGGACCGGCACCACCTGGTGCCGGTATCCGCGCCGGCGGACGAGGTAGATGACCTCCACGTCGAACACGATGCTGGTCACCTTCTGGCGGGCGAAGACATCCTGCGCGGCCTCACGGCGGAACCCCTTGAACCCGCACTGCGTGTCCTGTACCGGCCCCACCACCCACGCCGAGGCCAGCAGGTGGAATGCCTTGCCCAGCATGCGCCGCCAGCCGGGCTGGCTTGCCCGCATGTCGGACCCGTCCGGCTGGATCCTGGATCCATAGGCGGCATCCGCGGTCTCCAGCGCCCGGATCAGCGGGACCAGCTCGTCCGGCGGGGTCGCCATGTCGGCGTCCGTGAACACGATCAGGTCGCCTGTGGCGTGCAGCATGCCCGCGCGCACCGCGGCCCCCTTGCCGCCGTGGGGCACGCTGAGCAGCTCGAGAAGGCCGTCGGCGAGCTCCGGACGACGCCGGACCAGGTCCGCGGTCCCGTCGGTTGAGCCGTCGTCGACCACCAGGACCTGGACAGCATGCGGCAGCTCGTCCGGACCGGCACGCCCCTCCCGGGCGTGATCGCCGCCGCGGTGGAGATAGCCGAACAGCTCGTCCAGGGCGGAGCCGAGGCGAGCCTCCTCGTTGTAGGCGGGCAGGACCAGCGTCAGTGTCTGCTCAGGCATCACCGCAGTCTAGGTCCCGGTGGAGCGTTCCGTGACCGGACGGAGGCACCAGGGACCTTCGGGGCAACCGCGTTCCGGTCCCGCTCCCGGCCCCCAAGGGCAGCCAGCAGCGTCGAGAGCTGGTACGCGAGGAGCCGCGGGGTGAGGGAGACGGACAGGGCGACCGCGGCAGCCCAGCCCCAGCGCGTGGGGGCGAGCCGCCACGCAGCGATGCCCAGCACGATGACGGCCGTCACCCACAGCAGCGGCGAGATGGCGTAGGGCGACAGGTTCGCCACGCTGCCCACCTGCTCGAGGGTTGAGAACGAGATGAACGCAACGGTTGCCTCGGGCTCCAGCACGAGCTGCACGATCCCCAGGGCGAGGATCCAGCCCGCGAAACGCCCCAGCGACCGCCAGTCCCGCCTTGCGACCCAGATGATGCCGACGGCCCACGGAAACAGCTTCAGGTGACCGGCGAAGGCGACGGCCCACGGCGTTCCGAGGGTGAGGAGCCCCGTCACGAGCGCCTGAGCCTGGCCGATCGACAAGGTCCAGGCGAGGGGCATCGCCAGCATGCCGGTGACGAGAAGCGCCGCGCGGCGCGGTCGAAGACGGAGGAGGGTGAGCACGCAGACGGCAACGAGCAGGGCCTCCCACACCCCGGCCGCGACCTCGTATGGCAGGAGCGCGAGCGGTCGGAACAGGATTGCCAGCAGTGGTGGATACCGGTAGAAGCCAGGGTCGTCCGTGGATGCCGGCTGGTCGTACAGCGGCAGACCCGCGTTCAGGCGGCCAGCCGCGTCGTAGTAGGCGCGCACGTCCGCAAGGGGATCCGTGGTCAGGTGGAGCCGGAGGGCGCCGAGCCCGATCAGCACACCCACGACTGCAGCGGCGCCAAGGATCCAGGCGATCCACCGCCGGGCGGACGGCGACAGCCGGTCTGCGAAGCCCGCGCCGGGAGCCGTCACGGCTTCCGCTCCTCGCCGGGCCGTCGCCCATCGCCGAGGGCGATGAGCGGCCGTCCGGCGAACCGCGACGTCGCCAGGCACCCCACCAGGACGGCGAACCCCGACGGCCACAGGACCGGCAGAGCGAGCGTCACCGCCACGGGCACGGTCCACCGGCGATCCGTCAGGGCGCCCCAGACCACGATGACGGCCGACGCCGGCAGGCGAACCAGCAGCGGGATGGGCACCTGCGCCTGGGCGACCTGGCCACCCGATTCGGCGCTGATCGCGAGGTTGATCCACTCGCCCCACAGCCGGGCGTCCAGGACCAGCGACACCAGCCCGAGCGCCGCGGTCACCCCAAGGGCGATCCCAAGGCTCCGCCATTCGCGCCGGACCAGGAACCACAGGAGCCCGATCCCCGGCGTCGCCTTGGTGAACACGCCGAACGCCCACAGGGCCGGGTAGCGGAACCCGAGCACCGTCATGGCGGCGAGCAGCAGGTGGACATTGCCATGGAACAGCTCGAGCGCGACCGGCGGGAACGCCAGGACCCACAGGAACCGGCGGCCGCCCAGCCAGATCGCCGTCGCCAGCAACACCGCCGACCATAGCCACAGGAACGCCGGCCAGGTGAGCAGTCCTGCGAGGTCGAACACGCGGGCGGCCACCGGCGTGTACGTGAACGCACCGAGACCGCCCACCGCGCTCCGGTAGGGATCTGCGCCGTCCACCGCCCAGTAGGCGTAGGCATCGAACCCGAACGTGCCGGCTGACGGGCCGATGACCGCGAACAGGTAGGCGGCGAACAGCAGGCCCGCCAGCACCAGGCCGTGACCGAATGGCCGCAGCCGGCTGCGCATGGACCGGGCACCTTGCGTCACTCCGCGACCATACCCGGCTCTCGAGAGCCCGTGGAGGCCCGGACGCACGCCGACGGATAGCCCTTCCGTACCGTTCTGCGCGGGTGCCGCGTGGTGCTACGGTGCACCGGCAGTGCGAATCCCCGTCACCCTGTACCTGCTCGCGCTCGCGGCGCGGCTCGTGGTCGCCGCCGGGTTCCCGGACCCGGCGTACCCGGATTCCTTCTACTACGTGGACGTGGCGCGGCAGCTGGCGGCCGGACACGGCCTGTCCGTTGACTTCATCTGGATCTTCCCCGAGGTCGGGGGCGGGATCCCCGCCAACCCGGTGCTGCCGATCCCGGCCAACGCCCACTGGATGCCGCTGGCGTCGCTGGTCCAGGTGCCGTTCATCTGGCTCCTGGGGCCCACCGCGATGGCCTCCGCGCTGCCGTTCGCGATCTGCGGGGCGTTCGCGGCGCCGCTGGCGTGGGCGATCGGGCGCGACGCGGGCGTGCCCTCGTACGTGAGCGTTGGCGCCGGCGTGCTCACGGCGCTGCCGGCGCTGTCCTTCGTGTACATGGCCCAGCCGGACAACTTCTCGCTGTACCAGCCGCTGGTGGCCGGGTCCCTGTTCCTGGCCGGGCGAGGGATGCGCGGCAGTCCCGCGCGCCTTCGTCCTGGCGGGTCTGCTCGCGGGGCTCGCCACGCTGTCACGCAACGACGGCCTGCTGGTCCTGGGCGCGCTGGGCCTGGCCTTCCTCTGGGATCGGTGGCGAACGGTCCGCGGGTCTGGTGGCGAGGGCCGGCGACCGGCCCGGATCCCGTTCCTCGCGGCGGTGGGGGCGGTCGCGGCGTTCACGGTCGCGGTCGCGCCCTGGTACCTGCGCCAGCTGGCCACGTTCGGCTCCATCTCACCGTCCACCGGGTCCGGCAAGGTGCTGTTCATCCGCGATATCGGCGAGTGGAACAGCATCTCCACGCCGGCCAGCCTGGACCACCTGCTGGGGATGGGCTGGGGGCCGCTGCTGGTGACCCGCCTGGAGGGGCTGGGGTCCGCGCTCCTGATCTTCACCGTGCTGGTCGGCGCGTTCGTGCTGGTCCCGTTCATGCTCATCGGGGGGTGGCGTCACCGCCGGGACGCGGCGTTCGGCCCCTTCTTGGGCTACGCAGCGCTGCTGTTCGCCTTCAGCACGATCGTCTCGGCGGTTCACGTTCCGGGCGGGACGTTCATCCACTCCGCGGTGGCGCTCGTCCCGCACGCGTACGTGCTGGCGCTGGAGGGGGTGGTGGTGCTGGTGGCGTGGATCGCCAGGCGGCGGACGAGCTGGGACGCCGGAGCTGCCTCGCGCTTCCTCGCGACCGGGCTCGTCGGGATCGGGGCGCTTGCGGCCATCGGAGGGTCGCTGACGGTGCACCAGAGCTGGGCCGGGAAGCGCGACCGGTTCCAGGCGGTCGACGCCGCCCTGCGGGCCGCCGATGCGGATGCCGCGGACCGGGTCATGTCCATCGACGCCTCCGGTACTCGATATTGGACGGGGCACGGCGGCGTGGTGCTCGTCAACGATCCGCTCGAGGTCGTTGAGCAGGTCGCCGTTGCCTACGACATCCGCTGGCTCGTCCTGGAGCAGGAGGACTCGGTGCCCGCCGCCAGGGACATCCTGAACAACGGGGTTCGTCCGGCATGGGTCGGGCCGCCCGTCACCGGGAGCGCCGGGGTGGGCGTGTACCCGGTGTGCACCAGGGCCGCCGACCCGCGCTGCGGCCCGGGGGCCGGATCGTGACCCGCCGCGAGGCCTGGCTGACCGCGCTGGGCATCTTCGTCATCGCGCTCGTCGTCCGGGCCATCGCCGCCACCAGCGTCCCGTTCCCCCGGCCGGAGGACACGGCGTACTACGTGGGGGTCGCCCGCAACCTGGTGGAGGGCCGCGGCCTCGTGAGCGATGCGCTGTGGAGCTACGCGACACCGCCGCTCGTCTTCCCGCGGCCGGCGTTCGAGGTGTGGCTGCCGCTGCCTTCGCTGCTGTTCGCCATCCCCCTGGCCCTCTCCGGCGCTACCGCGCCGATCCCGCTCGAGGCGGCGATGCGGGCCGCGCAGTGGGTCTCGGTGCCGCTGGGCGGCCTGCTCTCGGTCCTGGCCTGGCGGCTGGCCGCCGACGTGGCCCGTGAGCGGGGGCTTGGCCTGGGCCGGGCGCGGACCCTCGCCATCGGAACAGGGCTGACCACCGCCGTCTACCTGCCGCTGGTCCTGCACGCGGTCCAGCCGGATTCCACGCTGCTGTTTGGCGTCCTCGCCCTCGCAGCGTGCCTGCTGATGGCGCGGGTCCTGCGCGATCCGCGCGGCGCCCGGCTCACGGACCCGCGGCTGGTGACGATCGGGCTGCTGCTGGGCGCCGCGGCGCTCACCCGCAACGAGGCGGCCTGGCTGGCCCTGGCCTGGGCGTGGCTCGCCGTCAGGCAGTCCGGTCTCCCGCTCCCCGGCCGCGCCCGCCTGGTCGGCGTGGTCGCCGCAGCCGCCCTCGTCGTGTTCACGCCGTGGGCGATCCGTGGCTGGCTGGTCTTCGGGAGCCCGCTGCCTGGCCAGACCGTGTCCAACGCGCTGTCGGTGACCGGGTTCGACATCTTTGCCTGGAACGATCCGCCCACGCTGGCGCGGTACCTCGCGGTGGGCCCGGCGAGGCTGCTGGAGATGCGGGTCGAGGGCGTGGGCCACAACGTCTTCAACGTCCTGCTGCTGCTCGGGCTGCCGATCTCCGCCCTTGGCCTCCTCGCGCTGCCCTGGCAGGCGCGCGACCGGGCGCTCCGGCCGGTGGTCATGCTGGCCGCCGGGACGTTCCTGGTGACGAGCCTGCTGTTCCCGGTCGCCACGACCTGGGGCACCTTCCTCCACGCGGCTGCGCCCGTCCACGTGCTGTTGGTCATCTCGGCCCTGGGCGTGCTCGACGCCGGGCTGGCCCGGCTTGGGAGCCGGCTGGGCTGGACTCGTCCGGTTGCGTGGCTGGGCGCCGTCCTGGCCGTGGGCGGGTCGCTCCTGTTCGCCGTGGCGCTGCTGCCCGCAACCGGGCGTGCATCGCTGGCCACGCAGCGAACGTACGAGGTGCTGGCGCGACAGATGGCCGAGGCCGGCGCACCGCTCGACGGCTCGCACCCGGTGATCCACGATTTCCCGATCTGGCTGGCGGAGGCGGGGCGGATCCCGACCCTTGCGCTTCCCCAGGAGTCCCCGTCGGACGTGCTGGACCTGGCCCAGGATCCCCGTTTCAATGCCCGCTGGCTCATCGTGGCCAAGGGGGACGACGGGGACTGGCCACACATCCTCGCGGAACCCGGCGACCCGGCTGCCGCCTGCTTCGGGGAGCTGCGGCTTCCCGTCCCGGCTGACCCCGAGGACGCCGCCGCGATTGCCGCGATGCGCGTCTTCCGGATCGAATGCCCCACGGGAGCGGCAGCCCGACCGGGCCGCTCCGCCGCACGGCTGTCGCCGTAGGCCCGGCGCGGATACACTCGCGACGATGGACGCCACCCGGGGCGAGCCGGCGAACAGCCGGTTCGATGAGCTGCATGCGGAAACGGCCGAAGCGCTCGCGTACGCCGGAAACACCCTGCGGACCGTCCGGGACCGATACCGGGCTGCCTATGTCGACGACCTGGCCCGCTGGCAGTCGATGGCGGACGACCTCAGCGGCCTGGAGCGCGTCGGCGAAGCCGGTGGCGAGGGCGCGGCGGTCGCCGACGGCACACCCCCCGATGCCCTTGCCGCCTCCGCCGCGGAAGCCGGCGCGGCCGACCTCCGGCTGCGAATGGTGCGGGGCGAGGTGGGCCGCTCGCGAAGCGAGCTCGGACGCCACGAGGCCGAGCTGTCGCGGCTGGAGTTCGCGATCCGGAACCTCGAGTCCACGTGGTTGTTCATGGAGCGCGGGGACGCGATGCTGGTGACGGAACCCACGCTGCCGGCGATCTCCACCGAGCTCCAGATGCGGATCCTGGAGGCCCAGGAATCGGAGCGCGCCCGCCTGGCCCAGGAGGTCCACGACGGACCGGCACAGGCGCTGTCCAATGCGATCTTCCAGGTGGAGTTCGTCGACCGCGTCCTCGAGTCGGATCCCGGGCTCGCCCGGACGGAGATCCGGTTCCTGCGCGAGCTGCTGCGGCGCGAGCTGGGCGATGTCCGCACGTTCCTGACCCAGCTGCGCCCACCCGTGCTCGATGAGCTGGGGCTCGATGGCGCCATCACGGACACGATCGCCACCCAGGCCGCGCTGTCCGGGGCGAACATCACCGCCGCGCTCACCGCCGCGCCCGACGGCCTGGGCGCCACGGTCCAGACGGTGGTCCTGCGCGTGGTCCAGGAAGCCCTGCAGAATGTGCGCAAGCACGCGGGCGCCACGAACGTGGTGGTGTCCAGCACCCTCGAGGATGGACAATGGGTCCTGGAGATCCGCGACGACGGTTGCGGCTTCGATACCGGGGCGGTGGCGGCCCGGGGCCGCCGCAACTTCGGATTGCAGTTCATGCGTGAGCGAGCAGAGCTGGTCAGCGCGCAGTTTGAGGTCCGCTCGCGGCCGGAAGCGGGTACCGTCGTGCGGCTCGCGATCCCGATGAGGCTGGAGGAAACCGGATGACCGACTACCAGGGTTCGGAACGTCGCCGGGGGGGACAGGACCGGCGCAACCAGAGCTTCGAGCGGGTCAGGATCCTGATCGTCGACGACCACGCCCTGTACCGGATGGGGATCAACGGGATCCTCCAGAACGAGCCCGATCTCGAGGTGGTCGGCGAGGCCGTGGACCCGCGCTCCGCGATGGATGCCGCGTTCGCAACCAACCCGGACGTGATCCTGATGGACCTCAGCCTGCCGGCGCCCGGGGGGATCGAGACGACCCAGCGGGTCAAGCGCGAGCTTCCCTCGGCGGCGATCATCGTGCTGTCCACCGAGGAGGACGAGGACGCCCTGTTCGAGGCCATCAAGGCCGGCGCCGCCGCCTTCATCCTCAAGGACATCGCGCCCGAGGACCTGGTGATGGTCATCCGCCGGGTGGTCGCCGGCGAGTACCTCATCAACGACAAGGTGTTCTCCAAGCCGGCGGTCGCCACGCGGGTGCTCAAGGAGTTCCGAGAGCTGGCGGTCTATGGCCAGGAGGCAGCCCCCATCTTCGCGCCCCTGTCACCGCGCGAGGTGGAGATCCTGGACAACATCGCCCAGGGGATGACCAACAAGCAGGTCGCCTACGCGCTGTCGATCAGCGAGCAGACGGTCAAGAACCACATGAGCTCCATCCTGCGCAAGCTGTCCGTGAACGACCGGACCCAGGCCGTGGTGTACGCGATGCGCCAGGGCTGGATCCGGATGCCGGAGGACTGAGCTCCACCCGGCCCCGGGGGCGCTGCACATCGATGCCCAGCGACGACCAGGCGGGCTCCGCCGCCACCAGCCTTGCCACCGACGTCCGCACCGAGGTCGAGGCGCTGGACCGTGAGCTCAGCGAGATCGACATGCTCATCGGCCAGGCCCGGGTGGAGGCTGCGCGCCACGAGCAGAAGCGCGCCCAGGCCACCGACAGGCTGGCGAACCCCGGCGCCAACCCGAACCTCGTGGAGCTGGCCGAGGGGTATGGCACCCTGGTGACGCTCACGCGACGGGCCGTCGTGATGGAGGCCCAGGTCGACGTCCTCGAGGGCAAGCACAAGGCCCTGCTCCGTCACCGCACGGCGCTGGCAGCGCTCGCGGACCGCCTGGAGGGCGTGGAGCCCCCGGAGCCGGGGGGTGCGGACGCGGCCGCGCTCTCCCCGTCGCTGTCCCGCGTGGTGCTGTCGGCCCAGGAGGACCTGCGTCGGGAGATCGCGCGCTCCATGCACGACGGGCCGGCCCAGTCCCTCACCAACATCGTGCTCCAAGCGCAGATCGTGCAGCGGCTCCTGGACCGGGACCCCGCGCTGGCAACGCCCGAGGTTGCGCTCCTGGTGCAGATGGTGGACCAGACCCTCGACGCCACCAAGAGCTTCATCTTCGATGTCCGGCCGATGGTCCTCGACGATCTCGGTCTCGTGCCCACCCTCCGCCGCGCCACCCGCGAACGGGGCCGCCGGGCGCACGTCCCGGTCGAGTTCGAGTCGATGGGCGCGGACCGCCGCCTCCCGGTGGACGTGGAGAGCACCGTCTTCCGGATCCTGGACGCGGCCCTGGGCGCCTTCCTCTCGGCGGCGCCAGAGCGCGTCGTGCTGCGACTCGACTGGGGCGGCGAGGAGCTGGAAGCCCGGCTGTCGGCGAGCCGGATGCCCGTGGCCATCACCGACGCTCCGCTGCCCGAGGTGCCGGGCGGCGACGTGCCCGATGCCATCAGGCAGATGATCCAGGATCGCCACGATGCCCGCGAGGCGGCGGCGGTCGCCGCCGAGGAGGCGGCGGTCGTGGTCCTGCCCGCGGCCACGCAGCGGGACGTGCTGTCGCGGGCCGCCTCCATCGCTGCCCGCGTGGAGATCGGGAGCGGCGAGCTCCGGCTGACCGTCACCCTGCCACCGGCCGGCGACCCGGCGGGAGCCGACCAGGGGGCTTGAGCCGGTGCGCGGAGGTCCCACCGCCCGGTGCGCCAGCGGGAGCCCGGTAGGACCATCGTCTCACTTGGAACGAGGGGCACGGCTGCGTACAGTTCGGGTCGCCACAATGGCATGCGGTCTCCGCACTCATCCATAGGGGAGGTCCTCTCAATGGCCCTTGTCCATCAGCTGCTCGCCTCGATCCGCCACGACGAGGAGGGCCAGGGTCTCGCGGAGTACGCGCTGATCCTCGCGCTCATCGCGATCGTCGCGATCGTCGCCCTGATCTTCCTGGGTGGCCAGGTCTCCACGATCCTGTCGACCGTCGGCGACTCCGTCTAGCCCGTCGACAGCCCCAGCAGCGAACGGCCGCCGGCTCGCCCGGCGGCCGTTCTGCGTCCGGACCCGGGACCGGCCCCCAAGGGAGAGTCGCTTCCGCCGTTGTCGAAGGGCACCGCAACGGGGCACGATCGGTTGACACCGGGTCTCGGGGGGGCATACGGTGCGGGTCGCCACGCTCCGGCGTGAGCTTCGAGGAAAGGAGGCACCAACTTCCATGTCGTTCATCAACGCACTTATCGCTCGTTTCGACAATGAGGAGGGCCAGGGTCTCGCGGAGTACGCGCTGATCCTCGCGCTCATCGCGATCGTCGCGATCGTCGCCCTGATCTTCCTGGGTGGCCAGGTCTCCACGATCCTGTCGACCGTCGGCGACTCCGTCTAGGAGCCACCGACTCGCGCCTGCCGCCGGCTGCCGCACAGATCTGGCAGCCGGCGGCGGCGTTTCCGGACCGCGGTTCCACGGCGCACCGGGGGGTGACCTTCGTCAGGATTGCGCCAGCGGCACCGGCCGGTACCGTGGGACTCATCAACCGGGGGCGGCACACGGACACCATCCGCGGGTCGCGCCCCGACCAAGGCATCCGATCCGGGCAGCCTGCCCGGGAGGGAGGTGATCGCAGCCATGCTGACCCAGCTGACGATCCTTGCCCAGTCGCTCTTCTCGAGCGACGACGACGGCCAGGGACTCGCCGAATACGCACTCATCCTCGCACTCATCGCCATCGTCGCGATCGTGGCCCTGCTCTACCTGGGTTCCCAGATCAGCGACAAGCTTTCCGTTGTCGGGGACGCGATCTAGCCACACCGCACTCGTTCGGTCGCAACCCGCCGGGCCCTCCGGCGGGTTGTCCATTTCCCGGGGCTCCGCCGCCCCTTGCGTTTCCCGCGCAGGGTGTCAGAATGCCGACACCGTCGCGGCCAACTTTGCAGCGCACCTTGCGGCGAACACGCGATCTGCCCAAATCCTGCCAACGGTCCTAGGCCTTTTGGTGGGTCGCCGGCCGGAATCGCGGTGTTAGAGTGGTGCCACTTGTCACACGGCTTCGGGGAGAACATTCGTTGAAGCGCTCAAATCGGCTGGTCCTGCTCATCGGGATCTTCCTGGCCCTGGTTGCGTTCGTCCTGATCGTCCTGCTGCTCGGCAACGGCACGAATGGGGGAGGCGCAACGGGCCCCTCTGCCTCACCGACCATCGTCAAGGTCGTGGTCGCCTCCAAGGACATCGACCTCGGCGCCCGCATCCAGGCAACCGACGTCAGCCTCAAGGACATCCCGGCCGAGGCGAAGCCGGAGACGGCGTTCGCCGACACGTCGCTCGTGATCGGCCAGATCGCCCGCGTCAAGGTCACTGCCGGCCAGCTGGTCACCAGCGCCGTCTTCGGTACCGGTGGCGCCGTGACCGACATCGAGGTCCCCAAGGGCTTCGTGGCCATCTCCGTGCGCGTGGACCAGACCACGGGCGTGGGCACGGTCATCAAGCCGGGCGACTTCGTGGATGTCGTCTCGGGCTTCACCGGCGACAAGCTGGTGATCCCCAATCTCGATCTCACCACCAAGGACATCTACGTCTACGACCTGTATCCGTCGGACCAGTTCGCGCCCACCACGGTCAAGGTCCTGGCGCAGGGCCTCCAGGTACTGGGCACGCTGCTCCCGCCGGCCCCGGAGTCAACCCAGCCTGAACCGAGTGCCACACCGTCCACCGGTGGCGGCACCACGACGTTCAACGGCCAGGAGCAGATCGTCATCCTTGCGGTGCCGACCCAGACGGCCGAGCTCCTCAAGTTCAGCCAGATCGACGGCAACATCTCGCTCGTCCTGCGCTCGCCGGAGGACTGCACCACGGAGCCGCTCGACGGCCTCACCTACTGCCCCACCATCGCGACCACCGGCATCACCCTCCGCCGCATGGTCGATGACTACGGTGTCCTGCCGCCCACGGTCGTGCAGGTCATCGAGCCGACGCCGCTCCCGGGGACCGTCCCCGAGAAGACGCCGAAGCCCTAGTCCGGACCGCCCGAGCGCGTCGGGTGACGATCGGCCGGCGACGAGCCGGCCGATCGACCGACCCCGGGACGGAGCCCAGGACACCGCCCGCCAGACCCAAGAGGTCAGATCCACCGGTTATGGCAGACCAGATCCGCGTCCTCATCGTGGACGACATCCCCGAGACCCGGGATCACCTCTCCAAGCTGCTCGGCTTCGAGAGCGATTTCGAGATCGTCGGCGCGGCTGCATCGGGAGAGGAAGCTCTCAAGATGGCGGCCAGCCTGATGCCGGATGTCGTGCTGATGGACATCAACATGCCGGGCATGGACGGCATCACGGCCACGGAGCGGCTCGGGACCGAGGTCCCAACCGCATCGGTCGTCATGATGTCCGTCCAGGGCGAGGCCGACTACCTCCGCCGCTCGATGCTGGCCGGCGCCCGCGAGTTCCTGGTCAAGCCGTTCTCCAGCGACGAGCTCACCGCCTCCATCCGGCAGGTCTACACCCGCGAGCGGGAGAAGCTCTCCCGGATCGGCGTCCCGGTGGCGCCGCCGACCGGCGACAAGGTCGCCCAACAGGCCATCCCGGCCACCCGCGAGGACCACGAGCCCGGCCGCGTGGTCGCGGTCTTCGGGCCCAAGGGGGGGGTCGGGCGAACCACGGTCGCCGTCAACCTCGCCGTCGCCGCCGCGACCGAGCTCGGCCAGCGCACCTGCCTGGTGGATGCCTCGTTCCAGTTCGGCGACGTCGGGGTGCTGCTCAACCTCAACCCCAAGAACAAGTCCATCGCCGACCTCATCCCCGAGCTCGAGGCGGGTGAGTCCGAGTCCGTGGAATCGTTCCTCATCAGTCATTCCGCCGGCATCCGCGTGTTGCTGGCGCCGCCCTCACCCGAGACGGCCGAGCTCATCACGCCCGCCGTCACCAAGCTCATGCTGGAGGCGCTCCGCGCGACGTACGACCTCGTGGTCGTGGACTGCATGTCGTCCTTCAGCGACACGACCATCGCGATCCTCGATGTCGCCGACACGGTGCTCACGATGCTGTCGCTCGAGATCACGTCGATCAAGAACATCCGCCTCTTCCTCGAGGTGGCTGACCAGCTCGGGTACGGCTCGGACAAGGTCCGGCTCGTGCTCAACCGTGCCGATTCGTCGTTGGGCATCCGCGTCGCGGACGTCGAGCATTCGATCGGACGTCGGGTGGACCACACCATCGTCTCCGATGGCCGGAGCGTGGTATACGCACTCAATCGGGGTGTGCCGTTCTTCCTGTCCAACCGTGAGGCGCAGGTGTCCCAGGACGTCCTGCGGCTCGCGGAGGCGGTCGCGGGGACCAACGCCGCGGTGGCCGCCGAACCGGCCAGGAAAGGCGCACAGAAGAAGTCGCTGTTCGCATGGCGATGACGTGGCAGCGACGAAGCGGCCGTCCGCGGCTGAAGGGGTATAGCCGATGAGTCTCCTCAAGCGCATCGAGAGCGCCCGTCCCGGCGCCGAGCCGGGTTCGGAAGGGTCCAACCTGCCCGCGACCACACCCGGTCGCGCTGGGGCCGGCGCCCAGCCGCCGGCCGCCCAGGGGACCGCTCCGGGTCGGCTGTCGACGCAGGCCCCGGTCCGCGAGTCCTTCCGGGACGTCAAGTTCCGGATCCAGAATCGCGTGATCCAGGACCTGGACCCGAAGCTGGACCTGTCCAACCAGGTCGAGGTCCGCCGCCAGATCGAGGAGATCTTCGGCAAGGTCATTGACGAGGAGGGCCTTGCCCTCACCCGCGCCGAGCGGGTCCGCATGCTGGAGCAGATCACCGACGAGATCATCGGGCTCGGCCCCCTGGAGCCGCTCCTCCGCGACGAGAGCATCACCGAGGTCATGGTCAACGGCCCGCGCCAGGTCTATATCGAGCGCAGCGGCCGACTGGAGATGACCAACGTCGTGTTCCAGAACGACGACCACGTCATGCGGATCATCGACCGGATCGTCGCTCCGCTCGGCCGCCGCATGGACGAGTCGTCGCCGATGGTGGACGCGCGCCTCCCGGACGGCTCGCGCGTCAACGCCATCATCCCGCCGCTGTCGCTGGTCGGGCCGGTGATCACGATCCGGAAGTTCTCCGCCAGCCCGCTCACCGTGGACGACCTCGTCCGGTTCGGCACGGCGACCCCCGACATGGTCGAGTTCCTCCGGGCATGCGTGGAGGCGCGGCTCAACATCGTCGTCTCCGGCGGCACCGGCTCCGGCAAGACGACCACGCTCAACGTCCTCTCCTCCTTCATCCCCAACGACGAGCGGATCGTCACCATCGAGGACGCGGCCGAGCTCCAGCTCCGCCAGGAGCACGTGGTGACCGCTGGAGACCCGCCCGCCCAACATCGAGGGCAAGGGGCAGATCACCATCCGCGACCTGGTGCGCAACTCGCTGCGCATGCGCCCCGACCGCATCATCGTCGGCGAGTGCCGCGGCGGCGAGGCCCTGGACATGCTCCAGGCCATGAACACCGGCCACGACGGCTCGATGACCACCGTCCACGCCAACAGCCCGCGCGACATGCTGTCCCGCCTCGAGACGATGGTGCTCATGGCCGGCATGGACCTGCCGGTCCGGGCCATCCGCGAGCAGATCGCCTCGGCCGTCGACCTCATCGTCCACCAGGCCCGCCTCAGGGACGGCACCCGCCGCATCACCAACATCACCGAGGTCCAGGGCATGGAGGGTGATGTCATCGTGATGCAGGACGTGTTCGTGTTCGAGCAGACGGGCGTCGTCGAGGGCAAGATCCAGGGACGCCTCAAGCCGACCGGCATCCGGCCCAAGTTCGTCGAGAAGTTCGAGGTCCAGGGCATCCACCTGCCGCCGGGCCTGTTCGGCTTCAGCTACTAGCGAGCAAGGAGGCCGCCAACCGTGGACAGCAACCTGACCCTTCTCGTCGCCGGCATCGCCGCGCTCGCGATCCTGTTCATCGCGGTTGGCATCTCCATGGCCGGCAGCGGGTCCGGCATCAACGCGCGCCTGGAGCGGTACGCCTCAGGCAAGCCGGAGGCGCCGGTCGCCACCGGATCCGGCGATGGCGGGCTGGGAGCAGCCCTCCAGTCCAGCCAGGCGCTCGCGCAGCTGAACAAGGTCGTCGAGCAGCGCGACTTCGGGGCGAACCTCTCCCGCGAGCTCGCCCGTGCCGACCTCAAGCTCAAGCCCTCCGAGTACCTCATGATCTGGGCGGGCACCACCGTGGGCATCCCGGTCGTGATGTGGCTGCTGTCGTTCGTGGTCACGGGCCTCGGCAATCCGCTCATCCTGATCGTCGGCGGCTTCGTGGGCTTCCTGCTTCCGCGCTTCTGGCTGGGCCGGCGCAGGTCGGGCCGCCTCAACGCGTTCAACAAGCAGCTGCCGGACACGATCACCCTGATCGCCAACGCGCTGCGAGCCGGCTCCTCGTTCCTCCAGGCCATCGAGCTGGTGGTCCGTGAGTCCCGGCCGCCGGTCGCGACCGAGTTCGGGCGCGTCATCCGTGAGGTCAACCTCGGCCTCTCGTTCGACGTGGCGCTGGAGAACATGGTCCGGCGGGTTCGCTCCGACGACCTGGAGCTGATGGCCACCGCCATCTCGATCCAGCACACCGTCGGCGGCAACCTCGCCGAGATCCTGGACTCGATCGCATTCACCATCCGGGAACGGGTCCGCATCAAGGGCGAGATCCGGACCCTGACCGCCCAGCAGCGGTTGTCGGGCTACGTCGTCGGCTTCCTGCCCATCGGCCTCGCCGGCTTCCTGTTCATCGCCGCCCCCCAGTTCATGGATCCGATGTTCGATGCCAGCGTCAGCTTCCTCGGCCTGCCGCTCGGCGTGATCATCCTGATGGTCGGTGGCTTTTCGATGTTCATGGGCTTCATGTTCATCCGCCGTATCGTGGATATCGAGGTCTAGCGCATGACCGACGTTCTGCCCCTCGTCGTTGCGGCCATCGCCGCCGGCGCGATCCTCCTGATCTTCATCGGCATTGCGAGCAATCCATCGATCGACCCGGTCCAGGCCCGCCTGAACCAGCTGGGCACGATGCAGGCCAAGAACCTCGAGGAGCTCGAGCTGCAGGCCCCGCTCATCGACCGCACCCTGCGCCCCCTCATCGGACGCCTGTCGATGCGCATGAACAGCATGGCGAGCACGTCGTTCACGCAGTCGACGGAGCGCCGGCTCGCGCTTGCCGGAAACCCGGGCGAGCTGCGGACCGCAGACTGGATGGGCATCAAGGCCGTGGGCGCCATCCTCGGCGGCGGCCTGTTCACCCTCCTGTTCGTGTTCCCGGAAATCCTTCCCGTGCTGTCCTTTCCGCTCAGCCTGGTGCTGATCCTGGTGGGCCTGTATCTGGGCTTCGCCATCCCGGAGTTCTGGCTGGGTGGCCGGATCAAGAAGCGCCAGCACGCCATCATCCTGATGATCCCGGACGCGCTCGACCTGCTCACGATCTCCGTGCGCGCGGGCCTCGGCTTCGACGGCGCCCTCGGCAAGGTCGTGGAGAAGCTGAACGGACCCCTCACCGAGGAGTTCCGCCGGGCGCTCGCCGAGATCCGGGTGGGCAAGCCGCGCCGCGACGCGCTGCGCGACATCGTCCCGCGCACCGACGTCACGGCCCTGACCAACTTCATCGGCGCCATCATCCAGGCCGAGCAACTGGGCGTCTCGATCTCCAAGGTGCTCCAGGTCCAGAGCGAGCAGCTGCGCATCGAGCGCCGCCAGCGCGCCGAGGAGATGGCGGCCAAGGCGCCGATCAAGATGCTGTTCCCGCTGGTCGGCTGCATCTTCCCGTCGCTGTTCATCGTCATCCTGGGCCCGGCGATCATCCTGATCATCGTGGGCCTGCGCGGGACGGTCTAGCGGCCTCGCTTGGCCGGGGCTCATGGGCGGGCTCGGGGTTCCTGGGCGTGGGTCAGGCGGCCGCTCGGGCCGCGGCGCGGGAGGGCGGGCGTGGGCGTGAGCGTGAGCACGGGGCGTGAGCGTGGGGCGCGGGGCGCGGGGCGCGAGCGCGGGATCGGCGTCGCCCGCAACCTGGATCGCGACACCATCCTTGCCGAGCTCCTGGAAACGGCCCACTCGTTCCGGGGCAAGCTGGTGGGCCTCATGGGTCGCCCCTCACTGCCAGCGGGTCATGGCCTGTGGCTGCCCGGCGGCAACGGGATCCACATGATGTTCATGCGCTTCCCGATCGACGCCGTGTTTCTCTCCCGGGCCGATGCCTCGGGCATCCGCGTCGTGAAGTCCGTGCACCGGGAGCTTCGAGCCTGGACCGGCGTCGTGTGGATGGTGCGAGGAGCGGACGGGGTCGTCGAGCTGCCGGTCGGGACGATCGACGCGACGGGGACGGCGGTTGGCGATCGGATCGAGGTCCGGGTCCGCGGCTGATCGGGTCCGCGGCTGATCGGGTCCGCGGCTGATCGGGTCCGCGGCTGATCGGGTCCGCGGGTGATCGGGTCCGCGCGGGCGCGGGCGGGTTGGCGCGGGCGCGGGCGGGTTGGCGCGGGCGGGGCGCGGGCCAGGCGCGGGGAGCCCCAACGGTTGCAGGGCGCGCCGATCTGGGCGCCGGGCGACCCGGATGACGCTTTCACCGGCGTTTCGCGCGATGGATCGGGCGCTCGGCGCCCAGATCGATCCTGCTCGCGCTCGTTCGGGCGCCGGACGCCCAGCGGCAACTCGTAATCGCCGAGCAATCGCCACGTAATCGCCAGGTAAGCGCCCATGGCGATGATCTCGGCCATGGCCACAAGGCAGCGACCCGGCGACCTCGGCGCGGCCGATGCTCGGCGCCTCTACGCGCTGGTCGGCCACGAGGTGAGGAGGGCCCGCTGGTCTCATGGACTGAGCCTCGAGGCCGCCGGCCGCCGGGCCGGAGTCTCGAGTACCCAGCTGGGACGCATCGAGCGCAATGCCATCACGCACCCGACGCTTGACCAGCTCTGTCGTGCCGCCCGTGCCGTCGGCCTCAAGCCGGCACTCCAGCTCTACCCGGATGGCGCTCCCATCCACGATGCCGCGCAGCTCGCCCTGCTCAGCCGGCTCGAGGCGTTGCTCGCGCCGCCGCTCCGACTGCGCCGAGAGGTCCCGATCCCGTTGCCAGGTGACCTCCGGGCATGGGATGGTCGGATCGACGACGGGGCCCGTGTCGCATCGGTCGAAGGTGAGTCGAGGCTGGATGACGCCCAGGCCGTCGAGCGCCGGATCGAAGGGAAGCGTCGTGACGACCCGGGTGCGGGCGTCGTGATCCTCGTCGTCAATCGGACGGCGCACAATCGGCGGATCCTGGGCGAGCATCGCGAGGCCCTCCGGGCCGGGTTCCCGCTCGACGGGGCGGCCATCGCCCGGGAGTTACGCCGGGGCCGCGTGCCAAGCGCCAGCGGGATCATCCTGCTGTGACCGAACGGCTGCCGTGGCTGCGGGTCGCCGGGGCTCCGGGCGCCACACGTCGGGCGTCGGGCGTCGGGCGCCACGGGCGCCGCACGTCGCACGCGTCGGGCGTCGGGCGTCGGGCGTCGGGCGCCAGACGTCGGGCGCCGCACGTCGCACGCGTCGGGCGTCGGGCGTCGGGCGTCAGCGCGTCGGGCGTCGGGCGTCGCGGCGTCGGGCGTCGGGCGTCGGGCGTCGGGCGTCGGGCGTCGGGCGTCGGGCGCTCGAACGATCGCATGCCGAGTCGAGCCGGGCGCGGGGCGAAGCGAGCGTTGCGTGGCGTGAACGCTGGGCGGGCTCCGCGAGGCGTCGGGAGCCCGATCCGATCCGTGATGCAACCGTTGGGGCGCCAGGCGCCCGCCGGGAAGGTCGCGGCGGCGTCGCGGCACGCGCGGACCGGCAGGAGTGAAGGTTGAGCTGCGAAGAGGTCGCCCGGCGTCGATGACATCGTCCCTGCGCTGGCCCATCGGGCGCCTCCTGGACCTCGCGATGCCACCGCACTGTGCCGGCTGCGGCTCCGAGGGGGAAGCGATCTGCCGCGGCTGCTTGCCGGGGATCGGCGCCCGCGTCGCGCTGCCTGCCGGCTCGCCGCTCGGCCTGTCCGATGGCCCGCCTGATCCCCTGCTCCAGCTGGAATGGTGCTCGCCATTCACCGGAGCCACCCGGAGGGCCCTGCACGCGCTGAAGTACGCGGGAGAGCAGCGCCTCGCGTGGCCGCTCGGCGAGGTGGTCGCGGAACGCTGGGGTCGGGCCGGCGCTGGTGGCGATGTGCTGGTCCCGGTCCCGGTGCACGAGGAACGGCGGCGAGAGCGTGGCTATGATCAGGCGGCGCTGATCGGGACAGCCGCCGCACGTCGCCTGGGACTTCCGTGGTGCTCGGCCCTGGTCCGCACACGAGCCACCACGGCGCAGTACCACCTGGATCTCCGGCACCGGGCCGCGAACGTCGCCGAGGCGTTCCGCGTCACGTCGGCCGCCCGGCCGGCGATCCGGGACCAATGGGTTGTGCTGCTGGACGACGTGGTGACCACCGGTGCCACGCTGAGCGAGTCGGCCCGCGCGCTGCTCGATGCCGGCGCAGCAGCCGTGAGCGCCGTCACGGTCGCCCGAGAACGATGAGTCACGTCACCGGCGACTGCGGGTGACTGTGGGCGACGGGTGACTGCTGGTGACTGGCTGCCACCGTTGTCTTCGGAGGCCTTCGGGACCTCGTCCACACTCGATCAGCCCCGGTCGGCCCTGTGGTTCGTCGGCGCCCGGTGGCTATACTCGGACTCCGGGCAGGGCCCATCTCCGGCCCCGCCGCCCCCCGTAGCCAGGCGCTCGCGCGCCGGGAGGTCAGCCGTGAGGACGATCGTCAGGGGCAAGAACCTCGAGGTTCCGGATCGGGTTCGGCAATACGCGGAACGCAAGTTCGCCCGCCTCGAGCGGCTCCTCGACGACCGCACGGACGCCACCGTCGAACTCTCGAACGAGTCGCATCGAAGCGCGGCGTCCGCCCACATTGTGGATGTCACCCTCGTGATCGACGGTAAGACGCTCAAGAGCCACGCGGCTGGCGCGTCGTACCAGGCCGCGCTCGACGTGGTCGTGGACAAGGTGGAACGCCAGGCGATCGACTTCAAGGAGAAGCCGAGGGTCCGATCCCGGCCCGAGGAGGAGAAGACGATCCTGCGCAAGATCGCGGACGGCACGGCCGATCAGGCCCCGGAGCGCAAGATTGTCAAGACCAAGCGCTTTGCCATCGAGCCGATGTTCGAGGAGGACGCGGTCACGGCGATGGAGGAGCTGGATCACGACTTCTACGTGTTCGTCAACGCGGAGACCGAGGGGCTCGCGGTCATCTACCGGCGCAGGGACGGCGATTACGGGCTGATCGAGCCGGTGACAGGCGGCAGCTACACCCCAAAGGGCCGCAAGGGCTAGCCAGCTGCCGCGACGGACACGGCCCAAGACCGCCGCGACCGGCAGCGGGCGCGGGGATCGGAGCCACGGCCCACTCCGCTACGCTTGCCCTGATGCTTCCGAACGGGCGCCGACTGGGGGCCCACCTGCCCCTGGGAAACGGCATGGTCAGGGCCGCCGATCGTGCGGCCGAGATCGGCGCGTCCGCCATCCAGATCTTCTCCGACAACCCGACGTCCTGGCGCCGTCGCCCGACCCTCCCGGGTGAGCTTTCCGCGTTCCGCGACCGGCTCGCGGAGCGCGAGATCGGCCCGCTCGCGATCCACGCCCCGTACCTCGTGAACCTGGCGGGCCCCGAACCGGAGCCCCATCGCCGGTCGGTCGAGGTCATGGCCAACGAGATGCGGGTCGCCAACGCGTACGGAGCGCGGTTTGTCAACGTCCACATCGGCTCACACCGCGGAGCAGGTCCGGTGACGGGTCTGCGGCAGCTGGCCCGCGGCGTGCGCCAGGTGATGGACCTGGTGGATGGTGAGGCCCCGGACGTGATCCTGGTGCTCGAGAACGGGCCTGGCAGCGGGTTCGGGCTCGGCGCGTCGCTGGAGGACCTGGGGAGGGTCGAGCAAGCGATCGCGGACGCGGGGGTCGACCCTGCGCGATACGGCTTCTGCCTCGACACGGCACACCTGTGGGGCGCCGGCTATCCGCTGCACACCGCGGTCGGCGTGGACGGGACCCTTGCGGCGTTCGACGAGCTGGTGGGGATCGGCCGGTTGCTGATGATCCATCTCAATGACTCCCGCTCCGAGATCGGCAGCCGCCAGGACCGGCACGAGCACGTGGGTGCCGGGCGGATCGGGCGGAAGGGCTGGCTCGAGTGATCACGCATCCGGCACTGGACGAGGTGACGTACTACCTCGAGACGCCGGGCATGGATGACGGCTTCGACGCGGTGAACATCGCAAGGGTGCTGGATCTGGCGAACGGGCGTCCGCTCGCCGGGCTCCCGGTGGCCGCGTTCCACACCCGGAGCTCGAAGGGAAGGAGCGCCCCGGCGGAGGACGATGACCTGCCGTCGGATGGCCCGGACGCACCCCGGTCGGGAGCGTGACCGCCACCCGGCTGCGGCGACTGGAGCTCGCCACCCTGCTCGCGCTGGTCGTGCTCGCGGCCCTCACCCGCCTGCCTGGTCTCGCCGAGCGCGGACGCTGGGACGCCGATCAGGGCACGGACATGCGTGTCCTCCGAGGGCTGGCCATCGACGGCGACCTGCCGCTGCTGGGACCACGGACGTCGATCGGGACGTTCCACCACGGTGCGGTGTACTACTACCTGCTCGCGCCGGCCGCCATCCTGTCTTCGGCCGACCCGGTCGCGGTGACGGCCGAGATCGCGCTGTTCGGGATCGCCGCGGTTGCCGGCGCCTGGTGGCTGGGGCGGCTCGTCGGCGGGCCGCTGGCGGGCGCCCTGGCGGGATTCCTCGCGGCGGTCTCCCCGGCGGGCATCGACGAGTCGACGTTCATCTGGAACCCGAACCTGATCGCCGCGGCGGCGGCCCTGGCGTTCGCGGCCGCGATCCAGGCTCGTCGAACGGGACGGGCGCGGTGGTGGGCGGCGTCGGGGGTCGGGGCCATGGTCACGATGCAATGCCATGTCCTGGGCGTGGTCATCGCGCTCCCGCTGCTCTGGGCGTGGGGATCCGACGTGGCGCGCCGGCGGAGCACGGGCGAGCCGGTCGCGGGTTCGGCCCGGGGCGGACTGGCCGCCGGGCTCGTGATCGCGGCCGGGTACCTCCCGCTGCTGGTCCACGAGCTGGGAAGTGACTTCTCCGAGATCCGCGGGATCCTCGACTACCTCGCCGGCGGCGGGCGCGAGGCCGCGACAAGCTCGTTCGATCGCGTCGTCATGGTCGGCCTGCGGTCAGTGACGTGGCCGATCTCGGGACTGGTCACGGACCGGGTCGGCGCGTCACTGGCGGCAGTGACTGCCATCGCCCTCCTGATCGGGCTCGCGGTCGTCGGCCGGTCGCGCACGCGACCCGGCGAGGCCACCGACCCGGGCATGGCTCGCTGGCTGCTGGCCGCGCTCGTGGTCTCGGTCGCGCTCCTCGCCCTGTTCGCGCCCAGCCTCGCGGTCGTGGTCCCGGAGCTCCCCAACGATCACTATCACGCGTTCCTGGATCCGATCGTGCTCGCGCTCGTCGGCGCCGGGCTCGCCAGGTTGGCGACGAGCCTCCCGGGCAGCCTCCCCGGCCGGGCCATGGCCGCCGTCGGGACGGCTGTGCTGGCCCTGATCGCGATCACGGCATGGCCCCCGGCGCACGCCGCCGACGGTGGCTGGCCGCTCGCCGACGCCGCCGCGGCCCGGGTGCTCGAGGTTGCCGGCGGCGAGCCGTTTGCGTTGGCCGGCATCCCGCCGTTCAAGAACGACAACGCGCTCCGGTTCCCGCTCGAACGGCGCGGGGCGATGCTGTCACCGTCGGCGGCACGGGCGGGGCTGGTCGTCCTGGTGTGCGACCCCCTGTTCGACCAGGCGAGCGGCGTCGCGTGCGGCGGCCCCGCCGAGGATGCGTGGGTGGCGGCGGCGGACCGGGGCGACCTTGGCCTGGTGGCCCGCATCGACGCGGGTGAGCGCCGGGTTGTCTCGATCTTCGCGGCGGGGGTCCCGTAGCAGAGCCGCGGACAATAGCGAACGCCGGTCCCTGCAGACCGGCGTTCGCTGTCCCCGAGACCCGGACCGGGAGGACGGTGCGGGCCAGTGATGGATTTCGGTCAGGGTCGCCCGGGCGCCCGCGTTGGACGCATCGCGGGCCGCGGTCCGCCAAATCGCTGCGCGGGCGGGGCTGTGCGGACGATGGTGGGGGCACCGACGCCGGCGATCATGCCGGCAGGACGCCCGTACGAGCTCGCGGCGCTCGTCATGCCGTTGCCACCGCCGTTGGCGGTGTCGGCGGCCCCGACGCTCGAGTACGTCCGCGAGAAGCGGCGGACCCGGACGGCGAGGTAGTACTCCATGATCTGGCGCACCTGCGGTTCGCCGAGCGCCTCGTCGGCACGCAGCGAGTACTCCACGCGTGCGGTCGGGTTCTGGGGCCCCATCGACACCACGCCGAGGGCGGTACTGGCGTCGGCGTCGTCGCGGATCTCACGGAGACCGCGTGCCAGCTTGGTGGCCGTTCCGAGCGACGGCATCCGATCGCCACGAATGAGGCGGGAGATGGTCGAATGGTCGACCCCCGACTGCTGGGCCAGCTGGCGCTGCGACATCTTCTTGGCCTTGAGCTGGGCTCGCAGCCACTCGTTGAATGCGCGGCCGTTGTCGGTCGTCATGCTCGCTCTGGGCTAGGGCTCCCGCGCTTCGTGCGAGGGATGCCTGCAGTGTCAGACCGATGGTGCGCCCGAGAAACCACCCGTTCGTACTCGGGCTCGTTGCGCGAGCGTCGACACCGACGTGAGGTGTGGTGGGGTCGTGTGGGGTGCGGGCGTAGCCCGATTGGGGAGGGAGTGCCGGGACCCTCCCAGAACCGGGCGCCGGGCCCGGATCCGCGCAATCAGCCGGCGGGCGACGGTGCCTCGACCGGCCTGGACAGCCCCATCCCCTTCCGCTTGCCGGACACCAGGTAGATGACCGACCCGATCACGATGATCGAGAACACGCTGATCAGCCGGTCCACCAGGGCGATGGTCGTGGCCTCCGTCACGGGAATGCCGTACGCCGCGATCATCACCCCGACCATGCCTGCCTCCACCAGCCCCAGGCCGGCGGGGCTGAGCGGGACGGCCGTGAGCAGCGAGCCGATGAGTGCCACGAAGAACGCCCCGGAGATGCCCAGGCTCACGTCACTGAACCCCAACGCCTGGACCACCAGCCACAGGCGCATGCCCTCGGTGACCCAGATCATGCCGGTGATCACGATCAGCAGCGGCAGCTGGCGGCCACTGACGGCACCGAACACGCCGTCCTCGAACTTGTCGTACAGCTCCTGCACCCGGTGCGGCAAGGGCAGCGCCGTGATGATCCGGCGGCCGAAGTTGCGCAGCGTGAGCAGGCCCGCGGCGAGAACCACGACGGTCCCGATGCCCAGGGCCGCCACGAACTGGATCTCCGGCGGCAGGCCGGAGCGGAAGCTCCAGAACCCGGCGGCCAGCCCGAGCACGGCGATCGCGAACAGGTCGAGGATGCGCTCGATGAACACGGTCCCGAACGTCCGCGACAGCGACACCGGCGAGTTGATCTTGAGCAGGTACGCGCGGTAGACGTCGCCCAGCTTCGCCGGCACGAGGCAGTTCACCAGCCACGAGAGGTACAGGATCTCGGTGGAGTCCCTGACCCCGATCCGCACCTTCGTGCCGCGCAGGATGCTGGCCCATCGGAAGCCGCGCAGGGGGAACCCCGCGTAGAACACGAGGAACGCGGCGAGCAGCAGCAGCTTGTTGGCCTGGGCGACGCCGTCAAGCACTTCCTGCGGGTCAACCTTGAGCACCAGCTGGAACGCCAGCGCCAGCAGCACCACCGGGATCACGATCGAAAGGATCGTGCGGGGCTGCCTGAGGCGGCGGCCGAGCGAGACCTGGTCCGTGGTCACCTCCGGCTCGGCCGTCTCCGACGCGGGCGCCTCGGACGGATCGCGCGGATCGGTCACGGGTGGCTGGCTGGACTTGGTCACGGGTGGTTCACTCATGCGGGTTGACCCGAGCCGCCCCTGGCGACGGAGCCACGCGCCGGTTTCCCCGGGCGCGATTCACGAGCTTGGCGATCGGGGTCAGTGTCCGCACGATATACGAGGAACGGCCGGGCACAAGCTCGACGGAGGTCAGGGCCGCGAGCAGTCCTTCCGGCGTGGACGGGTCCGCGTCGACGGTGATGTAGGCGACGCCGACCTCGAGCGTGCTGTGGGCATCGGATACGGCGACGCCGGGCAGCCCCAGCTCCCGCGCGAACTCGGCGGCCCGCTCGTTGCCGCTGCCGCCGACCACGCGCGCATTGTGCGCCTCGATCCAGTCCACCAGCGACCCGATGGCCTCGAGGCGCGGGTCCTTGAGCATCGAGCCGCGGAAGGTGTCGAAGGGGTGCGGGATCCCCACCAGCCCACCCTGGGCGCGGACCTCCTCGATCGTCTCGCGGGCGGGCCGCCCGGGTGCGACGGCGCGCTCGAGGAACACCGCCACGAGGTCCCCGTCGGCGGTCTTGATCTCCTCGCCGATCAGCACGGTGAGCCCGTCGGGAGCCGCGTCGCGGGCGCGCAGGGCCCCATCGATCCGGTCATGGTCGGTGATCGCGAGGTGGGTCAGGCCGCGGGTCGCTGCCGCCCGCACCTGCGCCTCGGGGCTGGAGAGGCAGTCGAAGCTCGCCGACGTGTGGCAGTGCAGGTCGAGGAAGTAGGGCACGATCAGTCCCCCCTTCCCCGGTCAAGTCCGGCCATCCGCGGCAACGGACTAGATCTGCGAGACCAGGGACTTCTTGAAGAAGTCGAAGTGCTCGAGCGCGAGCCCCGTGCCAAGCGCCACGCAGTTGAGCGAGTTCTCGGCAACGTGGCACGGGACGCCGGTGACCTGGGTCAGCAGCTTGTCGATGTTGCGCAGCAGGGACCCGCCGCCGGACATGACCATGCCCTTGTCGATGATGTCGGAGGACAGCTCGGGCGGGGTCTGCTCGAGCACGCCGCGAACGGCCGCGACCAGCTGCTGGAGTGGGATCTCGATCGCCTCCATCACCTCGGAGCTGGTGATCGGGATCGTGCGCGGGAGGCCGGCGATCAGGTCGCGGCCCCGAACCTCCATCGTGAGCTCGCGCTCGAGGGGCAGGGCGGTGCCGATCTGGATCTTGACCTCCTCCGCGGTCCGCTCGCCAACCATCAGGTTGTACTTCTTGCGGATGTAGGAGGCGATCGACTCGTCGAACTTGTTGCCACCGACGCGGAGGCTGTTGAACACGACGATGCCGCCCAGCGCGATGACGGCGATCTCGGAGGTCCCGCCCCCGATGTCGATGATCATGTTCCCGGACGGCCCGCTGATGGGCACGTTGGCGCCGATGGCGGCGGCGAGCGGCTCCTCGATCAGGAACGCGTCCTTGGCCCCGGCCTTGAGCGCCGCATCGCGAACGGCCCGCTTCTCGACCGAGGTCACGCCCGCCGGCACGGAGATCATGACCTCCGGCCGGGAGAAGCCGATCCGGCCCTTGGTGGCCTTGCCGATGAAGAACCGGAGCATGGCCTCGGTGATGACGTAGTCGGCGATGACACCGTCCTTCATCGGGCGGATCGCCTGGATGTTGCCGGGCGTGCGGCCGATCATCTCGCGGGCCTCCTCGCCCACGGCGACGATCCGGTTGTCCTCGCCGACCGCGACGACGGAGGGCTCCGTGGCGACGATGCCCCTGCCCTTGACGTAGACGATGACGTTGGCGGTGCCGAGGTCGATGCCGATCTTCATGACGGGGGGAATGCTACTCCGTGAGGGTCCAGGGGCCGGGAATGGCCCGGATGGGGGTCGCGCGGGTTGCCGGGGCCGGGGGGTCAGACGTTGTCGGCCGACCAGACGATGCTCGCGCCGAGCTGCTGGAACTTGTGGTCGATGTCCTCGTAGCCACGGCGGACGTGATGCGCGCCGTGGATGAGCGACTGCCCCTCGGCGGCGAGCGCGGCGAGGATCAGCGAGGCGCCGGCGCGCAGGTCGCCGATGGATGCCTCCGCGCCTCGCAAGCGTACCGGCCCGTGGATCGACGCGTGGTGCGCGTCCTCGATATCGATCCGGGCACCCAGCTTGCGCAATTCGGCGAGCCATTCGATCCGGTCCTCGAACACCGTCTCGTGTACCCGGGATGTGCCCGTCGCCTGGGTCAGCAACACGCACGACGGCGGCTGGATGTCCGTGGCGAGACCCGGATACGGTCCCGTCTCGATGTCGCAGGCGCGCAGGTCGCCGGGGCGCACGCCCGTCGCGTCGACCTCGATCGACGTCCGTCCACAGGCAACGGGCACCCCCATCCGGCCCATGATGTCGACCAGCGCGCCGACATGGTTGCAGGCCGCGTTCTCGAGCGTGAGCGTGCCGCCGGTCACGGCCGCCGCCACGAGGAACGTCGCGGTCTCGATCCGGTCGGGCATCACGGCGTGGTTGGCGCCCCGGAGCCGCCGCCGGCCCCGGACCTCGATCGTGTCGGGTGCCGTCCGGACCACGTCGGCGCCCATCTTGCCCAGGAAGGCGATCAGGTCGTCCACCTCGGGCTCCTGGGCGGCCGGGCGGATGACCGTGGTGCCATCCGCGAGGCACGCCGCAAGCATCGCGTTCTCGGTGCCCATGACCGTGACCTGCGGAAACGTGATCTCGCCACCGCGGAGCCGCCCGGGTGCCTTGGCAAAGTAGTACCCGTTGCGGTAGTCCACCTCGGCGCCCAGCGCGCGCATCGCGTCCACGTGGAGGTTGACCGGCCGCCGGCCGATCCGGTCGCCGCCCGGGTTGCTGATGATCACGTGCCCGAAGCGCGCCAGCAGCGGGCCGAGCAGGATGAAGGAGGCACGCATCTTGGCGGCCGCCTCGAGGGGGATGAACAGCCAGTCCACGTCCCCGGCCGCGATCTCGTACACGCCGTGGCCCGGGTGCTCCACCACCACGCCCAGGTCCCGCAGCACCCCGGTGAGGACCCGCACGTCCTCGATCTCCGGGACGTTCTCGAACCGGCATCGCTCGCCGGTGAGCACGGCCGCCGCCAGCAGCTTGAGGGCGGCGTTCTTGGCGCCCGAGACACGCACCGTGCCCCGAAGCGGTCGCCCACCCTCGATCCGGAACGCCTCCGGGCGCGGCGACTCCGGGTGGTACTCCCAGTGGAACGGCCTGGCGTCGGTCATGGCGATCTCAGCACCCGGGGTCTAGCCCCGAGAGCGCCGGCCTTCCGTCCGGCGGTGCTCTGCGACCCGGATCCGGACCAGGGCCCGCTGGAGCTCCGCGCGAGCCGCGGACAGGTCGGCGCCCTCCACGTATCCGGTCTCGAGCGCCTTCTCGGCCTCCGACCGGGCACGCTGTGCCCGGTCAAGGTCGATCTCCGCGCCGATCTCCGCGGTCTCCGCCATGACCACCACCTTGTCCGGCCGGACCTGCAGGAAGCCGCCGGCGATCGCGAAGGTCTCCTCATCACCGCCCTTGCGGATCTTGAGCTCGCCCACGCCCAGCAGGCTGGCCAGCGGCGCGTGGTGGGGCAGGATCCCGAGCTCGCCGTCGATCCCCGGGACAAGCACCATGTCAACCTCGTCCGAGTACGCCAACCGCTCGGGGGTGACGATCTCAAGGTGGAGCGGCATCAGTTCGACTCCAGTCGACGCCCGCTCTCGCGGGCTTCGCTGCGTGGGTGATGGACCCCACCCCCCATCCACCCGAGCACGAGCGGCCGGAGAACGCGGCCTTCGGTGAGGGGGTTGGGGGAGAGGCCACCCAGGCGCAGGCGTGCCGAACGGCGGGCGATCTCAGTCCCGCAGGACTGGAATCGCGCCGACGGCGGCATGCCGGGAGCCTGGGTGAGATTCATCTCGCTCAGCCTTCCAGCTTGGCCGCGTTCTCGCGAACGTCGTCGAGGGTCCCCGCGAGGAAGAATGCCTGCTCGGGCAGCGTATCGGCCTTGCCCTCGAGGATCTCCTTGAACGAGGCCACCGTGTCCCGGATGTTCACGTACTTGCCGGGGCGGCCCGTGAACACCTCGGCGACCGTGAACGGCTGGCTCATGAACCGCTGGAGGCGGCGGGCGCGGGCGACGGTGGACTTGTCCTCCTCGGACAGCTCGTCGATGCCGAGGATGGCGATGATGTCCTGGAGGTCACGGTAGCGCTGGAGCACGCGCTTGGTCTCCTGCGCCACGTCGTAGTGCTCGACCCCGACGACCAGCGGGTCGAGGACGCGCGAGGTGGAGGTCAGCGGGTCCACCGCCGGGTAGATGCCCAGCTCCGCGATCGACCGCTCGAGGCGGATCGTGGAGTCGAGGTGGGCGAAGGTCGTCGCAGGCGCCGGGTCCGTATAGTCGTCCGCGGGGACGTAGACCGCCTGGAGCGAGGTGATGGAGCCCTTCTTGGTGGAGGTGATCCGCTCCTGGAGGGCCGCCATCTCCGTGGCCAGGTTGGGCTGGTAGCCCACCGCCGACGGCATCCGGCCGAGCAGGGCCGACACCTCGGAGCCCGCCTGGGTGAACCGGAAGATGTTGTCGATGAACAGGAGGACGTCGCGGCCCTCCTCGTCGCGGAAGTACTCGGCCATGGTCAGGCCGGTCAGGCCAACGCGCTGGCGCGCACCGGGCGGCTCGTTCATCTGTCCGAACACGAAGGCCGTGCTCGCGATGACGCCCGACTCCGTCATCTCCTTGATCAGGTCGTTGCCCTCGCGGGAGCGCTCGCCGACGCCCGCGAACACGGACACACCGGCGTGCTCCTTGGCGACGTTGTTGATCAGCTCCTGGATGATGACCGTCTTGCCTACGCCGGCCCCGCCGAAGATGCCGACCTTGCCGCCCTTGCGGAACGGGCACACGAGGTCGATCACCTTGAGGCCGGTCTCGAACACCTCGACCTCGGTCGTCTGGTCCTCGAACGAGGGCGCCGCGCGGTGGATCGGGAGGACCTTGCTCGCCCCGACCGGGCCCTTGCCATCGATCGGATGCCCAAGGACGTCGAACACGCGCCCGAGAGTCACCTCGCCGACAGGCACCGAGATGGGGGCGCCGGTGTCGCGGACCTCGGTGCCGCGGGCCAGGCCGTCGGTCGTGGTCATCGCCACGGCGCGGACCCAGTTGTTGCCCAGGTGCTGCTGCACCTCGCAGGTCAGCGGCTCCTTGCCCTCGCGGATGATCTCGACGGCGTTGTAGATCGTGGGCAGCTGACCTGCCGGAAACTCGATGTCGACGACCGGGCCGGTGATCTGGATGACCCGGCCGATCGCGGAAGGGGCGGCTGTCGCCATGGTGGGGATTGCCTCCTGGAGTCGACCGGCCTAGCGGGCCTGGGCGCCGCTCGCGATCTCGACCATCTCGCGAGTGATGTTGGCCTGACGGACCTTGTTGTAGGACAGGGTGAGATCGTCGATGAGCTCCTCGGCGTTCTCGGTGGCGTTCTTCATGGCGACCATCTGGGATGAGAAGAAGCTCGCCGTGGTCTCGAGGACCGATGCGTACAGGCGGGTGGCCACGTAACGCGGGAGCAGGGCGTCGAGGAACGCGCCGGGGTCCGGCTCGAACAGGAATTGGCGACCGGGGATCCCTTCGCGGTCCTCGGCCGCGATGATCGGGAGCAGCTGCTCCATCATCGGCCGCTGGACAAGCGTGGATACGAACCTCGGATACACGACGTCCACGCGATCGTAGACGCCGGCGACGAAGTCGTCGGAGACGAGTCGCGCGATCGGCAGCACGTCGGCGAACGCCGGGCGCTCGCCCATGCCCTCGAAGTAGGCGGCGATCGGCACCCGGGCGCGACGCATGGCGTCGCGGCCCTTGCGGCCGACCGGGACGACCTTGAGATCACCCGGGTGCTGGGTGATCTCGCGGGCGACGAAGCGCACGGTGTTGGTGTTGAGGGCACCCGCCAGCCCGCGATCCGAGGTCATCAGGATGATCAACCGGCTGTAGCGCTCGTCGAGATCACGGCCCGCCATCAGCGGATGATCATCCTGGCTCAGCACGGCGGACAGGTCCGCGATCACCTCGTCGAGCTTCTCGCGGTAGGGGCGAGCGGCCAGCGTGGACTCCTGGGCTCGGCGCAGCTTGGAGGCCGCGACGAACTGCATCGCCCGGGTGATCTGCTTGATGTTCTTCGCCGACCCGATGCGGCGGCGAATCTCACGCTGGCTGGGCATGGTCAGGCCTTCTGGTCGTCCGGCTCGGACTCGGGCTCGGACTCCGGCTCGGCGGTCGCGGGCTCGGCGGGCTCGGCGGGCTCGGCGGTCGCGGGCTCCGGATCGGCCGCAGCCTCCGGCTCGGCGGGCTCGGCGGTCGCGGGCTCCGGCTCGGCGGTCGCGGGCTCGGCCGCAGCCTCCGGCTCGGTGGGCTCGGCCTCCGCCTCGGCCGCAGGAGCCTTCGCGGCGGTCGTTCGGGGATCCAGGCCAAAGCCCTCCACCCGGAACGCCTCGACGGCCTCGTCCAGGTCCCTGGCGATCTCGTCGGTGAGCGTCATGCCCTCCGCGAGCGAGGTCAGGATCTTGGGTCGCTCCGTCTCGAGGAAGCGGTACAGCTGGGCCTCGAACTCCTTGACCTTGGGGGTGGGGATGTCGTCGAGCTTGCCGGTGGTGGCGGCGACGAGGATCGCGACCTGCTTCTCCACCGGCAGCGGCTGGTACTGCGGCTGCTTGACGATCTCGGACAGCTTCTCGCCCCGGTTCAGCTGATCGCGGGTGGCCTTGTCCAGGTCGCCCGCGAATTGCGCGAACGCCGCGAGGGCGCGGTACTGGGCGAGGTCCAGCTTGAGCGGGCCGGCCACCTTCTTCATCGCCTTGGTCTGGGCCGCGGAGCCCACCCGGGAGACGGAGATGCCGATGTTCATGGCCGGCCGCTGGCCCGCGTTGAACAGGTCGGTCTCGAGGAAGATCTGGCCGTCGGTGATCGAGATCACGTTGGTCGGGATGTAGGCCGACACGTCGTTGGCCTGGGTCTCGATGATCGGCAGCGCCGTGAGGCTGCCACCGCCGTTGTCGTCGTTCATGCGTGCCGCGCGCTCGAGCAGGCGGCTGTGGAGGTAGAACACGTCGCCGGGGTACGCCTCGCGGCCGGGCGGACGGCGGAGGAGCAGGGCCATCTCGCGGTAGGCCCAGGCGTGCTTGGACAGGTCGTCGTAGACGCACAGGGCATCCTTGATCGTCCGCCCGTTGACCTCGACCCCGGTCTCCATGACCTCCTCGCCCATCGCCACGCCGGCGTAGGGGGCGAGGTACTGGAGCGGGGCCGGGTCTTCGGCACCGGCGACCACGACGATCGTGTGCTCCATGGCGCCGAACTTCTCGAGCGTGGCCACGGTCTGCGCCACGGTGGACAGCTTCTGCCCGATCGCGACATAGATGCAGACGAGATCGCCGCCCTTCTGGTTGATGATCGTGTCCAGCGCGATCGCCGTCTTGCCGGTCTGGCGGTCGCCGATGATCAGCTCGCGCTGGCCGCGACCGATCGGGATCAGCGCGTCGACGGCCTTGATGCCCGTCTGCACCGGCGTGTCCACGCCCTGGCGGGTGATGACACCGGGGGCGATGCGCTCCACCGGTCGGGTCTTTGTGCGCGGGATCTCACCCTTGCCGTCGAGGGCATTGCCGAGGGGATCGACGACCCGGCCCAGCAGGGCGGCGCCAACCGGGACCTCGACCACACGGCCGGTCGTCCGGACGGTATCGCCCTCCTTGATCGCGGTGGCGTTGCCCAGGATGACCGCGCCGACCGTCTCCTCCTCGAGGTTGAGGGCCATGCCCATCACCCCGCCGGGGAACTCGAGCAGCTCCGACATGAGAGCGGCGTCGAGGCCATAGACCTGGGCGATGCCGTCGCCAACCTCGACCACGGTCCCGACGCTGCGGGTCTCCGTGGTGCTGTCGAAGCCGGCGATCTGGCTCTTGATGATGCTGATGATCTCGTCAGACCGGATGGCCATGGCGTCTCCGTTCGAGCGGGCTAGCGGGAGCGGGTGCCCGCATGGAGCTGGTCGCGCAACCGTTCGAGGCGGCCGCGGATGGAGGCGTCGAGCAGCTGGTCGCGCACCTGGATGGTCAGCCCGCCCAGGAGGCCGGGGTCGACCTTCTCGGTGAGCTCCACCTTGGCGCCGGCCATCGCCTCGACCCGGGTCCGGATCGCGGCGGTCTCGTCGTCGGTGAGGGGTACGGCGCTCGTCACGGTCGCCATGACCACCCCGCGCTGGGTGTTGAGCAGCCGGGTGTACTCCGCGCTGACGCGCGGGAGCGCGCTCGCGCGCCCACGCTGCACGAGGAGGCGCACCAGCCGGAGCGCCGGTGGCGAGATCCGCGCTGCCAGCAGGGCGTCGGTGACGGCCAGGCGGCGATCCAGAGGGACCGCGGGGCTGTCAACGACCGGCTCGACGTCCGGCCGGCCGAGGATCTCCGCCGCCAGGTGGAGGTCTGCCTGCCATCGGTCCAGCCGATCCTCCGCCTGGGCAACCTGGAAGGCGGCCTCCGCGTAGCGCCGGCCGGTGGCGACGGGTCTGCTCATCAGTTGCTTGACCCGCCGCTGGCGGATTCGGCGAGGAAGTCGGCAACCAGCCTGCGCTGGCGGTCCGATGTCATCGAGTCACCGACCACGCGACCGGCGGCCGCGAGGGCAAGGTCGGCGACCTCCCCGCGCAACTCGGTGATGGCCCGCTGCTTCTCGGCATCGATCTCGGCCGACGCCCGCTCACGGAGCCGGTCGAGCTCATCGCGGGTGGCGGCGATGTCCGCCTCGCGGGTCTCGGCCGCGACCTTCTGGGCGCGGTTGATGATCTCGTTGGCCTCTCGGCGGGCCTCCTGGAGCGCCGTCAGGCGCTCCTGTTCGGCCGACTCGCGGTCGCGGCGTGCCTGCTCGGCGTCCTTGAGGCCCCGCTCGATGCGTTCGCGGCGCTCCTGCAGGGTGCTCTGGAGGCCATCGAGCGCGAACTCACGGACCAGGACGAAGAACAGGACGAACGTCGTCGCCGCGACGATGATCCAGAACAGGTTGATCTGGAACGGTTCCGACGCCGCCTCGCCGCCCTCCTCAGCTGCGAGTGCGACGACCTGGCGGACGCCGTCACGGACGAGGGCGAGGATCTCCACGGCGGCGATCAGCCTGCGAAGATCGCGAGAAGACCGACCACGATCGCGAGCACGCCGAGCCCCTCGGCGAACGCCGCGAGGATGATGGCGAGACCGCGGATCTGGCCGGCGGCGTCGGGATTGCGCCCGATCGCGCTGCTGGACATGCCGGCGAGGATGCCGATGCCGATGCCGGGGCCAAGGACGCCGAGGGCGGCGATGCCGGCGCCGAGAGGTCCGAGATCCATGTGTGTGTGACCCTCCATTCGACCCGGGGGTTGGCCGGGTTCAGGTGCCTAGGTGATCAGTGCGCCCCGGCCGTGACCGGCTCGGGATCCGCGTGGCTGGCTTGCGGCTCGTGTGCTTCATCATGATCGCCGTGGTGCTCGATGGCGGCTAGAGTGAACATGAGCGTGAGCGTGCTGAAGATGAGGGCCTGCACCAGGTTCAGCATGACCTCGAGCGCGAACAGGCCGAGCGGGACGACCGCGATGGTCAGCGCCGTCATGACTCCCAGCGCGACCTCGCCCCCGTAGATGTTGCCAAAGAGTCGCATCGACAGCGTGACGGGCTTCACGAACTCCAGGAGGAGCTCCACGAGCCCCACGAACATCGCGATGATCCCGGCCCCGATCCCGTTCCGGAACTCCCCGAACGGGAAGAACTTGGACAGGTAGCCGAGGCCCAGCGTCTTGAAGCCCTGGTACTGGAAGAACAGGAACGCGCACAGGGCAAGGCCGATCGTGACGTTGACATCCGACGTGGGGGCGCGCACCCACTCCGTCTTGCCGACCCCGGGGACCAGGCCCGACCAGTTGCTGAACAGGATGAAGAAGAAGAACCCGGCGAACAGCGGGATGTAGGGCTTCGCGGCGGGTCCGCCGAGCGACATCCCGAAGGCCTCGACCGCCTCGTAGGCCCATTCGACGACGTTCTGCCCGCCGTCCGGAACCATCTTCCGGCCGCGGCTGAGCAGCCAGAACAGGACGAGCACGACGACGGCCACGATCCACATCGTGAACAGCGTGGACGAGATGCTCACGTCGAACACCACCAGTCCTGCGGGCGAGTGGTGCCCCGGCGGGAAGATGGCGTGGGGCGCGGGCAGCTCCAGGTTGCCGTTGATGAAGCAGATGGGGTAGGCGCAGGCGTCGGGTCCGTCGCCGGTGATCGGGTCGTAGGGCGGGAACGCCATGAACGCAAGAACGTCGACCACGAGGATGGCGAGGATGACGAGCAGGATGCGGTTGCGGCGGCTCATCGGCCGGCTCCCTCCACCCGGGGGTTGCGCGTCACGTCTCCTCCAAGCAGCGGCGCGGCCAGCGGCACGCGTCACGTTCGTGTCCGTTCCGTGGCCGGTTGTTCACTCGAACCGCTTCAGGAACCGTGTAACCAGCTGGTAGATGCCCACCGTCCCGATGCCGGCGCCGGCCAGGAAGCCCACCAGCACGAACACCCACCGGGTTCCGAGCTGCTGGTCCAGCCAGTAGCCCGCCGCAACACCGAGAAGGGTCGTCACGAGAAGGACCATCCCGATCTCGGAGAAGAGGGCCAGGTACCCTCCAGGGCCGGGGCTCATGGACGACCGTTCACCGCGCGGGAGACTATACCAGAGGGCCCACGAAACCAGAGGGCCTACGAAGTCCGAGACGTCACGGACAGGGTGTGGTGACCGTGGTGTAGGCCAGGTCCTGACCCTTGTTGCCGGTGACCGTGAGCACGACCGTGTGCGAAGGCGGGCTCTCCCACGCCCATTTCCTGAAGGACACGCTGCTGCCCGTCTTGGTGACGGTGCCATCGAAGCTCCACGTGTAGCGCCAGTCCGACGTGCCGACCTTGGCCGTGAACGCCCAGGTGTCCGTGCCGGAGCACGACTTGCTCTTGATCTTGGCGACCACCGGTGCGGCCGTGGGCTTGGGGGTTGGCGTGGGGGTTGGCTTGGGCGTTGGCTTCGGGGTCGGCCTGGGCGTGGGCTTGGGCGTGGGCTTCGGGGTGGGCTTCGGGGTCCTGGTCGGCGTCGGCGCCGGGCTGGGGGACGGGCTGGGCGCCGGTGACGGCGAGGCGCCGGGCGTGGGCGACGCGGTCCCGGATGGCGTGGGTCTGAGCGATGGCGAGCCCGCCGGGGAGGCGCTGGGGGGCTGTGACGGGCTGGGCGTCGTGACCATGGCTTCGCTGGTGGGCGAGCCGCTGGGACCCGCATCCATGACGAGCCCGGGGGCGAACGTGGTCGCCCCGAGGACGACGATGGACGCGCCGAGCAGCACGACCGCGGAGTCCCTCCAGAGCCGGTACCGCCGCGACAGGGGCGGCTGCGGGGCGGGGCGCTCGCGGACGACGCGGGTGACAACCGGCGATGCGGACACAGCGGCCATCACGGCGCCGGCAGCGGCGACTCGGTCCTTGACCGGCTCCTCGATGGCCGCCCCGGTGGCGGTGCCACGGCTGAACGAATCGGTGGCGAACCCCGGGCCATCGCCCTCCACCACCGCCGGGAGCCGGGAGCCGAACTCCATCTCGATCTCTGCCTCGGCGTCGGCAAACGCCGCGGCAGCCGCGGCGGCGGCGGCGGCGAATGCCGCAGCGGCCTGGGCGGCCTCCGCGGCGGCGGCCGCGGCGGCGGCGGCAGCCGGGCGGTCCCGCAGCCCGATGCGGTAGGCGATGTCCTCCTCGGAGAGCTGGGGGATCGACTCCCGGACGGCCGAGGCGTCCTCCAGCACGTGCCGGTGCCGGCGGGCGCGGAGCAGCGCGAGGCCGATCGCGGCCACAACGAGGACCGCGATGAGTACGACGATCGCTGCCTGGATGGGAGACATTGCCCCTCGCGTGCCGGCCAACCCATGCCCGGCGCGAGGATGCTAGCACCCGGGGCGGTCCCATCCGGGATCCCCCAGATGCCCTATTCCCGGCGCCAGGAGCCGCGACGCCGCACCGGAGGCCTCAGTCTCCGGGACCCGGCTCCTCCTCGTACGTCTCGGCCTCCAGGGCCACGGTGGTCTCGTTGCGGGTGACCAGGAACAGGCCCAGCCCGAACACCACCGCGAGGCCCATGAACGCGTACAGCTGGCCCGAGCCGGAAAGGAAGAACGACAGCACGGCCAGCGCCAGGCACAGACCGTAGATCACCAGCACGGTCTGGCTGTGCGAGAGCCCGAGGTCCAGCAGCCGGTGGTGGATGTGCCCGCGATCGGGCGTGAATGGCGAATGTCCGGTGCCCACGCGACGGACGATGATCCAGAACGTGTCGATGATCGGGACGCCCAGCACCAGCAGGGCCACCGCGACCTTGGCCGTGCCCAGGATCGACAGCACGGCCAGCGTGTACCCCACGAACATCACCCCGCTGGTTCCGATGAAGATCGAGGCCGGGTGGAAGTTCCAGCGCAGGAACCCGAGCAGCGCGCCCGCGAGGCCGAAGCACAGGATCCCGATGAAGGGCTGGGCGACGACCACGGTCAGCGAGATGAGCCCGAGGGTGGCTGCCGCAATCAGCGCGATCCCCGACGAGAGCCCGTCGAGGCCGTCGATGAAGTTGATGCTGTTGATCATCCCCACGATCCACAGTGTCGTAAACCCGATGGCGTACGGGCCGATCAGACTGATGCTGCCAGGCCCGAACGGGTTGTTGATGTTGGTCACGAGCACCCCGGTGAGGAGCGCCAGCGCAGCGATCCCCAGCTGGCCGAGCAGCTGCCAGCGGGCCCGCAGCTGGAACGTGTCGTCCAGGACGCCCAGCACCGTGGCGGCCACTCCGCCCAGCAGCAGGCCGGCGAGCTCGGTCGACTCCAGCGATCGGGGGACGGGCACCGCGCCTGTCTGCGCGTTGATCACGATGCCGCCGAGGGCGACGAGGAGGAAGGAGACCGCCACGGCGACGCCGCCCCCGCGCGGGATCGGAGCCTCGTTGACGCGGCGATGGTCCGGCTGGTCGATGTTGTCGAGCCGGACGGCGACCCGCCGGACGATGGGCGTCAGGACGAGCGCGAGCAGCGCCGCCGCCACGAACGCGGCGGCGAGAAGCGGCACGTAGTCCCAGATCCCCGGGATGAGCCGCATCTGGCCGGCGAGCCTCCTAGTCCCGATCGCGTGGCAGCCCGGGCACCGGGAACCGGCTCACGAGCTCGCGCACATCCTCGCGGATCCGCTCGTGGACGACAGCGTCGTCCCGCTCCCGGATCGCCTCCACGATGAGGTGGCCGATCGTGCGCATCTCATCGGGGCCCATGCCACGGGTCGTGGTGGCGGGCGTGCCGATCCGGATGCCGGACGCGATGTTGGGCGGGTTCTGGTCGAACGGGATGGCGTTCTTGTTGACGGTGATGCCGACGTCGTCGAGCAGCGCCTCGGCCTCACGGCCGGTGACGCCCAGCGGCGTCACGTCCACGAGCGCGAGGTGGTTGTCGGTGCCACCACTCACGACCCGTGCACCGGCCTCGGCCATCGTGGCCGTGAGCGTCCGCGAGTTCTCGATGGTCCGAGCCTGGTCCCAGCGGAACTCCTCGCTCGCGGCGAGGTGGAGCGCGACCGCCTTGGCCGCGACCACGTGCATCAGCGGGCCGCCCTGGACCCCCGGGAACACGCTCTTGTCGATCGCCTGCGCCAGGGTGTTCCTGCCGAGGGCCGGGAACTCGTCACGGTTGACCTCACCGGGCAGGTCGGCACGCGCGAACACGAGGCCGCCCCGGGGTCCGCGAAGGGTCTTGTGGGTGGTCGTGGTCACCAGGTCCGCGTGCGGAAACGGGCTCGGGTGGAGGCCGGCGGCCACCAGGCCCGCGAAGTGCGCCATGTCCACGAACAGCAGGGCTCCCACCCCGTGGGCGATGGCCGCCATGCGCTCGAAGTCCCACGTGCGCGGATACGCGGAGGCCCCCGCGACCAGCACCTTCGGCCGGACCTCCTCAGCCTGGGCCGCGAGCGCGTCGTAGTCGATCCGCTCGGTCTCACGGTCGACGCCGTAGGCATGGACCTCGTACAGCCGGCCGCTGAAGTTGACCGGTGACCCGTGGGTGAGGTGCCCGCCGTGGCTGAGGCTCATGCCCAGGATCCGGTCACCCGGTCGCAGGACCGCGAAGTAGGCGGCCATGTTGGCCTGCGCTCCGCTGTGCGGCTGGACGTTGACATGGTCCGAGCCGGGGAACAGGGCCAGGGCGCGCGTCCGGGCCAGGTCCTCGGCAACGTCCACGTGCTCGCAGCCGCCGTAGTAGCGCTTGCCCGGCAGCCCCTCTGCGTACTTGTTGGTCAGCCAGGAACCCTGGGCCTCCTCGACGGCCGCGAAGACGTAGTTCTCGCTCGCGATCAGCTCGATCTTGTCGCGCTGCCGACGGCGTTCGGCCTCCATTGCGGCCCACAGCTCTGGGTCCACCTCGGCGATGGGCGCCCATGCGGCGGACGACACGCTGGCCTGGGACACGGTGGAGACCTCCTCGAGCTCGGGGCGCGTGACCTGGGGCCTCCATTCTCCCACGGCCGGGATCCTCGGAGCTCCGCGAACGGCATGCCCGGGCGTCAGCCCGTACCCTGTGCACCGCCCGGAGCGAGCGCCCGGCAGACCATCGAGGTGCCATGGATCCCGTGAACGACGCCCGACAGGGGCCGGAGCCGCGCCGCCGGAGCAGGGCGGCCCGCTGGCTGATCGAGATCGTGCAGACGGTGGGACTCACGCTGGTGCTGTTCTTCGGGATCCAGTGGCTGGTGGCCCAGCCATTCCAGGTTGAGCAGTACTCGATGGAGCGGACGTTCGAGCAGGGCGACTACGTGCTCATCGACAAGCTGTCGCCACGCTGGGACGGCTATGCCCGGGGTGACGTCGTCGTGTTCACCCCGCCGGCGGCCTGGAGCAGCCGGCCTGAGCCGTACATCAAGCGCGTCATCGGCGAACCGGGCGATCGGGTCGAGATCAGGGACGGGTGGGTCTTCGTCAACGACGTCGCCCTCGACGAGCCCTACCTGTACCGCGGCGAGGATGGCGACCCCGAGCCATCGATGCCCGGTGATGGCGACACCTGGGCGGTCGGGGCGGACGAGCTGTTCGTGATGGGCGATCACCGGATGGAGTCGGCCGACTCCCGTGCGTTCGGGCCGATCGCGATCTCGAGCGTCATCGGCCGCGCGGCGCTGCGCTACTGGCCGTTGTCCGCGCTGTCGTTCGTGACAGCGCCGGTGTACGCGGGGATGCCCGCCCGGTAGGGTCAGCCGGTGATCGCGTGCGGGATCCCGGCGGCGTCCAGCACGTCTGCGATCCGGGATGCCGGGATGGCACCCACGCGGCGGATCACCGGGGGGTCGACCGTGCAGTCCACGACGGTCGAGGCTGGGCCGCCCGGGGTCGGGCCCCCGTCGATGACCAGGGCGATCGCGGGTCCAAGGCGCCGGGCGATCTCGGCCGCATCGCGGGCGTCGGGCTCGCCGGAGACGTTGGCCGAGGTCGTGGGCAAGGGTCCGAGCAGCTGCGCGAGCGCCCGCGGAGCCTCGTGATCCGGCACCCGGACCCCGATGGTCGCCGCGCCCCCGCCGAGCGCTTCCGGCAGCCGCACGCCGGGCAGGACGGACAGCACGAGGGTGAGGCCGCCCGGCCAGAGCTGCTCCCCGAGGGCGGCCGCTGCCGGTGTCCGCCGGCCCAGGACCCATGCCTGGCCCGCTTCGGCCAGCAGGACGGCGACCGCCCTGTCGGGCGGGCGACGCTTGGCGGCGAACAGGCGCTCGATGGCGTCGGGCAGGTCCATCCAGGCGGCGATCCCGTACACGGTGTCGGTGGGGATGGCGACGATCCGACCCGCACGCAGGTGCCCGGCGGCGAGCTCCCGGGCGGCTGGACCGTCGCGCAGGACCTGCGGCAGCCGCGCAGCCGTGCTCACGCCGCGGATCCGGTCGCCCCGGCGAGGACGCCCGCGGGCAGGGCCGATCGGAGCACCCCCTGGCGGACACCGGCCGCCTCGGCGAGCCGGGCGGCGTTCCGGCGGGCCTCCGCCTCGGGAGCGAGCACCAGCGCCTCGATCAGCGCCGCAGCCCCATCCTCCTCGACGGGGGGCGCGATGTACCGGCCCGCCAGCTGGACCTCGGCCGGACCGGACGCGACCCCGGCGCCGTGCCCAGCGTCGGAGATCATCTCGAAGTCGTTGAGCGCGTCGCCCATGGCGAGGACCTGGCCCATCGGGATCCCGGCCCGGTGCGCCAGCCACGCCACGGCACGCCCCTTCGAGACACCGGGCGCGACGAACTCGAGGAACCGCGGGTGCGAGACGGTGGGGCTTGCGCGACCGGCAAACTGCCTGCGCGCCTCCCCGATCAGCGCCATCGCAAGCCCGGGCTCACCGACCGCGATCACCTTCGACGCCCGTGCGCTGACGACCGTGAGGTCACGCACCGTCTCCGCCTCTCGCCCGAGGTACGCCGAGTAGTCCGCGAAGTTGGGGTCGTCCTCCGCGACGATGATCCGCTCGATGGCGTTGATGTGCGGGTGGAGCCCGTTCGCGAAGCACCACCGGACGGCGTCGGCGGCGACATCGTGCGCCAGCGGCTGGTGCGACAGGATCCGCCCGATCGGGCCGCGGAGATGGGACCCGGAGACGGCCCCTCGCAGCGCGGGGATGGGCATGGCGCGGACGATCGCGCCCTGGTGGCCGATGATCGGCTCCGCGAGGCCGAGACGGTTCGCGAACACGACAGCGGACGAGGGCATGCGCCCGGTCGCGAGCGAGACCTTCACGCCCATCCGGACGGCCCGGTCGATGGCGGACAGGAGCCGCTCGGAGAGCGCCATGTCCTGGCCCACGAGCGTGCCGTCGATGTCGAGCGCCAGCAGCCGGACGGGAAAGGCGGCCTCGGGTCGGGAGGCCGGCCGATGATTCCTCATCCGCGCCCGGCCTCGGCATCCGTGCCGGGAGCTGCCCGCCGCCGCCGGGGCGGCCCGCTCCACGCGTGCCATCCGCGGCAGCCCGGCGAGATCAACCCCGACGGTGCATTGCCACCCAGGAAGCCGGGCTGCCACCGCCGCCACCACGGCGTCGCCCTGGTCGGCGCCGATCTCGAGCAGGGCGACACCGTCGGTGTCGAGGGCCGCCGGCAGGAGGTCGAGCAGGCGCCGGATCACGTCGAGCCCATCGGGCCCGCCATCGAGCGCCAGGACAGGTTCGAAGGCGAGGTCCCGCGCGAGACCCGCCAGCGTGCCGGTCGCCACGTACGGCAGGTTCGCGCAGATCACCGAGAACGGACCGTCCCCCTCGTGGAGGAGGTCGGCCACGCGGAACCGCATCCGGTCCGCCACGCCGTGCCCCGCCGCGTTCTCCCGGGCGAGGTCAAGGGCGTCGGGGGAGACGTCCGAGGCGACGACCATCACGTGCGGGTCCATGCGCCGCTTGCGCATGGCCGCGACGAGCGTGACCGCGATCGCCCCCGACCCCGTCCCGACATCGGCCACGAGGACGGGCGGTGCCCCGGTGGGGCGCGACAGGCTCGTGAGCCGGATCACGACCGTCTCGATCGCCGCGTCCACGAGCAACTCGGTCTCGGGTCGCGGGATGAGCGCGCGCGGGTCCGTCGCGATGGCCACGCCGTGGAACTCGCGGAAGCCGCGGATGTAGGCCACCGGCTCCCCGCGCTCGCGACGCGCCAGGGCCGCCTCGAACGCTGCCGCGGCGCCGATCCCCGGCGGGGCGTCGCCGTGGGCGAGGACGGCGACCCGGTCGACACCCAGCGCGAAGCCCATCAGCAGCTCGGCGTCGAGGCGCGCCGACCCGGATCCGGCGGCGGCGAGGCGCTCCGCAGCTTGGGCGACCAGCCCGGCGACCGTGGGGGTCGGGGCCCCGGACGGGGTGGAGGCCCTGGGATCGGACATCCGTGATTCGCGTCCGGCCCGGGTCAGTCGGCGACGCGGGCGCCGGTCCCGACGGTCTCTGACTCGGTGAAGTCCTTGAGGCGATCCGCCTGGTCCGCCATCACGAGGGCATCGATCAGCGGGTCCAGCTGGCCCTCCAGGACCCCTGGCACGTTGTGGATCGTGGTCCCGATCCGGTGGTCGGTCACGCGGTTGTCGGGGAAGTTGTAGGTCCGGATCTTCTCGGATCGGTCCCCGCCTGGACCATCGACCGGCGGGTCGCGCTGTCGCGCTCGCGCTGCTTCGCGAGCTCCAGGTCGTAGAGGCGTGACCGCAGGACCGACATCGCCTTGGCCTTGTTCTTGTGCTGGCTCTTCTCGTCCTGGATCTCGACCACGAGGCCCGACGGCAGGTGCGTGATGCGGACGGCGGAATCGGTGGTGTTGACGGACTGGCCGCCGGGGCCCGAGCTGCGCTTGACCTCGATCCGGAGATCCCTCTCCTCGTCGATCGCGACCTCGAGCTCGTCGGCCTCGGGCATCACGATCACGGTGGCCGTGGACGTGTGGATCCGGCCGCTGCTCTCGGTGGACGGGACCCGCTGGACGCGGTGGACCCCGCCCTCGAACTTGAACCGGCTGTAGGCGCCGTCGCCCGCGATCTCGAGGATGGCCTCCTTGATGCCGCCGATCCCGGTCTCGTTGAGGCTCATGAGGTCGGTCTGGTAGCGGTGCTCGGCGGCATATCGCGAGTACATGCGCAGCAGCTCCGCCGCGAACAGGGCCGCCTCCTCGCCGCCCGCTCCGGCCCGGATCTCGACGATGACGTTGCGGTCGTCGTTGGGATCCCGCGGGATGAGCGAGACCTTGAGATCCTCCACGAGCTGGTGCTCGCGGGCCTCCAGGGCCGCCACCTCGTCGCGGGCCATCGCCTTCATCTCCTCGTCGCTCTCGGCGTGGAGGAGATCCCGGGCACCGTGGAGCTGCTCGCGCACGTCACCGAGCTCCCGGTATGCGGCAACGACCGGCTCCAGGCGCGCGAGTTCGCGGCCGAGGCGCTTCATCGCGGCGGGATCGGTGGAGGTCTCCGGGCGGGCGAGCTCATCGAGCACGGCGTCGTACTGGAGCGCAAGCCCGGCCAGCTTGGCGTCGAGCGTCCCGGTGTCGGCCATGACGCTGTCGGTCTCAGCCCAGCGGGGGATCGATCGAGACCGGGGCGGCCACCTCGCCCTCGGCCGCCTCCTGCGCCGCGCGGACGCCGGCGGCCGTCTCGCCGGGCCTGGGCATGGGGTCGCGCGCGAGGCCGAGCCCGCCCTCGGGGACCGGGTCACCGTCGGCCACGATGGCCTCCTCGAGCGAGACGATCGCGATCTCGATCATGTCGTCGGTCGGCTGCTTCGTGGTGATCATCTGGACCAGGATCCCGGGCCACATGATGACCCTGACGATCAGGTTGGAGCGATACCGGGCGCCGAGCCGGAGCAGCTCGTAGCCGACGGCCGCGATCACCGGGATGAGCAGGATCCGCGAACCGACCATGACCAGCGGGTCCTGCTTGCCGACGAGGCTGAAGGCGATGATCGAGAGCAGGATCACCACCACCAGGAACTCCGTGCCGCAGCGCGGGTGCGCGGTGGGATGCTGCCGGACGAACTCGGGGCGCAGCGGCTGGCCGGCCTCGAGGGTGTGGATCGTCATGTGCTCGGCGCCGTGGTACTGGAAGACGCGGCTGATGTCCGGCGTGCGGCTGATCACGAACAGGTAGCCGAGGAAGATCAGCACCCGCACCAGGCCCTCGATGAAGTGCTGGGCGAGATCGTTCTCGATGTTGGCGGCGGTGAAGGTCGCGATCAGCAGGGGCAGCAGGAAGAACAGGCCGATGCCCAGCACTGCCGTGATCCCCAGCATCAGCGCGACGGACCCCTTGCCGATCTCGACCCCCTCCTCCTCGGCCTGGAGCCCGGCGGAGCGGATCAGCCAGCGGGTGCCCACGACCAGGGTCTCGTAGAGGACCACGAGGCCGCGCATGAACGGCCACTTCGCCGCCCGGTGACCATGGACGGTGCCGGCGTCGAGACGCTCGTGCTCGTAGACGATCCGGCCGTCGGGGTGGCGAAGGGCGACCGCGATGGCGTCGCGACCGCGCATCATGACGCCTTCGATCAGCGCCTGACCGCCGTAGTTGAAGCGGGGCATCCGCGAAGTCTACCGGGTGAGCGCGGCCGGGCCCCGATCCGGCTAGGCGTGAGGCGGGAAGGTCAAGCGGTCGAGCTCCCGGCCGATCTGGTACGCGTACTCGACGATCGACTGCCAGTCCCGGAAATCGCCGAGACGGTGAGTCTGGTGCACCTGGGGATCGACATCCGCATCCGGCGCCAGCCGGCCACCGAACGTCCGGTGGGCTCGCGCACCCAGGCCGGCGGTCAGGTCAGCCCCGTGCGGGGTGATGGGCTGGTCGGCCCTCGCCAGGCGGCGGTCGAGCGGCCCGCCGCTGAACAGCCACAGCGGTCGGATCGCAAGACCCTCGTGGAACCGCTCGATGAACAGGCGGGCC
>CAVQSY010000027.1:0-10292 GCA_963716025.1 uncultured Chloroflexia bacterium
CTGTCGACGCTGAAGGCCAGAACGCCGGCGGTACTACGACGCCCGAAGGCGGCCAGGTCGTTGTTGTCGTGCCGGGGAGCTCGTCGGGGGGCTACAGCGGCACCGGATACCAGGGCGGCGGCGGGCCTGCGTCGAACATCGAGTGCAAGTTCTTCGAGGTGACGGCCTCCGCCGGGGCAGTGCTCCCGGGGCTCGGCTCGCACATCACCGACACGTCCGGGATCGAGGCCGGCACCTACCTCTGGCTCATCTGTCGAGATGTCACGACGGGCTCGATCACGTTCCAGAACATCTTTGCCTGGGACCCGTCGAACCCGCCGGTCCTGACGCCTTCGGCGGAGGTCCTGGCACAGATGGCGGCCAACGGCATGGTGCTGCCCGTCCCCGGCGTGCAGACGTGGCCGCCGTCCGGCGGCAAGGGCTTGGTGAACCTGCCGGTGTGGCTGCACGTCGACAACTGGGAGACGATCTCGGCGTCTGCGTCGGCGGGTGGGCTGACGGCGACGGTGGAAGCCGTGCCCGTTCGGTCCGAGTGGGACATGGACGAGGGAACGGTGACCTGCACATCTGCTGGGTCTGCATATGACGCGTCGTTGCGTCCGGATCCCACGTCGTCGTCCTGCTCGTTCACGTACAGGCGAAGCTCCGGCGCCCGGTCCGACCTCACCTTCCACAACTCGGCGGTCGTTGTGTGGCATCTCCGTTGGTACGCGACCAACGGGCAAGGCGGAGACCTCGGGGAGCTGACCAGTCCGGTCGCCGGCTTCACCTTGCAGATCGAGGAGTCGCAGGCGCTCGTCGCGCGCGCCGGCAGCTGAGACCAGGAGGCCATGAGTTGACCACCACCTTGACGCGCCAGCGGGCGTCCTCGAATGGAGCAAAGGGCGAGCCAGTTGGCATCGAGCCGGCGAAGCGCCGGCAGCGCAGCGTTCCGCTGGCATTGGTGGCGGCTGCCTGCATGCTCGTCTCGATCGTGGCGTTCGTCGGGCTCCAGCTCGCCTCGTCCGATCGCAGCCCCGTGCTCGCAGTCGCTCGGCCCGTGGAAGCGGGGTCGGAGATCACCGAGGCTGACCTCGTCGTTGCGCAGGTTGGCGACGATCCGTCGCTGTCGCCCATCCCGCTGTCGGCCAAGTCCTCGGTGCTCGGGCGCACTGCGGCCGTCGACCTGCGCCCGGGGACCCTGCTGGTGCAGTCCTCCCTCGGCGAAGCAAGCGTCGTCGGCGACGGGGAGTCGCTGGTCGGTGTCGAGGTGCCCGCCTCGGCCGCGCCGGTTGGGTCCCTGCGATCAGGTGACCGCGTGCAACTGGTCGAAGTCGCCAGGCCCGGCGAACCCCGCCCGGACGGCGATGCTCCGGTCATCACCGAGGGACGGGTGCTGCGTGTGACGGCAAGCGGATCCGGCACCGCCACGACGACTCAGCTCTCGGTGGTCGTACCCAAGGATGCGGGGCCGGCCGTGGCGGCTGCGTCGGCCGGGCAGCGGATCGCTGTGGTGGTGATCCCGTGACGGTGGTCGCCTTCGGTGCCGCGAAGGGCTCACCCGGCGTGACAACCACGGTGTTGGCCCTGGCGGCGCGCTGGCCGGCCCACCGCGAGCCACTTGTGGTCGAGGCTGACCCCGCCGGAGGCGATCTGGTGTCTCGGCTCACCTCGCTCGATGGTGAGCGGGGCGGACTGCGCGAGACGCCGTCAACGGTGCAGCTTGCTGCCTCGGCGCGTTCGGGCCTGTCCGACCAGGTCGTCCTCGAACACCTCCAACGGCTGCCGGGGCCCGGCGAGGTGCGTGCCCTCGTTGCGCCGCCTTCGCCCTTCGCCGCTTCGACAGCTGTGACGGCTCTCGTCGCCGCCGGCTTCGGTGACCGGCTGCGGGCGCTGGCGGGGCTCGACGCTCTCGTCGACGTCGGCCGGATCGATGCTGCATCTCCGGCACTGCACCTGGTCCGGTGGCTCGGATCGGTTGTTCTCGTGGCCCGGCCGACCCTGTCCGACGTGCTCCACACACGCGAGCTCGTCGGCTCGTTGCGAGCGGCAGGCGTTCGCGCCTCGCTCGTCCTCGTGGGCGACCGGCCGTACTCCCCCGCCGAGGTCATCGACACGATCGGCCACGCGCCGCTCGTGGGAGTGCTGCCGGATGATCCGGTAGGTGCACGGGCCCTGTGTGGCGACGCCAAGAGCCCCAAGGTGCTCGGGCGGACCCGCCTGGTGCGCGCCGCGGGCGATCTGGCAGCCCGCCTCGCTCCCGCCGCACCGACCGCGGTCCCACCTCCGCAGACCCTGACGCCGCCACCGGCACCCCCGATCGCTGTCCCGCCTCCGGTGCCTGCACCGCCGCCGGCCTGGTACGAGCAGGCACAGGTGACGTCGTGACCATGACCTCACCCGACACCGCGACACTCACGCCGCGGGCACGAGCGGTGCTCGACGACCTGATGGCCCAGGGCATCGGCGACGAGGTCGCTGCCTGGCGCGAGAACGCCATCGCGTCCGGCCAGGCAGTCAGTGGCGCCGACCAACGGCAGTTCGCGACCTCGGTGATCCACGACCGGCTCCGACACATCGCCGAGCGAGACATCTCCAACGGCATCGGCGCCTTGAGCCCGGCGGACGACGCAGCCGTTGTTCAGGCTGCGCTCGACGACATGTTCGGTGCGGGGATGCTCGATCGCCTCCTCGCCGACCCACTCGTCGAGAACGTCGATGCGATCGGTTGCGATCGCGTCTGGGTGTCGTACGCGGACGGCCGTAAGGAGCTCGGCCCGCAGCTGTGGCGCTCCGACGCGGAGATGATCGACCACCTCCGTCGTCTCGGAGCCCGATCCGGACAGGCGGAGCGGCGGTTCGACAACGCCGCGGTCGAGCTCAACCTCCAGCTGCCCTCCGGCGCACGCCTCTTCGCCGTGATGGCGGTGACCGCCCGGCCATGTGTGTCCGTGCGCCGTCACCGCAAGGCGACGGCCACGCTCGCCGAGCTCTGCCAGAGCGGCACGTTCGATCACCGCGTCGAACAGTTCCTCGCAGCCGCCGTGCGCGCTCGCCTCAACGTCCTCGTCGCTGGCGGAACCAACGCGGGCAAGACCACCTTGCTGCGGGCACTTCTCGGCGAGACCGATACCCGTGAGCGACTCGTGACCATCGAGGACAACCGCGAGCTCAACCTGTCCGCGTTCGGCGACCGCCACCAGGACGTCGTGGAGATGGAAGCGCGCGAACCAAACACCGAAGGCGAGGGCGAGGTGACCCTCGCCGAGCTGGTGCGCATGGGGCTTCGCATGAACCCCTCGAGGGTCATCGTCGGCGAGGTGCGGGGCTCGGAAGTCATCCCGATGCTCAACGCCATGTCGCAGGGCAACGACGGATCGATGTGCACCATCCACGCCTCCTCCAGCGAGGGCGTGTTCGACCGCATCGCCGCGTACTGCGTTCAGGCCCCGGAACGCCTCGACCGCATCGCCTCCAACCTGCTGCTGGCGAACGCCGTCGACCTCGTCGTGTTCCTCGCACAGGCGCAGACGGCAACCGGACTCCGACGGTGGGTCGCGTCGATCCGCGAGGTCGTCGCCGCGGAGGATCACCACGTCTCGTCCAACGAGATCTTCCGGGCCGAGCCCGGGTCGCACGCGGCACCTACCGGAGTTCCGCTGCGCCAGCAGACCCTCGAACGCCTTGCCGCCGTCGGCTACTCGTGGCCGCCGACCCTGCAGGCGGCGCGATGACCGTCTACGCCGCCGCCATCGGCGCGCTCTTCGGCCTCGGACTCTTCCTGTTCGTGCGCGCCCTGATCGGAACAGCAGTCGAGGAACTCGAGCAGCCAACGGAGCCCGCACCTTCGGCTGGGCTCACCGAACGGTTCGACCATCTCGGCCTCCGGGTCGGGTGCGCATCGGTCGGCGCCATCGCGATCGGCGTGCTCACCGGATGGCCGGTCGGTGTCCTCATCGCCGGCGCAGCAGGGTTCTTCGCGCCGTCGCTGTTGGGCGGCAAGGCGCGACGCGACGCCGAGCAGGCGCGACTCGATGCGATCGCCACGTGGACCGAACAGCTTCGCGATGTCATGGCTGCCGCGGCCGGACTCGAGCAGGCCATCATCACGACTGCGGTGCATGCTCCGCCGCCGATCCGTCGAGATGTGGCGTGGCTTGCCGCGTCGCTCGAGGCCGGGACGAACGTGCGGACGTCACTGCGCCGCTTCGCGCAACGGCTCGACGACCCCGCCGGCGATCTCGTGGTCGCCGCGCTGATCCTGGCCGCCGAAGGATCGCCCCGTCAGCTCGGCGACCTCCTCGGCCGGCTCGCCGCCACAACCCGTGACACCGTGAAGATGCGGCTGCGGATCGAGACCGGACGGGCCCGCACCCGCAGCTCGGTCAAGCTCGTCACCTCGGTCACGGTGCTGTTCAGCGTGGGCATCGTGATCTTCAACCCCACCTACGTCGAGGCCTACCGCACGTTCGTCGGCCAGATCGTGCTCATCGGCGTCGCCGCGTTCTTCGCCGGCGCGTACTGGTGGCTCGCCCGTGCCGGTCGCCCCACCACGACCGGACGGTTCCTCACCGCAGGAGCAGCTCCCACCCACGTGCAGACACCACCGACACCGAAACGGGCGGTGGCGTCGTGACCGGGATCTGGACAACCGTCGTACTCGGCGCCGCGGTCGGACTGTTCGGCTTCGCCGCATGGCGCCTCGCCTTCCCGCCACCTCCACCACTCGCCACTGCACTCGCCCGCCTCGAGCGACGCCCCGAGATCGTCGACGACGGCAACGATCCGCACTGGAAGCGCCAGCTCGGGAAGCGGACTGCGGCTGCGCTCAGCGGGTTCGGCATCGGCTTCGACGACCTCAAGGCCGACGCCCGCATGGCAGGCACGAGCATCGACGCCCACCTCGGCTCCAAGGTCACGTGCGCGCTGCTCCCCATCGTCTTCATCGTCGCGATCGCTGCGCTGTTCCTCCTGACCGGGGTCACCGTCCCTGCTGGGCTCCTCGCCGTCGCCGCACTTGTCAGCGTGGTCGTCGGGTTCGTCGCACCCGACCTCAACCTCCGCAAGGCAGCCGACGAGCGACGCCGCGAGTTCGCCCTCGCGTTCGGTTCGTACCTCGACCTCGTCGCCATCAGCCTCGCCGGTGGCATGGGCACCGAAGCAGCGCTCGTCGAAGCCGCTCGGGTCGGTGACTCGTGGGCGTTCGGACTCCTCCGACGGGCCGTTGACGTCGCCCAGATCGACGGAGCCACTGTCTGGTCGACCTTCGCCCGCCTCGGTGAGGACCTGCGCGTCCCCGCGCTGGTCGAGCTCGCCGCCAGCGTCGCCCTCGCAGGCAACGAAGGGGCCAAGGTCCGGCACTCGATCGCCGTGAAGGCCGACACCCTCCGCGCCGTCGAGCTCGCCGAAGCCGAATCGGAGGCCCAGGCGGCAACCGAGCGCATGGCCATCCCCACGGCGATGTTGCTGTTCGGGTTCGTGCTCCTCATCGGGTTCCCGGCCGTCATCACCGTTCTCGGAGGGCTCTGAGAGCCCTCCCCCGCTGTCCCACTCACACCAAGGAGCTCCCATGGGAGACATCACCGAAATCCAGTACCTGCTCACCATGATGCGAGTCCTCGCCGACCGGCTCACGGCGCCGGCAGACGAGGTCCCCGTCTACCCACGTGGTCGTGGTGACGTCGGCGCGGTGACCACCGAGACCGTCATCATCATCGCCGGCCTCGCCGCGCTCGCCCTGGCCGTCGTCGCGATCATCGTCGCCAAGGTCACCGACAAGGCCAACTCCATTCCCACGAACTGAGAGCCGACGGTGACCGCGAGCGCTTCTCGCCCAATCAGCGGGCTCGGCCCGCCGTGCGCAGTCGCGCCCCGACGCTGCCGCGGCGATTCGGGAAGCGCCTCGACCGAACTGGTCATCGTCATGCCGTTGCTGTTGCTGCTCGTCCTCGCCTCGGTCCACGTCGGGCTGTGGTTCCACGCCCGCCACCTCGTCAACGCCGCGGCCCAAGAAGGCGCACGCGCCGCACGCGTCTCCGGCGCGACCGACTCCGACGGGTACGACCGCGCCCAGCAGATCCTCGGCGACCTGGGATCCAACTCGGTCACCAGTCCCGCCATCACCGTGACCCGGTCAGGAGGATCCGTCACCGTGTCGGTCACCGGCCAGGCCCCACCGGTGATCCCCGGGCTGGCCATGACCGTCTCCGCCACCTCGACGTCGCCGATCGAGGAGTTCAAGCCGTGACCCGCCTACGGGGAGACGACGGATCGGTCACGACCGAGGTCGTGATCGTCACACCCATCGCCATCATGCTCCTGTGCCTCGTGGCGCTCGTCGGCCGGACGGCAACCGCCCGCGAGCAGGTCGACGAGGCAGCCCGAGACGCCGCTCGGTCAGCGAGCCTCGAGCGAGATCCGTCAGCTGCGTGGTGGGCCGCACAGAACTCGGCCACAACGTCGCTCGCCGACGGAGGCTTCCGGTGCGCGTCGACGACCATCGACGTCGACACCAGCGCCTTCCAACCCGGTGGCCAGGTCGCAGTCACCGTGCGCTGCGACATCCCGCTGTCGGACCTCGGTCTGCTCGGGCTCTCCGGGACCCGCACCGTCGAGTCGCGCAGCGTGTCGGTCGTCGACCAATACCGAGGCCTGCCATGACCCGAGGCCGGGAGGACATGCGCTGTCGGGGCGACGAGGGCGCAGCGACGCTCTGGATGGTGTTCGGCACCATCATCATCTTCGCCGTCGCCGGGCTCGTCTTCGACGGCGGCACCCTCATCGCCGGCAAGCGCGACGCCATCAACGACGCCGAGGAGGCGGCCCGCGCCGGCGCGCAGGCCATCGACGCCGGTTCGGTGCTCGCCGGCACAGGACCGCAACTCGATCCCGCAGCTGCAACGGCACGCGCCGAGCAGTTCCTCGCCACCAACGGGTGGTCCGGCACGGCTGCCGCCGACACCGATTCGGTCACGGTGACCATCACGCGCCAGCAGCCGATGACCTTCCTTCAGACCTTCGGCCTCGGAGAGCGCACCATCACCGGCACCGCAACCGCACGACCCCAACACGGCTTCGCCGGCCCGTAGAGGAACCACCATGCCCACCACCACGCGACCAGCCGGACAGCAGATCCTCACCGCCGTCGGCCACCTGATCTGGACCACAGCGGTCGTGATCGGCGCGCCCGTCGCACTCTCGCGATTCTTCGGGTGGCCGCTCCCTACCGAGATGCCCGACTGGGGCGAGGTCGTTTCGACCCCGCTCCAGCTCATCGACCCGGTTGTGATCCTCAACACCTTCGTCTGCCTCGCCTGGCTCTGCTGGGCGACCCTCATGGCGTACGTGGCCCTCGACGTCATCGACACGGCACGCGGCGTAGGACAACGCATCCACCGCATCGGCCCGTTCGGCACCGTCGCCACCAAGCTGGTCGGATCGGCCGTCCTGCTCGCCAGCCTCGCTCGACCAACGGTCTCGCTCGCCGCCCCGGCCGCTCCAGCACCTGTCGTCCATGTGGTCGACGCCACCACATTCCTCACGCCGCCAGCCTCGCCAAGCCCGGAGCCTGGGGCACTTCCGAGCGGTTCGCTGGTCGCCGACCTCAGCGACAGCACCGGCCCCGGCACCCGCTGCGGAGCCCGTCTACGTGGTGCAACGAGGCGACAGCCTCTGGGCAATCGCTGAAGCGCAGCCTCGGCTCCGGCTTCCGCTGGACCGAGATCCACGACCTCAACCGCTCGTTCATCGCCGACCCCGACATCATCTGCGTTGGGTGGCAGCTCAAGCTCCCGACCGACGCGAACCTCCCCGCGTTCGACGCACCGGCACCCGAGCCGATCGCGAGCCCGACACCCGAACCGGCCGCGCCGGTGCCGGACGCAGAGCCGCCGGCCCCCGAGACCCGTGCGGAGCCTGCCGAGTCGCACACACCGACGACCTCGGCCCCGCAGGAGGATGCCGGCCGACGAATCGATGATGCACCCGCCGAGGCGGCGAGCCCGGCGCACGCGGCACCGGCCGGACCGTTGGCCGACCACGACGACCTCGCCGAGCTTCCGCCACTCGCCGTCCTCGTGCCAGGCATCAGCGGTGCGACGGTCCTGGCGTCGAGCCTTCTGCTGCTGCTGCGCCGGTCACAGCGCCGCCACGACAGGTCAGTGCGACGATCCCACCGCCCCGTCGTTCCCCTCGAACGCACACTCGTCGCCGCCGCCGATGTACCGCTCGTGCGTTGGGCAGGCCAGGAGTTGGCCCTGCTCGGCGAACAGCTGGCCGGACGCCGTATCGAAGCAAACCCCGTCGCCGTCGAGTTCAGCGCCGACTCCGGCCTCGAGCTGCTGTGGGACCGCCCGTTCCCCAGCGCCCCCGCTCCATGGGAGGCCGTCCCCGGCGCCTGGTCCTGGCGGTTGCTCTACGACCCCGACGCGCCCGTGCCCTCCGCCGACCGACCAGCGCTCATCGCCGGCCTCGTCACCGTCGGCCAGCGCAACGGCCGCCAGCTCATGCTCGACCTCGAGGGACTCGGCTCGGTCGGCATCACGGGCGACCCTCACGCAATCGATGGATTCCTCCGGTCGATCGTGCTCGAGCTCGGCGCCGGCGACGAACTCGCCGATGCCTCCGTCTCGCTCACGCCGGGCGCCATCACCCTTGCCGCCCTCGACCACCTCCCGCGACTCCGCATCGACGAGGAGCCCTCGGCCCGCCAGCAGAATCGCCGCGGTTGCGTCCGACCTTGAGCGCAGGCTCGACGAGATCGGCTGCACCTCGACCTTCGCCTACCGGCTCTTCGACAGCCCAGTGCTGCCCGTCGAGGTCGCCGTGATGCTCACCAGCGTGCCCGCTGCCGACTCCGACCTCGCCTCCGTCGCCTGCCCAAGGCGAGGGGTGGCAGTCATCGCCAACGGCGAGCTGCCTGGCAGCGAGGCGCACCTCCACATCGAGGCGGACGGCTCGGCACGCGCCTCGAACCACTCGGCATCTCCTTCCAGGCAGCCGGCATCGACGCGGAGACCGGCTCCGCACTCGCCCAACTCCTCGACGACGTCGCCGAGCCGCCGGCCGAGCTCGACGTCGCAGCCTCGCCCGAGCCGACCACACCAGAACCTGACCAGGTGCAGGCAGAGGTGCACCAGGGCGAGATCCTCCCCGCCGTCCACCTGCCAGCGGCGGACCTAGACATGCCGGCCGAGGAGATCGATCTGCGGGAACCCCCGGTGCTGCCTGAATCGATGCCCGTAGACGATGACTGGGAACTGACACAGCCGCGGCTCCTGGTGCGCCTCCTCGGCGAACCGACGATCGTCGATGGACCAGCCATGGGACGCCGGGAGATGATCGTGGTCGCCGTGATGTCTTGCCTCGGGCGCCCGGTTCGCCAAGAGGACCTTCAGGAGGCCGTCTGGGGCGGCGAGGCGGTCGTTCCCCGCACGATCTGGAACATGGTCGGACGAACCCGCAAGCAGCTCGGCGAGTGGGACGGCGAACCGATCCTGGGCACCGCCGACCGCAGGCAGAACACCTACCGGCTCGCTGACGGCGTCATGACCGACATCGCGTTGCTCCGCGAGCTCTACGACCGGGCACGGGACGTGTCCTCGTCAGAGGCCGCGGGTCTGCTCAGGGCCGGCCTCGCCCTCGTGCACGGGCCGCCGTTCGCCGCCGACGGATACGAGTGGGCCCGCGTCAACCAGTACGCCCACGACGCCGAGCGGCTCATCGAGGACACCGCCACCTGGCTCGTCGACCTGTCGCTGCTCGCCGGCGACATCGACACCGCCCGCTACGCCGTCATGCAGGGCCTACGGGGCCTGCCGGGCAACGAGGTGCTCTACCGAGCACGGATGCGAATCGAGAACGCCGCCGGCAACGCCACCGCGGTCCGCACCGCCTACCGCGAGCTGACCGACTACCTCGATGACCTCGATGGCCTCCCGTGCGCGTGAGACCGTGCAGCTGAGAGACGTCCTTGCTGCCGGAGGATAGAGACCGGAAGGTACGAGACTGGAGCTTCGTGCCCTCGCACCAAGCGGCAGATCCCCTTCGGCATCGGTAGCTGTGACATTGTGCCGGCGGTCGGGGACACGAGCGGCCAGCGAGGGGAACGCCGCACGCTGCCCGCCATTGCCCATCGACGGCATCGACGAGGCGAAGAGGAGGCAACATCTCCCCGACCGACACCTCGAAATTCCGGGTCTCGACCGCCGAAGAAGTAGTCCTTCTCGAGAAGGAGCTTCAGGGCCGTCGCCGCAGCGACCGTGCTGACGACCTGCCACCCTTTCTCTCAGGGCTACGCGTTAGTCCGGTGTGTA
>CAVQSY010000028.1:0-7993 GCA_963716025.1 uncultured Chloroflexia bacterium
ACACCGCGACCGGGAGAGCAGTCCTCGCGGAGGTGGCCGCCCACCCGGAGCTGTTCGAGGTCGGCAACCACACGGCTCCACCACTGGGCAACCTGCGCGACGGCGGGGGCGGCGCGGCCTGCCCCGAGAGCCCGCCGGCGGCCGAGTTCGGTGACGCGGGAGCTGCAGGAGCGCGAACGCGAGGATCGCCCCACTCGCGGGCAGCCACACGATGCCGTACTGGCGGCCGCCGTACGGGGCGATGAGCAGGGCGCTGCGGGCGGCGGCGGCGGCAGCGGGCAGGACCCGATCACCGTCATGTGGCAGATCGACACCATCGACTGGCGCCGCGTGGCCGACGGCGGCCCGACTGCGGCCGACAGCGCGGCCAAAGTGATCGCCGGTCGCACCGCCGGCGCCGTGGTCCTGATGCACCTCGGCGGGTACACGACGCGCGATGCCCTGCCGGCGATGGTGACCGGGCTGCGCGCGACGGGCTACACCCCGACCTCGATCTCGGCGCTGTTCCGGCCCGGGGCGTAGGGCCGCCGGCGGCCATCGAGCCGCTCGGGCCGCCGGCAGAGCCGGTGCCGACCCGGGTGACGGGCTCCGCGCGGACCCCTACGCGTCCACCACGCACGTGCCGGCGAGCAGGTCGTGCCAGCCACGCTTGCGCCGGTCCACGAGGATCCAGGCGAATCCGACGTACAGCACCAGGTGGTTGATGTAGTACCCGAACAGGCGCAGGACGGCCGCGACGAACGACACCGGGCCACCATCGTGATCCCGGACCACCTTGATCGCCATCAGCCGCATCCCGACCGACTGGCCGCCACGCGACCAGGACCACGGGAAGTACAGCAGGTTGAACGCCACGAACGCGAGCGCCGACACGGCCATCCCGATGACGGCAGCCCCGGCACCCTCCGCGCCGGCGGATCCGAGCGTGGTGGCGACGATCGCCCCCAGCACGAACAGCAGCAGCACGAACACGATGGCCATCACGATCCAGTCGATGATGAACGCCGCGAGGCGCGCACCCGGGCCGGCGAACCGCATTCCCGGCGCCGGCCCGGCGGGACCCCCGGGCGCCTGCCGGTCGGGCGTTGACTGAACGGCCATCGAAATCGGATCTCCTCGTCGGTGCCGCCGGGGCGTTCCTCTCAGGCCTCGGCGGGTTCCCCAATCCTATCGGTGCGGAGATAGGGCCGAAGGACCTCCGGGACCGTGACCGTGCCGTCCGCGTCCTGGTACGCCTCGAGGATGGCCGCCACGATGCGCGCCAGCGCGAGCCCCGACCCGTTGAGCGTGTGGACGAGCTCGGGCTTGGCGCCCGGCTCGGGGCGGTAGCGGATGGCCATCCGGCGGGCCTGGTAGTCGCCGAAGTTGGAGCAGGAGCTGACCTCCAGCCAGCGCTCCACGCCCGGCGCCCAGACCTCCAGGTCGTACTTGCGGCGCTGGACGAAGCCCATGTCGCCGGTGCTCATGAGCAGGACGCGGTACGGCGAGGCCCAGCCGCTGGAGCAGGATCTCGGCGCGGGCGGTCATCCACTCGAGGGCCTCGGCGCTGTCCTCGGGCTTCTCGAACATGACCATCTCGACCTTGTCGAACTGGTGGACGCGCAGGATCCCGCGGGTGTCCTTGCCGGCGGCGCCGGCCTCGCGCCGGAAGCAGGGCGAGTAGGCCGCGTAGCGGATCGGCAGCTCGTCCGCCTCGAGGATCTCGTCGCGGTGGAGGTTGGTGACCGGGACCTCGGCCGTGGGGACCAGGTACAGGTCGTCGCGGGTGACGACGTACATCTGGTCTTCCTTGTCCGGGATCTGGCCCGTGCCGCGGGCGGACGCGGTGTTGACCACCGCAGGGCGGCCAGATCTCGGTGAAGCCGTGCTCGCGCGTGTGGACGTCCAGGAACCAGCTGATCAGGCCCGCTGCAGGCGCGGAGCCCAGGCCCTTGTAGACCGGGAACCCGGAGCCCGCGATCTTGGCGCCGCGCGGGTTGTCGATGATGTCCAGCGCCTCGCCGATCTCCCAGTGCGGGCGGCGGGTCCAGGTCGCGCCGTCGGGCGTGGTCCCCTCGTGCGCATCCGGGCTCGCCCCAGGTGCGGACGGTGACGTTGGCCTCCTCGCCGCCGACCGGGACGTCGGGATCGGCGGGGTTGGGGATCCGGAGCAGCAGGTCCTCGAGCTCGGCCTCGGCCGCCGCCAGCTCGGCGTCGATCTCGTCGATCCGGAGCCCGGCCCGCGTGGACTCGTCGCGCAGGTCCGCGACCTCGGGGCCGTCCGCCTTGGCGCCGCCCCGGATCGCCTCGCCGATCTGCTTGCTGGCCGCGTTGCGCTCGGCCTTGAGGCCGTCCGATTCGGACTGGAGGTGGCGGCGGCGGGCATCGACCTCGATCGCCCGGTCGACGAGCGTCGGGATCCTCGCCCTTGTCGATGGCTCCCTGCCGGATCCGCTCCGGCTCGTCGCGGAGCCGCTGCACGCCGACGCTCATGCGATCACTCCCCCGCGGCTCCCCGGCCGGCCTCCGTCAGACGGCCGGATGACGAAGTCGCGCTCGAGGCTCGCGAGCAGCCAGCCCGCCCGTGGACCGTTGGGCCGGCCGAGGAACGCGAGGTAGAGCGAGATGAAGGCGGCCTTGGCGTCGATGCCGCCATCCGCGGCCACGGCGAAGATCGCCGCCTGCCACTGCTCGCCGGAGAGATGGCGTCACCGTGGGCCGCCTCTGCGAGCGCGCGCCAGGAAGCCGCGCTGCTCGGGTCGCAGCTGCTCGGCCTCCGACCGGCACGGCGTCGCGGCGGATCTCGATCCGGGCGCGTTCGGGGGCATAGGCCTCGAGCCAGCGACGGACTGCGGCCAGGCGGACCTCCAGCTCGGCCGCCTCGGTCGTCGGTCAGCGGCGGAGCCCTTCTCGGCGGCCACTCGGTCGTGCACGTCAACGCCCGGGATCTGGACCAGCAGCGCGAGGTGGGCGAACGCGGGACGGAAGCGCTCCGCCGCGGCCGCGACATCTGCGGCCGGGTCCAGCAGCGAGTACCGGAAGATCGACTCGTGGCCCGAGGGCAGCTCGCCCTTGACCTCGCGGCCGGCGGTGGCGGCGCCGAGCCGGTCGAACTCGTCGAACAGGCGCGGCATGGCGTCGGTGCCCTCGGGGTCGAAGTCGAGCGCGGTCTCCGGCCGCTGGCGGACGAACAGGAATCGCAGCTGCTCCGGCGGCACGACGCTGCCGATGGTGTGCGCGGCCGCCCCGCGGCCCTTGGACGTGGACATCTTCTTGCCGCCGATGTTGAGGAACTCGTAGGGGAAGTTGAGCGGCGGCTCGCGTTCGAACACCTCGCGCGCGATCGCGTTGCTGCGGTCGCGTGACCCGCCCGCGGTGGCCAGGTCCTTGCCGTTGGGCTCGATCGTGACCCCGAACAGGCTCCACTGCGCGGCCCACTCCAGGTTCCAGGGCAGCTTCGCCGCGCCCCCGAACGGGCGCACCCGGCCGGTCCAGCCGCAGCCGGTCGCCCACTCGACGAGATCGGGGCGGCAGGCGACCGAGACGGTCTCGCCGTCCCAGTCGGACGCGATCGTGGTGCCCACCTTGCCGCAGCTGGGACAGACCACGCCCAGCGGCAGCCAGTGGTCGGGATGCTGGACGTTGGCCACCCGGCGGTAGACCTCGCGGACGACGTCGGCGCGGTCGAGCGCGGTCCGGATGAACGGGTCCATCTGCCCGGTGGGGTAGATGTCGCTCATCCAGTAGTAGCGGTCCGGGTCGATGCCCGAGCCCCGCGAAGGTGTCGATGAAGATGCCCGCGAAGTGGCGCGCGTAGCTCGCGTGGCAGTCACCGGCCGGGTCCGGCACGTGGGCCAGGGGCACGGCCCATCTCGCGCTCGATGGCATCGGGGCTGAGCAGCGCCTGGGCGTCCATCGGGTCCATGTCGTCGACGCCGTAGAGGAGCGTCGCCTCGAGCCCCCGGCTGCGCAGGGCGCGGGTGATCACATCGAGGATCACGGGGCCGCGGAGGCTGCCGACGTGGACGGTGCCGGACGGCGTCTTGGAGTCGTTGACGACCTGGGGTCCCTCGACGCTCGCGGCCAGCTCGTCCGCCCAGTCCACGGTCGCTCCCCTTCTCTCCGGCACCCTGGCCGGGGTGATCGCCCCGACGCGCGTGGTGCCGGCTCGGGGCCGATTGGTGGCGGTGCTACTTGATCTCGACGATCGTGTACGCGAAGTCGCCGGCCGGGACCTTGACGAGGATCTTGTCGCCCTTCTTGCGGCCGAGCAGGGCTCGGCCCACGGGCGACTCGTTGGAGATGCGCCCGTCCGCGGGCCTGGCCTCGGCGGAGCCCACGATCATGAACGTCTCGGGGCCCTCCTCGCCCTTCACCTTCACGGTCGAGCCGATCTGGACGTGGTCCGTGGACGTGTTCTCGTCGATGATCGCCGCGTTCTTGATCATCGCCTCGAGCGTCTGGATCCGGCCCTCGACGAACGCCTGCTCGTTCTTGGCATCCTCGTACTCGGCGTTCTCCGAGAGGTCCCCGTGCTCCTTTGCGTCGTGGATCCTCTGGGCGATCTCGGGCCGGCGGACGCTCAGGATCTCCTCGAGCTCTGCGCGGAGCTTCTCGAGGCCGTCCTTGCTGATGTAGGTCGTCTTGCTGTTCATCGGTTGAGGGCCCCCGAGGCGCGGGACCAGCACCACTCGGGTGCCGCCGCTCGGTCGGTTTGAACAAAAGGACCCCGGGCGCCTGGTTGCGCTCCGAGGGTCGGTGGATCGGGCGGAATGGTATCCGCGGGGACCCGAAACGTCAAAGGTTCACCGGTGGCACGAGGCAGGTTCGAGTCGGGCGCGGCGCGGGCCCGGGACCATGCGACAAGGCGAACCTGCCACGACCCGTGGGCGACCGACGCAGCGGGCCGCTCGCCTAGCTCCGTGGCGCTGCCTCGCGCCGACGCGCAGTCACCGAGGACTGGCCTGTCCGACCACCACGAGGAGCTGGCCACCCGGCTGAGCGTGGCCGCGCGCCGAGCTCCGTTCAGTGGTCGTGCCGGCCAGTCGGTGGTGACTTGGTGGCGAGGGGAGGGACATGGCGACTTGGGGGTTGGCCCGACCCTACTCCCCCACCTCGCCGAGCTGCTCCAGGCGCCGCCGCACGCGGCCAAGCGAACCGCGGTCCGAGAATGCGACGAACACCGTGTCGTCACCCGCGATGGAGCCCATCACCTCGGACCAGCGGGCCCGGTCGAGGGCGGCCGCCAGCGGGTGCGCGGACCCGGGCAGGGTCTTGAGCACCAGGATCGTGCCCGCCTCGCGGATCTCGACCGGCATCTCGTGCAGGAGCCTCCGGATGCGCTCCTCACCGCTCGTGTCCGCCTCGCGGAGGCGCGGCGGGATCACGTAGGCCTGCAGGCCGCTGCGGCCTGCCTTGACCAGGCCGAGCTCCGCGACGTCACGCGAGATCGTGGCCTGGGTGGTGCGGAATCCCCGCTCGCGGAGCGCCGCCGCGAGCTCCTGCTGGGTGCGGATCGGGCGCTGCTCGACCAGGTCACGGATCGCGCGCTGGCGAAGCTGCTTCATGACCTCCACGGCGGGCCTCCGGGCGCTACCGGGCCAGGAACACGGCCAGGACGACGGCCGCGAGCCCCAGGCGATACAGGACGAAGATGTTGAACGATCGCGTTCGCAGGTAGCGCAGCAGCACGGAGATCGCGAGCACGCCGGAGATGAACGCCGCGACGACGCCGACGGCCAGGGTCGCGGGCTCCACCCCGGCGACCTCGCCCCGGATGAGCTTGAACGCCTCGTAGGCGACGGCCATGGCGGTGATCGGCGTCGCCATCAGGAAGCTGTACCGGGCCGCGGCGGCACGATCGAGCCCGGCGAACAGCCCGGCGGAGATCGAGATGCCGGAGCGGGACACGCCCGGCACCAGCGCGAGGGCCTGCGCGAAGCCGATCCCCAGGGCCCCGCGTGCCGTCAGGCGGCTGATCGAATGCGTCCGCGGTCCCCAGCGGTCGGCGAGCCACAGGACGCCGGCGGCGATCACGAGCATCAGCGCGACCAGGCCCGGCTGGCGAACGCTCTGCTCCACGATGTCGTTGAGGAGCAGGGCGATGACGGCCGCGGGCAGGGTGGACAGCACCAGCAGCCAGATCAGCCTCCGGTCGGGATCGTCGGCAAGGGACCGGTCCCGGATGGACGCGAAGAAGGCCGGGATCAGGCGCAGCCAGTCCGCGCGGAAGTAGGCAAGCAGCGCCAGCAGCGTGCCGCCGTGCAGCACGACGGAGAACGCGAGCGACTCGATGAACGGATCGTCCCAGCCGAACAGGTACGGGATGAGGATCAGGTGCCCGGACGAGGAGATCGGCAGGAACTCGGTCAGTCCCTGTGCGATCCCCATGACGAGCGCCTGGAGGATCTGGTCCATGAATCAACTCCGGGCGACCGGGATCACGTGGACCCGGCCGCCCGAGAGGTCTCCTCCGCTAGCGGATGAACAGCGGGGCGAGGACGAGGGTGATGGTGGCGAGGAGCTTGACCAGCACGTGGAGCGACGGACCGGCGGTGTCCTTGAACGGGTCGCCGACGGTGTCGCCGACGACGGCCGCGGCATGGGCGTCCGAGCCCTTGCCGAGCACGTTGCCGTCGTCGTCCTTGAGGTTCCCGGACTCGATGTACTTCTTGGCGTTGTCCCACGCACCGCCGCCGTTGTTGAGCGTCGTGGCGAGGAGCACGCCCGCGATCGTCCCGACCATCAGCATGCCCGCCACGGCCTGGTAGCCGAGCAGGAGGCCGACGAGAATCGGGGTCGCCACGGCAACCAGGCCGGGGGCGACCATCTCGCGCAGGGCGGCCGCGGTGGTGATGTCCACGACGCGGGCGTAGTCCGGCTTCTGGGTGTAGTCCATGATCCCGGGCATTTCCCGGAACTGCCGGCGGACCTCGACGATGATCGTCTGGGCCGTCTTGCCCACGGCGCGGATGGCGAGGCTGCTGAAGAAGTAGGCGAGCATCGCACCCATGAAGGCCGCGACAAACACGCTGACGTCGGCGAGGTTGACGGCGGTCATCAGCTCGACGCCTTCCTTGCCGGCCGCGATCTGGTTGCCCAGGATCAGGTTGACCTTGTCGATGTAGGCCGAGAACAGCAGGAACGCGGCCAGCGAGGCGGAGGCGATCGCATAGCCCTTGGTCAGCGCCTTGGTGGTGTTGCCCACGGCATCGAGCCGGTCGGTGATCTCGCGGGCGCCGGCCTCGGCGCGGGAGAACTCGGCGACGCCTCCGGCGTTGTCGGTGATGGGCCCGAAGGTGTCCATCGCGAGGATGTAGGCGGTGGTCATCAGCATGCCCATGGTCGCGACGGCGGTGCCGAAGATGCCGCCCACGTCGTGCCCGGCAGCGTTCACCAGCCCCGCCTGGGCGCCGAGCCAGTGGCTGGCGATGAGCGCGATGCCGATGGTGACGGCCGTGACGGCCGTCGTCTCGAAGCCGACCGCGGTGCCGCTGATGATGTTGGTCGCGGGGCCGGTCTTGCTGGCTTCGGCGATCTCGCGGACCGGACGGAACGAGCCGGCCGTGTAGAACTGGGTGATGTACACGAACGCGACGCTGGTGGCCAGGCCCACGATGCCGGCGAGGAAGAACCAGACCCAGACCGGGAGGGCACTGTCGCTGGCCGCTCCCCCGGTGTCCATCATGATCCAGGTGGTGATCCCGAGCCCCACCACGGACAGGGCCGTCGTGACCCAGTAGCCGCGGTTGAGGATGTTCATCGGGTCCTCGGTCTCGTTGCCGCGGATGAAGAACATCGCGACGATCGTGGCCAGGAGACCGAAGGCGCGGACGACCAGCGGGAAGAAGATCCAGGCTTCCGGATTCGGCCAGCCGGCCGTGAGCGCGATCGTGTAGACCGCCACGCCCAGGATCATGGCGCCGATGTTCTCGGCGGCGGTGGACTCGAACAGGTCGGCCCCACGGCCGGCGCAGTCGCCGACGTTGTCGCCAACGAGGTCAGCGATCACGCC
>CAVQSY010000029.1:0-145256 GCA_963716025.1 uncultured Chloroflexia bacterium
GTCGATGAACCCCATGTCCAGCATCCGGTCGGCCTCGTCGAGGACGAGGACCTCCACTTGGGTGAGGTTGACGGCCTTCTGGCCGATGAGGTCGAACAGGCGACCGGGGGTGGCCACGAGCACCTCGACGCCGCCCCACAGCGCCTTGACCTGCGGGCCCTGGGGCACGCCGCCGTAGACCACGGCGGACCGGAGGTTGGTGCCCTTGCCCAGCGTCCGCACGGACTCGTCGATCTGGCAGGCGAGCTCGCGCGTGGGCGTGAGCGCCGAGGGCACGGATCGGGTGGCGGGCCGGACTGGGGCTCGAGGAGGCGTGGCGGGCCATCCGCTCGAGGATCGGGAGGGTGAAGGCGGCGGTCTTGCCCGTGCCCGTCTGGGCGGCGGCGAGGACGTCGCGCCCGGCGAGGACATGGGGGATGGCCGCGGCCTGGACGGGGGTGGCCTCGGTGTAGCCCTCCTGCGCGACGGTGGCAAGCAGGCGGGCCGGAGGCCGAGATTGGCGAAGGTCAAGTGAGACTCCAGGGTGTGCGCCGCAGCGCACGAGGGCCGGTGCCCCTTGGAGTCCGGCGCGAGACGGAATGCTTCTCGCGGCGACGGGCCGGGGCTGGCGACAGGTGAGGGCTTCCCGGGGAAGCCTGAGATGGGCCGAGGGCGGTCAGCGGCCCGGCTCGCCGATTGTCGCGAGCGTCTGGTGCCGTGCCGCCCGGTAGACGCTTCCTTCGAGCGTCTTCCGACTGGGCTCCATCCATCATCGCACGGACTCGCCAACTTGGTACCGTGGCGCCCATGACGGCCACGGTTGCCCGCATCAACGTCACGCCGGTCAAGGGCACCCGCCTCGCTCACCCGGCGTCCGTGGAGCTGACGCCGGTGGGGAAATCATCGGCAACCGGCGGTTCCACTTCGTCGATGGGGACGGCGAGCTGGCGAGCTGCACCGATGTCGGGGCGCTCATGCGGCTCGGCTCGGAGTGGGACCCTGGCTCTGGCGAGATCGGGATCGTGTTCCCGGACGGCGTGCGGGTCGCGGGGTCGGCCGCTCGCCCGGGCGCCGCCCACGTCACCGACTTCGACGGAAAGCCGGTTCCCGGGCGGTTCGTGGACAGCCCGATCGACGAGGCCGTCTCCTCGTTCGCCGGTCGTCCGCTGCGCCTGGTCATGGCCGACAACGAGGGCGACGGGCCCGATGTGCACCGCCTGTCGCTGGTGGGCCTGGCGTCGGTGGCCGACCTTGGGGCGAGGCATGGCCGGCCCGACCTTGACCCGCGGCGCTTCCGGATAAATCTCGAGTTCGACGGGCCGGCGCCGTTCGGGGAGGAGGGCTGCGGCGGGCTGCCTCGTCCGGGTCGGGGAGGCGGTGTTTCGGGTCCTGGGCCAGGTCCCGCGCTGCGTGGCCACGACCCGCGACCCGGCTACGGGCGACAAGGACTTCGACACCCTCAAGCACATCGCCGCGTACCGGCCGTTGATGGCCGAGCCACGCGGCGTCCCGTTCGGGATGTACGCGGAGGTGGAGGTTCCGGGGCGGATCGCGCTGGGGGATCTCGTGGAGCCGCTGCCCGCGGGGCAGGGGTCCCACGCTGATCGCTGATCGCCGACCGTGCGCGCTGCCGATTTGGCCCGCTTGGCGCATCCTGAGCTCCGCACCGCGACCCACCCTGCCCGCTGAGGATGTGCCCCATGACCTGGACCCTTGACCACTGGTATGACGGCGCCCTCCAGGCGCCGCTCTCGGGCCGCTATCTCGAGCGGACCAGCCCCGTGGACGGCACGCTCGTGTGCCGGCTGGCCGATGGCGGGCCGGACGACGTGGCGGCGGCGGTCGCCTCGGCCCAGCGCGCGCTCCGGGATTGGCGCCGGACGCCCGCCTCGGTCCGCGGGCGGCTGCTGATCGAGGTGGCGCGGCGGATCCGCGAGGCGGCCGAGTCGCTGGTCGCGGAGGAGATCGCGGAGACCGGCAAGCCCCACGCGACGGCGTCGATGGACGTCGAGGTCGCGGCGCAGTACTTCGAGTTCTACGGCGAGGTCATCAACGCGGTCGGCGGCGAGACGTTCGACCTCGGTGCGGACTTCCATTCGTTCACCCGCAACGAGCCGTACGGCGTGATCGGGGTCATCACGCCCTGGAACGTGCCCATCAACCAGGCGGCCCGGGCGGTCGCCCCGGCCGTCGCGGCGGGCAACACGGTCGTCCTCAAGCCCTCCTCGCTCACCTCCACGACCTCGATCCGGCTCGCCGAGCTGTGCCAGGCCGCCGGTCTCCCGGACGGCGTGTACAACGTCGTGCTCGGCGGGGGTGCCACCGCGGGTCCGGCGCTGGTGACGCACCCGGACGTGCGCAAGGTCGCGTTCACGGGCTCGGTCGCGGTCGGCAGGGAGCTCGCCCACCTCGCGGCGGACCGCCTCATCCCGCTGACCCTGGAGCTCGGCGGGAAGAGCGCCAACGTCGTGTTCGCCGATGCCGACCTGGAGAAGGCGGCGCACTGGGCGACGGTGGCGTTCACCAGCAACGCCGGGCAGGTCTGCTCCTCGGGCACGAGGCTGCTCGTCCAGCGCGAGGTCCACGATGCGTTCGTGGCCATGGTCGCCGAGAAGGCCGGTGCCCATCGCCTGGGCGAGACCATCGGCCCCGTGATCAGCGAGGGGCAGCACCGGACCGTGATCGAATACCTCGACATCGCCGAAGCGGAGGGCGCGGTCCCGGTCATCGGGGGGTCCACCGCCGTCGCCGGGCGCCCGGACGACCTGTTCGTCCCGCCGACCATCTACACCGGCGTCCGCAACGAGATGCGGATCGCGCAGGAGGAGGTGTTCGGTCCCGTGCTCGCGGTCATCCCGTTCGACACGGAGGAGGAGGCCGTCGAGATCGCCAACGACAGCCCGTATGGCCTGGTGGCCGGCGTCTGGACGCGCGACATCAGCCGGGCCCTGCGGGTGGCGGCCGAGATCGAGGCGGGCCAGGTGTACGTCAACTCCTGGTGGTCGGGCGGCGTCCAGACGCCGTTCGGTGGCACCAAGCTGTCCGGCTACGGGCGCGAGAAGGGCGTGGAGTCACTCAAGCACTACGCCCAGGTCAAGTGCGTGACGGTCGCCCTGTAGAGGGCACCGGAGGGGCGCGCACGGTCGGCCGATCCTCCCCGTGTGGCCGCTACCCCGGGAGGTAGGTCCGCCAGGCCAGCGCTCCGGCCACCGCGATCCCGCCCATCGCGACCCCCACCCGGAGCACCGGAGCCGGGACCCGGCGGGCGATCGCCGGCCCGATGAGCCCGCCCGTGAGCATCCCGGCGGCGAGCGGCAGCACGGCCGCCCAGCGCACCGGGCCGAGGAACGCGAAGGTGACGGCCGCGGCTCCGTTGGCAAAGGCCATCAGCAGGTTCTTGGCCGCGTTCACGTCGTGGTACGGGCGATTGATGATGGCGGACAGCGCCGCGAACGCGAGCACACCGCCGGCCGCGCCGAAATACCCCGTGTACACGGTCGTGGCTCCATAGGCGGCAACCGCCCCGGGTCGCAGGCCGACCGGCTGGAACCGCGGCCGCTGCTGGAGCCTCGGCCCGGCCAGGACCAGGAGCGACGCGCCGGCGATCAGGATCGGCGCAACGAGTTCGAATGCGCGCGGTGGCAGCAGCAGAAGCAGCACTGCTCCCGCGACCCCGCCCAGGACCGCTGTGACGGCCAGCCGGAGCAGCGTCGGCCGCAGGCCCGCCAGCTCCCGTCTCGATCCCGCCCCGGCCCCTACGCCCAGCATCACCATGGACACAGTGTTGGTGACGTTGGCGCTGACCGGCGGCAGGCCGACGGCCAGCAGCGCCGGATAGGACACCAGTGACGCCAGGCTGACCAGCACGCTCACGATCCCGGACGCCACGCCCGCGGCGAACAGTAGGAGCATCGCCTCGGGGGCCATCGGGTCGATGGTACCAACGGGAGCCGCCGGGTCGGGCCAAACCCCGTTCGTCGTGGCGGCCGTCGCCGCCCCAGGTTTGCCTCGGATATCACCGGGCCCCGGGCACTGATACAGCAATGCTTCGGCGACGATGTGGAGCGGTTGCAACACGCCTGGGTGATATCCGGGGAGTCCCATGCCGGGGCGGCCGTTGGAAGATCGGTCACGGGTGATACGCGGCGCCTTCGGGGCTGTGCGGTGTCGTGGCGGCCGGCCTCGAGCAACGGAGACCGGGTCCGGCGGCTGGGTGTGTCGCAGCCTCGTTCGCGGTCGGCCTACAATGCCGGCCAGAGGCGTCCCACCCCTCCATCCCGCCCCCGGACGAAAGGGCCCCTCCGTGACCGAGATCAACCCCGAGGACGTCAAGGACGGCCTGGACAATTACCCCGTCGCGTTCATGCAGCACCTGATCGACAACGGCGAGGGCTGGAAGGTCCAGAGCGACCTCGCCCGCGCGATCATGCTCGCGCTCGAGGACGGGACCTGCGTGCTGGGCCCCGTAGCCCATCACGACTACAACAACCGCGTCGTTCCCGCGCGCTCCGAGGTGGAGCCCGGCGCCAAAGGCAGCCTGGCCTACGCCAACCGGCTGCGGGCCGAGCGCGGCGACCCGCTCCTGGTCGAGCTGGCGGACGGCACTGTCGCCGAGGCCTCCGGCACCGCCGGCGGCGGGTTCTAGGAGGGCCCGGCCGATGGCTCGCTTCAGGGTCATGACCTGGAAGGGCATTCCGGCGCAGGTCCGCGTGGACGACGTGGCCGGCACCCGCGTCAACCGCGAGCTGCCGGGGTGGTTCGCACAGGAGATCGACCGCGTGGCGATGCGCGACGGGCTGGTGGGCACGGACGAGTACGTCGGGCTGTGGTCGTGGTCGAAACCGGAGGCGCGGGAGGGCACGGCCGACGAGGTCGCCCGGGCCGTGGTCCGCGAGCTGTGCGACGCGTGGGGGCAGCACCCCGACGATTGAGGTCGCCCGCGCGTGGTTCCGCGACCCCGCTCGACGGCCGGAGACCACCCACTGGTGCCGCACGACCTGTCGCTGGCCGCCCCGACTCGTGGTCGAGTCGGTCGAGCGCGCCGGTCGAGGGGCTCAGGACCGGACTCGACAGAATCGGTGCCGAGCCCCGCGGGCCACCCCGACATGTGACCCCGACGTGAGTCGGTGGCCGGCCACCGGTGATGGACCCCGGCCACCGGTGATGGACCCCGGCCACCGGTGATGGACCCCGGCCACCGGTGATGGACCCCGGCCACCGGTGATGGACCCCGGCGCACCGGTGATGGACCCCCGGCCACCGGTGATGGACCCCAGCGCCCGGTGATGGACCCCGGCCACCGGTGATGGACCCCGGCCACCGGTGATGGACCCCGGCCACCGGTGATGGACCCCGACTCGCCCTGCTCCGGCTCCGCTCCGGCCCTGACTCGCGACCGAGTCAAACCGGCGGTGCTGCCGAGGGGCTCCGTCCCGGGAATTCGCAGAATCGCCGCGTGAGCTCCGCACCCGATCCCGCCTCCCGACCCCGTATCGAGTCAGCGCGTCCGCGACCCCGCATCCGCCGGACCCGCCGGGACAGCCGGGTCAGTCGCCCAGGCAGGTCCCGACGTTGCGGGCCGTCGCGACGAGCGCGTGATCCAGCGGCACCAGCTTGAGCTTGCCGGCGACCTCAACGAGCGGCACCGTGCGGGTGCGATCGCCATCGCTCGAGACCATCACGCCGAACGTGCCCTCGGCAACCAGGTCCGCGCCCGCATTGCCCAGGCGTGCCGCCAGCACGCGGTCCATCGCCGATGGCGTGCCGCCCCGCTGCACGTAGCCCAGGATCGAGACGCGGGACTCGAGACCGGTGAGCGCCTCGAGCTGGTGCGCAAGGCGCAGCGAGTGCCCGGTGTGGTCCGCGTCGAATGCGGCGATCTCCGCGTCGGCCACGGCGCGCTCCGGGGTGCCGGACGAGGTGGCCTTCCGCCGCGACACCATGCCCGTGTACCGGAGGTTGGTCTCCACGTCCTGGGCGCCCTCGGCCACGGCGATGATCGAGAAGTTGGTCCCCGACTCGGTCCGCCGCCGGATGGCGCCGACGACGCTCTCGATCCGGTATGGGATCTCCGGGATGAGGATGACGTCCGCGCCACCCGCGATGCCCGGCCGCAAGCGTGAGCCACCCGGCCCGGTGCCCCATGACTTCGGCGAGGATGATCCGGTGGTGGCTGTGGGCGGTGCTGTGGAGCCGGTCGATGGCGTCGGTGGCGATCCCGAGCGAGGTGGCGAAGCCGATGGTGACGTCCGTCTCGGCGACATCGTTGTCGATGGTCTTGGGCAGCAGCACGATGTTCAGCCCGGCCTTCATCAGGCGCAAGGCTGTTCTTGGCCGTCCCGTTGCCGCCGATGCAGACGAGCCCGTCCAGCCGGTGCCGGCGGTACGTCCGGCGATGGCGTCGGTCATGTCCACCGTCTCGCCGTCGACCGGCATCCGGTGCGGCTTGTCGCGGCTGGTGCCCAGGATCGTGCCGCCCACGGTGAGGATCCCGGCCAGCGTGGACGGATCAAGCTCGATGAAGCGGTCCTCGGCGAGGCCCCGGAAGCCGTCCCGGAACCCCAGCAGCTTCATGCCATGGCGGCCGATGGCGGCCTTGCCGAAGCCGCGGATGGCCGCATTCAGCCCCGGGCTGTCGCCGCCCGCTGTCAGGATCCCGACTCGCTTCGCTCGGGCCATGCCGCTCCTCCGTCCGACCCGGCCGCCGTCCGGATCCCCGAGGCGCACCGAGCCGGGCCATTATCCCGCCTTCGGGCACCTGTCATCCCGTCGCGGGCACCTGCGCGGCGCGCGGTGGACCCGACGGGAGTACGGTGGGGAGTGCGTCCGGCCGTCCGCGACAACTCGCCGAGCCACGATCCCGGAGACCTCCCGTGACCTACCAGCCCGCTCCCGACCGCTACGACACCATGGCCTACCGCTCGTGTGGACGGAGCGGTCTCCGGCTGCCCGTCCTCTCGCTCGGCTTGTGGCACAACTTCGGCGACACCACGCCGATCGAGACGCAGCGGGCGATCGTGCACGCCGCGTTCGATGCTGGGCATCACGCACTTCGACCTGGCCAACAACTACGGACCGCCGTACGGCTCCGCCGAGACCAACTTCGGTCGGATCCTCCGGGATGATCTCGCCGCCCACCGGGACGAGCTCATCATCTCCAGCAAGGCCGGCTGGGACATGTGGCCGGGTCCGTACGGCCAGGGCGGCGGCTCGCGCAAGTACGTGCTGGCCAGCCTGGACCAGAGCCTCAAGCGCGTGGGGGTGGAGTACTTCGACATCTTCTACTCGCACCGGTTCGACCCGGACACGCCGCTCGAGGAGACGATGGGCGCGCTCGCCCACGCGGTCCACCAGGGCAAGGCGCTGTACGTCGGGATCTCGTCCTACTCCGCCCGCATGACGCGGGAGGCGGCATCCCTGCTCGAGGCCGAGGGCGTTCCGCTGCTCATCCACCAGCCCAGCTACAACCTGTTCAACCGCTGGGTGGAGCCGGACCTGCTCGACGCGCTCGAGGAGCTCGGCGCCGGCATGATCGCGTTCACCGCGCTCGCCCAGGGCCTCCTGACCGACAAGTACCTCGCCGGGATCCCGGCGAACGCGCGGGTCAACCGTCCGGGAGGCGACTCCTTCCCGAGGGAGACCCTGTCCGACGAGAACCTGGCGCGGGTCCGGGCTCTCAACGAGATCGCGAAGGGCCGTGGCCAGACGCTGGCCCAGATGGCGTACGCCTGGGTGCTCCGCGACGCCCGCGTCACGACCACGCTGATCGGCGCCAGCTCGCCCGAGCAGGTCCGCGAGAACGTGGCCGTCGCCTCACGCCTGGAGTTCACGCCCGACGAGCTGGCCGAGATCGACCGCCACGCGGTCGAGGGCGGCGTGAACCTGTGGGAGAAGCCCAGCACCGACCAGCGCGCCTGACGACCCGCCGCCGGCAGCGGCCGGCCGGCTTCCGGCCCGCGCCTCGTGTAACCCGACCGAAAGGAACGCCCGCGCAGGATCGGGCTCGCAAGAGCATCCCGCTCTGGGCTTGTCCGCGCAGCGCCTCCGGACGTGCCCCGAGCCAACCTGGAGCGCGCGCCACATGAACCTCAAGGCCCTCGCGGCCGTCGGTCTGCTGGTCGTCGGGGTCGGCGCCGTCGGCGTCACCGCCCTCGGCGTCGGCGGTGGAGCCGACACGTCGGTGACATACCGCACCCAGCAGGCGACCACGGCCACCGTCCAGCAGACCGCCGTGGCCAGCGGCAGCCTCACCGCCGCCGTCACCTACGACCTCGCGTTCGGGGAGGCGCCCGCCGCCAGGGACGTGACGGCGACGTCCGCCACCAGCTCCACCGGATCGACGGCCACGGCCTCGAGCACCACCTCGAGCACCTCGTCCTCGACCGCCTCCACGTCCAGCACGATGACCGTCACCTGGCTGGTCACGGCCGTCGACGTCGAGGTCGGCGACGTCGTCTCGGCGGGCAGCGTGCTTGCCACCGCGGACAGCGCGAGCGCGGAGCTCGCGGTCGACCTGGCCGAGGCGAACCTCGCCGCCGCGGAGCAGCAGAAGAAGGACGACCTCAAGGGCGGTACCACCCTCTCACGCGCCTCCGCCAAGGACCAGGTGACCGCCGCCCAGACCGCGCTGTCCAACGCCAAGGCGTCGTACAGCAACACGGTCGCGCAGAACAGCCTCAAGCTCAAGCAGGCACGCCTGGCCGTCGCGGACGCCAAGGACCGGCGCGTCGCCGACAGGGCGGCCGGCGCCCCCCAGGCGACGATCGACGCCGACACGGCTGCCGTCAAGGCCGCGAAGGCGAGCCTCGCGGCGGTCAAGCTCCAGGTGGCCGCCGGCAACCGCTCGGCGTCGAGCCAGGTCACCAGCGCGAAGCTGTCGCTCAAGAGCGTCCAGCGCACCTACGACTCGGCCACCTCCTCGGCCGACGATGCCACGATCGCGGCCGACGAGGTCGCGATCGTGGAGGCCGAGCAGGCCCTCGCGGAAGCCGAGGCCGCCCTCGCCGCCGCCAGCCTGGTCGCGCCCATCGACGGGCGGATCACGGCGGTCAACGTGGCCGTCGGCGACGACGCCAGCGGCACCGCGATCGAGCTCCAGTCGACGCAGATGGCCGTATCCCTATCGGTCACCGAGGACGACATCCTGAGCATCGCCGTCGGCCAGCCGGCCACGGTCTCGATCAGCGCGACCGATGCCACCGCGAGCGGCACGGTGACCTCCATCGACCCCGTCGCCTCGACGTCGGGCACCTCCAGCGTCGTCAGCTACACCGTGGTCGTCACCCTCGACGATGGGTCGGGCTCGTCATCCTCCGCGAGCACCGGCGGCGCAACCGCCTCCGCGACGGCCGCTCCCGCCGCGGCCGTTGTCCCGACCAGCATCCCGCTGGCCGGCATGTCCGCCGAGGTCACGGTGGTCATCGCGCAGGTCGAGGACGCGACCGCTGTGCCGGTGATCGCCCTCGCGGGAACCTCCGGCAGCTACACCGTCCGGATCCTCGCCTCCGACGGCTCCGTCGAGACGCGGTCCGTCGATGTCGGCCTGATCACCTCGGATCTCGCCCAGATCACCGGCGGGCTCGCCGACGGGGAGACCGTGATCACCGGCAGCTCCGCCGACCGGACGACGAGCACCACCACGACCACCACCACCACCGGCGGCCGGGGCGGGCTTGGCGGGCTCGACGGCGGGCCGCCGGCCGGCGGGATCCCAGGGGGCGGGCAATGAGCCGCCGGATCATCGACCTCGCCGACGCCTACCGGACGTACGACCTGGGCCGGGTGCAGGTGCACGCGCTCGCGGGTGCCAGCCTCCGGGTCGACGAGGGGGAGTTCGTGTCGATCATCGGCCCGTCGGGCTCGGGCAAGTCCACCCTGATGAACATCCTGGGCTGCCTCGACCGGCCGACCAGCGGCACGTACGTGCTCGACGGGACGCCGGTGGAGGAGCTCGACGACGACGGGCTGGCCCAGGTCCGCAGCCGGATGATTGGGTTCGTGTTCCAGAACTACAACCTGCTGCCCAGGACCAGCGCGCTCGAGAACGTGGCCACCCCGCTGCTCTACCAGGGGGCTGGCAAGAAGGAGCGGCTCGCCGGGCCCGGGCGGCCCTCGAGCGGATGGGCCTCGCCGACCGGATCGACCACGAGCCGTCCGAGCTGTCGGGCGGCCAGCAGCAGCGGGTCGCGATCGCCCGGGCCCTGGTCACCGAGCCGCGCCTGCTGCTCGCCGACGAGCCCACCGGCAACCTCGACTCCCACACCGGGGAGGAGGTGCTCGAGCTGTTCCACGAGCTCAACCGCTCGGGGGTCACCATCGTGCTCATCACCCACGACGCCGACGTCGCCGTGCGCGCGGGCCGCCAGGTCCACGTGCTCGACGGGAGGGTGGCGGCATGAGCCTGGCCGAGCTCGCCCGGCTGGCCGTGTCGCGCCTGGGGACCAGCCGGATCCGGTCCGTGCTCACGATGCTGGGCATCATCATCGGGGTCGCGTCCGTGGTGGCCCTGGTGTCCGTGGGCCAGGGTGCCTCGACCGGGATCACCGACCGGATCAACAGCCTCGGCACCAACCTGCTCACCGTCAACGCCGGGGCGTCGGTCACCGGCGGCACGCGGGGCGCCGCCGGTTCGGCCACGACCCTCACGCTGGAGGATGCCGACGCCGTGGCGGCTGTCGCGGGGGTCGCGGCGGTGTCGCCCGAGCTGTCGACCTCGCAGTTCGTGGTCGCCGGGGAGCTCAACACGACGACGACGATCCTCGGGACCACCGAGGCCTACCCGACCGTCCGGGCGTTCGACCTGTGGCAGGGCTCGTTCCTGACCGATACCGCCGTGGAGCAGGAGCTCCGCATGGCGGTCCTCGGATCGACCACGGCCGACGATCTCGGCCTCGGCGCCAGCGACGTCGGCTCGACGATCACCATCGGTGGGGTGCCGTTCGAGGTGGTCGGGATCCTGCAGGCGAAGGGCACCACGACCTCGACCTCGGCCGATGACCAGGTGCTCATTCCCGTCAGCACGCTCAAGCGCTACTTCACGGGCTCGTCGTCGTCGGGCGTTCGCTCGATCGGGGTCAGCGTCGTGACGGCCGAGGCCATGTCGACCGTCAAGACCGACATCACCGCCCTGCTCGAGGAGCGCCACAGCATCGCGGCCGGCGAGCAGCGACGACTTCACCGTCGCCGACCAGACGCAGCTGCTCTCGACCGCGACCTCGGTGTACAGCCTGCTGACCGTGCTGCTCGCCGGCGTGGCCTCGATCAGCCTCGTGGTGGGCGGCATCGGGATCATGAACATCATGCTGGTCTCGGTCCGGGAGCGGACCCGCGAGATCGGGATCCGCAAGGCGCTCGGCGCCCGCAACCGCGACATCCTGCTCCAGTTCCTGGTCGAGGCGCTCGTGCTCTCGCTGCTGGGCGGGCTGATCGGCATCGTGATCGGTGTCGCCGCTTCCGCCGTCATCGGCGCGCTCGCCGGCTGGGGCTTCGCCTTCAACCCCGTCACCGTCATCGTCGCGACCGTGTTCAGTCTGGTCGTCGGCGTCATCTTCGGCGTCTGGCCCGCGCGGCAGGCCGCCCGCCTCGATCCCATCGCCGCGCTTCGCTTTGAATAGGAGAACCTCCCGATGTCCGACCCGATGACCAACTGGGCGCAGCCAGACGACGGGGCACCGGCACCAGCGACCCAGCCAGTGGCTCCGGTGGCCGCCACGGCCCAGCCGGCCCCCGCGCCGCTCGCGACGCCACCCGCCAAGGGAAGCGGCCGGGCGACGAACATCCTGCTCGGCGTTGCCGTGGCGGTCGCTGTTGCCGGGCTCGCGTTCGCCGGTGGGCGCCTGACCGCGCCGGCCAGCGCCAGCGGCGTCCAGGCCGGGCGCGGCGGACTCCCGGCCGGCAGCTTCGATCCGAACCAGGCCGGTGTCGTCGATCCGAACCAGGCCGGCGGCCTCGGCCAGGGCGGGCCCGGTGGCACCCGCGCCGTCACCATCACCGGAACCGTGAAAAGCCTCGATGGATCGACGCTCGTGCTCACGGCCCCCGACGGAACGGAGATGATCATCGATGTCTCCGGATCGACCTACCATGCCGAGACGGTGGCGACGGCGTCTGACGTGATCTCGGGCACCAGCGTGTCGGTGACCGTCGCCGGTCTTGGCGGGTTCCGCGGCCCGAACGCAAGCGCGGATCCCAACGGCGGGGGCGACACAGCGCCCATCACGGCGTCCGACGTGATCATCACCGCGGAGTAGCGGTCTCGCTGCTCCTCGTCGTGGCGTGTCCCGCCACACCCTCCGGCAACCAGCCCTCGCGAGGTCCCGAACCGGCGCCGTCGCGGCGCCCACCGAACGTCCAGCACGGCCGCGCCGCGGTCACCGGTCCGTGGCACCATGCCGCGCATGGACTCACACCACTTCCGGGACGCCCTCCGCCACGACGAGCCCATCCTGCTCGACGGCGGCCTGGCGACCCAGCTCGAGGCACAGGGCAACGACCTGTCGGACAAGCTGTGGTCGGCGCGATTGCTGGTCGAGGCGCCCGGGGAGATCGTCGCGGCCCACCTTGCGTTCTACCGGGCGGGCGCCAGGGTCGCCACCACGGCCTCGTACCAGGCCACGTTCGAGGGATTCGCTGCGCGCGGCCTGGACCGAACCATGGCCGAGGGGCTCCTGCGACGCTCGGTGGAGCTCGCGGCCGACGCCCGTGACCGCGCCACGGCCGGCGGAGTCGACGCAGCGCTGTTCATCGCCGCCTCGATCGGACCGTACGGCGCGATGCTGGCCGACGGCTCGGAGTACCGCGGCGACTACGGACGCACGGTCACCAGCTGCGCGACTTCCACCGGGACCGCCTCCGCATCGCTCGCCTCCACCGACGCCGACGTCCTCGCGGTCGAGACGATCCCGGAGGTCGCCGAGGCGGAGGCCGTCGCGCAACTCCTTGGCGAGCTGCCTGGAACAGCCGCCTGGGTCGCCTTCACCTGCGCCGACGGATCCCGGCTGCGGAGCGGCGCACCGATCGAGGAGGGTGTCGCGGCCGTGGCGGACGCCCCCGGCGTGATCGCGGTCGGCGTGAACTGCACGGCCCCGGAACACGTGGAGGAGCTGATCGGACGGATCCGGGCGGCCACGCCGCGCCCGGTCGCGGTGTACCCGAACAGCGGCGAAGGCTGGGACGCCACCGCCCGCCGCTGGACGGCCGGTGCCAGCGGACGCGTGGATGGAGCGGTCGCCACGCGCTGGCGGAGCGCCGGCGCCAGGCTCGTGGGCGGCTGCTGCCGGGTTGGGCCGTCCCAGATCACGGCGATGGGCGAGGCCCTCGCTGCGGCTGCCGGGTGACAATGGACGCCAGCCGCAGCCGTTCCGGCCATCACGTGCCGACAACCCGGAGGTCCACGCGCGTGTTCCGCGCCACGTTCGCGCTCATGTTGGCCGTCATCGTCGTTGCCGGCTGCGGCGGCGCAGAGCTCGCCCGCCCGCGGGCACCGCGCCCGGCGGGCCAGCCGGCGGTGACGGCGATGCCGGCCGGGACCTATTCCTCCGTGTCGTTCCAGCCCGCAGTCACCTACACCGTGCCTGCCGGGTGGGTCAAGAAGGACGACAGCGGGCTGTACTGGTCAGCCTGTACCCGGCCGACAACGACCTGATCGGCGTCCACCTGTTCCGCGATCCGATGGCCGCGTCGCAGGACGCCAGCTGTCCGGCCCAGCCGGAGCCGGGCGTGGGCGGCACGTCCTCGGAGCTCGCCACCTGGTTTGCGGGTCGCCCGGGACTGGTCGTGGGGACGCCAACGATGGCCACCGTCGGCGGCCTTCGCGGCGTCGCGATCGACGTGGCCGTCAAGGCGGACTGGACGCAGGCCTGCCCGTTCTCCAATGGCGTCCCCGCGGTCCCGCTGATCAACAGCCCGGACATCGACCACTGGGTGGTCGTCGGCAACGAGCGGCTGCGTCTGTACCTGCTCGACCTGCCCGATGGTGGCCTGGTGGCAGTGGACATCGATGCCTTCGATGGCAGCCAGATCGAGGAGCTGCTCGCTCGGTCCAACAGCATCGTCCGCAGCATGCAGTTCCCCTCCGTCGGTGCCGCGGGGTCTCCGGCCGCCAGCCAGTGAGCCCGGCGAACCGCCGATCCTCGGATCCTGGCCCTGGTCCCGGCCTACGAGGAAGGGCCACGGATCCGGCGGGTCGTGGAGGGCGCGCGTCGCCATCTGCCGGTCCTCGTCGTGGACGACGGCTCCGCCGATGACACCGCGGCGATCGCGGCGGCAGCCGGGGCGCGGGTCATCCGCCAGGCCCCCAATGCCGGCAAGGGCGCGGCGCTGCGGGCGGGGTTCACGGTGGCCCTCGGCGAGCGATGGGACGCGGTCCTGACGCTCGACGCGGACGGCCAGCACGATCCCGACGAGATCCCCCGTTTCGTGGCGGCGTTGTCGGCACCTGGCGCGGCCGGACCCCGGCCGGAGCTGATCATCGGCCGGCGCGACTTCAGCCGGATGCCGCTCGTTCGCCGCCTCTCCAACACCGTGGGTACCGCCGCGTTCTCGTGGGCCGTGGGCCAGCCCGTTCCGGACAACCAGTCCGGGTATCGGCTCCTCGGCCGTCGCCTGATGACGGCGATGCTCAACAGCCACGAGACCGGGTTCGAGCTCGAGGTCGAGATGATCGCCGTCTGTCTCCGCAGCGGCTGGACGCTGACCTGGGTCCCGATCTCCACCATCTATGCCGGCGAGCCCAGTCACGTGAAGCCGGTCGCCCACCTGCGGCACTTCCTGCGTGCCACGCGAGCCGCTCGCCGGATGATGCGTAACGCATCTTCATGGGACGCCCACCCGCGCTGAAGGCAGACGCGTCATGCTTGTCGCGCCGACCCTGCTTCGGCACGCCCCCGAACCTGCACGCGAGACGATGACCGACCCCACGTTGACCCCCCAACCGCTGGTCCTGCCCCCGGCGCCCCCACCCGTGAGGCCCCCGGGCTTCGGTGGGCGGCGCGTACCGGGCGCCCTGGTGCTCGTGCTGGCGCCCGTGCTCGCCGTCGTGATGTTCGCGGCCGGCATGGCCGTCGGCAGCAACGGCGGCTCGCTCGGGGAAGGCCCCCTCCAGGCCGGGACCGCCACACCGCGCCCGAGCGGGACCCCGGCGGACGCCGCCCTGATCGAGGAGGCGTGGCGGGTCATCCACGAGAACTACGTCGACCCTGCCGGCCTCGACGACCAGCGGCTCGCGTACGGCGCGATCAACGGCATGGCGGATGCGGTCGGCGACGACGGGCACACGGGCTTCATGACGGCCGAGCAGGCGAGGGCCTCGGATGAGTCGCTGTCGGGCTCGTTCGTGGGCATCGGCGTCCAGGTCAGCGAGGCCGACGATGGCGGCATCGAGATCACGACCGTCTTCCCCAACACGCCCGCCGAGGAGGCCGGCCTGCGGCGCGGCGACCGGATCCCTGGCCGTCGACGGCACGACCACGGACGGCGAGAGCGTCGACGAGGCGGTCACCCGCGTGCGCGGTCCCGAAGGCGAGGATGTCGTGCTCACGATCGGTCGCGCCGGCGCTGCCGACTTCGACGTCACGATCACGCGCCGGACCTTCGACCTGCCGCTGGTGAGCTGGGCGATGGTCCCTGGCACGACGATCGCGATGATCCGGCTCGACCAGTTCGCCACGGGTGCCACCGACGGCATGAAGCAGGCGATCACGGCAGCGAAGCAGGATGGCGCCACCGGGATCGTGCTCGACCTGCGATCGAACGCCGGGGGTTATGTGGGCGAGGCGGTCGGCATCGCCAGCCAGTTCCTCGCCGACGGCATCGTCTACCAGGCCTACGATCGCTCCGGCGTTCGCAAGGACGCCGAGGTGGTGGCGGGAGGTCTCGCCACCGACATCCCGCTGGTCGTGCTGGCCAACGGCGACACCGCGAGCGCAGCCGAGATCGTGTCCGGGGCCATCCAGGATGCGGGCCGCGCCGAGGTCGTGGGCGAGAAGACCTTCGGCACCGGGACCGTGCTCGGGCGGTTCGACCTCTCGGACGGGTCCGCGCTGCGGATCGGCGTGGAGCGCTGGCTCACGCGCGACGGGCGCCCGATCTGGCACGAGGGCCTGGAGCCGGACATCGCCGTGTCGCTCCCGGACGCGGCACAGCCCGTGCTGCCCGACACGCTCAGGGACATGACGGCGGGGCAGTTCAGGGCGTCAGACGACGACCAGGTGAAGCGGGCCGTTGAGCTGCTCGTGAACGGGCGGTAGCGCGGTTCCGGGAATCCAAACGACCGCCGGCGGAGCCGGCGGTCGCGGTTGGGGACGGGGGCAATGACCGAGCGGTCAGGCCTGGCCTGTTCGTCCGGCCGTCACGTGACGGCTCCAGTCAGATGTCCGGCCGTCTGGTGACTCCGAGCTGCCGATCCAGCCGCAGATGCAGGTGACCTGCTGGGCTGAATGCCGGTACTCGGCGATGACGTGCCTTCGCGGATCGGGCTCAGGGGCAGGCTTCCGTGAGGGAAGGCCGTTGCCGGGACGCCGGAGCTCGGTCATCCGCTGATCAGGCCCGGCGCTGGGCGAAGCAGGCGCTGCAGTAGACGGGCTTGCCCGACGTGGGGCGGAAGGGGACCTCGGTCTCCTGGCCGCACGAGGAGCAGGTGGCCGCGAACATCTCGCGCGGGCCGCGCGGGGCGCCGTAGCCGCCGTCGCCGCGTGAGCCGCCGTAGCCGCCGCCGCCACCGCCGCCGTAGCCGCCCGAGTCACCGCGCTGGGCCTTGCGGGCGGCGCGACAGTTGGGACATCGGCGCGGCTCGGTGAAGCCGCGCTCGGTGTAGAAATCCTGCTCGCTGGCAGTGAACGTGAACGACTGGTTGCAGTCGCTGCACGTCAGCGTCTTGTCGACGTTCATGGGAACGATCCACTCCTGTGGTATCTGCGACGGAGTCCGCGATCTGACCTCGGCGGAAACCGGGAGGGGGTGGATCGAGTCGGCCGCGCTCGGCTGAAGGTGACTGGCCCCCGCGATGGGGGCGTCGCGGGACTATACGCCTTTCGTGGCGGAACGCCAAACTTGCCCGTGCGGAGGCGGCCCGCCTGGACCCGCCCGGCGACCGTGGCGACCTTGCTACGCGACCGTGGCGACCTTGCCGGCGATCCGCTCGAGCAGGGACGTCCACGAACCCACGAACGATGCCGCGCCATTGTGCTGGAGTTCGCCCGCGACCTGGTTCACGTCCACACCGGCCGCCTCGAACCGCGCCAGATGGTCCCGGGCGCTCGAATCGAGCGCGGTGACCGGGAGGTCCGTGGCACCGGTCGCGAGGAGCGTTTCCTCGGGCATGGTGTTCACGGTGTCCGGGGCCGCGAGTCCGGTGATGTACAGCGTCGACGGCAGCGACGGGTCCTTGGTGCCGGTGCTCGCGAACAGCAGGCGCTGCGGCCGGGCGCCCTGCGCGATGAGCCCCTGCCAGCGCTCCGACCCGAAGAACGCCCGGTACTCGACGTAGCACTGGCGCCCGATGGCCAGGCCCACCTGGTTGTGGAGATCCTCGGGCAGCAGCTTGACCGTCGCCGGGTCCCAGCGGCTGACGAACAGCGACGCGACGGAGGCGATGTGGGCCGGCAGGCCGGCCGCGACCCGGCGCTCGATGCCCCGGGTGTAGGCCTCGGCGCAGGCCAGGTACTGGGCCGGCGAGAACAGGAGGGTCACGTTGACCGGGACACCGGCGAAGATCGTCTCCTCGATGGCGGGCAGACCCTCGGGGGTGCCGGGGATCTTGATGAACAGGTTGGGTCGCCCTCCCAGGTCGTGGAGGCGCTTCGCCTCGGAGGCGGTGGCGGCGGTGTCGTAGGCAAGGAGCGGCGACACCTCGAGCGACACGAAGCCGTCGACGCCGTCCGTGCGGTCGTGGACCGGCCGGAACAGGTCCGCGGCGCGCCGGAGATCGTCCAGCGCCAGCTCGAAGAAGGTGTCCTCGCCCGACCTGCCCGCCTGTGCCGCGTCCGCGATCTGCGTGTCGTAGGCGTCGGTGCCGCCGATGGCCCGGTCGTAGATGGTCGGGTTGGAGGTGAGGCCGGTGACGTCCAGCTCATCGATGTATCGCTGGAGCGTCCCGCTGTCCAACAGGGGCCGGGTGATGTTGTCCAGCCAGAGGCTCTGGCCGAGGTCCGCGAGCGAACGCGTGGTCTTCATACGGCAGCTCCGATCACTGGGGCGCGGAGCGGGTGTGTGGCCTCCGGCGACCCCAGCGCCCACTGTACCGCAGGGTGGCGCAGACGACGTGGTACCAGCCGGCCGCCGGACCCGCCGGCAGCGTGAGCGCCGGGGCCGGATCGCCGCTGCGCGCCGGCGGCGTGACCTCCGCGGACGGCGCGGCGACGGCCGGATTCGGCGGCGGCGGACCATCGACCGGCACCACGAGCACGTACTGGCCCGCGAGCTCGGCCATGCCGGGCAGCCGGTTCCACTCGCTGTGCGTGCGACGGCGGACGAACTGGCGGCCGACCTGCTCCACGCTGATCGCCGAGCCCGGTTGCGGGCTTGGGCCCCACGTCTTGGAGCCGAATGGATGCAGGGGATCGAGGATGTAGGCCGCGGTGACCCGGAACGATCCATCGCGCGGATCGCCGGTCGCCTGGAACCCGCTCATGACCCAGGCGTGGCGACCCTGCCAGACGAGCAGCCCGACGGGCCGGCGCTGCTCCCGGATCGCTTTCGCCGCGATCCGCATCGCCCCCTGGAGGGTCTCGGCACCGACCACGGCGTAGGCGCTCTCGCCAGTCTCGTTGAGCGCCGCCGCCCACCCGAACACGCCAGCCCCCTGGCGCTCGGTCCCGTCCGGCCGCGGACCGCTGAGCGAGCGGGCCAGGACCTGGAGCCGCCGCTGGGTCCGGGCGCTCCGGTCCGCACCCGGGCGGGTGATGTTGAGCATCATCTGGACGCTGGCGCCCACGCACCGGACGAAGCTCGTCTGGCGCACGTAGTCCTCCTCATCGGCGAGGTCCAGGCGGAACGGGGTCGCCGCGTCGCCCGGGTGGTCCACGGCGCTGACGGTGCCCTCGACCATGCGTGCAGGCCCGGACGCGTGCGCGTGCGGCGCGGCGAGGATCGTCAGCGCCACCAGGGCCGTGGTGGCGTGGCGGGCGACTCGACGGATCACGACGGGAACGGCCATGCGTCGGACGAGGATACGACCGCGTCCGGAATCGGACCATCGGCGCCGGACGATCGTCACCACCGCGAACCGGACCTTCGCGGAGGGGCGGGATCGGGCGAACCCCGGTAGCCTTGGGCCGTCCCTGTTGCCCGCCCGTCTCCCTGTGGTGGCTGGCCGAGCGCACATCGATCGTCGGCACCACCGGTCTGGCGCCGTCGGGTACATGAGGATCCTGCCGTGCAGCCACCCCGCCCCGGCGCCCAGCGAGCGTCGTTCCAGTCCCGCCTCTCGGCCGTCGTTGCCGCCAGCGTGCTCGCCTCGCTGTTCGCCTTCGGGGTGTCGTCGGCGGCGCCCGCTCCGGCATCGGCGCTGAGCGCGCAGTGGCATGCCGTGGAGCTCTACTACCTCGACTTGCTCAACTGCACCAGGACCGGTGGCTGGGTGCGCAAGGACGGGACCTGCAAGGACTACGGCACGGGCGCGTACTCCAAGTACGTCGCGCCCCTCAAGCTGCGGGCGGGGATCAGCGACGTCGCCCGCCGATGGGCGAAGAAGATCGCGACCGAGGGCGCCTGCCGCCACGGCAACCCGAGCGCACGGCTCAAGCGGGCCGGCTATACGGGCTACGCCTGGGGCGAGAACATCGGCTGCTACGACATCAAGAGCGCCTACGCATCCGTGCTGGCCTCCCACCGGGCGTTCCAGAAGGAGAAGGGCACGGGCGGGGGTCACTGGAAGAACATCAAGAACGCCCGCTACACGGTGGTCGGGATCGGCGTGTGGAAGGCGAACGGCCACACCCGGCTGGTGACGGACTTCTACCGGCCCTAGCACCGACTCCGCGGGGGCCATGCCGGACCGTCGCGAGGACATCCCGGGACCGCCTGACGGGACCGCGTGCCCGAATGGCTGCGGGTCGATGTGAGATGACCCCATACGTCCTCGTGGGCGCTGAGGTGGCGTCCCATCACGCGCCCGAGCCCTGAAGGTACGGAGCAGCCATGCGCATCCTCATCGTCGGCGCCGGTGGCGTCGGGACCGCGGCCGTCGCGATCGCGGCCAGGCGAGACTTCTTCGAGCACATCGTGGTCGCCGACTACGATCCTGCCCGCGTCGAGCACGCCCTGTCCCAGGTCGCCGGTGACGCCCGATTCAGCGGCGCCAGGGTTGACGCCTCGAACCGTGAATCCCTGGTCGCGCTCATCCGCGAGCAGCGGGCGAGCCACGTCCTCAACGCCGTCGACCCGCGGTTCGTCATGCCCATCTTCGACGCCTGCGCCGAGGCCGGTGTCGCGTACATGGACATGGCGATGTCGCTCTCCAAGCCGCACCCGGACCAGCCGTACGCGCTGGCCGGTCTCAAGTTGGGCGACGAGCAGTTCGCGAAGGCGCAGGAGTGGGAAGCGGCCGGCCGGCTCGCGCTGGTCGGTCTCGGCGTGGAACCCGGCCTGTCGGACATCTTCGCCCGCTACGCCCAGGACGAGCTGTTCAGCGAGATCGACGAGGCCGGGGTGCGCGACGGCGCCAATCTGGTCGTCGACGGCTACGACTTCGCCCCGTCGTTCTCCATCTGGACGACCATCGAGGAGTGCCTCAATCCGCCCGCGGTCTTCGAGGCCGACCGCGGCTGGTTCACCACGCCCCCCTTCTCGGAGCCCGAGACCTTCGAGTTCCCCGAGGGGATCGGCCCCGTCGAGTGCGTGAACGTCGAGCACGAGGAGGTGCTCCTCATCCCGCGCTGGGTCAAGGCGAAGCGGGTGACCTTCAAGTACGGCCTGGGCGACGAGTTCATCAACGTGCTCAAGGTGCTGCACATGCTCGGCCTGGACCGGACGGATCCGGTCACGGTCAAGGGCGCCACCGTGTCACCGCGCGACGTCGTGGCCGCGTGTCTGCCGGATCCCGCCGGCCTCGGCGCCAAGATGCATGGCAAGACCTGCGCCGGCACCTACGTGACCGGCATCGGCAAGGATGGCAACCCCCGGGCGGTCTATCTCTACCACGTGGTCGACAGCGACTGGTCCTGGCAGGAGTACGGCTCGCAGGCCGTGGTCTGGCAGACGGCCATCAACCCGATCATCGGGCTGGAGCTCCTGGCACGCGGGACGTGGACGGGGCCGGCGTCCTGGGGCCGGAGGCCTTCGAGCCGAAGCCGTTCCTCGACCTCCTGGTCGAGTACGGCTCGCCGTGGGGCATGCGCGAGGACCCGGCGCCGGCCCGCTGAGGGGAGGATCCGGCGCCCGACCGGCGGATCCTCCGCCGTCCCGCTACGGCAGCGCGATCGTGAACTGGCGGGTCACCTCGGGTGCCGCGTTCCAGTTGCCGTTGCCGGCCTGGTTGGCGGCAAGGACGCACTCGCCCGCGGCGAGGAAGTTGACCGTGTCACCGGTGACCGAGCAGGCGTTATTGGTGGTGGCCGGATCGACCGTGATCGCGACCGTCAGGCCGCTGGTCGCGGTCGCGGTCTGCGTGTCGCTGCCACCCACCGTCGCCCCGGCCGGTGCCGAGCCGTCGAAGGCGACGGTCTGGTCCGCCTTGTCAACCGTCAGGGTGCCCGTGGTGAACGAGAAGTCGTACTGGTCGTCGAGGCCGCCGGAGCAGGTGATGGTGTAGTCGCCGGTGTTGTCGCCCCCGACGTACGGCGAGGTGCACGTCGGCGGGGTGGTGACGTCACCCGCATCGTCGGCATTCTGGAAAGCCCCGTAGGTGAAGGTGTAGGTCGGGGCCGCATCGTCGAAGACGATCGTCTGGTCATCGGCGGTGACGGCCACGGTGGCCTTCTCGACGGCGAAGCCCTGTGGCACCGGGGTTGCGGCGGCGTAGTTGGCGTTGCCGGCCTGGGTGGCCTGGACGGTGCAGGAGCCGGCGGCCAGGATCGTGACGGTCGTCCCGGACACGGAGCACACGAGTGGCGTCTGCGAGTTGAAGCTGACGGCCAGCCCGCTGGTCGCGGTGGCCGAGACCGTGAACGGCACAGCTCCATAGGTCCTGCCCGTGAGAGCCCCAAAGGTGATCGTCTGGCTGGCCGCCGCGATCGTGAACTGGCGGGTCACCTCGGGTGCCGCGTTCCAGTTGCCGTTGCCGGCCTGGTTGGCGGCAAGGACGCACTCGCCCGCGGCGAGGAAGTTGACCGTGTCACCGGTGACCGAGCAGGCGTTATTGGTGGTGGCCGGATCGACCGTGATCGCGACCGTCAGGCCGCTGGTCGCGGTCGCGGTCTGCGTGTCGCTGCCACCCACCGTCGCCCCGGCCGGTGCCGAGCCGTCGAAGGCGACGGTCTGGTCCGCCTTGTCAACCGTCAGGGTGCCCGCCACGTAGCCGAACGAGTAGTTGTTGTCCACCCCGCCGGTGCAGGTGATGGGCCAGCTTCCCGCGTTGCCGGTGAAGGTCGCGGCATCGCACACTGGCGGGGTGTCCACGACTGTGGCGTCCTCACCGCCCACGAACCCGCCGTACCCGAAGGTGTAGGCGGGCTCGGCGTCACCGTACGTGATCGCCTTGTTGGCGGCGGTCACCGTCAGCGTGGTCTTGGTGATGTTCGCGGTGGTCGTGTTGGTGGCGTTGATCGTGTAGTTGACGTTGTCGGCACCCGCGAGCGTGAAGCCCGACCCGGTGACGGTCTTGGCGGTGCCCACGCCCGCGGTGGAGAACGAGGCGCTGGCCGAGGCCGACGAGCAGGTCACCGTGTCGCCGCTCTCGATGATCGCGACCGTGCAGCCGGTGATCGTGGCCGCAGTGGTGGCGTCGTACGCCTTGTTGGCGGCCGTGAACGAGATCGTGACCGGCTTCTGGGCCACGGTGAAGCCCTGGTCGACCGGGGTCGCCGCGGCGTAGTTGGCGTTGCCGGCCTGGGTGGCCTGGACGGTGCAGGAGCCGGCGGCCAGGATCGTGACGGTCGTCCCGGACACGGAGCACACGAGTGGCGTCTGCGAGTTGAAGCTGACGGCCAGCCCGCTGGTCGCGGTGGCCGAGACCGTGAACGGCACAGCTCCGTACGTCCTGCCGGTCAGGGCGCCGAAGGTGATCGTCTGGGCGGCGGCTGAGATCACGTCGGCGACGGTGCCCGAGTCGTCGTTGTAGTTGCCCGAGACGTCGGTGAACGTCCAGGGATCGGTGGGATAGCTGCCGGCGAGGGTGTGGGTGGTGCCGGTGAGGTTGGGGGCCGCGAGCGTCTCGCCGACCACGCCGAGGCAGCTGCCGGTGGCCGTGTGCGGGCTGCCGTCGTAGGTGACGGTGTAGCCGGTGATCGTGCACGCCGGGGTCGCCCTGGTGATGTTCGCGGTGGTCGTGTTGGTGGCGTTGATCGTGTAGTTGACGTTGTCGGCACCCGCGAGCGTGAAGCCCGACCCGGTGACGGTCTTGGCGGTGCCCACGCCCGCGGTGGAGAACGAGGCGCTGGCCGAGGCCGACGAGCAGGTCACCGTGTCGCCGCTCTCGATGATCGCGACCGTGCAGCCGGTGATCGTGGCCGCAGTGGTGGCGTCGTACGCCTTGTTGGCGGCCGTGAACGAGATCGTGACCGGCTTCTGGGCCACGGTCAGGGTGCCCGCCACATAGCCGAACGCGTAGTTGTTGTCCACGCCGCCGGAGCAGGTGATCGCCCATGGGCCCGCGTCGCCGTTGAAGGTGGCCGCATCGCAGGCAGGCGGGGTGTCGAGGACGCCGACGCCCTCGCCACCCACGAACCCGCTGTAGCCGAACGTGTAGGCGGGCTCGGCGTCACCGTACGTGATCGACTTGTTGGCGGCGGTCACCGTCAGGGTCGCCTTGGTGATGTTGGCGCTGGTGGTCGGCTGGGTGAGGGTGTAGCTGCCGGCCTTGGTGCCGATCAGGGTGAGGCCACTCACGACGACAGTCTTGCTGCTGCCCACGTTGGCGTCCGGGGTGAAGACGCCCGTCGCACCAGCCGTGCCCAGCAAGACGTCGTCTGCCCCGACCACGCCCACGAGCAACGCGGAGCCGAAGCCGAGGGACGCGGTCGTGAGGGCGTTGTACGCCTTGTTCGACGCGGTGACGCCGGCGACCGTGAGGGTCTTCCTGGCGACGGCGATCGTCTGGGACACATCAGGCGCGGGGGCATAGGTCGGGTCGCCGGCCTGGCGTGCGGTCACGGTGCAATTGCCCGCTGCCCGGTAGGTCAGGGTGGACCCGGCGACCGTGCACACCGATGACGTCTCGGAGGAGAAGGAGACGGCCAGACCGCTGTCAGAGCTGGCGCTCAGGGTCGCAGGGGCGGCGCCGTACGTGACGTCGGCGGCCGGGTCGAAGGTGATGGCCTGGGCTGTGACGCCGGTCGAGGCGACGCTGAACGCCTGGCTGGTGGTCGTGGCAGGGTTCCAGTTGGCGTTGCCGGCCTGGTCGGCGTCGAGCTGGCAGTTGCCGGATCCCGGGAACGAGACGGTGCTGCCGATGATCGAGCACACGCTCGCGGAGCCTGCGTCGACATCGATCGCCACCGGCAGGCCGCTGGTCGCGGCGGCGGCCACCGAGTAAGCCGGTCCGCCCTTGACCCGGAAGCCCGGGGTCGTGGTGAAGGTGATGTCCTGGTCGGCCTTGAGGATGTCCGCCGTGGTGGTGATGGGCTCGAGCACGTAGTTGCCGGCGGATGCTCCGGTGAGCGCCAGGCCGGAGACCGTCACCGTCTTGCCCGTGCCGGCATTCGCGTCGCTGAAGGTGCCCGCCACGCCGCTGGTGTCGAGGGTCACATCGTCGCCGGCGTAGATGCCGGCGGACTCGATGGCGGCCCCGCTCGCGTCGACGTTGGCTGCAGTGCCACCGGGTGCGTACACCCGGTCATCGGCCGCGATCCCGGTGACGGTCAGCGGCGCGCCCGCGACCGTCACCGCCTGGGTGACGGTGCGTGCGTTCAGGGTCTCGTCCCCGAGCTGCCTGGCGGACACGGTGCAGGTGCCGGCCCCGTGGAAGCTGACCAGCAGCTCCCCGTCGGGGAGCGGATCTCGGGTCAGCGAGCAGTAGGGCCAGGAGGCTTGCGGGATCGAGAGGAGGACCGGCTGGCCCGCGGTCGAGGTCGCCTCCACGCTGTAGTCCGGCCCGCGATACAGCGCATCGGTCGGCGCCGGCGTATCGAACGTGACCGTCTGATCCGCCTTGGCAGACATCGTCAGGATCGCATCGAGGTCGACGCGCTTCTTGCCGGTGGTCCGGACCTGGATGGTGTGGATCCCGCTCGTGTTGCCGCCGATCGAGCCGACGTAGAGCACGCGCCGGTAGGACGCCTTCTTGGACTTCTGGCTGACCGCATTGGTGGTGACGCGCACCCCGTCCACGAAGACGTTGAACTTGCCGCGACTCTTGGCCTTCGACGCGACGATCGCGAACTGGCGGACGCCGGTGACGGTGAGGGTGGCCCTGGCACCCTTCTTCTTGACGTACCTCTCCTTGCCGCCGGAGTACTTGCTCGATGACGATGTCTTCCAGCCCGAGGAGTACTTGATCGCCGAACTCTTCTCCTGGAAGCGCCGGATGCTGGTGGCCAGGGAATCGGTGCTGGCCGAGCCCTTGGTGTCCGTCGTCTTCACTCGCCAGGCATAGGCGGTGGAGGTCTTGAGCGACCGGTTACTCGACGTCGCGGTGCCGTTGATGATCGGGGTGGAGGCGAACGTCCCGCCGGCGTTGGTGCTCTGGTAGACCTTGTAGCTGCTCAGGCTGGCCTGCTTCGCGAGCACGCCGCACCAGGTCAGCTTCACGGGAACCGTCTTGCCCAGGGTGCTGCCCTTGATGAACCGCGCCTGGGGCGTGTCCGTGACGGGGCCGTTGGCGGGCTGGGCCACGACGACCACGATCTGCCCGATCCAGCTGGACACGCCATCGGTGCTCGAGTAGGTGAAGGCGTCGACGCCGGTGAAGCAGCCCGTGGGGTCGTAGACGACGCTGCGTCCATCCGTCCGGGCGGTCCCGTTGAGAGGGTTGCTGAGGCCGGTGACGGTCAGCGGCCGCAGCTCCGTCGCCACACCGGGGTCGTCGTTTGCCAGCGGCTCGATGACGGTGGGCCCGATGGGGCCCGCCGGATTGACGGTGTCCGGGACGGCCGGAACCGCGGCCAACGCGACCTGCGGGACGATCGCGGCCAGCGCGATGACGGCTCCCAGGAGCCCGATCAGACGCGCATGTCGTGCCATGGCTGCCATACCCCCTGCGCACAGTGTCGCACCGGTTGGTGCCACCGGACCAGTCACACGGCGCGCACGACGCAGGGTACCCCGATCCGGGCGTCGCCACGTCAGCATCCAGTGATGCGTCGAGGCACCAGCCGCGGGCCGCGTCGAGGCGCCCGCACGCCCGAGAGCTCGAGCAGGCGGATGACCCTCCTGCGCTGGCCGCGATACGGCTCCAGCAGCTGCAGCATCCGCTCATCCGTGCCGCGCGGCTCACCCGCCAGGGCCCACGCGACCATGTTGGGGAGATGGAAGTCGCCCGTGCTGACGGCGTCCGGGTCCCCGAAGACGCGGATCCCCACCTCGGCGGTCGTCCATGGTCCGATCCCCGGGAACGCCCGGAGCGCCGCATAGGCGGCAGCGCGATCCCCTTCGGAGGCCGAGGGTCCGGCGGCCACCGCTCCGAGGCGTTCCAGCCGATCCGCGTCCCGGGCCACCGCTCGCACCAGCTCGGCACGCCGCCGCTCCAGCCCAAGCGGGTGGAACGCGTGATACGGAAGGCTCGCGAGGACGGCGGGAGCCGGCGGAAGCCGCAGTCCGAACCCTCCAGGCGCGGCCTCACCGTACCGGGCGATCAATGCGCGGTACGTCCGGCGCGCCTCGTCGCCGGTCACCTTCTGCTCGAGGATCGCGGGGACGAGTGCCTCCAGCACCCGTTCGGTGCGCCCGATCCGGAGTCCGCGGAGGCGCCGTGCCGCGACGGCCACCACATCGTCGCGCGGGATCAGGGCGGCCGGCTCGTCGTCCGCGCCCACGAGTGCCCCCAGGCGGGCAAGCGCCCATTCGCCGCCGGGTCCCCAGGCGCGACCCCGCACGCCGGCCTCGCGCTTCTCCACGAGCAGCGTGACCGGTCCCTCCGGGGTCCGGGAGGCTCGCCAGGTGCTGCCGGAGACCTCGAACCGCAGCGCCGGGTCGTGACCCCCACGGGCGTGGATTCCGACCGTCAGGCGGAGGTCGAGCAGCCCACCGAAGGGCAGATGGATCTCAGCGTCGGGCGTTGGAGCGGGACGACCGGCCATCGATCCAGCCTACTGCCCGGTGGCCCGCCGGTGGCGGCAGTCGGCCGCGAATCACCCCGCCGAACCTGCCGGCAGCATTCCCGGAAAGCAGCTGTTGACAGGGGCGAGTAGGCTGCCCGGGCACGTGCGAACCAGGATCATCGTTGCGTTTGCGGCTCTCATGGCCGCGTCCGCCCTGGTCGCCGTTCCGGGCCCTGTGGCCTCGCGCCCAGCGAGCGCCACGAGGACGATCGATCCGGCAATGCTGACGTCCGTGACGATCGCCTTGCCGGGCAGGCACCCGGTCACGGCGATCACCTCGACCGACCCGGCGTCGGGCTCAGCCGCGAGGCTCGGGCCCGATACGGTGCTGCTCGAACCCGGCGGCCGGCTGCTCCCGGTGACCCGTCCGGCAGTCCACCAGCCGGTGCTCAGGACCCAGGTCGTGGTCAAGAACTACTGGCGGTTCGACCCGGACATCAGCTGGTATGGCCCGGGCTTCTTCGGATCCGGGACCGCGTGTGGCCAGACGTACACACGGGAGATCCTGGGCGTGGCGCACCGGAGCCTGCCGTGCGGAACCCTGGTGACCTTCCGGAACCCGGCGAACGGCCGCCAGATCACGGTCCCCGTCATCGACCGAGGCCCGTACGTCGCCGGGCGCACCTGGGACATGTCCCGCGCCCTCTGCGACTACCTGGACCACTGCTACACGGGATCGATCGAGTGGCGCTGGGGTGGCCGCGGGGGAGGCTGACTGCCGCGGCCTCGCGCGCGAGCAACCCCCCATCCGTGCGCGGTCAGGCCGGCGGAGCCTCTCCCGGGTGACGATCGACCCGGAACCGCCAGTCCACGGGTCCCTGCTCCAGCCAGGTCCAGGCAAAGCGCCCTGCATGCTCGGTCGCCAGCCGTTGGGACAGGCCGGAGGGATCGTGGTCGTTGGTGACCTCCATCGCTTCGCCGGGCTCCAGTCCGAACAGGGTGGCGAACAGCAGCGCGTGGCGGGGTTCCGTGGGCATGCCCCGCAGGTCGATGCGCGTGGGGTCGGTCATGGGTGATGGCTCCGGTCCGGGGACTCGATGGACTTGAAATGTACGGTGTCTACCGTGTAAAATGCAAGCCATGTCACCCGCCGCCGATCCGGATCGCCATGTCGTCCTCGCCGACCCGACGAGGCGCGCGACCCTGGCCGCCCTCGAGGCTGCCCCGGGCCCGATCGGCGTCAGGGAGCTCGCCGGCGCGCTGGGTCTGCACGCCAACTCCGTCCGAGAACAGCTCCGGCGCCTCGAGCGGGCCGGCCTGGTCCGGGTCTCCCGGGCCGCACCCGCCGGCCGGGGCCGCCCGAGCCTGCGGTACGCGCGCGTCGCCGAGCCCGAGGATCCGTATCGCCTGCTGGCGTTCGCCCTGGCCGACCAGGTGGCCGCGCAACCAGGATCGAAGCGCGTGGCCGAGACCGCGGGGGAGCGCTGGGGGCGGGAAGCGGCAGCGACGGCGTCCAGGCGGGGAGACGCGGCGCCGGCCGACGATTTGGCGCCGGCCGACGACCTGGAGACCGTGCTTGCCCTGCTCGATGAGGCCGGGTTCGACCCCGAGCCAGGATCCCCGGACCCGTCCGAGGTCAGGATCCGTGCCTGTCCGTTCCTCCCCTTTGACCGCCGCCACCTCCCGGTCGTGTGCGGCGTCCACCTCGGCTTCATCCGGGGCGCGCTCCGCGAGCTCGGCTCGTCGCGGGATGCGATTTCCATCGAACCGTTCGTCCGGTCCGACCTGTGCGTCGCCCGGCTCTCGAGGTCGCCCCGTGCCTGACATCAACGACTCCACGACGCCCATCGGTCTCGCCGGTCTGCTGGCGCTCGATGACGATGCAGCACCGGTGTGGGCCGTCCTGCGCACCGTCATCGATCCCGAGCTCGGGATCAACCTCGTGGACCTCGGCCTGGTCTACGGCGTCACCGTGTCCGACGGCATCGCCTACGTCACGCTCACCGTGACCACGCCGGCCTGTCCCATCGGGAGCTACCTCGAGGACCAGGTTCGCTGGGCCGTTCTGCGCCTGGACGGGATCCTGGGTGTCGACGTCGTGGTGGTCCACGATCCGCCGTGGACGCCCGCACTCATGAGCGACGACGCCCGCCGGGTCCTCGGGTGGTCGGCGTGACGGCCGCGACGCCGGCCTTGACCGCCCACAGCAGCCGTCCGCTGGTTGCCGGATCCGCCCGCCGGTTGATCGGGCTGCTCCCGGCAGGGATCTCGCTCACGGCGGGCCTCACCGGCTCCCTCATGCTCCTCGGGGTCGTGGACCCCACGCCCGCGGTGCAGCTTGCCGGCTCGCACGGACTGCTCATGACGCTCGGGTTCCTGGGCACCCTGGTCGCCCTCGAGCGGGCCGTCGCCCTCGCCCGCCCTTGGGGCTGGCTCGCCCCCGGCGCCGCGGGCCTGGGCGGTCTGGCGCTGGTCGTCGGAGCGCCGGCCGGGGTTGCGACCACGCTGTTCGTGGTTGCGGCGACCGTCTACCTCGCCATGTACCTCGCGTTCCTCGAGCTTGACGGCGGCCTCCACACCTGGGTGCAGGGAGCCGGTGCCATGGCGTGGGTCCTCGCCGCGGCGCTGCTCGCGGCGGGCCGCCCCGTCGCCGACGCGGTCCCGTCGCTCGCGGCATTTCTGGTGCTCACGGTCGCCGGTGAGCGCCTCGAGCTCGCGCGGCTTGCCCACCTGACCACCATTCGCCGGACGATGTTCCTGGTGGCCGCTGGGCTGTTCGGCAGCGGCGTGGTCGTGGCGGCCTGGCTGCCTGACGCCGGTCTGCGGCTAGGCGGCCTCGGGCTCATCGCCCTGGCCGCATGGCTCGCCCGGTTCGACATCGCGCGCCGGACCGTCCGCCTGCCCGGTGTGACGCGGTTCATCGCGCTCTGCCTGCTCGCGGGCTACGTCTGGCTCGCGGTGGGCGGCGCTGCCTGGCTGGCATGGGGGGCGTCCGCTCCCGCGCTCGGCCGTGACGCGATGCTCCACGCGCTGTTCCTGGGCTTCGTCATCTCGATGGTCTACGGGCACGCGCCGGTCATCCTCCCGGCGGTGCTCCGGATTCCGTTGCCCTACCGGCCCTGGTTCTACGGGCACCTCGCCCTGCTGCATGGCGGGCTGGTTGTCAGGGTCATCCTGGGGGACGTGCTCGGGATCGACGGCGCGTGGCAGCTGGGCGGCGTCCTGACGGTGACGTCGATGCTCGTGTTCGCCATCGTCTCGATCCTGACCGCGGCAACCGCGACCAGGGCCCTCCGCCGGCCCGGAATCGACCACCGCCCAGCGCTCCCCCTGACGCCCCGGTAGCGCCATGCCAGGACCGCAGCGTCAACCGCGACGCCGCGACCGCGCTGCGACCGACTGGGGTCCCCGTGGGACTCCACATCGGCGATCCGCACCCACGATCACGCTCCGTGCCTGAGGTGCGAAACGATCGCGTCCAGCGCCTCCACGTAGCCCTGCGGGCCTCTGCCCACGACGCTCGCGACCGCGACGTCGTGCAGGAAGTTCACGCTCCGGAACGCTTCCCGGGCGGCCGGATCGGAGAGGTGGACCTCCACGAAAGGTCGCGAGATGCCAAGCAGCGCATCGCGGAGCACCACGCTGGTGTGGGTCAGACCACCCGCGTTGACGATCGCCCCATCGAAGTCCCGCAGGTGCAGCCGGTCCAGGATCCGTCCCTCGTGGTTGGACTGGAAGCAGTCCACCCCGACACCCAGCTCGGCGGCGCGGACCCGGATCCGGTCGTGGATCTGGTCGAGGGTCTCCGAGCCGTAGATCGAGGGCTCGCGGGTCCCGACCAGGTTGAGGTTCGGGCCGTCGATGACGAGGATGTTCATGCTGGGCCGGTCTCCCCGAGCGGTTCGAACGTTGCGGTGAAGTGGCGCAGCTGGGCGGGCTGGTTCACGATCCGGTAGCCGCGCAGCGATGAGGCGCGCCGGGCGACGTCGCGGGCGACCTCGATCACGTAGTCAATGTGGCTCTGGGTGTAGGTGCGCCGCGGGATGGCCAGGCGGACGAGATCCATCGGGCCCGGCGTCTCGCTGCCGTCGGGGTGCTTGCCGAACATCACGGTCCCGATCTCGCAGCCGCGGATGCCTCCGGCGCGATAGAGCTCCACCGCCAGCGCCTGGCCCGGATACGCGAGCGGCGGGATGTGCGGCAGCAGGGCCCGCGCGTCGAGGTACACCGCGTGCCCGCCGAACGGCTGGACGCAGGGGATGCCCGCACTGACGAGCGCATCGCCGAGATACGCGGTCGATCGGATCCGGTATCGCAGGTAGTCCTCGTCCACGACCTCGCGCAGCCCCTGGGCGATGGCCTCGAGATCGCGGCCGGCGAGGCCGCCGTAGGTGGGAAATCCCTCGGTCAGGATCAGCAGGTTGCGGCACCGCTCCGCGAGCGCGTCATCATTGACCGCCAGCCAGCCGCCGATATTGGCGAGCGCGTCCTTCTTGGCCGACATCGTCATCCCATCGACCAGCGAACCGATCTCGCGGACGATGTCGATGACGGGCCGGCTCGCCTGGCCCGGCTCGCGGGCCTTGATGAACCAGGCGTTCTCCGCGAACCGGCAACCGTCGAGGAACAGCGGCTTGGCGTACCGGTCGCACACGGCGCGCACGGCCCGCAGGTTCTCGAGGCTCACGGGCTGCCCGCCGCCGGAGTTGTTGGTGATGGTCATCATCACCAGCGGCACCTGGTCTCCCCGTTCGGCCAGCAGATGGTCCAGGGCCTCCACGTCCATGTTGCCCTTGAACGGGTGGACCAGCGAGGGCTGGCGCCCCTCGGGGATGACGAGATCCACCGCCTCGGCGCCGGTGAACTCGACGTTGGCACGAGTCGTGTCGAAGTGGGTGTTGTTGGGCACGACCTTGCCGGCCCCTCCGACGGCGGTGAACAGGATCCTCTCGGCTGCCCGTCCCTGGTGGGTGGGGATGACATGTTGGAAGGGAAACAGGTTCTGGACCGCCGCCAGGAACACGTACCAGCTGGGGCTGCCGGCATAGCTCTCGTCACCGCGCTGGATCGCCGCCCACTGGTCGCGGCTCATGGCGCCGGTGCCCGAATCGGTGAGCAGGTCGACGAGGACGTCATCGGCGTGGAGGCTGAACAGGTTCCAGCCGGCGGCCCTGAGCGCATGCTCGCGCTCCGCCTCGGTGGTCAGCCGGATCGGCTCGACGGCGTGGATCCGGAACGGCTCGATGATCGTGGTCCAAGGGTCCATTGGCGGCGAGCATACGCCGGGGCGCGGCTCGCAGGCGACGGATCGAGCTCTGGCCGCCGGGCGCAGCGCCGCGTGCGCCCGCTGGTGCGCGGGGAGCCCCGAACTGGGATCGCCGGCGAGCGGTGACTCAGGGTGGTCCGCTCGCCCGCCCGCGCTCGGGGCAGTACGCTGCGCGCCATGTGTCGCAGCATCCGCCAGCTCCGTCGTTCCGAGGATGCCGGCTCGGCCACCACGGGCGAGGCCCGAGCCGCCGCCCTCCAGTATGTCCGCAAGATCAGTGGCTTCCGAGAACCATCGGTCCGCAACGGCGATGCGTTCCACGAGGCGGTCGATGAGATCGCCGCGGTGACGGAGCGCCTCCTGCTCGCAGTGGGAACGCCCATCGCAGACGGCCCGGATCCCTTCGCTGACCCGGTGACCCGACGCGCGCTGATCGCCGCCAGGCCGGCATCGAGGCGGACTCCCCGCGACGAGCCGGCTCGCCCGGCAGGCGGAGCAGGGTGACGGCTCCCGCGCCGGGCCCCGCGCCCGTCCCCACCACCGCGCCGGGCCCCGCGCTCGCGCGCATCCCGGCACCATCGCCCGGCTCGCCGGACCCTGCGTCTGCCCCACCCGCCGACCCTCCCTCCCCGGCACCCACCTGGTGGCGCCGCCCCGGCCTGGACGTCGTCGATGGCCGCCTGACGCTCGATGGTGCCGATCTGGAGGGGCTCGTTCGCGAGCACGGCACACCGCTGTTCGTCCACGACCTCGCCCGGCCGCGCGAGAACGTCCGGACCCTGCAGACGGCTCTCGCCCGGACCGGCCTGCCGTGGGTGACGCGTTTCGCGATCAAGGCCTGCCCGGATCCCCGCATCCTCGCCATCCTTCGGGCCCTCGGAGCCCCCGGCACACCGGAGAGCGTCGGCATCGATGCCTGCTCGCCGGGCGAGGTCACCCATGCCCTTGCCCATGGCTGGGAGCCCGGGGAGATCAGCCACACCGGGACCAACGTGTCCGAGCGGGATCTCGATGTCCTGCTCGCCCATCCGATCCGGATCAACCTCGACGCCGTGAGCCAGGTGGAGCGTTTGGGTCGTCGCGCGCCCGGACGCACGATCGGCCTCCGGATCAACCCGGGGACGGGCGCCGGTTACACGGAGCATCTCTCCTATGCCGGCGTGCGACCCACGAAGTTCGGCGTCACGGCCGACCGGCTCGACGACGCGGTCGCCGCGGCACGCCGCCACGGGCTGGTCGTGGACACCCTCCACTTCCATGCCGGCTCCGGCTGGCTGGGCGACCAGCTGGAGGGGTTTGAGCGCGCGCTCGCAGCCGCTACCCGGTTCCTCGATCGCCTCGCCGACGCCGGCTGCGCGATTGCCGAGGTCAACGTGGGCGGCGGGCTGGGCCGGGTGGCTCGGGATCGCGAGCAACCGGTTGACCTCGACGCGTATGCGGAGGTCATCGCGCGCCATCTCGGCCCGTACGGGGTCACCGTGGCCGTCGAGCCCGGAGACCTCGTCGTGAAGGATGCCGCCATCCTGATGGGCGAGGTGGTGACGGTCGAACGGCGCGGCGGGACCACGTTCGTCGGCCTGGACATCGGCTGGAACGTCAACTGCGCCTCCTTCGTCTACGGCTACGCGCAGGAGATCCTGACCGTCCACGACCCGCTGCGTGAGCGCACGCAGGTGGTCACGATCGCCGGGCACATCAATGAGGCTGGCGACCTGTTCGCCGAGGACTACCCGTTCCCGGACGTGCGCGAAGGCGCGATCGTTGCCGTGCTCAACGCGGGCGGCTACCTCCAGGCGATGTCGATGACCCACTGCCTGCGGCCCACGGGCCGGGCGGTGTACCTCGACCGCGAGGCGGTGCTGCCGTGAGCCGGCGGGTGTTCGAGGGCAAGGTCCCGGTGCCGGGCGGGCACCTGTGGGCCCAATGGGCGGGCGACGGGCCGGGCGTGGTGCTCGCCCACGCCGGCATCGCTGACGCACGCATGTGGGACCCGCAGTGGGACGCCTTGACCGCGCGCCACCGGGCGGTCCGCTACGACCTGCGCGGGTTCGGGCGGTCCGAGGTGGAGCACACGGCCTTCTCCAACCGCTCGGACCTGATCGCCGTGATGGACGCCGCGGGCCTGGACGATGCGGTCCTCGTCGGCTGCTCCCGGGCCGGCACCATCGTCGTCGACACGGCGCTCGAGTTCCCGGACCGGGTCCGGGGCATCGTCTGGGTCTGCGGCGGGTTGTCCGGCGAGCTTGAGATCGACGGGACTCCCGAGGAGGTGGCTGCAGCCGAGCGGGACGAGGCGTTGGGGCTGGCGGGGGACTGGGCGGCGGTCGCCGACCACGACGTCGCGATCTGGGTGGACGGGATCGGCCAGCGACCTGGACGCGCGCCGGAGCCGGTGCGCGAGCTCGTTCGGCGAATGGCCTACGAGACGTATGTCCAGGACAAGGCGTATGGCGACGAGGTGGCGCTGGATCCTCCCGCGCTGGGACGCCTGGGCGAGATCCGGGTCCCGGTGCTCGCGATCGTCGGCGACCTCGACCTTTCCGCCCCGGCGGCGGTGGCGGACCTCCTGGTGGCCAGAGTGCCGAACGTCCGCCGGATCGACCTCGAGGGCGTCGCCCACCTGCCCAGCCTCGAGCGGCCCGAGTGGTTCACGGAGACCCTGCTCGCGTTCGTGGCGGAGACGGGCTGAGGTCGCCGTGGAGCCGACCGCCGACCAGGTCCTGACCGAGCCGTCGCTCGAGCGACAGGCCACGCGCGTGCGGGTGACCGCCTGGCGCGCTGGCTCCGTGGAGGTCCGCGACGACCGCCTCGCCGGCGAGGAGCCGATGGCCATCCGTGCCGGCGGTCCCGGCCAGGATCCGATCGACGTTGCCGTCACGATGCGGACCCCGGGACACGAGGCCGAGCTGGCCGCCGGCTTCCTGCTCACGGAGGGGCTGATCGACGACGCAGGCGACATCGCCGCGATCGAGGTGGCGGACCCGTCGACCCACGCCCAGCCCGACGACGAGGTCGTGGTGCGGCTCACGCACCGCCTCGATCCGGACTCGATCTCCTCGCGCAACTTCGTGGCCACCGCGTCGTGTGGGATCTGCGGCAAGGCGTCGCTCGACCAGGTCGAGGTCCGCTGCGCGCCAATTCCCGACGGTCCGGTCGTGACCCCTGGGACCCTGCTCTCGCTCCCGGGCCTCCTTCGGGAGCGCCAGGCCGTGTTCGGGGCGACCGGCGGCCTCCACGCTGCCGGCCTGTTCGATCCGGTCGGGACGCTCATTGCCCTGCGCGAGGACGTGGGCCGCCACAACGCCCTCGACAAGCTGGTCGGCAGCCGGCTGCTGGCCCGCGAGCTGCCGCTCAACGACCGCGTCCTGCTCGTCTCGGGCCGGGCCAGCTTCGAGCTGGTCCAGAAGGCCGCCGTCGCGGGCATCCCGATCCTCGCCGCGGTGTCGGCCCCGAGCGATCTGGCCGTCGCGGCCGCGGAGCGACTGGGGGTCACCCTCGTCGGGTTCCTGCGCGGCGACGGCTTCAACGTCTACGCCCGCCAGGACCGGGTGAGGGTCGGGCGGGCGTAGGGCTCCTCGGCGGGTTCGTGCCGGCTCCCGGCGTCAGCCTCCGGGCGACAGTGGCCAGGAGAGGCCGACCGGCTGGTCCCCGGCGGTGCCCTCCCCGGGGCCGTGCGAGTTGGGTGTCGTCACCGGCAGCACCGGGTTCGCGTGACAGCGAGCGCAGGAAACGGGCTGGTGGCAGTACGCGCAGGCCTGGTTGCCCTGGGTGCGGATGACCTCGGCATGGTTCGTGAGCATCGTGTCGTGGTCCACGCTCACGGCCCCTGTCGAGTGGCAGTTCACGCAGTAGTCGCGTGCGTGGCATTCGCCACACGATTGGCCACCCGGATCGAGGCTGACGGCCACGTTCTTGTGGTTGAACACCCAGAGTGCGTCGTCGGTGTGGGTGCTCGGCGGTTCGCCCAACGGCAGGCTGGCCACGGCCGGCCCGATCTGCGGGAAGGTGTGACAGGTGTTGCACGTGGACGGGATGGTCTCCGACGTCGCCACGCCGTTGACGACCTTGAGATGCCCTCCGTCGTGGCAGCGGAAGCAGCCCGGGCCAGTCGAGGTGGCCGATGTTGCTCGCGTAGGTGGCCGCCGTGACGTTCATGGCTGGCGTGGCGGTGAGCCGGTACAGGACCTTGAGCTCGTCCTTGGCGACCTCGATCTGGGCGCCCTTGGTCGCGTAGACCTGCGGATAGTTCCGCTGGTAGAAGGTGGTGAGCTCGTCGATCGCGGCATCGGCGGCCGCAGCGTCCGGGAAGCTGGACCACAGGATCCGCATCCCCTCTCGCATGATGTACGGCAGCGTGGCGTCGATCACCCCCGTGGACAGCCGGTAGTTGAGGTTTGTCCGCGGGTTCTGGATGTCGTGGCCCACGCGGTTGTGGCAGTCGTAGCAGTTGAGCGTGATGTTGCGCTCGGTGGCCTTGAGCGCCTCGATGTCCGCGCGCACGTCCTCGGCGACCGTGACCCTGTCCTGGGCGATGTACTCCACCACGGTCCCGTCGTCGCGGGTCGAGGTGACGTAGTCGATCACCGCCGAGTTGGCATCGGGGGACGTGTAGGTGAACTGCGACAGGACGTGCCAGTGGACGCTGCGCTTGACGTCGAACGCGTCGCCGCCCGCCGGCCGGATCATGAGGCCGACGAAATCGCGGCTGTTCGCCTCGTCCTCCTGGAACTGGGTCTGGGCACGGAGCGCGACGAACGACCGGTCGTTGAGCGAGTGGCATTTCTGGCAGGTGTCCGCCGGGCTGGGGAGGAGCTGGTGGTCGGGCGGCTCGATCGGCGTCGGGTACGTGTTCAGGACCACCCCCACCAGCTGGCGCGTGCCGGCAAGCTTTGACTTGACCCAGCCCATCACCCCAGGCTCCACGTGGCACTCGCCGCAGTCGACATCGCGGTGAGAGCCCAGGTGATAGGCCTCGAGCTCCGGGGCCATCGTGTGACAGCGCCCGCAGAAGTCCGCGGTCTCCGTCCACTGGATCATCGTGACGCCCGTGAACGCCACCACGCTGCCGCCGGCCGCGAGGACGAGCAGCAGGGCGAACAGGCCGGCCCGGGAGCGCGGCAGCCGGAGATGCCGGCCGCGCAGGTAGAACGGGTGCCCCGGACGCTTCGCCCCGGACGGCTCCCCGATCGGCGGCCCCTCGACGGTCGCGGGCGTCGACGCCCCGGATTCGGGCGGGAGCCCGGCGCCGCTCTCGGGGTCGCTCATCTGGGCCTCAGTTCAGGATGGCCGCAACGGCGCGGGCCATGTCGTCCTTGGACAGCGCCCCGATCCGCACCTCGCGGATCCTGCCGTCGGCGCCGATGAAGAAGTGGGTCGGAATGCCCATCGACCGGTAGGCTGCCGCCACATCCGCGTTCGGGTCCACCGCGATCGGGAACGTGAGTCCCGCCCGCTGTGCGTACCCGGCCACGTCGGAGGCGGGCTCGTTGATGAACACGCCCAGGATCACCAGGCCCTGCTCGCGGTTCGCCTCGTAGGTCGCCTCGACATCGGCCGACTCGGTCCGGCAGTCCGGGCACCAGCTGGCGCCGAAGGTCAGCCACACAGGCTTGCCGGCGTAGTCCGAGAGCGACACGGTCGAGCCGTCGTAGAGGAGCGCGGTGAAGTCCGGCGGCACCTCGCCCACAGCCGGCGCGACGACGGCCGCGTCCGCCGGCAGCTCGACGCGCGTGACGCCGTCGGTCATGCCGGCGCCGCTGGCCGACCAGGCCAGGACGCCGACGATGACCGCCACGACGGCGATGACCACGATGGTCTGCAGCCGACCGGCGAGACGCCCGTCGGAGCGGGTGCCCGTGCCTGCTGCGGTCATGCGTTGATCCCTCGCTGCGAGCCGGGGCTCAGCCCAGACCGGAGTAGCTGTGAAGACCCCCGAAGATCAGGTTGCCGAAGTAGGTGAGCAGCGTCGCGAGGAAGCCGATCACGAGCAGCCAGGCGGCCCGGTTGCCGCGCCAGCCGCGCATCACGCGCGCATGGAGGTAGGCGCCGTAGATGAACCAGGTCACCAGCGATGCGGTCTCCTTCGGATCCCACTGCCAGTAGGTGCCCCATGCCGTCTCGGCCCAGACTGCGCCCAGGATGATGGTCAGGGTCAGGAACGGGAAGCCGACCACGACCGCGCGGTAGCCGATCTCGTCGAGGACCATCGGCTTGGGGAGGCCCCAGCGCCCGCCCGCAGCCTCGGCTCCGGCGTCGCGGCCCCGCTTCGTGAACCAGTCCACGACCGTCATCGCGGCGAGCGCGATGCCCGCCGCGGTCATGCCGTACGTGAGCGCCGACGTGTCCGCGCTCGCCCCGCCTGTGACCGCACCGAAGACAGCGGCGCCCACGCCGACCGCCGTCGTCAGCAGCACGGCGAGCATGTGCCGGGTCTGGAGCAGGAACAGGTAGGACGAGGCGAAGGCGATCGCGAACGAGCCGTAGGCGACGATCGCGGTCGCGACATGGACCGTCAGGAGCAGGTTGTTCTGGAGGGCCGGGACGAGCGGCTCGATGTCGGCCGGGATCGTGGCCGCGTAGAGGAGCATGCCCAGCGCGACGGGCAGGGCCACGAGCGCCAGGATCCGCTGGTGGTAGCGGCGCTCGAAGTAGAGGTACGTGACGAGGACGCCGAAGGCGAACGCCATCGAGAACTCGTACATGTTCGCGAACGGGCCGTGACCCGTCACGACGGCTCGGAAGCGCCAGGCTCACCAGCAGGGCGAGCGTCGCGAGCCAGGTGAGGATGGTCGCGTACTTGCCCATGGCCGCGGTGCGCGGCCCGGAGACGAGACCCACCGTGCCGGTTGCCACCGGCGCGCCTGCGGTCTGCATCCGTGCAGCCCGCAGGCCGGAGAACGCGTAGACGAGATACATCAGGAATGCGAGTCCTGTCGCCAGCATCGAGGCGACGAACGCGTACTCGGAAAGCTTGCCCATTGACGGGGACCTCCCTCAGGCCTTGGCTGGCGCGTTCAGCGCCGCTCGGATGTCGGAAACAAGGTGCTCGAACTCGGTGCCGGCGGTGACGTCCTTCGGGGCGAGGGTCGCGAGACCCACCACGGCACCGCCATTCGGCCGGCTGACGATGCGGGCCCAGATCCGCTTGTGGGGGATCATGAACCGGATGAGGAACCCGACGAACAGCAGGGCGGAGCCGATCCAGATGAGCGGCACGCCCGGGTCGCGGGCCACGTTGAGCCCGGTGAACTGGCTCTCACGTTCGAACGTGACCGTCAGGTCGCCGACCTGGGCGGGACTGCCCTGGTCGATCACGGAGGCGTCCGCAAAGCTGCTGGCGCCACTGGTGTAGATCCCGAACTGGACCTGGCCCGGCTTGATGAACGGGTCGTCACCGCCCGTGGTTGCCTGGATCTCGGCGTTGTACGGCGTGTTGGGGATCGGCAGGATGCCGTACCGGGCGCCGTCGCTGGCCGAGTAGGCGAGCGGCACGCCCGCGGACTGGACCAGCACGTCGCCCTTCGCATCCTTGACCGTCACCAGGACGGACGGGCCGAAGAACGCCTGGTAGAACGTCAGGCCGTTGTACCGGTAGGGGTCGTTGACGCGGACGACGTGGCTGTCGATCTCCTGGCCGTCCTTGTACACGACGATGGTGCTCGCGTAGTCGATCGGGGCCCCGGTGGTCGGGTCGTACTTGTCCGTGAAGTCCAGCAGCTCGATCGAGAGCCCGGGCTCCGCCGCGACACTGAGGGTCTGGCCCTCGGTGACCATGAACTCCGGGTTTCGGTAGCCGTACATGCCGCCGAGGATCGCCCCGGCCATGATCACGACGATGGACAGGTGGGCGGCGAGGCCTGCGAACGGGGCCCAGCGGAACCGGTCCGCGTACAGGTGGACGGTCCCATCGCCCGCGACCAGCGTCCGGTAGTGGCGGGCCCGGAGCGCGGACTCGAGCACCGAGCGGGTGTCCTCGGCCGAGCGGCGGACCACGACGGCCTCGTGCTGCGGCGCGTGATCGAAGAACGCGGAGCCCACGTCCACCCGCGGGTTGCGGATCGTGCGGACCATGCCCGGGATCCGGTGGATGGAGCAGGCGATCAGGCTGATCGTCAGTGATGCCGCCAGGATCCGGAACAGGATCGAGTTGAAGACGTTGAACAGGCCCAGGGCGTTGAGGACGTCGGTCCAGCCGCCGTAGCGCGGGCGGACGCTGTCCACCCAGAGCGCCTCCTGCTGGCCGAGCCCCACGATGTCGCGCGGGATCTGCATCAGCAGCGAGCCAAGGACGCCCAGGACGGCGATGGCGAGCATGATGAGCATGGCCACGCGCATCGAGGTCAGGAGGTGCCAGAGGCCCTCCAGCCCGCTGTCAACTCGGTCCATCGCCGAGTGGCCGGCCGCCGCCGGCGCCGCAGTGGCCGCCGGGGGAAGTGTCCGGCTGTCGACCTTGTCGGTCATTGGGACGACCTCCTCACAGGCCGAATGGCGAACCGAGGGTCGCCAGCCGGCCGAGCATGTTGGTGAGCATCAGCACGCCCAGGAGCACGAGCAGCCCGCCCGTGACCAGGTTGACGGCGTGGTGGTGGCGGCCGACCCACGTCAGCCGCTTGGAGACCCACGAGGCGCCGAGCGCGACCGTGAGGAACGGAAGCGCCAGGCCGCTGGCGTAGGCGACCAGCAGGACGGTCCCCTGCGTGACGCTGGCCGTGGCCGTGGCCAGGCCGAGGATCCCGCCGAGGATGGGGCCGATGCACGGGCTCCAGCCCGCAGCGAACAGCAGCCCGAACAGGAAGGAGCGGGGGTAGCCGGGGGCTCCCGGGCGACCTGCCATCGAGCCGGCGCCACCGCCGGCCATGATGAGCCCGCCACCCAGCGTCGGCATGGCGCGGGTATCGCGCCACAGGGCCCGGACGTTGATCACGCCCGCGACCTGGAGGCCGAGGAAGACGAGCAGGGCGCCACCGGCCGTGGTCATGATCCGCCGGTCCAGGAACGCCCCCAGGGCGCCGATCAGCGCGTAGAAGGCGACGAACACCAGCGAGAACCCGGTGACGAACGCGAGGCCGTGGACGAAGGCGGGGCGGCGGCCGGCGGTGCCCTCACCGGTCGCGCCGACCATGTAGCTGATGTACGCGGGCACGAGCGGGAGGCAGCAGGGGGACGCGAACGACACGAGGCCGCCGAGGAAGGCGATCCCGATGCCGAGCGCGCTGCCGAGCTCGATCATGGCGTGGTGCTCTCAGCCGGCGAGGCGGCCGGTGACGTGACCGGCGAGGCGGCCGGTGACGTGGCCGGGTCGGCGCTCGCTGCCGGACTGCCCGAAGCGGCCGGCAGCATGGAGGATGCATCCAGCGAGTCCAGGTGGGATCGTACGGTCTGGGCCAGGCTGGATCCCGGGTCGAGCTCGATGACCTTGTTCCACTCCGCCTGGACGCCGGCCCAGTCGGGCACGGCCTGGTTCAGGTAGAGGAAGCCGAGGTCGTAGTGGACCTCGACGTTGTCGGGCTCCAGCACGGCGACCCTGTTCCAGGCGGCCTCGGCGTTCGCAAGATCGTTGAGGTTGAAGTAGACCGCCCCGCGGGCGAGGAGACCCTGGATGTGGTCGGGGCTGATGGCGAGCAGCTTGTCCAGCCAGGTGGCCGCCTGGTCGTACAGGGCGCCGGCGTAGAACTCGTCCGCCAGGGCGAGCAGGGTGTCCGGGTTCGTCGGATCTGCCTGGTAGGCGGCCATCAGGTCGGCAACCTTGGCCTCGTCCACCGCGGGAGCGCCTGACGACGCCTGCGCCACCTGGCTGGGCTGCACGGCGCCGCCGGGCAGGGTGTTGACCAGGGCGTTGATGCCCACCAGCAGGCCGGCCACGAGGCCGATGCCCACGACCCCCAGGAACAGGCCCTTCCAGACATTTGCCGGGGCGGGCGCGGGAGCCGCTGCGGTGGCCGTGGCGCGGGCCGACGTCTTGCCCGGGCGCGGCGCGGGGACGGGTGCGGCCGGCCTCGCCGGCCTCGTCCTGGGCTTCATGTCGTCGTGGGCGCTGGGGGTCACCATCGCGTAGAGGGCCGCGAGGTCCTCGGCGCTGGGATCGCCCCCGATCTCCGGATCCGCGTCGTCCAAGGCTTCGGCGACGGGCTCGTCCGGAACCACCGCCGGGGCGGGGCCCCGGCGGGCCGGAGGTGTCGCCGGCCCGCCGGGTACGACCGTCGGCGGACTCGCCGGGCTCATGAGGGCCGAGCCCTCGAGTCCGACCGGGTCGGTCAGTGCGATGTACGCCGCGTCGAGCGCCGCGACCTGGGCGCGAGCCCAGCCGCGGAGCTCGGGCGGCGCAGCCGTGAGGAAGTCGCTCGCGGCCTGGTGGAGCCGGTCGACATCCTCGGGGGAGGCGCTTGCCGGCAGTCCGAGTCGGGCAAGCAGCTCGACCTGGACGGCGGCCCGTCCCGTGGGCTTGAGCGTCGGGACGGTCATCGGCGACCTCCCGGGGCTCGCGCATGCCTGGGGGCACGCGCTGGGATGCGAGTCATGTTGTTTGCCCTCATCTCGGGGCCGCAGGGGTCGCGGCCTGACACCTGCACGAATTGTCCCGGTCAGAGCCGCTGCGGCCCATCCGTCGGGGCGCACATTTCCACCGGGACCGGGCAGGGCCAGAGGGGGGAGATCCGCGACGCCCCCTGTATCCCTCGATACAGGGGGCGAGTCCTGAAGGTCCGGAACGGCGACCCGCGCGTCAGGCAGCCATCAGTCGTAGCCGTACGCGTTGTGCGCCTTGCCGTGGCAGACGAGCGTGCACGTGCCCAGCGACGTCGGCGTCGCGGCCTTGAACTCGAGGGCGCCGCCGAGCTTCTGGACGTTGGGCGCGAAGTTCACCAGTCCCGTCGCCGGCGCCTGGCCGTTGACCGCGAGCGCGGATCCGTGGATCCGGAAGTGGCACTCGGCGCACAGGGAGTTGCCCGGGCCGGCGCCGGGGACGTCGATGTCGGTGCCGCCGAGGCCGTTGCCGCTGATGGAGCCCAGGTGGTACCCGTGCCAGTTGAAGTTGGTGTCGTCGCGCAGGTCGCCGCTGTCGTCCACCATCGGCGCCTCCGCGTGGCACACGTAGCACAGCGCGAAGTCCTGCGCAGCGTACGGCCCGCGGGGCTTGAGCGTGCGGTCCCGGTAGGGAGCGATCAGGATCCCGCGGTTGGGCGACGCATGGTTGTCCAGGCTGGCGTCGGCGACCGGCCGGGGGGTCTGTGTCGTCGTCGAGCTGTTGCCGTGGCAGCTCTCGCAGCGGACGGTGTCCTGCGTCTCGAACACCCACAGCTTGTACGGTGAGGTCCCGGCGAGACTCGCGGTCATCGCGCTGGTCTGGTTCTTGCCGGCGGCCTCCACCGGGTGGTACGAGACGTTGGCGGGGTTGAGCTCGATGCCCTTGTCGAGCGACCAGCGGCTCGGGTGCGCCGGGTCCTGGGCGGGCAGCTCCGTGAACCCGGAGTGGCACTTGAAGCAGAGCTGGTACTCGAAATCGGATGTCTGCTGCAGCGTGTAGGCGGGAGCCGTCCCGGCATCTCCGTTGACGACGGCGACACCCGATGCGCCCGCAATGGAGCCCGAGGCCGACCAGCCGCCGACGCTGTTCAACGGCCGCGACCCGTCGGCGAGGTGCGGCTGATGGCAGTCGGCGCAGGCGGCGTGCCGGTCGAGCGTGCCCTCGAACTCGTTGACCTGGGCCGACACGTGGCTGGACGGCTCAGTGGCCGGATGGGAGTACCACGAGGCGGTCGCAGGGTCATTGGCGGGCAGCGACGAGCTCGACCACTGGCTCTGGACGTCGGTCGCCGCCCCGGTGCCGTCGTGACAGGTGAAGCACGTGGAGGACTGCGGGCCGGAGCCCTGGAGGAGCATCGATCCCTGGGCGTCGTGCGCCCCATGGCACGAGGCGCAGGCGTCCGAGGCCAACCCGGAGATGACGTGCGGCGAGCCCTCGGGGGCAATGGCCGCGACCGGCGTCCGCAGTGCGTACGCTGCCGTGGTTCCGGTGCCCACGCTCGACGCCAGCGGCATGTCGGTGGAGCCGATCGCGGGGTCGAGCCTGTAGAGCGGGACGGGCTCGTCGACGGGCTTGCCCTTCCGCTGCCCTGGCGACAGGTCGACCTCGGGCTTGGCGCCCATGACGAGCTCCGCCCTGGCTCCCGGCAGCGCGTCCGTGCCATCGGAGAGGCGGAATCGATAGCCGGTCTCCCAGGCCGCGCTCGACGTCGCCCGGATGGCGAACTCCACCTCGGTGAAGGTGTTGGCAGGAAGCTCGAGCGTGGCGAGCGTTCGGCCCGCGCTGGCGGCCCCCTCCACCGGGGTCGCCCCCGGCTCCTCGGCCTCCCCCAGACGAAGATCAGCAACCGCGATCGTGGCCCGGCGCGGATCAAAGACCCGGCCATCGTCCGAGGCCCCGTAGAACGCCGTGCCTGGTTCCGGGTCCACCATCGGGAGCACCGTCCAGCCGTCGGATCCGCCGTTCATCTCCAGGACGAGCTTCACCGTGGCGTCGGAGTCGGAGCTGTTGACGACCTGGAATCGGACGCGGTAGACCGTGAACCGCTGGGCTCCCTGGAGGGGGGTGTCCAGCTGCCCGGGATCGATGACGGCGCCGGCGTCGTCGACGGTGTCGATCCACCCATGGTCCAGGCGCAGCCCAGCGGGTTCGGCGGTCGCGGAGGGCTCGGGTGTGGGCTCCGCGGACGGGTCGCTGGACGGCTCCGCGGACGGCTCCCCGGAGGGCTCCGCGGACGGGGACGGCTCCTCGACGGGCGTCGCCGTCGGAGCGGGCGTTGGTGTCGGCGTGGGCGCCGCCCGGGGGATGAAGGTGGGCGCTGCGGTCGGCTCGACCTCCGGGGTCGGGGTCGGCTCGGCCGCAGGGGTCGGGTCCTGCGCCCGGACGGTGGGTACGGCCGGGGTCAATGCCCCCACGGCACCCGCGATGACGAGGAGCACGCCGAACAGGGGGCCGGCACGGCGACCTGCGGGAGGCTGGTGGCGGTTCATGCTGGTGTGGTCTTCGTCATGGCGGATGTTGGACGTTCACCCGTGGCGGCTGGCGGGCCGGTCGACCCGGAGAAGCGTGAGAGCGGGAGCTGCGCTGAGGAGGCGCCGGGCAATCGCCCGGCGGCCCTTCGGCGAAGCCTGCGCCGGTAGGGATTGCGGGTGGCCGGGATGTGCATCGCCGGCCACCACGCGTTGGACGTTACGGAAGGAGCGGCACCGGGGTCGGGCCGACCTGCGTCCCTGCGGTGATCGTCCCCGTGGGATCGTGACATGCCTGGCACGTCCCGCGGTTGTCGATCTTCAGGAGGCGGCTGTCGCCCACCGGGGCAACGGCCCCGCCCGGCATCTCCATGTTGGCAGAGTAGGTGCCCGTCATCTGCGCGTTCGAGCCATGCGACACGTGACACGTGATGCAGTTTCGCGACGCGTTGATGGAGGTATGGCGATACGTGAAGATCGCATCGTCCTCCAGGACATCCCAACCCTGGCTCAGATACCGGCTGTGGCACGTGGTGCACCACGTCGAGATCTGGGTGGCGAAGGACGCGGAAATCCCGTTCGGCGCGTCGTTGGACGTGCCGGTCGAGCTGTTCCACGGAACCCTGCGCCGGAAGAAGTCACCCGCTGTTGCGGGCAGTCCAAGGGCTTCCACCTGGCTCGCGAGAAGCGTGCCGGTGCCGCCATTGGTCTGGATGATGGTGTAGTTGCGGGTGTCGCCGTCGGGCGGAAGTGCCGCGTCGGTGACGAGGACGCCGGCTGCAGCCGGAACGAAGGCGTCCGTACCAACCGCCGCGGGCGCCGGGATCGGATTCAGGATCCGATACTGGCCGTTGCCGTGCGGGTTGTGGCAGGTGCCGCACTCGAGGTCAACCTCGGGCCCGGCGTACGCCGTCGTGCTGTTGGGGCCGTTGCCCCAGGCCACGCCGTCCGCCGCCCCGACCACACCGGCCACGTTGGGCAGGTGGGCAGAGGTGACGGGCTGCGACCCATCCGTTCGGACCGGGACCTTGGCCAGCTGGCTGACCGCCGTCGCCGTTCTGAGGTACGAGACCCGGACCGCCTCGGCGGAGCCGATGCGGGCCGTGACGAAACCGCCACCCCGGGTATACCCGAGGACGGTCCCGCCGCGCACGTCGGTGGTTCCCAGCGTGTACTGCATCCCGTTCTCGACGTCAACCGTCGAGCCGAGACCAGTCGCGCCATGACAGGTCAGGCACAGTGCGGTTCCCGAATCTGCAAGCAGGAGGAACTCGCCCTGCGCCCGGTGGGCACGGTGACAGCCGGCGCAGCTGTCGGCACTGATGCCGTTGACGCCGCTGTTGTTCGCAGCCACGTGCGGTCCACCGTCCGCGAAGACCGGGACCGCGGCAAGGAACAGCCAAAGACTTCCGGCTGCAATGAGCAGCATCAGCTTCTTCAAACTGTCCTCACCTCCTTTCTCTGTGTGCTACGTGGACTTTGGTTGGGTGCCGCCGGGGCTCGGCGGCGGCGCAGAGTCTCGGTTCCACCTCCCTCGCTGCTGCGACTCAATAGCTCCACAACTGCACGCGGTTGTTCCCCGAGTCGGCGATGTACAGCCGCCCGCGGTCGTCAACCGAGATGCCGTTGGGGTAGGAAAACGCTCCGTTGGCGACCCCCTGTGAGCCGAAGGAGCCCAGGAACTCGAGGCTGGTCGCGCCCTCCACGTACCGTCCGTACACGAAGACCCCCTGGCCGCTCGTGTCCACGACGTACACGCGTCCCTGCCCGTCGATGACCACCCCGCGCGGGAGGCCGAGGTTCCCGGTGCCCGTGCCCCGGCCGACCGTGGCCACCACGGTCCCGTTCTGCGCGAACACCAGGAGGCGCCCGTTGTTGCTGTCGGTCACGTACACGTACCCGGCCTCGTCGACGGCCACCCCGTTGGGGAAGTCGAGCCCAGCCTCCTGGCCGATGACGCGGATCTGCTGGCCCGTCGGGTCGAACTCGCGGACGCGCTGCGGGAGGGCTCCCACGTCCGTCACGAACAGGTTGCCGGCAGCATCGAATGACACGCTCAGCGGCTGCCAGCCCTCGGCATCGGCCGGGGGCGTGAAGGCACGGAGGTAGGTCCCGGATGCGTCGTAGACGTAGATCGTGGAGGTCGGCCGATCGGAGACGTAGACCTCGCCGCTGATCGGGCTCACCGCGACGTAGATGGGCACGTGGACCCCGCCGGTGGAGACCGGGGGCAGGAGCGAGGCCAGCTGGTTGCCCTCCGCGTCGAACAGCCGGGCGGTCTGCTCACCGGATGTCTCGCCGATGTAGATGCGGTCACCGGCGCTCGTCACGGAGACGCTCATCGGCCGCGAGGCGCCGTAGATCGAGGTGACGTACCCGGGCATGACCGTCTCGCCGGGGATCGTCGGGATCGGGATGGGCTGGCGGAACAGGAGGTACCAGATCGCGAGACCAAGCAGGGCGATGAACGCTCCCAGCAGCAGCAGGAGGAGAAGCAGCTTCCGGCGCCGACGCTCCTCGGGCTCCGCCTCGGTGTCGGCGGGGGTCAGGCCCTCGGGCGGCGCCTGGTCGGCTTCGGGGAGTGGTTGCGAGCCCGCTACCGGCTGGGCCGCGGAATGGGACGCGGTCATCAGTTGCTTCCTTCAGCGTTGGTGGACGGCCCGACGGAGGGGTGGGCCTGCGTGCCATCGGAGACGCGGCTCAGTCCGAGCTGCGCGGAGGTGTTCTCGGCATCGATCTCGAGCGCCTTGCGGTACCAGGTGGTGGCGGTGACGTCGTCGCCCTGGCTCTCGGCCAGCAGCCCGAGGCCGATCCGGGCATCGAGCGCGGCATCGCCATCGGCGATGGCCTCGAGGCGCGAGATGGCGCCGCTCACGTCGCCCGTCTGACCCGCGACCATCGCGCTCGCCCACTCGGCCAGGTCCGTGTCGCCGGTGGCGGTGTAGGCCGCGGCGAGCGTCTGGTACGGGTCCGGCCAGCCGACCGGGACGAAGGTGACCGCCCGCCGCAGGGGCTCGACGGCCTTCTCCGGGGTGCCCACCTGCACGTAGGCCGCGCCCAGCAGGTTCATCGCATCGGCATCGGTGCGCTTGATGGCGAGGGCCTTGAGCAGGTAGTCGACGGCCTCCTGGGGCCTCTCCTGCTGGAGCGCGATCGCCCCGAGCCCGTAGTAGGAGGTCTGGAGCATCGGGTCGACGTTCGCCATCTCGGTGGGCGAGGCGATCTCGACAACCTTGGTGTAGTCGGCCGCCGCCGCCTCGAGGTCGCCCTTCATCTCGTACGCCCGACCGCGGCTGACGTAGCCGGCTTCGTCCTGCTTGCCGGTCCCGATGATCTCGGTGTACTGGGCGATGGCCTCGTCGTAGCGGTTCGCCGCGAGATAGAGGTCGGCGAGCCGACCCCGGGACGCGAGATCGTTCGGGTCCGTCCTGACCGCCTCTTCGAGCGCTGCCAGCTCCCGGTCCATGATCGGGGCCGCTGGGGCGCGGAAGCGGTCGATGGCGTAGAACGCGACGAACGCGATGAGGACCACAACGAACAGCAGCCCGATCCGCCTGATCCAGCGGTTCAGCTCTGCTTCCGGCATGTTGGTCAGGGACGTGACCCGGGACATTCTTGGCACCTGCACTCCACGGCCGGCGGACCTGGACGGACCGACCTGTCGCCATGATCGCGTGCGCGAGGCCACCTTCCCATCCGTCGAGGGATAGAACTGAGGTACAGGGTGGTGTGGCGACGCACCGCGATCTCTGTATCCAGCAGCCCCGGAGGCCCGGATGGACGGGCCATTGGTCCCATCCGCGAGGGTCCCATCGTCAGGTCAGGCCGGCAGCGACTCCTTCGGGGTCTGGAAGTCGCCCGGGACGTCCACCTCGATCAGGTCGCCCACCAGCCGCACCGGAAACTGCCGGAGCGGCCGCGGCGGCGGACCGGCCAGCACCGCGCCGTCGAGCGCGAACTGGCCGTCGTGACAGCCGCACTTGAACCGGGCGCCGTCGGTTGCCCACCGGTATCGGCAGAGGCCGTGGGTGCAGCGCGGGTCGAACGCGGTCACCTCGCCGGACGCCTTCTTCACCAGCCACGTCGAGCCCGGCACGCTGGTGGTCCCGGAGACCAGGGTGAACGGCACCTCGACGGGGGTGCCCGGGACGAGCGCGTCCAGGTCCACGTCCAGGGTGACGGTCACGGGCGGAGCGGCGCACGCCTCGAGGAGCACGCCCAGACCCCCGCCGGCCGCAAGGGCGCCGGCGCCCATGAGCAGCAGCATGCGACGGCGGGGGACGGGGGTCGCGCGTGGATCGAAGGCCGGTCTGTCGGGCCGGCGGGAAGGCTCGCCCATGGGCGACAGCCTAGCCGGTCAGGCCCGCAGGGTGCAGGTCACGGTCCGGGTCCGCCGTGGTCGCGGCGCTGGCGATGGCCTCACGGATCGTGGCCAGGAAGTCATCCGGCCGCGAGGAGAGCGACTGGCGACGGAGCGTGAACGCGCTGGAGGTGTTGATGTCCACGTCGAGCACCAGCGAGGCATGCGACCGGCGGACGATCTCGGCCGCGTCCACGGCGCCGCCCTCCTCGACCACGATCACCTCGGGCTCGGTGGCGAGGGCGATCGCGACGGAGGCCGCCTCCGAGACGTCCACGATCTCAACGATGATCCCGGCCTCCGCAGCGAGCATCCGGCCAAGGCCCTCCCCCATGAGGGGATGGCTGTAGAGGACGAGGACTCTGACCAGATCGCACAAACGCCGGGCTCTCCCGCGACGCGGCCCGCCGGATGCGAGCCGTGCCACGATGCTAGGAGGGGTTGGGCACGAGGCCAATCCGTCGCCCGGCACAGGTGTCCCGGGTGTTTCCTGTATCCGAGGGTGGACCTTGCCCCGCGGCGACTCCCGCGGCGCCGGCGACGCTCCGCTCCGGCCGGGGCACGGTCAGTCCCGGCGTGTCTCCGGGCTGGCGAAGCCGCGCCGCACCGCGTAGGCGGCCGCCTGCACTCGGTTGGTCAGGTGCAGCTTCTCGAGGGAGTTGTGCACGTGGTTCTTGACCGTGCCCTCGGTGATCGTGAGCTCGTTCGCGATCTCCTTGTTGGACAGGCCATCGGCGACGAGCTGGAGGATCTCGGACTCGCGGCGGGTCAGGATGGTGTCCTCGGCCGGGAGGGAGGCATGGCTTCGCGCGGGGATCCCGCCGGTGCGCAGCGCCTCGAGCAGCCGGGAGGCGACCGCCGGAGCGATCGGCGCCTCCCCTCGCATGAGGCCTCGCATGTCGTCGAACAGCTGCTCCGGGCGGACATTCTTGAGCAGGTAGCCGTTGGCGCCGGCCTTGATCGACTCGAACAGGTCGTCGTCATCCTCGGAGACCGTCAGCATCACGATCGGGGTGCTGAAACCGGCCTGGCGGATCGCCCGCACCCCGTCCACCCCCGATGCGACGGGCATGTTGACGTCCATCACCACGAGGTCGGGTCGCAGGGCCCGGACCTTCTCGAGGGCGTCGCGGCCGTTCTCGCCCTCGCCCACGACCGTCATGTCGAACTGGGCGCTGATCAGTGTCGCGAGCGCCCGTCGGAAGAGGGGCTGGTCATCGACGAGCAGCACCCGGAGTTTCGGCGGCGTGTGTTCCAACGGTGTCCTCAGGATCGAGCCGGACGACGATCGTCGTTCCCTCGTTCGGCGCAGTATGCACGTCAAGCCGGCCGCCGAGGGTGGTCACCCGCTCACGCATGGACGCGAGGCCGAAGCCCCCCTCCATGGAGCCGGAAACCGTCTCCGGGTCGAAGCCTACGCCATCGTCCTCGATGACGAGCGTGGCGCCGCCGTCGAGGCAGTTGATCCGGACGCCCACGCGCTTGGCTCCCGCGTGCTTGCGGGTGTTCGTCAGCGCTTCCTGGACCACGCGCAGGAGCTGGACCTCGGAGCGCGGGCTGAGCGCGCGCCGGGTGTCGCCCTCGCACGAGAGCGTCGCCACGATGCCCGTCTGGCGGCTGTACTTGCGCAGGTACTCCCGGAGCGACCCCTCCAGCCCGTCGTCCTCGCGAACCGTCTCCCGCAGCCCCAGGATCGCCTCGCGCACGTCCTGGTAGGCCTCATCGGCGGTCTCGGCAAGGTCCGACAGCTCGTCGGCCATGGTGAGGCTCGCCTCGTCCTTCGCCCGCGATTCGAGCGCCCGGAGCTGGAGGTGGATGACGCCCAGGACCTGGGCCAGGCTGTCGTGGAGCTCGCGCGCGATGCGGTCACGCTCGGCGTGGATCGTCCATTGCTCCTCGGCCTCGTGGAGGCGCGCGGTGCGGACGGCGATCGCGGCCATGTCGGCGAGGGCACCGAGCAGCGTCCGATCCGCGGGTGTGAACGGACGTCCGGTCCGGACCACGCACAGCTCACCGAGGATCCCGTCGGGCCCACGGAGCGGACGCGCAAACCAGTGGGAGCCATCGGTGCGCGCCACCATCGGGCAGCTCGGGTTCTGCGGGTGGCTGCCCATGGCCTTCTCGTGGTGGACCTGGCAGACCGAGCCGTCGTCCGCCATCGCCAGGCGGTCACGACCGGAGCCGGTCGTGAGCCCGGTCCCGCGCGGGTCGGCGAGGCAGGCCACCGCCCGCTCGGCACCGAGGAGGTCGCGCGCATGCCGGGTGATGGTGTCGAGGACATCCCGGAGTTCACCCCGGCCGGTGAGCTGGAGGGCAACGGCGTAGAGAGCCTCACGCTCGCGCTCGCGGCGGTGGAGATCGGAGACGGTCAGACCCAGCTGGGCGGCGCCCGCGATCTCGCCGGCGATGTCGACGAGCGCCGCATCGCTGATGTCGGGTTCCACCGGCGGGTGGAACGCGAGGCGCAGGTGCCCGATCCGGCTGGTGCCGCGGATCAGGGGAAGGTCGAGGATGCCGGTGTCGATGCCGGTCCGGCGGAGGTACCGCGGGGCATCGACCGCCGGGTCATTCGGCTCGTCGAGGACCGCGCCCAGCCAGGCGAGGCCCGGATCGAGGCTCGACGGGCGGCGCACCACGAGGGGCTGGTCGTCGGCGACGTTGACGGTCACGATCCCGGCCAGGGCGTGCGTCTGGGTCACGACGCGGTCCAGCGACTGCTCGAGCAGGTCCGGCAGGGAAAGGCCGCCACGCACGGCAGAGCTGACGGCATGTGTCGCGGTCAGGTCCTTGTTCTGGGCGACCAGCTGCCGCTGCGTCCGGTCGAGGTAGATCGAGACGATCACCGCGAACACGACGATCGCGCCGCCCATGATCATCGCCGAGGCGATGTAGCTCTCGTCGCCGCCGAGCTGCGGATCCAGGACCAGGAACCGGAGCAGCTCGAACGCCCACACGAAGCCGATCGGCAGGAGGATGGTGGCCCACCGAAGGCGATGGAGGTCGCGGGTACCCGACGGGACGCTCATGAGGCGACTGTGCCTTTCGATAGAGACGCGTGCGTAGGGCCGTCCGGCACGTAGCATGGCGGGCACTGTGGCCTGCAGTGTCGGTGCCCGTGACCGAGGGCGCAAGCCGGGTGGCGAACCGCTGCGCCTCCCGCCGGCGTGGCGTGCCGCGCCACGGGGCCCGGCATCCGGCGGTGACCTTCTGGCGGTGACCTCAGGCGGTGGCCCCGTCCTCGCGTACGCCCTTTGGCCGGACCTGGACGAAGTCGTAGCCAAAGCGACCCTTCACGCACAGGTTGCCGGCCGTGACATCGGAGTCGGCAGGCGACATGACCTTCACGATCCGGTTGTCCTGGACGTGGAGCGAAAGCGTGCAGCCGACGCCGCAGTACGGACAGATCGTGTCCACCACGTGCTGGCGCGACTCGTCCCAGGTGTCGGCCTGGCGCATCTCGAACTCGGAGCGGAACATGAGCGCGCCGGTGGGACAGACGTTGATGCAGTTGCCGCAGAACACGCAGGCCGAGACGTCGAGCGGGGTGTCGTACTCGGTCGAGATCCGGGAGTCGAAGCCGCGGCCGGCGATCGAGATGGCAAACGTGTTCTGGGCGTCCACCCCGCAGGCCTCGACGCACTTGTAGCAGAGGATGCACTTGGCGTAGTCACGGACGAACAGCTCGTTGTCGACCTTCACCGGCTGCGCCACCGTCTCGGCGGTCGACCCGTCCGTGGCGTGGTGGTGCCCGGCCTGGCGGGTGTCGCGCTCGCCCAGCGGCGCCGGCGCCGCGGCCGGCCCGAACCGCGACGGGTCCGCGCCATAGCGCTCCATGTAGGCGTGCGATCGTGCGATCCGGCAGCTCCGGACCGGCCAGGTCCATGTCCACCGAGGAGCCGAGCAGCTCCAGCACGAGCTTGCGCGAGTGGCGGACCTTGTCGTTCTCGGTCTCCACCGACATGCCCTGCGACACCTTGGCCGAGCACGACGGGGTGAGTGCCCTGGCGCCGGTGTCCACCACGCACATCCGGCACACGCCCTCGGGGGTGAGGGTCTGGCCGTAGCACAGGGTGGGGATGTCGATGCCCTGCTCCCGGCAGGCCTCGAGGATCGTGGAGCCGGCCGGCACCGTGACCGGGCTGCCGTCGATCGTCATCTCGACCGGCTTCGCTTCGCGGGTCGGGGGCGGAGCGGGCATGACCGGCGATCGGGCCGGGTTGGTGGTGAAGATGACCGGGTCGACGCCCGTGTACAGGGGCTTGGGCGTCGCGCTCATGCCGTCACCTCCGCGAAGCGGATGCCGGTCCGGACGGCGTCGTTGGCCGTCTGGCCCAGGCCGCAGATCGAGGCGTCCCGCATGACCTGGCCGAGATCGGAGAGCAGCGCCAGCTCATCCTCGATGGTGCCGTTGGCCTTGCCGGCGGCGAGCCGGGCGAGGAGCTCCTCCTGCCGCACGGTTCCGACGCGGCACGGGACGCACTGCCCGCAGGACTCGTCGCGGAAGAACGCCGCGATGCGCCGGAGGATGTCGGTGATGTCGGTGGTCTCGTCGAACACGACGATGGCACCGGCACCGAGGGTTGCGCCGGCCGCCTTGGCGGCCTCGAACGTGAGCGGCATGTGCAGGTGCTCCGGGCCCACGAAGGCCCCGGCCGCCCCGCCGATGTTCACGGCCTTCAGGGCCCGGCCCCCGGGGATGCCGCCGGCAAGCTCGATCAGGTCGCGAAGCGTGATGCCGAACTCGGCCTCGTAGACGCCCGGCCGGGCGATGTGGCCGGAGATGCTGAACAGCTTGTGGCCGGTGGACTTCTCGGTACCCAGCGCGGCGTAGACCTCGCCGCCCTCGAGGACGATGTCGAGCACGTTGGCCAGGGTCTCCACGTTGTTGAGGACCGTCGGCTTCTGGAACAGGCCGGCGGTCGTGGAGCGGGCAGCCTTGTTGCGTGGCTCGCCGCGCTTGCCTTCGATCGACTCGTAGATCGCCGTGCCCTCACCGCACACGTAGGCGCCGCCACCACGACGGATCTCGATGTCGAAGGCGAAGCCGGCGCCCATGATGTCGATGCCAAGCAGGCCCTTCGCGCGGGTCTGGTCGATGGCGTTCTGGCCAGACGCGCCTCGGCCAGCGGGTATTCGCCCCGGAGGTACACGCAGCCCCGCTCGGCGCCCACGGCGAAGCCGGCGATCGTCATCGCCTCCACCAGGGCGAACGGGTCCTCCTCCAGGATCGCGCGGTCCTTGAACGTGCCGGGCTCGGCCTCGTCCGCGTTGCACACGATGTGCTTGGGCCAGGCCCGGGTCGCGCGGGCGGCGGCCCACTTCTGGCCGGCGGGGAAGGCGGCCCCACCGCGGCCCAGGACCTCGGCGGTGATCATCTCGCTGATGACCCGCTCGGGGCCCTGCAGCGTGGCCTCCTTGAGGGCCCGAAAGCCACCGTTGGCAAGGTAGGCGGTGAGGCTGGTGGGGTCGATCCGGCCGACGCGCGCAAGGAGGCGGAGTCCGGGTTGGCCCGCCTGGGGGACGAACCGTCGAAGCGCCGCGAGGCGCTCCGGGTGGGGACGGTGTCGAGGGTGCCGGCCAGCGCGTCCGAGTGCTCCAGCCCGCGGAGGCCCGCGTGAAGGTGGGCGATCACGCTCGAGGCATCGACGGGGCCGAGGGAGCGCCGGACGGGCGGGTCGCCGGCGACGGTGAAGAGCGCGGCGGGCGCCTGCTCGCACAGACCCAGGCATGGGCTCCGTTTCCACGTCGCCTGTGCACCCCGGGGCCGGCCGGCCGGCAGGCCCCAGCCGGCGCTCCAGGTCGCGCACACAGCGCCTCCGCGCCGGCCAGGCGGCAGGCCATGTCGTCGCAGACATGGGCGACGGCGGGCGGCTCCGGGACGGTGGAGAGCAGCGCGTAGAAGGACGCGACGCCGTAGGCCTCCGCGGGCGGGACCGTCAGGCGCCGGCAGATGTACCCGAGGGCGCCCTGGCTGATCCAGCCGACGCTGTCCTGGGCCGCGTGAAGCGCCGGCAGCAGCATGTGCCGGTGGGAGCGAGCCTCATGCCCGCCCCGTGCGACGCGCCCGTCCTTGCGCACGTCCCGCTCGCCGCCGTCCCAGCCCCCGTTGACGGGGCCGACGACGGGGTCCAGGACGGCGTCGATCGCCACCCGCTCTTTGGGTGTGGCGGCGACATCCACGACATAGAGATCCATGGCGGCCGAGTGTACGACTCCGCCGGCAGACCGGCAGGCCGTCGAGGCGGACACCACGCCGATCATCGGGTCACCCACCACCTCGGGTCGGGCTGATTTGGGCCGTTTGGCCCGCCCTCGACGGGGCACGGACCTGTGACGATGGCGTCGCGCGACGCGCGTGATTGGCCGGCCGGATCGCTGGCGGCATGTGGGCGGGCGGCGCGAGAGATGGTTGCAGATGGATGTCGCCGCACGATCAGGAACACCCCACTCCGGATGACATCCGGTGAGACAGCCCCAGCCATTCGCCTCTCGATTGACGGACGCGACGTCGTTGCCCGGCCTGGACAGACCGTGCTCGAGGTCGCCCGCGAGCTGGGCGCGTATGTGCCCAGCCTGTGCTACCACCCGGGTAGGCCAGGCCGGCCTGTGCCGCGTGTGTGTCGCCGAGGTCACGGGGATGCCCGGCCTCCAGACCACCTGCACGCTGCCCGTTCGTGACCGGATGGAGGTCCGCACCACCACCGCGCCGGTGACCGAGGCTCGTCGGATGAACGTCGAGCTGCTCCTTGCCTCCGGCAATCACGACTGTCTGACTTGCGAGGCGACGGGGCGCTGCGAGCTCCAGGACGCGGCCTATCGGCTTGGCATCGAGCGGCCCTCGTTCGCGGCGGGCGGCGGGCGGCGGGCGGTCGACACGTCGAGCCAGTTCATCGTCCATGCGCCGGACAAGTGCATCCACTGCTTCCGGTGCATCAGCGGCTGCAACGAACTGGTCGTCAACGAGGTCCTCGGGATGGGCTACCGGGGCACGAAATCGGCCGTCGTCTGTGACGACGGGCTTCCGATGGGCGAGTCCTCGTGCGTCCACTGCGGCGAGTGCGTCCAGCTGTGTCCGACGGGCGCCCTCACGGACAAGAAGGCCGCGGCCATGGGTCGACCCTGGGAGCTCGACAAGGTGCGGACCACCTGCCCGTACTGCGGCGTCGGCTGCCAGATGGAGCTCCACGTCGACCGCGCCGCCAACCGGATCGTTCGCGTCACCGGCGTGGAGGGCACGCCGCCGAACGACGGGATGCTGTGCGTCAAGGGCCGGTTCGCCTACGACTTCGCCGTCCAGCCCCGACCGCCTCACCGCGCCGCTCATGCGGCGGACGCGCGACATGCCGCTGGAGCCGGTGAGCTGGGATGAGGCCCTCGACTTCACGGCGGAGAAGCTGGCCGGGATCCGCCGGCGTCATGGCCCGGATGCCATCGGCGTCATCGCGTGCGCCCGGACGACCAACGAGAACAACTACGCGGCGCATGAAGTTCATGCCCGGGCGGCGATCGGCACCAACAACATCGACCACTGCGCGAGAACGTGACACGCTCCCACGGTCGCCGGTCTGGCGACCACATTCGGATCAGGGGCGATGACCAACTCGATCCAGGAGATCGAGCAGGCGAAGGTCCTCTTCGTCATCGGCTCCAACACGACCGAGGCCCATCCGGTCATCTCGTACTACATGAAGCGCGCCCACCGGAAGGGCGCGAAGCTCATCGTGTGCGATCCCCGGACCATCGACCTGTGCCGCTGGGCCGACATCCACGTCCAGCACCGGGTCGGCACCGACATCGCGCTGCATCAACGGGCTGATGCACGAGATCATCAGCCAGGGGTGGGCGGACGAGGCCTTCATCGAGGAGCACACCGAGGGGTTCGAGGCCCTCCGCCAGACGGTGGAGCGCTACCCGGTCGAGCGGGCGAGCCAGATCACCGGCGTCCCCGCCGACGTGATCCGACAGGTTGCCCGCGTCCTCGGCGAGTCGGAGTCAGCGGGCGTCTACTACACCCTGGGCATCACCGAGCACATCTGCGGGACCGCCAATGTCGAGGTCCTGGCGGACCTGCAGATGCTCCTTGGCAACCTCGGCAGACCCGGCGCGGGGCTGAATCCGCTCCGCGGGCAGAACAACGTGCAGGGCGCGTGCGACGTGGGCGCGCTGCCCGACGTCTACCAGGACTACCAGCGGGTCGACGACCCCGCGGTTGCCGCGAAGTTCGAGCGGGCATGGGGCCGTCCGGGCTTGTCGACCGCGGTCGGTCGCAATATCCCCTCGATGCTCAACGGGCTCGAGGACGGGAGCCTGCGGGCGCTGTACGTGTTCGGTGAGAACATCGCGGTCAGCGAACCGAACAGCACCCGGACGGCGGCGCTCCTCGCGGCCGCGGAGCTGGTCATCGTGAACGACATCTTCGAGACCGAGACGACGGCCTTCGCCGACGTCGTGTTCCCCGCCACGTCCTGGGCCGAATCCGATGGGACCTACACGAACACCGAGCGCCGCGTGCAGCGCGTGCGCCCGGCGCTGCGGCCGCCGGGGGAGGCCCGGGACGACTGGTGGGTGTTCTCCGAGCTCGCCCGGCGACTGGGCCACGACCTGGGGTTCTCGAGCCCTGCCGGCATCTGGGAGGAGCTGCGCGAGCTGGGCACTGCCTACCACGGGATCACCTGGGACCGGTGCGAGGACGTCGGCGTGCAGTGGCCGGCCCCCACCCTGGACCACCCGGGCACGCCGTACCTCCACCGGGGCGGCCAGTTCACCCGCGGCAAGGGGCGGTTCGTGCCGGTCGAGTGGGTGCCCCCGGACGAGCTGCCAGACGCGGAGTTCCCGCTCGTGCTCAGCACGGGCCGTCGACTCTGGCACTACCACAGCGGGACCCAGACCCACCGGTCGGCCGGATTCGATGACGTGTTCGGGGAGGAACTGATCGAGATCAGTCCGGACGATGCCGAGCGCCTGGGGATCGCCGACCACGAGATGGTCCGGGTGACATCTCGGCGCGGTTCGCTCCAGGTGCGGGTTTGGGTCACCCGCCGGTCTCCGCCCGGCGTCTGTTGGATGGCGTTCCACTTCGTCGAGGCGAACGCGAACGTGCTCACGACGGAAGCGAGCGACCCCGTCACCCAGACCCCCGAGCTCAAGCACTGCGCGATCCGGGTCGAGAAGCTGCCCCAGGCCCAGGAGCCGGCCCCCGTTGAGGAGGTCGTCCGATGACCGCGACCCGCGAGCCGGCCGAGCGCACGGCGACCGCGTGGCGCGAGGCGATCGCCCGACGCTTCCCATCCGACCCCAGCCTCGTGATCCCGGTTCTCCAGTTCGTCCACGAGGAGGCGGGCTACCTGCCCGAGCCTGCCACCCAGGCGGCCGCCGATCACCTTCGAGTGCCCCTCAGCCGGGTCTTCGGGGTGGCCAGCTTCTACTCCCAGTTCCACTTCGAGCCGCGGGGCGCCAACACGATCACCGTGTGCCGTGGCACGGCCTGTCATGTCCGCGGCAGCGGGTCCGTGCTCCGCGAGCTCGAGGACCATCTCGGCATCCGTGCGGGGGAGACGACCTCCGACCGGCAGCACACGCTCGAGACGGTGGCCTGCTTCGGCTCATGTGCCCTGGCGCCGGTGGTCCTCAGCAACGCCGGCGTCCACGGGCGCCAGACCGGCACCACCGCGAGGGCACTGGTGGACGCGGCCCGCTTGGAACCCCACGCTCCGGGCTTGCCCCGCTCCGCGTCGAACACACCTGAGGCCGGCAAGGCCAGCCGCGTGACGGCCCCCGTGCCGACCTGCCCGGGGGACCTGTCGGAGCGGATCGCCGACGCGCGGGAGGCGTGGCGCCGCCTCCACGAGGATGGCCGGCCGGTCATCTCCGTGGGCGCGGCGACCTGCGGGCTCGCCGCCGGGGCCGGGGAGATCCTCGAGGCGATCCAGGGCGAGCTGGACCGGTTGGGTGCGTCGGCGCGCGTGATGCCGGTCGGCTGCGTCGGGATGTGCTTCGCCGAGCCGCTTCTCGACATCGAGGCACCGGGGCTTCCGCGAGTCACCTACGGACACGTGACGCCCAACTCGCTCGGTGAGATCCTCGAGGGCCATCTCCTGCGCGACGATCCGCCGCCAGGCCATGCGCTCGGCAGCGCCGGGGACACGACCATCGCCGGGATCCCGCGCCTGGCGGATCTTCCGGTACTCCGGCGCCAGGTCCGGATCGCGCTGCGCAACTGCGGCGTGATCGATCCGACGGCCGTCGATCAGTACCTCGCCCGCGGCGGGTATGCCGGGCTGCAGCGGGCGCTCGCGATGCAGCCCGAGGAGGTCATCGAGGAGGTCAAGGCCTCCGGCCTGCGCGGTCGTGGCGGCGCCGGCTTTCCCACCGGCGCGAAGTGGGAGTTCTGCCGGCCGCGCCGGGGACAGCAAGTACGTGATCTGCAACGCCGACGAGGGCGACCCCGGGGCGTTCATGGACCGGTCCGTGCTCGAGGGCGACCCGCACGCGGTGCTCGAGGGCATGTGCATCGCCGGGTACGCCATCGGCGCCAGCCGACGGTACGTCTACATCCGGGCCGAGTACCCGCTGGCCATCGAGCGCCTCGACGGTCGCCATCGACCAGATGCGGGAGCTCGGGCTGCTCGGCGCAGGACATCCTCGGCATCGGGTTCTCCTTCGACATCGAGATCAAGGAGGGTGCCGGGGCGTTCGTGTGCGGCGAGGAGACCGCGCTCATCGCCAGCATCGAGGGCCGAGCGGGGCATGCCGCGCGCGCGGCCGCCGTTCCCGGCGATCAAGGGGCTGTTCGGCAAACCCACCAACATCAACAACGTCGAGACGCTGGCCAATGTGGCCGAGCATCCTCCGCGAGGGGCGCCGAGTGGTACGCCGAGCTTCGGCACCGAGCACGAGCAAGGGGACCAAGACCTTCGCCCTGACCGGGCAAGATCAGACCGACCCGGCCTGATCGAGGTGCCGATGGGCATCACGCTCGGCGAGGTCGTCTGACGACATCGGCGGCGGCATCCCCGGCGACGGGACGTTCAAGGCCGCGCAGACCGGCGGCCCGTCGGGCGGCTGCCTGCCGGCCGAGCTCCTCGACATGCCGATCGACTACGAGCATCTGCAAGGCAGCCGGCTCCATCATGGGCTCGGGCGGCCTGGTCATCATGGACGAGAGCACCTGCATGGTGGACCTCGCCCGCTACTTCCTCACCTTCACCCAGGAGGAGTCGTGCGGCCAGTGCACGCCGTGCCGGGAGGGAACCGCCCGGATGCTGGAGATCCTGGACCGGATCTGCCGCGGCGAGGGACGTTCCGAGGACATCCCGCTGCTCGAGAAGCTCGGGCGAACCGTCAAGGCCACCTCGCTGTGCGGCCTTGGCCAGACGGCACCCAACCCTGTCTTGACCACGCTCCAGTACTTCCGGGACGAGTACCTGGAGCACATCGAGCGGAAGCACTGCCGCGCGGGCATGTGCCCCGGCCTCGTCGTGGCCCCCTGTGAGCACCTGTGCCCAGCCGGCGTGGAAGCCCACCGCTATGTCCGGCTCGTCAGCCAGGGGAACTTCGAGGATGCCTACCTGGTCGTCCGCGAGAAGCTGCCGCTGCCGTCCGTGTGCGGCGTGGCGTGCTTCCATCCCTGCGAGCGGTCCTGCCGCCGCGGGGACCTCGATGAGCGAATCGCCGTACGCGCGCTCAAGGACGCATCGATCAGGTTTGGCCGCCAGGCCGAGGCGCGGCTGCCCGCGGCTCGCGGCCCGAGGTCGGGGCGAGCGGTGGCGGTGATCGGGTCCGGCCCGGATGGCCTGACGGTCGCGTACTACCTCGCGAAGCTGGGTCATCACGACGTCACCGTGCTCGAGGCCCTGCCCGAGCCGGGCGGCATGCTCCGCTATCGCCTGCCCGACGGGGGATCCGGCATGCCCGAGCCCAGGCGGGCCGGGCCGATGACCCGCGCCCTCGAGCAGGACCTGGCCATCATCGAATCGGCCGGCGTCAGGATCCAGACCAACGTGCCGGTTCCCGGCGTGGCCGCCCTCAGGCAGCAGGGCTACGACGCGATCTACATCTCGGCGAGTGCCCGCGGCGGCTATCCGCTGGAGGCCCGGGACGAGGACGCGGAGGGCGTCTTTCTGGGCAGCGACGCGAGCCTCGGTCCAGCTTCCGCGGTCGAAGCGATCGCGCGCGGCCGTGAGGCCGCGCGGGTCATCGATCTGCACCTCGGTGGGGGCGGGGAGATCGACGAGCACCTCGCCCCGGCCGAGATCCTCAGCGAGCTGCCTCCCCTGCCTGTCGAAACCGGCCAGCGCTTCCGCCCCGAGCGGCAGAGCCGGGACCTGCGGGCCAGCGGCGGCGAGGCAGGCGAGGCACGCGAGGCGGGCTATTCCCGCGAGGAGGCCATCGAGGAGGCCAGCCGCTGCCTCCGCTGCGACCTCCAGGAGACGAAGTCCTAGAAGGGCGATCGCATGGGGCGCATGGAGATGCGCGGAACCGGCGCGGCCAGTCACCGGCCGCAACGCGTGATTCCCGGTCAGGTCGGCGGCCTGCCGGGACGGTGACGTGACCGGGAGGGAGCCGTCGGACTGCAGCCGTCCACGGGCGAGCCCGGTTGCCTCGCGCGACTCCGGTCGGCGCTCAGCCCGTCGGAACAGCCGCCCCGAGCTTCTCGATCCGGATCGCCGTCGCCTTGAACTCGGCCGTGCCGGACTTCCAGTCCGTGGCGTCGATCGTCAGCTGGTTGACCGGGACGTCGTCCTGGTAGTGCAGGGTCATGAACGCAAGGCCGGGTCGCAGTGACCGGTCCGCGCGGACCGGCGCCTCGACTTCGCCACGGCGGGAGATCACGCGCACCATGTCGCCCTCCGCCAACTCGAAGGAGGCAAGGTCCTCGGGGCACAGGTCCAGGGTCTCACCGCGTCGCCGGGGCGAGCGCAGCGGCCCGGTCTGGACGCCGGTGTTGTACGAGTCCAGGTGCCGCCCCGTGGTGAGCCGGATCGGGTACTCGTCGGTGAGCTCATCCACCGGCCCCTCGTGCTCCACGGCCACGAACGGCGCCTTGTTCCCGACCACGGGATCTGCCCACAGCCGCGAGTGGAGGAACGGCTCACCGGGGTGGGTCTCGTCGTAACACGGCCAGCGCAGGCCGTCCTCGGCCTCGAGGCGGGCATAGCTCATGCCGGCGTGCGCCGGGGACAGGGTCCGCAGCTCGTTCCAGGCGGCCTCAGCCGAGGCCTCGCCCCAGTCGTGGCCCATCCGGCGGGCAAGCTCGTAGATGATCCAGAGGTCGTCCCGTGCCTCGCCGGGTGGCTCGAGCGCCTTGCGGACCCGCTGGACGCGCCGCTCGGAGTTGGTGACGGTACCCTCGGACTCCGCCCACGCGGCGGCGGCCGGGAGCACCACGTCCGCGATCTCCGCGGTCTTGGTCAGGAAGATGTCCTGGACAACCATGAACCCGACGCTCTCGAGGAGCCCCTTGGTCCGGTGCATGTCCGCCTCTGACTGGACCGGGTTCTCGCCGATGCAGTAGAGCGCCGTGAGGTCGCCGCGCTCCATCGCGTTGAACATCGCGGACAGGTTCCAGCCGCGCTTCGGTGGGAGGGTGACGTTCCACGCGCGCTCGAAGGGGAGTCGGTTGGCCTCCGTCTCGATGTGCTGGAAGCCCGGCAGCCGGTCCGGCAGCGCGCCCATGTCGCCGCCGCCCTGGACGTTGTTCTGGCCGCGCAGCGGGTTGAGACCGGAGCCCCACTTCCCGACGTGCCCGCACAGGAGCGAGAGGTTGATCAGGGCGAGGACGTTGTCCACGGCGTTGTGGTGCTCGGTGATGCCCAGCGTCCAGCAGATCATCGCCTTGCCCGCAGTGGCGTAGGCGTGGGCGGTTTCCCGGATCGCGTCGGCCGCGACGCCCGTGACCTGCTCCGCCCTCTGCAGCGTCCACGGCTCCACCGAGGCCCGGTACGCGTCGAAGCTCACCGTGGCGCGCCGGATGAACTCGTCGTTAGCGAGCCCGGCCGCGATGATCTCACGGCCCATCGCGTTCGCCAGCGCGATGTCGGTCCCCACATCGAGGCCCAGCCAGACGTCCGCCCACTCCGCAGACGACGTGCGCCGCGGATCCACCGTGTACATCCGCGCGCCGTTGCGGACCCCCTTGAGAAGGTGGTGGAAGATGATCGGATGCGTCTCCCGGGCGTTGGAGCCCCAGAGCAGGATGACATCCGTGTCTTCCATCTCTTCATATGAGCTGGTGCACCCACCAGCGCCGAACACGGTCGCCAGACCGGCGACAGAGGGGGCGTGTCAGGTGCGGTTGCAGCTGTCGATGTTGTTGTTGCCCAGGACGACGCGGGAGAACTTGCCGGCGGCGTAGTTGACCTCGTTGGTCGAGCGGCTGCAGGAGAAGACCCCGAACGTCCTGGAGCCGTGCGCCTCACCCGCTGCCCGGAACCCGTCGACCGTCCGCTGCAGCGCCTCGTCCCAGGTGGCTGGGCGGAGAGGCGCTCCGGAGCGGCGGTCGCCGTCACGTACGAGCGGCGTCGTCAGGCGGACGTACTCCTTCGGCACTGGTGTACCTCTGTAGGGAGTGAATCCGATCGGCAGATAGTAGTCGGTCGGCCATCGTCATGGTGGCGGCTGCCGTACGCTGCCTCCGTGCCATCCAGCCAGCCCTCCCAACGCTCCGGCATGGGTGCCGTTCCCTATCCCGGCGGCACGACCTTCCGGGTCTGGGCCCCCCACGCCCTTGCCGCATTCGTCACCGGCACCTTCGACGGCTGGTCGATGGACGCGACCCGGCTCTGGCTCGACGGGGATGGATCGAGCGGCACGTGGTCGGCCGACGTCGACCGGGCAGCGCCTGGTGACGAGTACCGGTTCACCATCCGCACCCCGCACGGTGACCTGTCCCGCATCGACCCCTATGCCCGCTCCGTCACGAGCTCCGTCGGTAACGCGATCGTCTACGACCCATCGGCCTTCGACTGGGGCGAGGACGAGTACCGGGCCCCGTCCTGGGACGATCTCGTGATCTACGAGATGCACGTGGGCACGTTCACCTCAACGGCCGACCGACGCGGGACGTTCGATGGTGCCGCCAGACGCCTGCCATATCTGCGCGAGCTCGGCGTGTCTGCCGTCCAGGTGATGCCACCGTTCGCGTTCGCCGGTGACGTGTCCTGGGGCTACAACCCGGTTCACCTGTTCGCGATCGAGTCGTCGTACGGCGGGCCGGACGCCTTCAAGCGGTTTGTCCGGGAGGCACACGCCAACGGGATCGGGATCATCGTCGACGTCGTCTACAACCACCTGGGCCCGTCCGACCTGGACCTGTGGCGCTTCGACGGCTGGTCCGAGGGCGACGGCGGCGGGATCTACACCTACAACGACGATCGCGCGGCAACGCCGTGGGGCCGCACCCGTCCCGACTACGGCCGCGGCGAGGTCCGCACGTTCCTGCGGGACAGCGCCCTGACCTGGCTCGAGGACTTCCGCTGTGACGGCCTGCGCGTCGATGCCACGCTCTACATCCGGTCGATCGACGGCGAGACGGGCAACTCCGATACCGAGCTCCCCGACGGCTGGTCGTTCATGGCCTGGCTCACCGACGAGGTCAGGGCCCGTCAGCCGTGGAAGATCATGATCGCCGAGGACATCCGGAGTGACCCGGTCATCGTCGCTCCGACCGCCGACGGCGGCGCCGGCTTCAATGCCCAGTGGGATCCGGCGTTCCTGCACGGCGTGCGGCCCGCGCTCGAGGCTGCCGACGACGCGGACCGCGATCTCGAGGCGGTGGCCGCCGCGATCACCGGCGAGGGGCGCGGCCACCCATCGACCCGCGTGATCTACACCGAGTCCCACGACAACGTGGCGAACGACATGGTCCGCGTCCCGGAGGCGATCGCGCCGGGCGCGGCCGACAGCTGGTGGGCAAAGAAGCGGAGCATGCTGGGCTCCGCGCTGGTCTTGACGTCACCCGGCATCCCGATGCTGTTCCAGGGCCAGGAGCTGCTGGAGGGCGGCCGGTTCGACGACACCATCGCGCTCGACTGGAACAAGGTCGCCGCCAATGACGGGATCCTGCGCGCCCACCGGGACCTCATCGCGCTCCGCCGGGCCCGAGACGGCACGACGCGCGGCCTGCGCGGGACGGGTCTCCGAATCCTGCGGGCGGACAACGTCCAGAAGCTGCTCGCCTTCCACCGCTGGCACGAGGGCGGTCCCCACGACGACACGGTGGTGGTCGCCAACTTCGCGCACCACACCATCGAGGACCTGCGGATCGGGTTCCCGGCACCGGGCCGCTGGATCGTCCGGCTGAACCTGGACTGGGCCACGTACGACCCGGCGTTCGGCAGCCACGAAGCATTCGACCTCGATGCCGACGGCGACCCGATGGATGGCTGCGAGCAGAGCGGGCTGGTCGCCGTGGGGCCGTACGCGGTCGTGGTGCTGTCGCGCGAGGCCTGACCCGCCAGGCCTGGCCCGCCCCGCGCACCGGCTCGTTCCCCCGGCCCCGGGCCGGTGCTAGCCTCCGCCCGCGTCCTGTTCTCAGCCACGAGGTCACGCCGTGCCAAGGCCTCCAGCCGGGCACAGAGCAGTCGGAGCGAGCAGCATGGCAACCGTCCTCCGGGTCATGACCGACGCGCAGGTGGAGCGGATCCACGAGGAGTCGCTGGCTGCCCTGTCCCGGACCGGCATGCGCATCGACTCCGCCAGTGCCCGCCGGATCCTGGGTGGGGCCGGGGCGCAGGTCGACGAGGGCGACCGGCGCGTCCGGTTTCCGCGCTCCCTGGTGGAGGCGGCCGTCGCGGCGGCGCCGAAGCAGTTCGCGCTCGGTGGTCGCCGACCCGGCTTCTCCGTGGCCCTCAACGCCGGCGACTGCACCCTGATGCCCGATGGCGAGACGACCACCGTTTACGACGCGGTCGAGGGGGTCCGCCGGCCGCCGACCTGGGACGACTGGGCGAACGCGACCCGGCTGATCGACACCATGGACGAGGTGGGTGCGTACTGGCGGATGGTCACCTCGGGGGGCGAGGACGAGGGTGGTCCCGCCGCCGCGATCACGCACTGGCGCCAGGTCCACGCCTTGTTCTCCAAGCACATCCAGGATGAGATCGCGACCCCGGCAGACGCGAAGTGGCTCCTGGAGCTGCTGGTGACGATCTTCGGCTCCCGCGAGGCGGTCGTCCGCGACCATCCGTTCTCGGTCCTGTTCTGCCCGGTGTCGCCGCTGGCGATGGAGGCCGAGCACACGGATGCCTGGCTGGCGACGGCGGGCTGGGACATCCCGATCGCGATCATGCCGATGCCGATGATGGGCACCTCGGCGCCCACGGGGCTGCGCGCGACCGTGGTCTCCGGTAACGCCGAGGTTCTCGGGGCGATCGTGCTCGCCCAGGCCGCGCACCAGGGCACGCCGGTCATCTATGCGCCGGCGCTCGCGGTCATGGAGCCGCGCTCCGGCCGTTGGGCGGGTGGCGGGCCGGAGCACTCCCTGCTGGGCGCGGCGACCACCGAGATGGGCCGCTTCTACGGACTGCCGGTGATCGCCTCGAACGGCGGCACGGACCACTTCGTGCCGGGCATCCAGGCGGCGTACGAGCGCACGCTCAACTGGTCACTGCCCGTGATCTCGTGGCCCGACATCCTGATCGGGCCGGGTTCGCTGGGCGGTGCCTCCACGCTGAGCCTCGAGCAGATGGTCATCGACGTCGAGGTCTACCGGATGTGCCGCCGGCTCCACGAGGGGATCACCGATGACCGGGGTGAGACCGACGTCCTGACCGCACTGGACGAGGTGGGTCCGGTCGGGGACTTCCTCGCCCGCACCCAGACCCGCGACGCGGTTCGGGGCGGCGAGTGGCTGCTGCCCCGCCTCGGCTACCACTCCACGTTCGACCGGTGGGAGGCGCAGGGGCGCCCCGACCTGCTGGTCGAGGCCCGCGAGCAGGCATTCGCCGCGATCAGGGCTCACGAGCCGCTGCCGTTCCCGGACGAGGTCGCCGAGGAGCTGGAACGGCTCGAACGGGCCGCGAGGGAGGACTGAACGGTGCGGTACGAGGCGACGCTCCTCTCACCCGACGAGGTGACCCGCGTCCACGAGACGTCCCTCCAGATCCTCTCGGACGTCGGGTTGCGTGTCCACGGGGATCTGGCGCTGCCCCTGCTGGCCGAGGCCGGCGCGGAGGTGGACGCTGAAACGGGCACGGTCCGGATGCCGCCGTCGCTGGTGGAGACGGCGCTCGCCCGGGCTCCCCGCACGTTCCTGCTCGGGGCCCGCAACCCGGAGCACGACTTCCCGGTGCCCGCTGGGCGCACCCGGTTTGCGATGGACGGGACCGCAGCCTTTGCGCGCGACTTCGCCACCGGGGAGCGGCGGTATGGGACCCGACAGGACACCGTGGACGCGATGCGGGTGTTCCAGCAGTGCGACCTCGCCGTGATGGGCTGGCCGCCCGTCGCGGCCAACGACAAGCCGGTGGCCTCGCGGCCGCTCCACGAGTTCGCGGCGATGCTGACCACGCTGTCAAAGCACGGCCAGCACGAGCTCCACCGGCGGGACCAGGCTGGGTATCTGGGCGCGATCATCACCGCGCTCGCGGGTGGGGAGGCCCGGGCGCGCGAGCGGCACGAGGCGTCGGTCGTGTACTGCCCGGTGGCGCCGCTCGTCCACGACGGCGAGATGCTCGACGCCTACCTCGACCTCGGCCGCTGGGACGTCCCGGTGTGCGTGCTGCCGATGCCGGTCCCAGGCACGACCGGTCCCGCTTCGGTGCTGGGGAACATCGCCCTGGCCAACGCCGAGGCGCTCAGCTCGCTGGTGATCTTCCAGGTCGCGAACCCGGGACGGCCGGTCATGTACGGCTCCGCGGTGGGGTCCATGGACTTCCGGTCCGGGGCCTTCCTGGCCGGGACCCCCGAGATGGGGATCCAGTCCGCCGCGCTGACCACGATGGGTCGCTTCTACGGCCTGCCGACAATGGCTGCCGGCTGCGCCACGGATGCCCACGACACGGGCGCGGAGGCGTGCGTCGAGAAGCTGGTCACGATGCTGCCCGGGATCTCGGCGGGCGCGGACATCCTGGTGGGCTACGGCGAGCTGGACGGGGACCAGACCCTGGTCCTCGAGCAGATCCTGGTGGACAACGAGCTCGCGCACCTGGCGCTGCGCCTGTTCGGGGGCGTCGACGGACGCGAGGGGGCGGAGCTGTTCGACGACGTGGCCGAGGTGGGGCCGGGCGGCAACTTCCTGGCCATGCCGGCCACCCGGACCGCCGCCCGGAGCGGCGAGTTCTACGAGCCGGCGCTGATCGGCCGGGCAAGCTACGACGCGTGGCACGGGCTGGGCAAGCCGACGATGTACTCCCGGGCGCGTGACCGCGTTCGCGAGATCCTCGACGGACCGGTGGTGGACCCGGTCCCGGAAGCGGTGCAGGACGAGGTGGACCGGATCCTCGCCGCCGCGGACGCGGAGCTGCGCGAGGAAGGGTAGTCCTCGATCCGGCGCGGGCCCTTGTCGTTCCACGCGGCCGGGCGCAGCATGTGCGGCGAAGGAGGTGCGTCCCCATGTACGGCACCATCGCGCGTCTGCATCCCTCTCCGGGCTCGGAGGAGGCACTCGCCGCCAGCCTGCGGCGACACCGGGACCTCGGCGTCCCCGGGTTTGGCGGCAGCTGGCTGTTCCGGCCCGATGAGCAGCCGTACGACCGGCCGACGCTGTTCCTCGTCGCGATGTTCGACGACGAGGCCTCGTACCGCGCCAACGCAGACAGCCCGGACCAGCACGAGCGGTACCTCGAGATGCGGGCGCTGCTCGAGGACGACCCCGACTGGATGGACGGCACGTTCGACGAGGGCTGAGGCCGGCCCGTCCGCCTCGGAGTGGGGTGGCGGCGCGGCCCGGTGGTGGCGAGGCGGCTCGGTGGCGAGTCGCGATACTCGGTGGCCACTCGCGCTACCCTCCGGGCCATGACCAGCGACGGCGCCGCGCCCAGCCAGGCCGTCGATCCGGACGCCGACGACGGGCGCCTGTTCTGCTACCGCCACCCGGACCGCGAGACGTGGGTCCGCTGCGGCCGCTGTGATCGCCCGATCTGTCCCCGGTGCGCCATGCAGGGGCCGGTCGGCTTCCGCTGCAAGTCGTGCGGCAAGCCGGCCTATGACCCGCTGACGTCGATGAAGCCGAAGCAGGCAGTCATCGGGGGACTTGTCGCCGTCGGCGCCGGGACGCTCGGTGGGCTGATCGGCCTGCAGCTCGGCTTCTTCGTGATCCTCGTCGGGTTCTTCGCGGGCGGCCTGATCTCGGATCTCGTCATGCGGTTCACGGGCTACAAGCGCGGGCCGGTCATGGCGGCGATCCTGCTGGGCGGGATCGCGATCGGGACGGTGATCGCCTTCGGCCTCTCGTACGGGATCACCCTCGTGCGGTTCGCCGGGTACGCGGAGGGCGAGGCGGTCGTCTACCCGTTCCTCGCGTACCTCGTCGACCAGGGTGTGTGGGCGCTGGTGTACGCCGCGGCGGCGATGGCCGGCGCCTGGGGCCGCCTCCGCATCTGAGGTCCCGGGCGCCCGTCGGCTCCCGGGCCCGACGAACCGCCCGGCCACCGAACCGCCCAGCGGACCAACCACCGGCCCGGACCGACATCCCGTGCGCCCAGCGGCACGTTCGTCCTGTCGGCGGGCCCGTGGGCGGATATCCGGTGCGCCTGGCGACGCAGTCAGCGGTGTTCGCGTCAAGTAGCCGGATGGTGACCCGGCGGCCCGTGCCCCCGGCTCAGCGGAGCTCGACGCCCGGTCCTCCCGGCTCCACCTGACCGACGCGCCAGGCCATGACACCGGCCGCGGCCAGGTCCGCGACGACGACGTCCAGATCGGCTGCCGCGACCGCGGCCAGGAGGCCGCCGGAGGTCTGCGGGTCGTGGGCCAGCGCTACGAGCCCAGGGTCCACGCCCTCGCCGACGGTGAGCGCGGGTGCCGTGAACCGCCGGTTGTGGCCCGCCCCTCCGGTCTCGATGCCTGCCTGCGCCAGCACCAGCGCTCCGTCCAGGGCCGGCAGCGCCGCGGCCTCGAACACCAGCTGCGCCCCGGATGCACGCGCCATCTCCAGCCCATGCCCCAGGAGCCCGAACCCGGTCACGTCGGTCGCGCCCCGGACGGAGTGTCGCACCAGCACCTCTGATGCGGCCCGGTTGAGGGTCCGCATCTGGTCGATCGCCGCGTCGAGGTCCGCGTCCGAGGTCAGTCCGGATCGCCGGCCGCTCACGAGGAGCCCGGTGCCGAGCCGCTTGGTCAGCAGCAGCACGTCGCCCGGGCGCGCGCCGCCCTTGCGGAGCAGCCGGTCCGGGTGGGCCGCCCCGATCACCGCAAGCCCGTATTTGGGCTCGGCGTCGCGGATGGTGTGGCCCCCGGCGAGCACACCGCCAGCCTCACGCACCTTGGCGGCCGCCGCCTCGAACACCGCCGCCAGCGCAGCCTTCGGAAAGTCCTCGGGAAAGGCGGCGATCGAGAGCGCGAACAGGACCCGCCCACCCATCGCGAACACGTCCGAGAGGGCGTTGGCGGCGGCAATCTCGCCGTAGGCGACCGGGTCGTCCACCAGCGGGGGGAAGAAGTCGAGCGTGCCGATGACGGCGAGGTCGTCACTGATGCGGTATGCGGCGGCATCGTCGGGCGGATCGAGGCCCGCGATGAGGGCGGGATCGCTCGATGCACCCAGACCCGCCAGCGCCTCGCCCAGGAGGTCGGCACCCAGCTTGGCGGCGCAGCCCCCGCAGTCGGTCATGTCGGTCAGGCGGATCGGCTGGACTTCGGGACGGACGCGCATCGGCCGATGATAGGCGGCCCCAGCACGACCTCGCAGGGGGTCCCGCACCCACCACTGGCGATGGTGGCGGCTTCTCCATGGATTCGAGTTCCTTTCGCCGCCGGCCCGATGCCCGACCACCTTCGGCCTGCTGGGCCCAATCCTGGTTGTCGTGATGGGCGCTTGGGCAGGCGGCGCGGGCATCGCCGGCGAGGAGGAGTCGGGCCGGCTGGATCTCACGCTCGCCCATCCCGTGTCGCGGTGGTCCGTGCTGGTCCAGCGCTTCGGCGTCGTCATGGCCGAGATGCGGGCCGCCATGGGCGTGCATGCCGTCGCCGTGATCCTCATCTCGGGCCCAGCGGAGTTGGGCGACATCAGTGCCGCCAACATCGTGGCGGCGTCCCTCCAGTTCGCGCGCCCGGGGATCGTGTTCGCCGGCCTGGCCCTGGCGGTTTGGGCCGCCACCGGGCGACGCTGGGTCGCGCACGGGATCGTGGCGATCGTGGGCGTGGCCGCGTTCTTCGGCAACAACCCCGGGCCGTCCGCGGAGGGCCTCGACCGGCTGCGCGACGTCTCGCCGTTCCACTATTACTCGGGCGGCGTCCCGCTCCGCAACGGGCTCCTGGGTGGGGACCTCGCGGTGCTCCTGGCGACGGCGAGCGCGCTCGTGGGGTTCGGCGGGGTCGCGTTCGACCGGCGGGACCTCGCCGTCCGAGCCCATCGCGACGACGACGCGCTACCCTGCGATCGCGGGGGAGCGGAGGGGTCCCGGTGGGCCCCCTGGTCTTCAAAACCAGTGGCGCGGCGCCCGGCGTCGCGCGGTGGGTTCGACTCCCATGCGCTCCCGCCAGCCTCCCGGGTGCGCCGGGGACCGCCCTCGACCGGCGAGCTGCCGCTCAGCCCGCGATTCGCCTGCCCTGGTCCTCGTCCCGCGGAGCCTCGACGCGCCGGGCGTTGGCGAGCACCGCCTCGCGGGTCGCCGTCATGTTGTGCAGGCGCTGGCCGTGCTCGAGGACGGCGGCCACCACCTCGCCCTCGGGGCCGGTGACCTCCCAGCCACAGGCGCACTGCGTCGTCAGGATCTCGGGTTCCACGTCTCCTCCTCAGCCCAGGTTCCGGAACGGCTCGGGGACGTAGCCCATGAGCACCTCGCGCCAGCCCGCGGGCAGCTCGGACGCGACGACGGGGTCGTCCTTGGCCAGCCACGCGATGTGCCGCAGCCCGTGCTCGACCACCTGCGCCGATGCGATGGCTCGCGGAGCCGCGGTGGCCTCGCCACGGGCGAGCTCGCTGCGCCCGACGGGCAGGCTCTCCATGCCGCCGACGAGCGACGGGTCGATCACGGCCACGAAGCTCAGGATGACCGCGTCCCGGTCCCGCCGCCACGACGTCGAGTGGACGAGCAGCGGCTCGCCCACCGCGTCACGGACCAGCCGGGTCACGACCTCGACGGGGTGATCCGCGGCCCCCAGCTCCACCAGCCACGGCGCCGCGCCACAGGGGCCGGTGAGCTCGAGGTGATCGCCGGCGAGCCAGACCACGAAGATCTCGGCCTGGACGGGCCCCTGCACGTCGAACGCCACGCGCCACCGTTCCATGCGCGGCATCGTACGCCCGGGCTGCCCGCTACCCGCCGAGCTCCGCGTCGGCCGCCGATACGATCCTCCGGAGCTCTGCCGCCTCCGTCTCACCCAGCGGCTCCGGCTGGTGTTCGCGCAGGAGCCTCGCCACCGTGGACCGGGCCACCTCGCGCGCCTCGATCGCCGACCCGTCCTCGGCATGGCGGCCGGTGACGGATGAGAACCGCATCGCGCGCAGCCCCGTGCGAGTGTGCTCCTGGTACAGGAAGTGCCCGCGCGGGCCGACATCCCGGACGACATCGAGCGCCATCGCCGCCGGGCTGGTGTCGAGGCCAGCCAGGTTCACCCGGACCCGCTCGTAGAGGTCCGCGTCGAGCACGATCTGCTCGTGGTACAGGACGGTGCACGCGTCGAGCAGCCCCATGCCACTCCCGGTCTCCGCGCCCAGCAGCCCGCACATGGTGAGGTTGACCGCTGACTCTGCCGCCACCTGCCAGCCAGGCGCCGGGGCATCGGTGCCGAACACGCCGGCCAGCGTCGGCACGCCCCAGGCGTGGGCGATCTCCACGCCAGCCCCGTACGCGACCTCGCCCGACATCGACGTCGACAGGTAGCCGCCGGTCCTCGGGTCCATCACCCCGGTCATCAGCGAGTGGTAGACGGGCGCTCCCGGGGAGACGAGCTGGAGCAGCACGAGCGCGGCGATGACCTCCGCGTCGCCCTGGACCAGGGTCCCGGCGATGGTCGCGGGTCCTGTGGTCCCGGCGTTGGCCATCGACATGATCCCCACCGGGATGCCGGCCTCCGCGAACACCAGCGCCGCCTCCATGCCCTCGTCGTCCTGGGCCAGGGGCGAGATCGCGCAGATGAGCGACGAGAGCGGAGGCCGGGACCGCAGGACCATCTCGGATCCGGCCACGACCCGCGCCATCTCGACCGCGGCGCGCGCCATCGGCGCGCCCACCACGGTCTCGGTCTGGACGTGCTTGACGGTGCCCGAGAACGAGGCCAGCAGCTCGTGGACCGGGGCCGTCGCCGGATGGTCCGACGCGGACACGATGGGCCAGTAGAACCCGACCGCGGGCAGCGCATCGGCCACCCGGGCCATCGCCTCGACGTCTGCGAGCACGGACGGCCGGACCGCCCCGGTGTCGGGATCCACCACGCGGATCCCGGAGCCGTCGGTGGCCACGTGGAACGCCGACCCGTCGAGGAGCAGGTCGAACCCCGGCACCCGGCCCCCGAGCGTGTACGCGCGCGGCGCCCGGGCCATGGCCGTGAGCACGAGATCCGGCGGCAGCTGGACGTTTCGGGTCGCCCGGTCCACCCGCGCGCCGTGCGCCTCGTACAGGTCAAGCACGTGGTCGGACGGCACGTGGATCCCGATCGTGTCCAGGATCTCCAGCGTTCCCGCGCGCAGGTCCGCGAGCTGGCCGTCGTCGAGCAGCCGCAGCCGCCGAGCCGAGCGGATCGGCGCCAGCGGCGGAGTCAAGGAGGCCATGCCGCTAGCCCAGCACGCCCTTCGCCGCCTCCAGGATCCGCGTCAGCTCGGCTGCCACCGCCCGGTCGAGCGGCTCCGGGTGGTGGTTCTCGCTGACCCATGCGGCGCGCTCGCGCGCGACCTCGACCGGGTCCCGGTACTTGTTGTTGACGAGGTCGTGCTCCAGGCCGCGCTTGAGGGCCAGCTTCATGTGCTTGCGCGTGTGCTCCTCGGCGAGGAAGTGCCCGCTCGGCCCGACGTTGGCGATGACGTCGAGTGCCAGCGTCTCGTCGCTGATGTCCATCGCCATCAGCGCGTACCGGGCCCGCTCGTAGAGCTCGTAGTCGAGGAAGATCCCCTCCGGGTAGAGGACGGTGTAGGTGCGGTCCAGGCCCAGCCCGGTGACGATCTCCGCGCCCGACAGCCCGCCGAGGAGCGGATCGAGCGCCACGTCGGACGCCGCCAGCCAGGTCCCGGCCGCCGGCGAATTGGTGCCGAAGCAGGCGGCCATCGACGGCAGCCCCCAGCGATGCGCCATCTCGACCGGTGCGTACCGGGCCCGCGAGTCCATCGAGTAGCCCACGTACGTCCCGGTCCGGGGGTCGGCCCACGCCTTCATGATCGAATGGAACACGGGTGCGCCCGGGTAGGCGAGCTCGAGGAGCACGATCCCCGAGATGACCTCGGCGTCGCCGACCACCAGCGCGCCGGCCGACGTCGAGGGCGCCGTGGTGCCCAGGGTGGGCATCGACAGGAAGCCCACCGGGATCCCCGCCTCGGCCATCACCAGCGCGGACTCGAGGCCGGCGTGGTCCTGCGCGAGCGGCGCGATCGAGCAGACCAGGTTGGACAGGACGGGTCGCTTCCGCAGGGCCTCCTTCGACCCGGCGAGGACGGTCGCCATCTCGACCGCAAAGCGGGCCGCCTCGTCGCCCATGACCATGGCCTGGAAGTGCTTGACCGAGTTGTTGTAGCCGGCGTCGATCTCGTGGAGCTGCGATGTCCGCCCGTAGTCCTGCGCGGAGACCGTCGCCCACACGAAGCCGATCCCGGGCAGCCAGTCCGCGACGCGCGCCTGGCGCGCGAGGTCCTCCTTGCGCGACGGCCGCTCCTCGCGGGTGACGGGATCGACCGCGGTCACCCCGCAGCCGTCGAGGGTGTAGTAGGACACGCCCTCCTGGAGCACCAGGTCGAACGCGGGGTTGCGGGCGGCCATCGTGAACGAGCGCGGGGCACGCGCGACCGCCTCACGGACAAGCTCACGCGGGAACTTCACGATCTGCGTCCCACGATCCACGGCGCAGCCGTGATCGCCCAGGATCTCCAGCGAGCGCTCGTTGGGAAAGCGAACCCCCACGTTCTCGAGCACGGCCAGGGTCGCATCCTGGAGCCGGTCGAGCTGCGAGTCGTCGAGGAACTGGAGGCGGCGGCTGGTCCGGATGGGTTCGAGCGGCGGCGTGGCGCTGAAGGTGGTCACAGGATCGAGCGTGTCCGTCATGGGCGTCTCCTTGTCACGCGGCGATGGGTCTCCGGCGCGCCCGCCGGTCACTGACCCGCGTTGCGACGAGGACGACGATCGCGGTGCCGACGACGACGATCGTCGAGATGGCGTTGATCTCCGGGGTCACGCCGAAGCGGATCCGGGAGTAGATGTAGAGCGGCAGGGTCGAGGAGCCGACCCCCGAGTTGAACGACGTGATGATGAGGTCGTCGAACGAGAGCGCGAATGCGAGCAACGCCCCGGCCGCCACGGCCGGCCGGATGAGCGGCAGCGTGACGTAGCGGAACGTCTCCCACGCGGACGCGCCGAGGTCGCGGGCGGCCTCCTCCATCCGCGGATCGAGCGAGACGGCTCGCGAGCGCACGACGATCGTCACGTAGCTGATCGAGAACGCGATGTGGGCGATCGCGATCTGGAGCAGCGAGCCGTTGGCGTTGAACAGCAGGGCGAAGAACAGCAGCAGGCTGATGCCCATCACGATCTCTGGCGTCACCATGGGCAGCAGGATCAGCGTATCCATCGCGCCGGAGAACCGGGCATGCTTCAGGCGGGCGAGCCCGAGCCCCAGGAGGGTGCCGAGGATCGTGGTCACCAGCACCGAGATGAGCGCGACCTGGGCGGAGACGATGAGGGCGTCGCGCAGCCCCGATCCCCGCGACAGGAACAGGTCGTCGAACAGCGTCACATACCAGTCGACGGTGAAGCCCTGCCAGCTGAAGTTGCGCTTGGAGTCGTTGAAGCTGAACAGGATCAGGACCACGATCGGCGCGAACAGCAGCACGTACACCAGACCGGCGTAGGCGCGCAGGAGCAGGTGGGCACGCGTCGTCAACCGATGACCTCCTGGCGCAGGAACCGCAGCCCGGACAGGGTTCCGATGATGGTGATCACGATCATCAGGAACCCGAGCGCGGCCCCGAACGGCCAGTCCTTGGCCGAGAGGAACATCGTCTGGATGACCTTGGCCACGGTGGTCGTCTGCGCCCCACCGAGGAGGTCCGGGGTCACGTAGTCGCCCATCGTGGGAATGAACGTCAGGATGGCGGCGGCCACGATGCCGGGCATGGTCAGCGGCAGGGTGACGTGGATGAAGGCGGCCCGTCCGCTGGCGTACAGGTCCCGCGCGGCGTGGACGAGGGCCGGGTCCAGCCGGTCGATGGCAACGTACAGCGGCAGGATCGTGAACGGCAGGAAGCCGTAGGTCATGCCCAGGATCACCGCGAGATCCGTGTTGAGGATCTGGAACGGCCCGATGCCCACCACGCCCAGCACGCCGTTCACCACCCCGTTGTCACGGAGCAGGATCATCCAGGCGTAGGTGCGGATGACCCAGCTCGTCCAGAACGGGAGCATCACGAGCACGAGCAGGAGCATCTTGCGCTTGCCGCCGTACCGCGCGATGAAGTACGCCATCGGATAGGCGATCGCGATCGCCAGCACCGTCGTCGCGATCGCGTACTTGAACGAGTTGATGACGGTCGGGATGAAGTCCGGCTCGATCGCGCGGACGTAGCTGCCGAACGACAGCGTGTCCATTGCCACGCCGCCGTACTGATCCCTGGCGCCGAGACTGACGACGAAGATGATGGCCAGCGGGATCGCGAAGAACACGACCAGCCAGCCGATGCCCGGCACCAGCAGAGTCGCGTCCCGCCGCCAGTCCGGCTTCATCCCGTCACCTCATCGTCAGCCACGCCCCGACACCGCCCATCGCGCCGGGGTCTCAGGCACCGGCGCGGAGCTTGGCCCAGCGGGAGGTGTACTTCTCCTCGTCGGCACCGAGGTTGTGGATCTCCTGGAGCGCCGCCACGGCCGTCTTGTCCGGGTTGACGGTCGCGTCCTCGAGGATGGCCGGGTCGATGAACTGCTTGGCGGCCTCGTTGGGGCCCATGTAGCCGATGTAGTTGGTGTTGCCCGCCGAGACCTGTGCGTCGAGCATGAAGTTGATGAACATGTTGGCCGCGATCGGGTGCGGAGCGCCGGCAAGCACGGCCATCGTGTCGGAGCCGCGCACGGCCCCTTCCGAGGGCAGGTAGTACACGACCGACGCCCGCTCCTCCTGGACCTGGTACACGTCGGCACCCCAGGCGTGCATGATCCAGGCGTCGCCCGTCGACAGCACCCCGATGTCATCGGTGCTGTAGGTGCGCAACAGGGGCTTCTGCTCCTGGAGCAGCGCGAGGGCTGCGTCCAGCTGGGCGTCGTCGGTCGTGTTGATGTCGTACCCGAGCCGAAGCAGCGCGGCCGAGAAGCACTCCCGGTAGTCGTCCAGCATGGCGAGCTTGCCCTTGTACTTGGGATCCCAGAGGGCTGCCCACGAGGTCAGCTCGCCGTCGACCTTCTTGGTGTCATAGGCGACCCCGGTGGTCCACCACATGTACGGCATCGAGTGCGCGTTGCCCGGGTCGTAGCCCGGGTCCTGCCACTCCGCGCCCAGGTTCACCCGGTTCGTGATCAGCGACAGATCCAGCGGCTGGATCAGCCCTCGGGCCACCATCGATTCGATGTCGATCGACGTCGGAAACGTGACGTCGTAGCCGCTGTTGCCGCTCCCGATCTTCGCGTACATCGTGTCGTAGTTGTCGAAGAAGTCGTAGATGACCCGGATCCCCGTCGCGGCCTCGAAGTTGGCGATCGTCTCCTCGCCGATGTAGTCGGCCCAGTTGTAGACGTACAGCTCGCCCTCGGGCTGCGGCGGCGACGTGGGCGCCGCGGAGGGGGTGTCGGTGGGCGCGGCCGACTCGCCAGGCGCCATCGTGGAGGCGGGCGTGGCCGGGGCGCTCGACGGCGAGGCGGACGACGCGGCCTGGCCACAGGCGGCGAGCAGGCCGCTCGTGGCGGTGACGGCGCCGAGGCCGGCCATGCCGCGCAGCATCACGCGCCGGCTCATCGAGAAGCGCGGGGGCGTCATCCGGTGCAGTTCGCTCACGGCATCTCCTCCATCGGCTCACCCGATGCGGATCGGGCGAGCACCATGGCATCGGCGGCGCGCCAGCGGACGCGAACGGCGTCACCGAGGCCGGGTCGTTCGTGACTGCGTGGGACGACCACCGCGAGCGTCACCCCCGCGGTGGTCCGGACCTGGTAGCTGACCGAGACGCCGAGGTAGGCGCTCTGGAGGACCCTGGCATCGAGCGCGAGGCCATCCTCCCGGTTGGTGTCGGACGCGTCCGGGGTCCCGGCGGCGGCCTCCAGGACGATGGATTCGGGGCGGATCGCCACGTTCACCGGGTCACCGGACCTGGCGGTGCCCGGCCGGGCGAGGATCCGTTCGCCGGCCTCCAGCCGCACGACGGCAGCCTCGCCGTCGATCGACTCCACTGTGCCCTTGAGCAGATTGGAGGTGCCGATGAAGCCGGCGACGAACAGGGTCCGCGGGGCGTCGTACAGGTCCTCAGGCGTCCCAAGCTGCTCGACCTTGCCACGGTCCATCACGGCGATCCGGTCGGAGAGCGCGAGCGCCTCCTCCTGGTCGTGGGTGACATAGATGAATGTGATGCCAACCTCGAGCTGGACGCGCTTGAGCTCCACCTGGAGCTGGCGACGCAGCTTGAGGTCCAGGGCACCCAGCGGCTCGTCCAGCAGCAGGACCCGGGGACGGTTCACGAGGGCGCGTGCCAGGGCCACGCGCTGCTGCTGACCGCCGGAGAGCTGGTCGGGTCCGCGGGGGCCGTACCCCTCGAGGTGGACGAGTGCGAGCGCGTCGTCCACGCGGCCGCGGATCTCGGTCTCGGGGGTCTTCCGGCGCCGCAGTCCGAACGCGATGTTCTCGAACACCGTCAGGTGCGGGAACAGCGCGTAGCTCTGGAACACCATGTTCACTGGTCGCTTCTCGGGCGGCTCGGTGGTGATGTCCTGCCCGCCGAGCTCGATCCGGCCCTCGGTCGGCAGCTCGAAGCCGCCGATCATTCGCAGGGTGGTCGTCTTGCCGCAGCCGGAGGGACCCAGGAGCGAGAAGAACTCACCGGCCCGGATCTCGAGGTCCACCCCGTCGACGGCCTTCACCTCGCCGAACGCCTTGCGCAACCCGCTGAGGCGGACATCGGCAGCCGATGCGCCATGCCCCGCGATCGCCGGTTCCGGTTCCTGGGGAGCCGCCACAGGCCTCCTTCGTGCTCACGGCACACCGTCCGGCGCGGATCCCGCGTCGACGGCGAGATCATGCACCGCCGAGCCGGTGACCGTCCGCCGAATCTGTCCGTTCAACGTCGTCGGGGGCAAGGGGCCGTCCCGCCCGATGCGCCCGGACGTGGCGTCGGGGTACGCTCGCGCCCATGAGTCGCGATCCGGGACCCAAGCCTCACCCGCCCAGCGTGGAGCGCGTGCTGCAGGTGGCCCGCGCGCGGGTCGAGGTCTCGGAGCCCGACCGGCTGACCGCCCTGGTGCGGCGGGTCGTGGACGAGGAACGGGAGCGGCTCGCGCACGGCGCCCCGCCCATCTCCGAGGACGAGCTCGCCGAGGCGGTGGCGCAGCGGATCGATGCGGCGTATGACCCGGGAATGGCGATGCCGCCGCACGTGATCAACGCGACCGGCGTGATCCTGCACACGAACCTCGGCCGCGCGCCGTGGCCGACGGCGGCGCGGATCGCCGCGACCGCCGGCGCCGCGTCCTACGGGTACCTAGAGCTGGACGTGGCGACCGGCAGGCGCGGGCCGCGGTTCCGCGCCGCCGAGGAGCACCTCGTCGCCCTCACCGGCGCCGAGGACGCCATGGTCGTCACCAACAACGCCGCGGCCCTGCTGCTGGCGGTCGGGCTGGCGGGCCGTCGCGGGGCGGTCGTCGTGTCCCGCGGCGAGCTGGTCGAGATCGGCGGCGGGGTCCGGATCCCCGAGATGGTGGCCCGCGCCGGGGCGAAGCTCATCGAGGTGGGCACGACGAACCGGACGCGCGCCGCCGACTTCGAACCGCCGATCGCGGACGGCCGGGCGTCGGTGGTCCTCAGGGTGCATCCCTCCAACTTCGCGATGGAGGGATTCGCCGAAGCAGCGGATCTCGCCGAGGTTGCCGCGATCGCCCATCGCCACGACGCGATCGTGGTCGATGATCTCGGGTCCGGCGCGCTGCTCGACACCGCCCGGTTCGGGCTCACCCACGAGCCGACGCCGGCCGAGCGGCTCGCGGCCGGCGCCGACGTGGTGCTGTTCAGCGGCGACAAGCTGATCGGAGGTCCGCAGGCCGGCCTGATCGTGGGGCGCCGGGCGCTCGTCGCCCGGATGCGGCGGGATCCGCTGGCCCGAGCCGTCCGCCCGGACAAGGCGATCCTGGCCGGTGTCGCGACGACGCTCGCCATCTACGCGGTGGGGCGGGCGGTGATCGACATCCCCATCTGGCGGACCATCGCGCTGGACCCCGAGGAGCTGCGTGCCCGTGCCGAGTGGATCCGCGGTCTGAGCCGGGTCCCGGGCGCGGAGTCGCCGCTCCGGGTCGTCGAGCTGCGCTCGCCCGTGGGGGGTGGGTCGCTGCCCGGCCAGACGCTGCCCTCGTTCGGCGTGGCGGTGCGGGTCCGGTCCGCGTCCCGTGCCGCGGCCGCGCTCCGGGCCGGCGATCCGCGGATCCTCGCGCGGGTCGAGGACGACGAGCTCGTGTTCGATCTCCGGACGGTCACCCGGTTCTCGGACGGGGACCTGGTCCGGGCCATCGCCGGTCTGGCCACCCGCCGGGCATGAGCGTCGTCGTCGGGACCGCCGGCCACATCGACCACGGCAAGACGACCCTCCTTCGCGCGCTGACCGGGATCGATGCCGATCGGCTGCCCGAGGAGCGCCGCCGGGGGATGACGATCGATGTCGGGTATGCCCATCTCGCACTGCCCGACGGCTCGGTGCTGGATTTCGTGGACGTCCCCGGCCACGACCGCCTGGTGGGGAACATGCTCGTCGGGGCGGGCGAGATCGACGCGGCGCTGCTGGTCGTCGCGGCCGATGACGGGCCCAGGGCCCAGACCCTGGAGCACCTCGAGCTGCTCGACGCGATCGGCATCCGCGACGCCGTGGTGGCAGTGACGAAGGCGGACCTGGTCGATGATGCACGGGTTGCGGAGGTGGTCGGGACGATCGGATCGCTGGTGGGGCGCACGCGACTCGCGGGCGCGCCGGTGGTGGCCGTGAGCGGCGCGACCGGAGCCGGGCTCCAGGACCTCCAGGCCGCCCTGGTGGGGCTGCGCGACCAGGTGGCGGCCGGCCATCCCCCCGGGGGGTTCGCCCGGCTCGCGATCGACCGCACGTTTGCCGTCCGCGGTCGCGGGCTCGTGGTCACCGGGAGCCTTCGCGGTGGCCCGGTCGCGACCGGGTCGGCGCTCCGCCTGGTCCCCGGCGAGGCCGAGGTGCGCGTCCGGGAGGTGCAGGTCCGGGGAGGGGTCGTGCCCGAAGCCGACGGCGGTCGCACGGCGCTCCTGGTCGCGGGCGCCGAGGCCGGATCACTGGAACGGGGGCGGGTGCTGACGACCGACCCGGCGGTCGTGGCCACGTCGCGGCTCCTGGTCGCGCTTCGACCACCGGCCGGGCTCGTGCGGACCCGGCGGTCGGCCGCCGAAGCAGCGCGTGGCGGGCCTGCGGACGCGCCCGCTGACCGCGACCGGCTGCGGCTCCACGTCGGGACGGCGCAGTCGGGCGCCCTCGTCGTGCGCGGACCGCGCGAGGCCATCGACCTGCCGGACGGGTCGGCCCTCGCCATCCTCCGCCTGGACGCGCAGATCGCGGCAGCCGCCGGCGATCCGTTCGCGCTTCGCCGGCCGTCACCGGGATCCTCGGCGGGCGGCGGTGTGATCCTGGACCCGCTCCCGCCGCGGGGCGTGTCCCGACGGCGGCTGACAAGGGAACGGGCGGCGACGCTCGCCTCGGCGGTGGCGGTGATGGTGACCGGGGATGCGGGCGCGAAGGCGGCGGCCGCGGCGGCGCGCCTTGACCTGCACGGAGCCGTGCACGAGCGCACCGGCTGGCGCCTGGCACCCGACGTGGCAGCGGCGCTGGAGGCGGCCGCGGTCGACCACGTCCGGGCGCACCACGCCACCGCGCCCGAGTCCGTGGGAGTGACGCTGCCGGCCATGCGCGCCGAGCTGGCGTTGGCCGCCCGACGCCGCGCGACCCTGGGCCGGGCCGCCGCCGAGGAGGTCGCCCACGCCGAGGTGGACCGCCTCGTGGCTGGTGGGGTGCTGGCCCGGGACGGCGAGCGGCTGCGGGATCCGGCGCGTGCTGCGGGCCTGCCGGCGGCGACGTTGGCGGCGATGGATCGGCTGGAGACCGCCCTCTCGGTCGCCGCCCCCCCGGCGCTCTCGCTCGCCGCGCGCGACGCGGGCTGTCCGGTCGACGGCGTCCGCGCGCTCGAGGACGCCGGCCGGATCGTCCGGCTCGAGGACGATCTCGCCTGGGCGGCGGGGACGTACCGGGAGCTGGTGCGCACGGCCCTGGCGATGGCCGCCGCGGCACCGCTCGCCCCAGCCGCATTCCGCGACGCCACCGGCACCAGCCGGCGGTTCGTGCTGGCGATCCTTGGGGACCTGGACCGGCGGGGCCTCCTCCGGCGCGCCGAGGCGGGCCACGTCCTGGGCCCGAAGACGATCGCCCGGTTGCAGGAGCGGGCAGCGGCCACGCGGGAGCCCGACGCATGACCACGGCGGCGATCGTGCTCGCCGGTGGGGCATCGACCCGCTTCGGTAGCGACAAGCTGGCCGCACCCTACCGGGGACGGCCGGTCCTCCATCACGCCCTGGTGGGTGTCGCCGCCGTCGTGGATCCCGTGGTCCTCGTGCTGGCCCCCGACGCCGTGGTGCCCGCGCTTCCCCCCGGGCTGGGCGTGACGCTGCTCATCGCCCGGGACCCGGTCGCCTTCCAGGGCCCGCTCGCCGGACTGTCGGGTGGCATCGAGGCGCTCCCGGCCGGCATCGACCGGGCCATCGTGGTGGCAGGTGACATGCCGACGCTGGTGCCCGCGGTGCTCCTGGCGCTGCTCGACGCCATCGGCGCTGATGCCACTGCCGGAGCGGCGTGTCTGGAGGCGGACCCGGTGTCCCCGCTGCCGATGGCGGTGCGGCCGTCACTCGCCGGCCCGGCCATCGCGGCGCTCCTCCGCGCCGATCGGCGCAGCCTGCGTGCGCTCATCGACGCCGTCCCTGCGCTCATCGTCCCGGCAGCCTCATGGCGCCGGCTGGATCCCGATGGGGCCACGCTCCGTGACGTCGATACACCGGACGACCTCTCAGGGCGTTGACAGCGTCCTATCAGAGCACCATGATGGTCCGTGTGAAGACCATCAGCGCCCTCGAGGTCCGGGCGAAGTTCGGCCAGGTGCTCGACGAGGCGGCGGCCGGAGAGCGGTTCGTGGTGGAACGGGCTGGTGCCCCGGTGGCGGCCATCGTCCCGCTCCGCGACCTCGAGGCCACGGACCCGGAGCAGGTCCGTGCCCGGCGGCACTCCGCCGTCGACCGGTTGCAGGCGAGCCGCGCTCTCGATCGCGGCCCCCGGATGACCCCGGAGGAGATCGTCGTGATGATCCGCCAGGATCGGGATCGGGGCCGCCCGTGAGCTTCACCGTCGACCCGGCGCCCGTCATCGTCGATGCCTCGGTTGCGGTCGACCTGGCCGTCGGTGATCGCGCGGACACACCAGGTCGCGTGCGATCGTGGATCAGGGACGGGCGGCTGCTGCTGGCGCCGGCGGCAGGCTGGACGGAGATCGGGCACGCGATCTTCCGCCGCCTCGACCGGGATGCGATCCGCGCCGCCCGGCGCCTGTCCGAGGTGGAGGCGATCGGGCTCGAGACCGCAGATCGCGGGCCGGCCGGCGTCCGGATGGCGATGGCCCTCGCGGAGCGTCACGCGCTGTCGGTGTATGACGCCGCGTGCCTGTGGCTGGCGATCGACGTCGACGGGGAGCTCGCGACCTACGACCGCGACCTCGCCCGCGCCGCGGCGGCGGAGGGCGTGCCGCTGGCGATGGAGAGCGCGGGCACCTGACCGTCAATGGCGCCACGAGGCCGTCGGTCAGTCGTCGAGGCCGGAGGTCTCGTGGACGGCGACACCCTCGACGAACGTCCCGACCGCGTGGGTCTCGCCGATCGGTCCTGAGCCCTCGTCGAACAGGTCGCGATCGAGCACGGCGAAGTCGGCCAGGCGTCCCACCGCCAGCACGCCGGCCTCGTCGAGGTGGTTCGCATAGGCGGAGCCGGCGGTCGCGGCCGTGAGGATGTCAACGAGCTCGATGCGCTCGCCGGGCAGGAACGGCTCCGTGTCACGGGCGACGTCCGGCACCCGGTTGACGGCGACCTCCATCTGGGCGAACGGGTCCGGCGTGGACACGCTCCAGTCGGAGCCCATGACCAGCGTGGCTCCGTGGCCGCGGAGCGAGCGGAACGGGTACTGGCGGGCGGACACGACCGGCCCCAGGACCGGCAGCGTGAGCTCGGTCATCTGTTCCTCGAGCACCGCCCAGTAGGGCTGCGCGTTGGCCAGCGCCCCCAGCCGTCGGAAGCGAGGCAGGTCGTCGGGATGGACGACCTGGAGATGGGCGAGATGCGGTCTCGTGTCGGACCAGCCGTTGGCGCGCCGGGCGGCCTCGACGGCATCGAGCGCCTGGCGGACGGCCCTGTCACCCAGCGCGTGGAAGTGGGGCTGGAACCCCAGGGCGTCGAGCCGGACCACGACCTGCTTGAGGAGCTCCGGGTCGATGAAGTCCTTGCCCCGGTTGTCGGTGGCGTGGCCGTGGACGTCGAGATACGGCTCCGTCATGGACGCCGTCTGGTTCTCCACGATGCCGTCGACCATCAGCTTGACGCTGGTCGGGGAGAAGCGGCCGACGGGTCCCTTCGCCCGCCGCTCGACCAGCGAGTCGATCTGCTCGAGACCCTCGTCGCGCTCCCACCACAGGCCCCCGACCACGCGGGCGGTGAGCTCGCCGGAGGCGCCGAGCGAGCGATAGGCGGCCTCCTCGACCGGCGTCACCCAGGCGTCCTGCCAGTTGGTGATCCCGAGTGAGTGGAGGTACCGCTGGCTCTCGAGGGTGGCCCGGCGGAGCTCGTCCGCCGTCGGGGCGGGATCAGCCGCTCCACGAGCGTCATGGCCCCCTCGTGGAGCGTGCCGGACGGGGTGCCGTCCGGGTCGCGGGCGATCCGGCCATCGCCCGGGTCGGCCGTTTCGGCCGTGATCCCGGCCCTGGCGAGCGCCGCCGAGTTGACCCAGGCGTCGTGCCCGTCGCGGTTGGGGAAGAACACCGGTCGGTCCGGGCAGACCCGGTCGAGGTCCTCCCGCCGGGGAAGTCCGCCGGGGAAGTCCGCCAGCGACCAGCCGCCGCCGGTGATCCAGTCGACGTCCGGGTTGTCGGCGGTGTAGGTCGCGACGGCGGCAAGGTAGGTGTCCAGCCCGTGGAGCCCGTGGAGCTCGCAGCGGATGCGCGCGAGGCCGGCCATCGGCGGGTGGACGTGGCTGTCCCCGAACCCCGGTGTCACGGTGCGCCCGCGCAGCTCGATGACCCGGGTGCCGGGACCCACGAGCGGGCGCACGTCGCGGTCGCCGCCAACGGCGGCGATGCGGCCCCCGCGGACGGCGAGGGCCTCCGCCCAGGTCTTCGCGGCATCAGCGGTGAAGATCCGTCCCCCGGTCAGGACGAGGTCGGCGGCAGGCTCGTTCGGCATGGCGCGCAGGATGACAGGCCCGATGGCGCCCGGCAGGGCTGTCGCGCGCCGCGCGCCGGGATCGCTTCAGGGCGAGATGGACGCCCTACGCTCCGCGGATGACCAGCGTCCACCTGCTCCATGCCGGCTACGCCCACGACCGTGTGGCCTCGTCCATCGTCCTCGTCCGCGACGGCGGATGCGCTGATCGTCGCGGACCCCGGGATGGTCGCGCGGCGATCGATGATCCTGGACCCGCTCGAGGCGCTGGGTGTCGCCCCGGCGGCGGTGACCCACGTGTTCCTGTCGCCACCACCACCCGGACCACACGGTGAACATCGCGCTGTTCCCCAACGCCGAGGTGGTCGACTTCTGGGCCCGCTACCGTGATGACCGGTGGCTCGATCATGACGGCGACGGCTACCGTCTCGCGCCCCGGAGCCAGCTGTGGTTGACGCCCGGCCACACGGAGGAGGACGCCACGCTCATGGTCGAGGCGGACGACGCCGTGTATGCGATGACCCACCTGTGGTGGCGCGAGGACCGGACGCCCGAGGAGGACCCGCTGGCTGCGGACCATGCATCGATCCTCGTCCACCGGGCGCGGGTGCTGGCCGCGGCCGACGTGGTGATCCCCGGGCACGGCGGACCGTTCCGGGTCGGGCGCGGGCCGGCGGCGCGGTAGGCAACGCCATCCCGGGCCTGAAGCGGCCGGTCAGGCGGGGCTAGCCGGCTCCACGGGTTCGCGGTCACCTGGCGATGTGGCCCGACGGTCATCCTCGTCGGTCCCCGGTCGCAGTCCGATCCAGTTGGCGAGCGCCCCGCCCAGCAGGAGGGAGGCGCAGACGCCCGCGGCCACGCGGAACGCGTCCACCGACGCCACCCGGGCCGCATCGACAAGCGCGTCGGTGGCGCCGGCACCCGGCTTGTTGAGGGGCTGGACGAGGCTCCGGGCCGCCGGATCGGACGGGTCGAACCCGGGAACGGCCCCCGCCAGCGCCGCGTAGAAGGATCCGGACACGACCACGAAGATGACGGCCGAGAGCAGCGGCTGCCCGATCCGGCTGATGGAGTTGTTGATCGCCGACGCGAGGCCCGCGTTGGCCACCGGTACGGAGCCCATCAGCGTGGTCGTGAGCGGGGCGACCACGAGCGAGATCCCGAGCCCGAACAGCAGCATCGCGGGCAGGATGTCAACCAGGACCGGGACCGGCGGCAGCAGGCTTGCCGGGTCGCCGAGCGACAGGCGCCATGCCTCGGTCGTGGCCGGAACCCGGGCGAACCAGAGCAGTCCGGCGGCCATCAGGATCGGCCCCGCCACCAGGAAGGGCCGTGCTCCGATCCGCCCTGCCGCGGATCCCACCCGGGCCGAGAGGAGGGTCAGCAGGAGCCCGGTCGGCAGCCCGATGATCCCCGCGGCCGTCGCCGTGTACCCGATCGTGTTCTGGAGGAACAGGCCCTGGAAGGTGAACACGGTGTACAGGGCGCCGTAGATCAGCAGCGTGGACAGGTTGATCGTCGTGAAGCGACGCCGTCGGAACAGCCCGAGAGGGACGAGCGGGTGGCTGCGCTTCGTCATGAGCACCGGGAACGCGAGCAGCGCCGCCATGCCCACCGCCAGCGAGGCCCAGGCCAGGGGGTCCTGCCACTGCCGGTCCTGTCCGCGGATGGCCCCGAAGGCGAGCCCGCCCACGGCCACGACCACCACCACGGCGCCTTGCCAGTCAAAGCGGCCGGTGGCATTCCCGGCCCTCGTCTCGGCCATGTGGCTGCGGGTGGCCCACAGGGCGACCGCGACCAGCGGGATGTTGACCAGGAACGCGGCCCGCCAGCTCACGGCGTCCACGAGGAGCCCGCCGACGACGGGGCCAAGGACGGTTGTCGCCGAGGTCGCGGCGGCCCACAGCCCGAAGGCCCGGGCCCGCGCCTGGCCCTCGAACAGGGCCGTCAGGATCGCGAGCGACCCCGGGACCAGCAGGGCGCCGGCTGCGCCCTGGAGCAGTCGGAACGCGACCAGCAGCTCCAGGGTGGGAGCCAGGCCACACAGCACGGAGGCGAGTCCGAACCCGATCAGGCCGATCGCAAACACGCGTCGGCGGCCGTAGTAGTCAGCCAGGGCACCCGCGAGGATCAGCAGCGCAGCCAGGATCGCGAGATAGGCCGAAACGACATACGTCTGGCCTTCCAGCACCGACACCAGGGTCGCCGGCAGCTCCTCGCCGATCCTGGGCAGGGCGAGGTTCACGACCAGGGCGTCGAGGAACACCATCGACGAGCCAAGGATCGCCGCCAGCATGGTCCAGCGCTGGGACGAGGTCACCGGATCACCATCTGGGAGCGGAGTGTGGCAGCAGGGCCGCCGACCGTCCATCCCCTGCACGTGCACTATGCTGCGGCCGATGAACGGACCCGTGGCGCTCGTCGGCGCCGGTGAGTTCCTGGCCCCGATGGCAGAGTTCGATCGGGGCCTCCTGCACGCGACCGGCCGGCCCCGACCGCGGGTCGTGATCCTGCCCACGGCAGCCGCCCCGGATGGCGAGCGGACCTTCCGGACCTGGGCGGACATGGGGGTGGAGCACTTTGCGGCGCTGGGAGCCGAGGTGGAGCCCGTCCTGGTCCGCACCGTGGCCGACGGGTACGACGCCGCGGTCCACCAGGCCATCGGGGAGGCGGACCTCGTCTATCTCTCCGGCGGGCACCCCGGCCACCTGCTGCGGGTCCTGTCCCAGTCGCCACTGGGGGGCGCGCTCGCCGAGGCCCATGCGCGAGGGGCTGTCGTCGCCGGGTGCTCCGCGGGGGCCATGGCGATCGTGGGCAGGACGATGGGGTTCCGGGTGCTGCCCAGGGTGCGGGTCCCGCTGCCCATCCCGATCCGGTGGCCCGCCGGCCTCGCCCTCGTGGCCGGGATCGCGGTGCTGCCGCACTACGACGCGTGGCCCGAGCCGCTGGCGGCGATGGTCGCCCTCCAGGCGCCGCGGGGGATCATCATCCTCGGGATCGACGAGGAGACCGCCGTGGTGGGGCGCAACGGCGCCTGGCAGGTCCACGGCTCCGGCCGGGTGACGGTCTGGCGCGGGCGCCATCGCGAGCGCTACCGGAAGGGTGAGGCGTTTCGGATCTGATCGCGCCCGGAGTGGGCCGCCGGTCTCAGTCGGGCTTGACCTGGCGGAAGCAGTCCGAGCAGTAGACCGGCTTGTCCATGCGCGGCCGGAAGGGAACCTGCGCCTGGTTCCCGCACGAGGAGCAGATGGCCACGAAGAACTCTCTCGGGGCGCGATCGTCGGTGCGCTCGTAGCCACGCGGTCCGCCCGCGGCGTAGGCGTCGTCGCTGTCGCGGGTCGACCGTCGGTAGGCCCGGCACGAGGTGCAGCGCTTGGGCTCGGACGTGAATCCCTTCTCCGCGTAGAACTCCTGGTCGGCCGCCGAATGGATGAACTCCACCCCGCAGTCGGCGCAAGTGATCGTCCGGTCAACGTAGGTCATGAGGCGCTCCTCCCGGCTCGCGATGTGGCAGTGCTGGTGCGGGCCCGGCCCGGGAGAGACGCGCTGGCGGTCGCGGCGGGGAGTCGGCCGGGGCCTCCGGGCCTGGTGGCTCGCGCTCGGAGTCCCTGGGTCGGGGCGCAGTGGTGTCGCGCTGCCCAGCATACCGCCGCTCGTCGGGAGACCCGGGAATGGCAGCCGGGCCACCGGGGTGTCGATGGCCGTGCCAGCCAACCTGTCACAATGGGGGTCGAGACTCGGCGTGGCGAAACGGGAGCGATGGGGGCGCCCGGATCGCAACCGGGTCCCGGGGGTGACCGGCCCCGCCTGAGCGACGCGCGGCCCTCTGCCAGGGAGCCGCCGCCGGGGGCGAGGTGCGGCCGCTCGCGGGGCCCGGTCGGTGCGCCCGCCGGCGGACACATGGAGGCAGCCCACCACATGCTCCGGCTCCTGCACACCGCGGACGTGCATCTCGGCGCCCGCCACGCCGATCTCGGCGAGGCTGCCTCGGCCCAGCGCGAGCGCCAGTTCGCCGCGTTCGCGGCCAGCGTGGACCTCGCGCTGGCCGAGAAGGTGGACCTGTTCCTCGTCGCGGGCGATCTGTTCGACTCCAACGTCCAGCCGCGGCGTTCCGTGGAGCGGGTCGCCGCGGAGCTCGGACGCCTCGGTCCGGAACCGCGTGCGGGCGGTCATCATCCCTGGCACCCACGATGTCTACGACCGCGCGTCCGTGTATCGCGCTTATGACCTTGCCACGCTGGCCGGGGCCGCAGCTGGCGCCGATCTCGTGACCCTGCTCACGCCCGAGCGGCCCTGGGTGCATCTCGACGCCCTCGACGCTGTCGTGCATGGCCCTGTCTTCGCCACCAAGCGCGCCCCACACAGCCCGCTGCGAGATCTCGCCTCGGTGAGCACGCCGGACGCGACCTGGCGGATCGGCCTCGTGCACGGTGCCATCGCGATCCCGGGCCGCACGGACCACGACGAGGTCGTGATCACCACCGACGAGATCGCCGCCAGCGGGCTGGACTACCTCGCCTTGGGCCACTGGCATGGCGCCCAGGTTGCCAAGGCCCGCAAGGTGACCTACGCCTACGCGGGCGCCCCGGAGCCCGTGGCCCTGGACCAGGACAAGGCGGGCAAGGTCCTGCTGGTGACCCTGGACCAGCGGGCCGGTGGAGAAGCACGTGAGCGTCGAGGAGCGAGTGGTCGGCAAGACCACCTTCGAGCGGATCGAGATCGACGCGGCCACCCTCAAATCGCAGCCGGCGCTCGTCGCCCGGCTGCGGACAGCCGCGGACCCGGACCGGGTCCTGGACGTGCGCCTGATCGGCGTCCGTCCGGACGAGCTGGACGTGGACGCCACCGAGGTCGAGGAGGCGCTCAAGCGCGACGTGCTCCGGATCCGCGTTCGGGATCACAGCCACCCGCCGATGACCGACGGGGCCCTGCCTCCCGCCGCGACCGTCGCCGGCGCGTTCATCCGGAGCGTGGAGGAGCGGGTCGCGGCGCTCGAGGGGTCTGACGGGTCACCGGATGATCCTGCCGCAAGGGAGGCGGAGGAGCTCCGCGACGTCCTTCGTCTGGGCCGGCTCCTGTTGGCGGGCCGGGAGGTCACCCTGTGAGGATCGGGCGCCTCTCCGTCCGCGACTTCCGCCGCTACGGTGACGAGACGATCGAGCTGGCACCGGGCCTGACGGTCGTCCGCGGGCCCAACGAGGCCGGGAAGTCGACCCTGCAGCGCGCCATCGAGCTGGCCCTGACCCGCAAGCCGACCACGACCGCCGCCGACGTCGACGGGCTCGCTCCGTGGGGCGCCGGTCCGGAGGCTCGCCCATGGGTGGGGCTTCAGTTCAGCTGGGATGACGAGGACGGGGTTGTCCACGAGGGCCGACTCGAGAAGCACTTCCTCGGCGCCAGGGGCACCGTTCGGCTCGAGGTGGGAGGGGAGGTGGTCACCGACCCGGTACGGGCCGATGAGCGTCTCGCCGAGCTCTCAGGCGTGCCCACCGAAGGGTTCTTCCGGTCCACGGCCTCGGTTCGCCACCATGAGCTGGCCGGCCTCCAGCGCGATAAATCCGCGCTCCGCGACCGCCTCCAGGCATCGATCAGCGGGGCAGACCGCGGCACCAGCCGCGCGAAGAAGCAGCTCGATCGGGCGCTTGTCGGGTTGCGGGCGAGCGGGGCAAAGAACCCGGGGCGGCTCAAGGTCGCCGAGGATGCCTTGAGCGATGCCAGTGCCCGGCTTCGCCAGGGCGAGGATGGCCTGGCGAAGCTCGAGCGTGACCGCGAGACGCTGTCGCTCGCCCGTGAGCGGCGGACCGAGACCGAGAAGGCCTTGACCGAGCGCCGGGCGCTGCTGGAGAAGGCGCGCCAGGCCGAGCGCCTGACCACCGAGCGCGACGCCGCCCGGGAGCGCTACGAGCGGCTCCGGACCGCGGTCATCGTGCGCGACGAGCTCGCCGAGCTCGACGCGACCCACCCGTCGCCGCAGCCGGTGGTCGTGCTCAGGCCCGCCGTGGAGCGGCTGCGCGGCCTGGACACCAAGATCGCAACCCTCGAGGCGATGCTGGCCGGTGAGGTCCAGGTCAGTTTCGAGGCCAAGCCGGAGACGCGGTGGCGACCGCTGTCGAGGCTCGCCCTGGTCCTTGCGGTTGTCGGCATCCTGGCGGCCGTGGGCGGGGTCGCGCTCGATGCGCTGGGGGTCCTGTCGCTGGGCTCCACCCTGCCGGCCGTCGGCGGGCTGGTGGCGCTGATCGGCGTCGTGTTCGGGGTCGTGGGCTGGTGGCTGCGTCGGATGGACCACGTGCAGCAGCAGCTGCGGGACGTCGAGGTGGATCGACGGCTCCGCGGCAGGTCCGAGATCGAGAACGAGCTCAAGGTGGCCCAGGTCGAGCGGACCGCCGAGCTGGCGGCGCTCGAGGTCGAGCTCACCGCCGAGGCCGAGGAGCGACTGCTGGCCGAGGAGGCGCACGTGGCCCAGATCGACGAGCGCCGGGCACGCCTCACCGGCCTCGTGGGTGACGGGGCGCGTGACCGGCTGCCGGACCTGCGGGACGCCTCGGCCCTCGAGATCGAGCAGAAGACGTCGGCGCTCGACGCCCTGGGTCCGATCGCGAAGGAGCCGCGGGCCCGGGAGCGCCTCGAGGTCGAGGTCGCGGATGCCGAGCGTCACCTGGAGCAGGCCAGGGACGAGGAGGCCGGCGCCCGTGCCCGCGTCGAGCAGAACCCGGTGGACGCGGAGGAGGTCGCCGGCCTGGCCGAGCGGGTGGCCACCTGGACGGAGGAGTTGGCTGCCCTCAAGCGCCGCGAGCGGGTGTACGCCCTGACCCTGCGCGAGATCAACGCGGCGGAGCAGGCGACCATGCAGCGCGCCACGCGCTACCTCGAGCGCCGGATGGTGAAGGACATCGCGCGAGTCACCGACGGACGCTACCGCCGCGTTCGCGTGGACGACACCAACCTCGGCATCGACGTCTTCTCGCCCGAGAAGGACGACTGGGTTCCGGTGACGGACCTCTCGCAGGGCACGCTCGACGTCGTCTATCTCGCCGCCCGGCTGGGTCTCGTGCGGCTCGTCACCGGTGATCGGCGTCCGCCGCTGGTGCTCGATGACCCGTTCGTGACCCTCGACGACGCCCGTGCCCCCCGGGCACTGGCGCTGCTCCGCGAGGTCGCCTCCGATTTCCAGGTGATCTACCTCACGACCTCGGACCGGTACGACGCACTGGCGGACAAGGTCGTCGAGCTGGCCGGCCCGACGGCAGCAGACCCCCACGTCGACGCCGAGGAGACCGCCCCTGCCTGAGCTGGGGCCGGGGGTCCTCGTGGTCATCCTTGGCCTGACGTCCGCGGTGACCTGGGGGACGGGGGACTTCGGTGGCGGACTCCTGAGTCGCCGGGCGCCGCTGTTCGGCGTGGTCGGCCTGACGCAGATCACGGGGATGGTCGCGGCGCTCGCGATCGCGTTCGCGCTCGGCGAGCCGGTGCCGACGTTCCCGGACATCGCGTGGGCGATCGCCGCCGGGATCGGGGGAATCGTCGGGATCTCCTGCCTGTATCGCGGCCTCGCGGTGGGTCGGATGGGCGTCGTCGCGCCGACCACGGGGGTCCTCGCGGCCACCGTTCCGGTCCTGTTCGGGTTCGCCGTGGAGGGCGTCCCGATGCCGGCAACGGTGGTGGGGATCGCCGGCGCGCTGGCGGCGGTCGTGCTCGTCACGCGCTCCCGGGGCGCCGACACCGGTCGGCCCTCGGGTCTCCAGTGGGCGGTCGCCTCGGGGATCGCCATCGCCTGGTTCAACATCTGCATCGGGCAGTTCAGCGGCGACAGCGCGTTTGGGTTGCTGGTCATCATCCGGCTGCTGCAGGCGGTCGTGATGGCCATGCTGATCGTCCTGTGGCGCCAGCCGTGGCGGCTCCCCAGCGACATCCTGGGCAAGTTGCTGGTCATCGGGTTGCTGGACATGGCCGGCAACGCGGCGTTCATCCTCGCCGCGCAGCTGGGCGACCTGGCCGTCGCGGTCGTGCTGTCTTCGCTGTACCCCGTCGTCACGGTCGTGCTGGCGATCGCGATCCTTCGCGAGCACCTCTCCCGGAGCCACGTCGCGGGCATCGCCCTGACCGGCATCTCCATCGCCCTGATCACGGCAGGATCCGCCGGAGGGTGACGGTGGCCGCTACGATGGGCCGGTGAGGATCTCCGCCAAGGTCGACTACGCGGTGCGGGCCCTGTGCGAGCTCGCCGCGCACCAGGCCGATGTCCCACTCAAGGCCGAGCAGATCGCCACGGGCCAGGAGATCCCGCTCTCGTTCCTCGAGAACATCCTGGTCGACCTCCGCCGGGCCGGCTTCGTCCGCTCGCTGCGCGGACAGGTCGGCGGCTACCGGATGGCGAAGCCGGCGTCCGAGATCACCATCGCCGACGTCATCCGGGCCGTCGAGGGTCCGCTCGCGGACGTCCGCGGGCTGCGCCCGGAGCACCTGGAGTTCCCGGGCGCCGCGACGGCGCTTCGGGACGTCTGGCTGGCGACGCGGGTCAGCCTCCGGCGCGTCTTGGAGCACGTCTCGATCGCCGACGTGGTCGCGAACCGGATCCCGCCCGACGTCGCGGTGCTGCTCGAGGATCCGGACGCGCTCATCCCGCACTGACCGCTCGGCGGCGGCGATCCGGGACGCTAGGCCGTCAGGAGCCCCCGCTTCGCGCCATCAGGCTGCGCCACGCGAACGTCCAACCGTTCTTGAGGCCCGCCACGAACGAGGGCATCGCCGCCGACAGGAATGACGGGCTCAACTCGTCGATGCCCTTCGCGCCGAGCACCATCGGCACGCACGTGGCGTCGCCTGTCACGCCGGCCGGTACGCTGGGGGCGACCGCCAACACGCATCCCCGAGGTACGCGATGACCGACCCTGCTGACGCCCCCGCCTACTCGATGGAGCCCGTCTGGGTGATCCAGGCCACGTATGCGCCCGACGCCGCCGAGACCCGCACCCCGTTCCGCCCCCGCCACCTGGCCCGGATGGCCGGGCTCATGGCAGAGGGCACGGTGGTGGTTGCGGGTGCCTACGCCGACATGAGCAGCTCGATGCTCGTCGTGCGGGCCCCGGACGAGGCGGCCGCGCTCGAGATCGCGCGGCAGGACCTCTACATGCAGAACGGGATCTGGGTCGAGCTGCGGGCGAAGGCCTTCACGCAGGTTCTTCTCGAGGCGGGGTAGGCGGCCGCTCCCGGCTCGGCGGTAGGCGCGCGATCACGGTGCGGTCCGCGTCCGAGGCGGCGGTGAGCCGCCAGACGCGCTCGAAACCCTCCTGGCGAAGCCGGGCCCCCGCAACGGCCCGGGCGAGATCGGCCAGGTGCGAGCGGACGACGGCATCCGGGACCGCGAGCCGGCCGGGGCGGGCGCGGTTCCTCGACAGCACCACGTCGGCCGGCAGGTCAAGCACGATCGCGATCGCCGGCACGCCGGCCGCCGCCGCGTCCCGGAGCAGGGCCGCCCGGGCGCGTGCGGTCACGTTGGTCGCGTCGACCACGGTCAGCAGGCCCTCGCTGAGTCGTCGGCGCAGCGCATCGTGGAGCGCCGCGAACGCAGGCCGGGTCGCGCGCTGGTCGGTCGGGTCCCCGCTCACGAGCTGCCGGTAGGCGTCCGAGGAGAGGACCTCGCCGGCCGCGAAGTGCCGCGACGCGAACGTGGACTTGCCGGCGCCGGCGGCCGCCACGAGCACCACCAGGCAGGGATCGGGCAGCCGGATCTCGAGCGGAGCAGGCATCTCCCGCATCATGGGGCGCAACCGCGCGACGCGCGAGGCGTCCGCGCCGCCCCCGCGAGCGAAGAATGGACATGCCGACCACTGCGATCGTCTGGTTCCGACGCGACCTGCGGGTCCACGACCATCCCGCGCTGGTGGCCTCGATCGAGGCGGCCGATGTGGTGATCCCGGTGTTCGTGATCGATGACGGGCTGCTCGACGGGCGCTGGCCGTCGGCCAACCGCCGCTGGTTCATGCGGGAGAGCCTCGTCGCGCTCTCGGAGGCGCTCGCACGCCGGGGGGCGGCCCTGCGCATCCTTCGCGGACGCCCAGAGCAGGTCGTCCCCGCGTTCGCCGTGGAGGCCGGCGCGTCGGACGTGTTCGCCACTCGTGACGCCGCTCCGTACGGCCGGCGCCGGGACCGGGACGTGGCGGGCCGGCTGGGGGCCGACGGGATCCGGTTCCATGCCCGACGCGGCCTGTACGTCCACGAGCCTGACGAGGTGTTGACCCGCGACGCCCGGCCGTTCACCGTCTTCGGCCCGTTCCGCCGGGCATGGGGGGCCCGTGACCGGCGGCCCGTGCTGGCCGCACCCGATCGGATCCCGGGCCCGGCAGGCAGCCGTCCGGACGAGATCCCGGACCTCGGTCCCGCGTCCGCCGACCCGGCGCTGATCCCCGCGCCCGGCGAGCCTGCCGCGCGCGCCCGCCTCGACGCCTGGGTGCGTGACGGCGTGGTCGCCTACTCGGAGCTCCGCAACCGCATGGACCTGGACGGCACCTCCCGCCTGTCGCAGGACATCCGCTGGGGCCTGCTCTCGCCGCTCGAGATCGCCGACCGAGCCGAGGGCGCCGGCGAAGGTCCTCGTGCCTTCCTTGCCGAGCTCGCCTGGCGCGAGTTCTACGCTCACGTCCTGTGGCACCAGCCGCGCGTGCGACAGGAGCCGTTCCGGGCCGCCTTCGCGGATCTGCCGTACCGCGACGACCCCCGCGCATTCGACGCCTGGCGCGAGGGTCGCACCGGCTATCCGGTCGTGGACGCGGCGATGCGCCAGCTGCGCGCGACCGGCTGGGTCCACAACCGGGCCCGGATGGTCGCTGCCTCGTTCCTGGCCAAGCACCTGCTGCTCGACTGGCGGCTGGGCGAGAAGGAGTTCATGCGGCACCTGACCGACGGGGATGTCGCGAGCAACAACGGCGGCTGGCAGTGGACCGCCAGCACGGGCACCGATCCGCAGCCCTACTTCCGGGTGTTCAACCCGATCCTCCAGGGCCGGCGGTTCGATCCCGACGGAAGCTACGTCCGGCGCTGGGTGCCGGAGCTCGCGGGGATCGACGGCGAGGCCATCCACCACCCGTGGACGCTCGACGGCGATGTCCAGGCGGCGGTTGGCGTGCGGATCGGCGTGGACTACCCGGCCCCGATCGTGGACCACGCCGAGGCACGGGCACGGGCGCTGGCGATCTACGGGGCGACAAGGGCCGCCGCGCGCGACTGACCGCGTTGGCGGGCGGGCTGCGCGATCGGGCGGTCCGGCGGTCGCGCTACGGGGTCGGCGGTTCCCGCCGGGCTTCCGGTGCGGCACCCGCGCCGGAGGTCGACGACGGCGTTCCCTCTGGGGTCGGCTCGGGCGTGGGCTCTGGCGTGGGCTCTGGCGTCGGCGTCGGCGCCTTGGTCGGCTTGGGCGTGGGTTTCGGCGTCGGCTTGGGGGTGGGTTTCGGCGTCGGCTTGATGCCGCACGTGCTCGACGATGACGGTTGCCTGGTCGGTCCGGAGCCGGCGGCGGGCATCGTGTCGAACCCCTCGGGCCGGATCCCCGTCGTCGTGAACAGCTTCGCCGCCATCGTCCGGATCCGCTTGACCTGGGGAAGCTGGATCGACCCACGTGCGTCGTAGCCGCCCTTGACGTACGGGCGGCCCATCACGATCCGGAACGTGTCCTTGCGCTCGACCTGGCTCGCCACGTCGATCCAGTCGGCGATGAACGACGGCTTGATATTGGTGCTCACCGTCTCGCCCACGCCCCGGAGGAACTTGCCCGGGTTCTCGAGCAGCCCGCCCTTGACGATCCGGTCGCGCAGGGCCGCGATGACCTCCTGCTGCCGCGCCTGGCGGGTGAAGTCGCTCTCGCCTGCAGCCTTGCGGATCCGCGCATACGCGAGCGCATGCTGCCCGTCGAAGTGGTAGCGCCCGGGGGTGATGTTGAAGCCGTCGATGCCGTACTCGTCATAGCGCGGGTCGCAGAAGCTGTCGGTGACGGTGACGTTGATACCGCCCACCGCGTCGACCAGGGTCACGAACCCGCCCAGGTTCACCTGTGCCCACATGTCGATCTTGATCTTGAACAGCTGCCCGAGCGCGGCCGCGAGGACCGCCTGGCCGTCGCCGGCGCCCTTGAACTGCTTGGGGTTCCGGTTGGCGAACGCGACCAGGCCGTTGATCTTGCCCTTGTAGACCCGGCCGTCCGGCAGCGGCACGTCCACCATGTCGCGCGGGATCGAGACCATCGACACCGTCTTGCCGACCGGGTCGAGCGAGGCGACGATCATCGTGTCGGTCAGGAAGGTCGAGCGGCCGACCCCGGCGTCGACGCCGATCAGCAGCACGTTGACGCGGGGAACCTCCGGCACCTCGGATGGCGCGAGCGAGGGCAGCGCTGACGCGTCCGGGTCCACCGCGAAGTCAGGGTCGTTGGAGGCGACCGGCACCGGACTCGAATCCGGCACCCAGACGCCGCCCTCGTCGACCGGTGCGTAGACCTCGGCTGCGGCGTTGCGGGCATCGAGGGTCAGACCGGCCACCATCAGCTGCGGGGCCGCGACGATGGCGACGGCGACGATCGCCGCCACGATCGTGGACGCGGACCCGCGGATCGGCGTGATCTGGCGAACCGCCGCCAGCGCTCCGAGCCGCCACGCGAGCAGCAGTCCCTGGACCACGAGCAGGACCGCCAGCACCTGCGGGTCGAACAGGCGCGCCGCAAGCGAGGTGACGCTGCCGGCGAGGAGAAGAGCCACCCCGGCAGCCACCAGCACGAGCCCCGGCAGGGCCAGGATCAGGGCCCACCGGCGCCGCCCGGCGACCAGGTGGCCGAGTCCCGGGAACACGGCGTTGAGGATCAGCAGGCGCCCAGCGGAAGCGGGGGGCGTGGCGGGGGGCGTGGCGGGTGCGGGTCGGTCGGTCGTGGACATCGAGCGAAGGATCGGGCGCATCGGGGATTCCCGCAACTCGGTCCGGTCCACGCTCGGGTAGGGTGGGGCCGTGTCACCGACCGCTCCCCGGCCGACCCTCGACTGGCGCCGGATCGTCGCCGTGTTCTGGGTCACGCAGCTCGTGGAGACGCTCGGCGTCAGCCAGGTCTACGCGCTCCTTCCGGCCTACCTCCGCGAGCTCGGGGTACCGGAGGCCGACCGGCTGCCGTTCATCGGCCTCTACGGCTCGCTCATCTTCGTGCTCGGGCTGCCGCTCGTCCCCCTGTGGGGCGTGTGGGCCGACAAGATCAGCCGCAAGGCCGTCATCGTGCGCAGCTCGCTGGTCATGGCGACCGTGCTTGCGATCGCGGCGCTCGCGCGCGAGCCGTGGCAGATGGCGGTCGCCGTGATGCTCATCGGGCTCCAGCTCGGCAACACCGGCGTCATGCTGGCCGGGATCCGGGACGTGACTCCGCGCCACCGCCTGGGGGTCACGATCGCACTGTTCGGGGCCGCCGGCCCGGTCGGGTTCGCGGTGGGGCCGGTGCTCGCCGGGATCCTCATCGACGGTCTCGGCTGGTCCATCTCGGCCGTCTATGCGGTCTCGGCGGTGCTGTCGCTCGGCACCGGGGCGCTCGTCGCCCTTGGGACCCGCGAGATCCGACCCGAGGTCATCCCGTCGGGTTCCACGCTGCGCCTCGCCCTCGGGGCGATCCGGGGCGTGCTCGCGGCTCCGGATGTCCGTCGGCTGTTCGCCATCTACGGCGTGGTGTTCCTCGCCAGCCAGGTGTCGCGCCCGTACACGCCGGTCCTGGTCGAGGGCATCACCGGCACGGGACCAGGGCTGGCGTCGGGGATCGGCCTGGTGATGGGCGTCGGCTCCATGGTGGGCGCGCTCAGCTCACCCGCCGCCGGCTGGGTCGGCGACCGAGTGGGGTTTCGGCGGGTGCTGATCGCGGCCCTCGCCGCGGGCGGGGTGGCCAGCCTGCTGATGCCCGCGGTGCCCGGGCTGTGGCTGCTCGCCTCGGCCGCCGTCCTGCTCGGGGCTGCCGTGGCCACGACGGGCGCGATGGTGATGTCGCTGCTGGCCACGGAGGTGCCGGCCGAGCGCCGGTCCGCCACGCTCAACCTCGTGTACCTGCCGCTGTACATCGCCGGGATCGTGGGCCCCGCGCTGGGCAGTGGGTTGGCCGCCGCAGCGGGCCCCGGCGGGCCGTTCATCGCCGGCGGGATCGTGTTTCTCGCGGGAGCGATCGTCCTCGGCACCCGGCGCGCACACTCGGTCCGTCAACAGACGGTATCGGGATCGGCGCGGCTGGGTTAGGATCGCGCCATGCGATCCGGGGCCCCTCCAAGTGCCGAACCTTCTGTCCCGGCCCAGGCTGCGCGGCGCGCGGCCCGGGACGCTCGAGCCTGCCCCGGGAACGGTTGACGAGGTCGAGCCGGAGATCATCGCCCACGGCGATGTCCGCTGGCTGAACCTGGAGCGGCCGCGAGAGGCGGATCGGGAGTGGCTCGAGCGAGAGTTCGGGTTCCACCCGCTCGCGATCGAGGACATCGCGTCACGGAACCAGCGCCCCAAGCTGGATGCGTATGACGACTACCTGTTCATCGTTCTCCACTTCCCGGTGTTCGACAAGTCGCAGGACCGGCTCCTCACCGCGGAGCTGGACCTGTTCGTCGGCCCGGACTACCTGATCACCCTGCCGGACCAGGTCCTGCCGCCCCTGGCGGCGATGTTCGAGCGGTACCGGGAGCGCGAGCAGGTGCGCGAGGATGTCTTCTCCAACGGCACCGGGTACCTGCTGTACAAGATCGTCGACACCTGCGTGGACGCCTCGTTCCCGATGCTCCGCCGGATGGGCGACAAGCTTGACCGCCTCGAGGACGACATCTTCGAGGGCCGGTCGGCGGAGATCGTGCGCGACCTGTCCAACGCCAAGCAGGAGATCATCAACTTCCGTCGCGTCATGCGCCCGATGCGCGCCGTGCTCCGCGATCTCGAGCGCACCAAGCAGCGCTACATCTCCGACGAGATGGACATCTACTTCGACGACATCACGGACGCGGCCGAGCGGATCTGGGACGTCCTGGAGAACTACAAGGAGGTCGCCGAGGCGCTCGAGGACTCCAACGAGTCCGTGCTCTCGCACCGGCTGAACGAGAGCCTCCGCGTGCTCACGGCGTTCAGCGTCGCGATGCTGCCGCTGACCCTGATCGCGTCGATCGGGGGCATGAACGTCAAGCTCCCGGGCGACGGGACCATCGTGGAGTTCTGGGCGATCCTTGCCACGATGGTCGTGGTCCTCGCAGGCGTCCTGGCCTTCTTCCGCCGGCGCGGCTACCTCTAGCGGTCTTCGCGCGCCAAGGTCGCGTGGCCCCCGGGGGGGGGCCTCACCGCCCGTCCCCCGCCGCCCTTCCCCGTCTGGCGACTCACCCGGGACTCACCCGGCGGACCACCCTGCAGACCTCCTCGGCAGGATCGACGATTTGGCTGTCGAGACGTGCGGGGTGGTGGCGGCTCCGACTCCCAGGTGAGTTGCCAAACGGACGCTCACCGTTTCCCAGCACGCCGGATCAGCGACCGACAGGGTCCGGGTTCGGAGCCCGGCATCAGCCCGGGAGATGCCGCTCCGGAAGACCGGCATCAGCCCGGGAGATGCCGCTCCGGAGCCCGGCATCAGCCCGGAAGCCCGGCATCAGCCCGGAAGACCGGCATCAGCCCGGAAGACCGGCATCAGCCCGGAAGACCGGCATCAGCCCGGAAGCCCGGCATCAGCCCGGGAGATGCCGCTCCGGAGCCCGGCATCAGCCCGGAAGCCCGGCATCAGCCCCGGGAGCCCGGCATCAGCCCGGAAGACCGGCATCAGCCCGGAAGACCGGCATCAGCCCGGGAGATGCCGCTCCGGAGAGCCGATGTACCGCATGTCGGGGCGGATGAGCCGGTTGTTGGCGCCCTGCTCGATGGCGTGCGCGGTCCAGCCGGCGTGCCGCGCGAGCGCGAAGGTGGCCGGGAACAGGTCCGGCTTGAGGCCGACGCCCATCAGCACCGGGGCCGCGTAGTACTCGACGTTGGTCTTGAGTGCGCGCTCCGGGTGCTTCTCGGCCAGGACCCGCAATGCGACATCCTCGACCGCGATCGCGAGCGCCAGCCAGTCCGGCTTGCGCTCCATGGACTCGGCCACCTCGCGCAGCGCGGCGGCACGAGGGTCGTACGCCCGGTAGACGCGGTGGCCGAAGCCCATCAGCCGGGTTCCGCCGTCAACGGCCTCGCGCACCCAGGCCTCGGCGCGCTCCGGCGTTCCGACCTCGTGGATCTGCTCCACGACCTCGGACGGGGCTCCGCCGTGGAGCGGGCCCTTCATCGCGCCGATCGCGCCGGCCACCGCGGACGCGATGTCCGAGCGGGTCGAGGTGATGACCCGGGCAGTGAACGTCGAGGCGTTGAAGCCATGCTCGGCGCCGACGATGAAGTAGGCGTCGAGCGCCCGGGCCGCTTCGGCCTCCGGCTTCACCCCGTTGAGCTGGTAGAGGAACCCCGGGACCAGGTCGAGACCCGGATCGGGCGCCACCGGTTCCAGGCCCTGGCGGATGCGGGCGAACGCGGCCAGCGCAGAGGGCGAGAATGCCGTCAGGGCGCGCGCCTGCTCGGGCGTCGGGGGCCATGCCGGGTTGGTCGCGGCGCCCCACACCGACACGGCTGTCCGGAGTGCGTCCATCGGGCGGGCGTCGGCGGGCAGCGAGCGGAGCGCCGTCATGACGGCGTCGGGCACGGGAAGGCAGGGCAGGGTGGCCGCCGGATCCCACTCACCCGTCCAGAGCAGGTTCGCGATGGCGGAGTAGGAACCGTTCCGTACCAGCTCCCCGATCGGGTAGCCGCGGTACAGGAGTCGGCCCGCCCCACCGTCGATGAACGAGAGGGAGGTCTCCCCGGCGATGACGCCCTCGAGGCCTGGAGAGTAGGGACGGGTGTCGGCAGTCGCCGAGACGGGCTCATTCATGCACGGATGGTAGCCCGCGGCGCCCCCTCGCGACGGGCCGACGGATGCAACCTTGGGTGCCGAATGGCGCTTCTGCGAGGCGTCAGCCGATCCCGACGTGCGTCAGCTCCGCGTCTCGATGGTCTTGAGAACGATCCGCACGAGGATGGCGCCGATGATCGCGAAGACCGTGGCTCCGAGGAAGCCCTGGGCATCTCCGAGCCCGAGCTCCCTGCCGAGCCAGCCCCCGACGACGCCGCCGATGAGGCCCACGGCGAGGGTGGGGAGGCATCCATCGACGCTGCGGACGCCCACGAACCAGCCCGAGACGCCGCCAGCGATGAGGCCGATGACGAGGTAGCCGACGATCTCCATCGCTGCCCAGTCTACCGATCCAGGAACGTCTCGACCGCGTTCGCCACGGCGGTGGGATGGGTGTGGTGGGCACCGTGCCGGGCGCCGTCGATGACCTCGAGGCGCCCGCCCGGGAGCCGCGCCTCCAGGGCCTCGGCACCCCTCCGGAACCACGGCGGCGACGCCGACCCGACGAGCTGGAGGATGGGGATGTCGACCTGCGCGAGGGCGTCAGCGCCGAGGTCCGGATCGTGGAGCGCCGCATCGAGCTCTCGGACGATGGTCGGGACCGTGGCCAGTCGATCGCCCCACAGCGGGCTCGCCCGGAACGACGAGAGCTCGCCCGCCGGGAGCCCCGCGCCCTCGGTGAGAAACCGGGCGAGCGCCGCGTCCGGGTCGCCGCGGGCCGCATCCTCGCGGAGGCGGGTCAGCAGCAATTCCTGGGTTTCGGCCGACGGATCCCCGGCGGGGACGGGTGCGCCCTCGTAGGCGATGACCGCCGCCGCCGCCCCGTTCGCGGCACCGGCGCCAAGCGCGAGCCGCCCGCCCAGCGAGTGCCCGAAGACGGCGATCGGCCTTCCGTGGCGACTCGCCAGGGCACCGGCGGCCGCCGCGATGTCGTCGATCTCCAGGGCCGCGGCGTATCCGGGCCCGTCCTGTGAGCGGCCGCGACCGCGCCGATCCATCGCGTACACCGGTCGGCCGGCCGCGAGAAGCGGCCCGGTCACCCGCCAGGTGGTGTGGCTTGAGCCGGTGCCGTGGACGAGGAGCAGTGGCGTGGTCGCCGACGGGTCGCGGACCCGCTGCCCGGGCGTGCGTACGTCGAACACCGCGATCCGGGTTCCGTCGCTCGAAGGCACGTCCAGGGCGGGGGCGATGGGGAACGGAGCCGGCATGATCGCAGGGTACGTCGGCAGCTCCGGTCCGGATCGGCGCAACCGCCTGCTCGGGAGGCTCAGGCCTCGATCCGGATCCCGAGGTGGACGGCCAGCATCGGCGCCAGCTCCAGCAGCTGGTCCGGAGCCACCACCGCTCCACGCAGCCCGTCGATGCCGAGCACCGTGCCCAGCCGCGTCCGCCGAAGGTCGAGACCCGTCAGCCGCGCCGAGTTGACGTCGAGGCGTTCCACCGCCCCGCCCCGGATCGCCAGGTTGCGCACCTCGGCGTCGCCCAGGTCCAGCTCACCGATCACGCAGTCCTCGATCACGACGTCGCGCGCCCGTCCGCCGGCCAGGCCGAGGTAGTCGATCTTGCCGCCGCGGATGCGAACGTGCGTCAGGCGCGCCCCCGGTCCCGAGAAGGCACCGATCCGGGCACCGTCCACGATCACCTCGCGCCAGGTGGAGTCCGCCACGTCCACGGTGACCGCGTGCACGTCCTGCAGCAGGCAGGTGGACCAGCTGGAGCGGACCAGGCCGGCGCCATCGAAACCGCAGCGGACAAAGCGGCATTCGCGAAACGACACCGCCACCGCCGTCCGGCCGCCAAGGTCCAGCTCCTCGAACAAGAGACTTCCGTAGTCCCCGCCCGCCTCCAGTCGACCCGCGGCGAACGCCTCCAGCTCCGGGAGATCGATGGCCGACGGCGGCTCGGACGGTCGGGAGGGTCGTGTCGCCACCCGGTCAGGCTCGCGGGATCGCGGCGGCGGCAGCGTCGTCGAGCACCCAGGTCGCCGTCGGCAGTCGCGCGGCACGCACGGGCAGCTCGCGGACGTCGTGGCCGGACCATGCCCGTCCGAGGTTCGCGGCCTTGGAAGCTCCGGCGGTGACCACCACCACGGACCGCGCGGCCGCCACCAGGCGCGGATGCAGGGTCACTCGCTCGAGATGGGGTCCAACGTGGGCAGGTGCCGGCACAGCGGCACAGCAGCCCGCCGCGTCCCACACCGCCGAGCCAGGGAACACCGAGAGGATGTGGCCGTCCGGTCCCACGCCGAGGACGATCAGGTCCAGCACCGGGGTCCCGGCCGCGTCGAGCGCGACCGCCGACGTCAGCGCCTCCGCGTACCGGGCGGCCGCCCACGCCGCGCCCTCGCCCGCCTCGATCGCCGCGGGGATCGGCCACGGGTGCACGTTCCCGGCCGGAACCGTGACCCTGCCCAGCAGCCCCTCGGTGAACGGCCGGACATTGGACTCCGGGTCGTCGTACGGGACCCACCGGTCGTCGCCCCACCACGTGTGGACGCGGCTCCAGGGAACGCGATCACGCATCGGCGTTGCCGCCAGCGACTCGTAGATGCCCGGCGCCGCGGAGCCCCCGGTCGTCGCCCAGTGAGCGATCCCGCGGGCAGCAGCGGCCCCGGCGAGCACGTCGCCGATGATCTCGGCGGCCGTCGCCGCGACGGCGTCGGCGGGGACGATGCGCAGGGCGGGCAAATGGCGCACGTTTCTCCGCCTCCGGTTCAGCGTTGGGCCTGGCCGCCGGCGAGCGCGGCCGCCATCCGGATGCTGCCCACGGCCACCGGGTCGCGCGGGCCACCTTCGAGGGCTTCGCCGAGGAGGTCAACGTCGTTCCGGCGCGGGGCCTTGAACGTGCGGTCGACGGACTCGACGCCATCGAGCCAGGTGTGCACGTGGACGTTCTCGGCCTCCGCGGTGACATCGGCGCGGAGCTCCGAGCCGCGGCGGTCGGAGAGGATCTCGACCCGGAGCGTCGTCCCGGGCGGCATCGATGAGGCGACCGGCCGGATGACCACCGACACCTCGGGCGAGGACGACCGGCCGGCAAGGCGCGCCGCCAGCCCGCGGTGCATGGGCGGCTTCTCGCCGCTGCGGGGCCGTGCCGGGGCGGACGACCGTCCCTTCGCCTCGACCGGCGCGAGCGGCGACACCACCCGCAGCCCGAGCCGCGAGGCCAGCCACGCGACGTGGTACAGCGGCTTCACCACGTTGGTCGAACCGGGCAAGCCGGTCCCGGATCCCGCGGCATAGGTCACGGAGATCCGGCGGACGTGCGGGAGATAGGGGAGGAAGTCGGCCAGATCGAAGATCGTGGCAATCGCCTCTCGCCATCGCGACTGGCGGATCAGCGCGAAGTCCCGGATCGAGAGCCGCTCGAACCGCTCGTACAGCCCCGCGAGCTCGACGAGACGGTCGAGGCCATCGCCGGACCAGGCGGACCCGTCGACGACGAGCCGGTCGGTGCCCTCGAGCAGGTCCTCGGCCGGCGCCGTGCCCAGCGGCGGCTCACCCGGCCACCAGACGGTGACCGGCAGGTCGTGGATCAACAGCGGGGCGACGAGGGCCGACAGGTGCCGGCCGGTCTCGCCGCCGGCGGTCAGGAAGATCTGCTCGGAGCACATCTCGGGGGCGTCGACGCGCGGCAGGACGCAGTGGGCCTGGATCCGGGCGTCGAGCCAGCCCGGCCCGTCGGGGTCCGCCGACAGGACGATGATCGTCCGCGACGGATGTCGTCCCGTGAGCCTCGAGATGATCTCCGCGGTCCGTTCGCCCATCTCGGGCTGGCGGGCGACGACCACCAGGTTCAGGACCGATGTCCGGGCCGCGATGTGGCGGCCGGGACGGGCGTCCTCCCCCTGCACGAGCAGGTTCGGCTGGGACCAGATGCGGGCCAGCTCCTGCTCGATCTCCCCGATCGAGTGCGCGTTGCTCAGCCAGCGCATCGTTGGCTCGCCGGGTCGCGGCGGCTCCGCCAGCTCGATCCGCCCGCCGCCGGCCGGCCGGGTGCCGACCGCAATGATCTCGCCGAACGGCCGCCCGAGTCGCTCGCCGGCCACGGCTAGATCCTCCGCCAGCGCCGGCCCTCGCGGGCGAGCAGGTCGTCGGCCGCCTCGGGCCCCCACGTTCCCGCCTCGTAGTTGGGGAACTCGGGCTCGGGCATCTCGGCCCAGGCCGCGATGATCGGGTCCACGATCGACCACGCCTGCTCCACCTCGTCGGCGCGGGTGAACAGCGACGCGTCGCCCAGCAGGGCGTCGAGGATCAGCGTCTCGTAGGCGTCGGGGCTGTCCGTCTGGAACGCGGACCCGTACGTGAAGTCCATGGTCACGTTGCGGACGTCGATGCCCAGCCCGGGCACCTTGGCGCCGAAGCGGAGCATGATCCCCTCGTCGGGCTGGATGCGCATCGCGAGCAGGTTTGGCTCGGGGTCCGTTCCGCTGTCCCGGAACAGCTGGTGGGGCACCGCCTTGAACTGGATCGCGATCTCCGTCGCGCGCTTGGGCAGGCGCTTGCCCATCCGCAGGTAGAACGGGACGCCCGACCAGCGCCAGTCGTCGATCATGAACCGGGCCGCGACGTACGTCTCGGTCTCGCTCGCGGGGTCCACGTTGGGCTCCCCGCGATAGGCCGTCACCGGCTTCGCCGACACCCAGCCCGGTCCGTACTGCCCGCGGACGACGTCCCGCCGGACCTCGTCCGGACCCAGCTCGGCGATGGCGCGGATGACCTTGACCTTCTCGTCACGGAGGGCGTCGGCCTCGAACGTCGCCGGTGGCTCCATCGCAACCAGGCTCAGCAGCTGGAGCAGGTGGTTCTGGAGGAAGTCGCGACTGGCGCCGGTCTCCTCGTAGAACGCCCCGCGGCTCTCGATCCCGATCGACTCCGCGACCGTGATCTGCACGTGGTCGATGTGCCGCCGGTTCCAGATCGGTTCGAAGATCCCGTTGCCGAACCGGAACACCAGCAGGTTGCGGACGGTCTCCTTCCCCAGGTAGTGGTCGATGCGGTAGACCTGCTGCTCCCGGAAGACCTTGCCCACCTCCCGGTTGAGGCGGATGGCGGAACCCGTGTCGTGCCCGAACGGCTTCTCGATGACGACCCGTCGCCAGCCGCCCTCGTGCCGCTCGTGATCGAGGCCCACGCGCCCCAGCCCCCCGACGATCTCGGCGAAGGCCGACGGTTGCGTGGCGAGGTAGTAGATCCGGTTGCCCCGGGTCCCGCGCTCCTCGTCTAGCGCCTCCAGGCGGTCGGCCAGCCCTTCATAGAGGGCCGGGTCGCCAAAGTCGCCGCGGTGGTACACGATCCGCGACGCGAGCTCGTCCCAGGTGTCCCGGTCCACCGGCTGCACCCGCGAGAACTTGTCGAGCGAGGCCTTGAGCTCCTCGCGGAACGCCTCGTCGGTGTACGGGCGGCGGCCAACCGCGACGATCGAGAGCTCGTGCGGCAGCAGGTGCGTCCGCCACAGCTGGAACAGCGCGGGCATGACCTTTCGATGGGCGAGGTCCCCGGTGGCGCCGAACAGCACGAAGGCGGCTGGATCCGGCACGCGCTCCAGCCGCAATCCCTCGCGGAGCGGGTTCTCGAGCGGACGAGCGGCCGGCCGGCGCCTCGACTCCGTGGCCTCGCGCAGCTCGCGCATGGTTCGCGGCGCATCCTTGCGGACGGTGGGGGCGGGCTGCGCGGGATCCCTGGGCCCGGCCTTCGCCTCGGTCCTGCCCTTCGCCTCCGTCCTGCCCTTCGCCTCCGTCCTGCCCTTCGCCGCCACCTAGCGCGCCGCCTTCGCCAGCCGGCGGTCCCAGATCCGCGCGATGTACGGGAGCGCCGTCGGGGTCTTGCAGCCCGTCTCGCCGTGGTCGACCACCACGGGGCCGATCCGCCGTGACGCCGCCTCGGCGGCCGCCCGAAGCGCCACGTTCCGGGAGCCGATGGCGATCAGCGCCCCGTTCATGGAGTGGCGGGTCCGGTTGCCGCCATCCGTGATGCCCTCCTCGATCCGCCCCAGGAGGCCCAGGAAGAAGCCGTCGTCGAGCTCATTGTCGCGCAGGGCCAGCTGCCCGTAGAGGTCCCAGCCGGCCTGCGCCGTCCAGTCGCGGTCGCTGGCCGCCCAGCGGTCGGCACGTTCCCGAACCCCGGGGACCCGCGAGGCGAGCGACCCGACGAACACGTCCACGAGGACATACACCTCGATCTCGGCCAGCCACGCGTCCAGGGTCGCCTCGGAAGCCACGTCGGGATCGGCCACCTTGCAGGCCAGGATCCGCGCGTCGTAGTTGCCGGTCGCCCACAGCGCATCGGCCAGGGACTGGTCGCGCCCGGCGTCCTTCGCGAGCTTGTCGAGCACGGCGAACGACACGCCGAACAGTGGATCCCGGGCGCCGTGGCGCCGGTAGATCTTCCGGTTCTGCTCGGTGCCCGCGGTCTCCAGCCGGGCCATCGCCGTCGCGAGATCCATCGGACCTAGTCCGTCTTCACCGCGTGGCCGCCGAACTCGTTGCGGAGCGCGGCGAGCACCCTGGCGCCGTAGGAGTCGTCCTGGCGCGACCGGAACCGGGTGAGCAAGGAGAGCGTGATCACCGGCGCCGGGACGTCGCGGTCGATCGCCTCCTGGACGGTCCAGCGGCCCTCGCCCGAGTCCGCCACCCAGCCCTTGAGGTGCTCAAGGTCCTGGCCCTGGCTCTTGAACGCGCGAACCGCCAGCTCCAGGAGCCACGAGCGCACCACCGAGCCATGCATCCACATCTCCGAGATGGCACCCAGGTCCAGCTCGTAGTCGGACGCGTGCATGATCTCGAAGCCCTCGGCGTACGCCTGCATCAGGCCGTACTCGATGCCGTTGTGGACCATCTTCACGTAGTGCCCGGCGCCGGGCCCGCCCACGTGGAGATAGCCCCCCTCGGGCGCGAGCGAGTGGAACACCGGCTCGAGCGGCTGCACCTGGGCCTCGTCGCCGCCGACCATCAGCGCGTAGCCAACCTGGAGGCCCCAGATCCCGCCGCTGGTGCCCGCGTCCACGTAGCCGATGCCCTTCGCGGCCAGTGCCTTGTGGCGCCGGACGTCGTCGTGGAAGTTCGTGTTGCCGCCGTCGATGATCGTGTCGCCGGGCTCCAGGTGCTCCAGGAGGTCGTTGATCTGCGCCTCCGTCGCGTCCCCGGCCGGGACCATGATCCAGACCGCGCGCGGCTTCTGGAGCTTGCCCACCAGCTCGGCGATCGAGAACGCCGGCTCGGCGCCCTCCTTCGCGATGTCCTGCGTCTTCTCCGGCGTCCGGTTGTAGGCCACGATCTCGTGACCGTCGCGAAGCAGGCGGCGAACCATGTTCGCGCCCATCCGGCCGAGGCCGATGAAGCCGATGCGCATGGGACTGATCTCCACTGGGCGGGCAGGACGGCGCCGCGGGCGTCACCCCAAGGATAGGCCCGCCGCGCAATTCGCCGTTGGCGCGCGACGGGCGCCCGAGGACGCGGCGTCGGCGCTCGGCCGTCACCGGGTCGAAGGGGCGGGCTGCGGCCGTCGACCGATGGCATCGGGTGCAGCCCCTCCAGGTCGCCGTCGGCGAACTCAAGCTTCGCGAGCAGCAGATCCTCGGCCGTGGAAACGCGCACGATCCCGAGCCCGGGATCATCCAGCTCCGTGGCCCGCCGGAGCGCGTCGGCCCCCCAGGGGTCCGCGGCACCTATCTCGTGGCCTTGGACGGCCACGGCGACGCCGTCGAACTCCTCCGCATCGACCTCCTGACGGAGTCGGGATGGCGCATCGTCGACCGGCACGCCAGGAAGCTCGGTGGGGCGCGGATCGTCGACATCGTCGCCGTTCAGGGTTACAAGGTGGCGTATGTTGAGGTGAAGGCTAACGGCGGCAACGACAGATTCATGCAGCGCACGGGCGACTCGCTGGTGGTCCGGCGGGCGACTGCGGAGTACGGCAAGCCGAACGTCGATGCCATTCATCACGCGAATCACCCGGGCCGAATCACCGGTGCCGGGACCTTCAGGAGCATCCGGTCCGTTGGCGTGAATAAATTCGCGGTGGGCTTCGGACGCCTCCTGGGCCTTGGGGGCAACAGGAAGGTGAAGCCGTGACCCCAAGTCCCTTTGCCAGCTGGCTCTCGGCGGAGATGACGGAGCTTGGGTTCCGCCGCCAACGAGCGCAGCACCTCTACGTGAGAGACGAGCCCGGCGGCAACGTCGGTGCGCTGCGTTTCCGCGTCCGGGCGCTTGGGGTTCCGGGCCAGGTGACAGCCTTCGTCCACCTGTGCGTCGTCTCACGGCGGCTCGCGGCGGTTTTCGGCGAACCCGCGCACCTTGATCCTGAGGATGGCGTTCAGCCATGGGTTCGATGGTCGGGGCACATCCACGAACCATTCGACGAGGAGGCAGTCTGGGGCGACCTCGATGCGAACGATGCGACCCAGCTGGCCCGGGCCGAAGCGGACCTGCGAGAGCGGATCGTGCCGGCCCTCCTCGACCACATCGCCGACGACGGCCTTCGCACCTGCTGGCGGCGATACGACCATGCGTTGCTGCCGCCGGTGATCCAGCTGACGTACCTCGCCATCCTGGAGCAGGAGCTGGCGCCACCGGCCGAGCTCGCCGAGACCATGGCGCGCCTGGAGGCGGTCCTGAGGGCGCTCCTCGCCGGCGACGAGCAGCCGGGCCTGGAGTTCGCCGCACCGGGCCTGCGCCACCTGGGGCTGATGTCGTAGCGGACGCCTGACGACTTCGAGACAGCGCGGCTCCGCGGGGCCGGCTCGCTGCTCACGTGCCGGCGTCACCACCCATCGACTCCGCCTCGATCGCCAGCACCTTGTCCAGCCGCCGCTGGTGGCGCGGCTCGCCGGAGAAGCGGGCGCCGAGGAACGCCAGCGCGCATTCGACCGCGGGCTCGATGCCGATCACCCGGGCACCGAGGGTGAGCACGTTCATGTCGTCATGCTCCACGCCCTGGTGCGCGCTGTACGTGTCGTGGCACAGGCCGGCCCGGACGCCGCGCATCTTGTTGGCTGCGATGGACGCACCGACACCGGATCCACAGACCAGGATCCCGCGGTCCGCCCGCCCCTCCTGGAGCGCGAGTCCCAGGCGGTGGCTGAAGTCCGGGTAGTCGTCCTGCGGATCGGAGCCGTCCCCGCCGAGGTCGATCAGCTCGTGCTCACCGGGCGTGAGCCGGGCCAGCTTCGCCAGCAGCTCGTCCTTGAACGAGGCCCCCGCATGGTCGGCGGCGAACACGATGCGCATCGCGCGGTGCCTCCCTCGAGATCAGTGGCCGTGCGGGACGTGGAGCGTGGCCTGGCGCCCGCGCAGCCCCTCGCGGACCACCCGCCGGGCGACGTCCGCGACGCGATCGACGGTGAAGCCGAACTCCCGCAGGATCGTGCCCGCCGGCGCGCTGGCCCCGAAGTGGTCGATGCCGATGATCGCGCCCTCGTCGCCCGCGTAGCGCTCCCAGCCCAGCGAGACGCCCATCTCGATGGTGACGCGCTTGCGGACCGAGGGCGGCAGGACGCTGTCCCGGTATGCCTGGTCCTGGGCGTCGAACCGCTCCCAGCAGGGGAGGGACACGACGCGCGTCGGGATGCCGTCGGCCTCGAGGGCCCCAGCGGCGTTGAAGGCGAGCTGGAGCTCGGAACCGGTGGCCACCAGGATCAGGTCCGGCGCCCCGCCGGCCGCCTCGCGCAGGACATAGCCGCCGCGCCGCACGCCTTCGCGGGCAAGCTCGGTCGTGCCCGGCAGCGTCGGCAGCTTCTGGCGGGTCAGCGCGAGCGCGACCGGGCCGGACGTGGCCCCATCGAGCGAGGGCCGCTCCACCGCCAGCGCCCATGCCGCCACCGTCTCGTTGGCATCGCCCGGGCGGACGAACCACAGGTTCGGGATCGCTCGCAGGGCGGCGTAGTGCTCCACGGGCTGGTGGGTGGGGCCGTCCTCGCCCAGGCCCACGGAGTCATGGGTCCAGACGTAGACCACGTGCAGGTTGCAGAGCGCCGCGATCCTGACCGCGCCGCGCATGTAGTCGCTGAAGGTCAGGAACGTGGCCGCGTACGGCAGGAACCCGCCGTGGTAGGCGATGCCGTTGGCGATGGCGCCCATCGCGTGCTCCCGCACCCCGAACCGCAGGTTGCGGCCGGCGTGCGCCGCCTCGAAGTGGTCGTGGCCCAGGGCCTTGACGTCGGTCAGGTTGGACTCGGAGAGGTCCGCGGAGCCGCCGAACAGCTCGGGCACCGGCCCGGCCAGCGCCTGGATCAGGTCCTGGCTCGCGTTGCGCGTCGCCACCTCGGTGCCGGTCTCGTAGACGTTGAGGTTCGTGTTCCAGCCATCGGCCAGGCCGGCGCCGGTCATGCGTCGTCGGAGCTCCGCCGCGGCCTCCGGGTGCGCGTCGCGGTAGGCGTCGAACCGCGCCTCCCAGTCGGCAACGAGGGCCTGCCCGGCCGGGACGGCGGCGTGGAACAGCGCGCCCGCCTCGTCGGGGACCAGGAACGTCTTGTCCGGGTCCCAGCCGTAGGCCTCCTTGGTCAGGCGGACCTCGTCCGCGCCGAGCGGAGCACCGTGTGCCTTCTGCGAGTCCTGCTTGTTCGGGCTGCCGAAGCCGATGTGGGTCCGAACGGCGATGATCGACGGTCGGTCATCCGCCTTGGCGGCCTCGATGGCGGCGCTGATCGCGGCGACGTCGTTGCCGTCCTCGACCCTCTGGGTGTGCCACCCGTACGCGGTGTAGCGCGCGAGGACGTCCTCGGTGAACGCCCAGGCGGTGGGTCCATCGAGCTGGATCCGGTTGTCGTCGTAGAGCGCGATCAGCTTGCCCAGCTTCAGGTGGCCGGCCAGCGAGCTCGCCTCCGCGGTGATGCCCTCCTGGAGGTCGCCGTCCGAGCACATGACATAGGTGTGGTGGTCGATGACCTGGTGGCCGTCGCGGTTGAACTCCTCGGCGAGGCGGCGCTCCGCGATCGCCATGCCGACGGCGTTGGCGAGTCCCTGGCCAAGCGGCCCGGTGGTGGCCTCCACGCCCGGGGTGAGGCCGAACTCGGGGTGGCCCGGCGTGAGCGAGCCCCACTGGCGGAAGGACTTGAGGTCGTCGAGGCTGACGCCGTACCCGGTCAGGTGGAGCAGCGAGTAGAGCAGCATCGACGCGTGACCGGCGGACAGCACGAACCGGTCGCGGTTGGCCCACGCGGGATGGCTCGGGGCGTGCCGGAGGTGCTTCGTCCACAGCGCGAACGCCGTGGGTGCCATGCCCATGGGGGAGCCCGGGTGTCCCGAGTTCGCCTGCTGGACGCCGTCGATGGCGAGCGTGCGGATGGTGTCGACGGCAAGCCGCTCGAGCTGGTCCTGGGCGATGGTCATCGCTGCTTCTCCGGGTGCGGGAACGCCTGGCGGGACTGCCTCGCGTGGGTCGGGCGCGAGCAGCGCGGCGCGTTCGGCCGCGAGCCGCCATCGTACCGCCGTGGGCCCCGGTCCGGCCGGAGCCGCCGCAAGCCGACGGCGTCGTATGCTCGCTGCATGCCGAGCCTGCCGAACCCGAGCCGACTCCCCTCGCCGCGCCGACTCGCCTCGCCGCGCCGTCGGCCGGCCGCGGTGCCGGGCGCGGCGGTGGTCGTGCTCGGTGACCTTGTCGTGGACGTGGTGCTGGCTCCGGACCGGGCCCTCGAGCACGGGACTGACGTCACCGGGAGGGTCCAACTCCGCCAGGGCGGCTCCGCGGCGTCAACCGCGCGCTGGCTTGGCCGACTCGGCGCCCGGGCATCGCTGATCTGCGCCGTGGGGCGGGACGCTCCCGGCCGAGCGCTCGTGGCGGCGCTCGCGGCGGACCAGGTGCAGGTCCACGCGGTGCGGGTGGCCGGCGCCCGAACCGGCCGGATCGGCGTCCTCGTGGAGCCCGGTGGCGGGCAGCGGTCCTTCGTCACCGAGCGTGGCGCGGCCCTCCGTCTGCGGCCCGAGGACGTCAGGCCCGCCTGGGTCGAGGGCGCCGATGCCCTCCACCTGCCGGCCTACTCGCTCCTCGACCAGCCGCTCGGCGACGCGGGGCTCGCCGCAGCGAGGATGGCCCATGCCGCGGGGTTGCTCGTCTCGGTCGACCTCTCCTCGTCGGGCCCGCTGCTCGCCCGCGGGCGGCAGGGCGCCCTCTCGCTGATCCTCAACGCCGCCCCTGACCTGCTGTTCGCGACCCGTGACGAGACACGCGCCCTCGTGGGCGGCAAGCACGAGGAGCGGCTCCTCGACCTCGCGCCGGTTGCCGTCGTCAAGCGAGGCAGGAAGGGGGCCACGGTCTTCGCGCGCGACGGGCGCGCCACGCTCCGCTTCGAGGTTGCCACCACGCCCGTCAAGGCGGCCGATACCACGGGTGCCGGCGACGCGTTCAACGCCGGCTTCCTGGCCGGCTGGCTCGAGGCGCGTCGGCGCGGATCCCCGCTGGCGGCGGCCCTCCAGCGCGGGGCGGTGCTCGGCAACAGGACGGCTCTCCGCCACCTGTCCGCGCCGCCCGGCGAGCTCGTCCTCGGGGGCTGACGCCACCGCGAGTCCGTCGCGGGCGTCCGTTGCCGGGAGCCCGCGATCCCTACGCCCGGACGAAACGATCGAACCAGTCGAGCATCCGGGTCATCCGGTCGATCCGCCGGTCGATCCGGCCGGTCGCCTGGATGCCGTGGTACTCCTCCGGGTAGACCACGTACTCCACGGTCCGCTCCAGCCAGCGCAGCGCGGCGAAGAACTGCTCGTTGTCGGCCGGCGGGCAGCGCCTGTCCGCCTCGGCCTGGAGCATCAGGAGCGGCGTGTGCACGTTCGCGACGTTGCGCAGGGGTGACTGCCGCCACAGCCGGTCGACGCCCTCGGGCGTGGTCGGATCGCCCATGCGCGAGGCGCGGCAGTACTCGGGTCCCGTGTCGCTGTGGGCCCACGCGGAGACCTGGTTCGTGACCCCGTTCTCCGACACGGCTGCCTTGAACCGGTCGGACGTGCCGATCAGCCAGTTGACCATGAACCCCCCATATGAGAGGCCAAGGGCGCCCAACCGCTCCGGATCGGCCAGGCCAAGCTCGATGACGTGATCTAGCGCGGCGTGGACGTCCTCGGCGTCCGGCCCACCCCACTCGCCGAGCTGGGGCGTGATCCATTCGGAGCCGTACGAGGCGGATCCGCGGATGTTGGGCAGCACCACGCGGTAGCCACGCGCGCACAGCAGGATCACCTCCAGGCTCGGGGCCGGTGACCACGCCCCCAGGGGCCCGCCATGGACATCGACCACGGTGGGCAGTCCCTCGTCTCCGGATGCCCCGGCGGGTGACGCGATCCACGTCTCCACCGGACCACCCGGCCCCGGTGCCTCCACGCAGCGCATCGACGGCCAGGCGAGCCCGCTCGTCCACGCCGATCCGATCGTGGTAACCGGGCGCAGCTCGCCCGCTGCCTCGTCAACCACGCACAGCTCCGGCGGCCGGTTCCCGATGCAGGCGGTGACGGTCGCGATGCCAGCGCTGACCGCGAGCGTGTGCGCCCACGAGGTGCCGTGGGCGAGGCGCGCCGGGTCGCCGGCTGGACCGCCAGTCGCCGGGTCCACGGGGAACCGCCACGGGTGCGTGCGACCGCGGTCCGTGACCAGCGTCACGACCCCGGTCCCGTCGACGGTCCAGAACGGCCCGAACCGCTGCTCTGCCTGCCAGCCCGTGAGGTCGCCGTCGGCCCAGTCGCCGACCGGGCGATCGAGATCGGGAGCCAGGGTCACGGCATGGGCCGAGCCGTCCGCCGGCCCCACGACCAGCGTCGGCGACACGTCGTCGTGGTAGTCCGGGTCGTCCACGCCGACCGCGGCCAGCCAGCGTCCGTCGGGCGAGTAGGCGGGTGCCCGGACCGGGCCGGCGAGCGAGAGGATCTCCCTCGGGGTCGCATCGCCCCTGCCACGCGCGGCCTTCGCCGGGACCTCGTAGATCGAGGTGCGCGGATGGAGGTCGGCGTCGGCTCGGGGATCCGCGGCGAACGCGATCGCCCGCCCGTCGGGACGCCACGCGTGATCGGAGACGCCGCTGGTCACCGCCGTGAGCCGGCGCGGCCGGGCTCCATCGGCGGCGTCGACCACGTGCAGCTGGGGCCGCCGGTCAAGGTACCCCTCGTCGTCGAAGCGGTAGTCGAGCACCGTGATCCGGCGCGCCATCGGCTCGTCGTCCTTGGGCGCCTTGCCCACGATGAACCGTTGCGGCTCGGTCTGCGCCAGGAACGCGATCCGGCGGCCATCCGGCGACCAGGCGGGTGCGCTGCACGACAGCTCGCCCAGGGCCGGGGCGACGGGCTCGCCGCCGCCGAGATCGAGGATCCGGAGCGAGGTCGGCGCCTTGTCCTTGCAGGGCGTTGCGCGCGTGAAGGCGATGCGCGAGCCGTCGGGCGAGATCCGGGGCCACGTGTCGCGCACGCTGCCGGTGGTCAGCCTGCGGGGCTCGGCGGCGACGGTTCCGCCGGTGCGGCCCGCGCCCAGGGGCACGAGCCAGAGATGCGAGACGTAGTGCTCGCCTTCGACGACCCGGCGGCTGACGACGGCAAAGGAGCCATCGGGAGCGACATCGTGCTCCTCGACGACGACCTGCCGGCGAAGGATCTCCGGGGTGGGGCTCTTGAGGGGGCGGCGTCGGTGCTGCGGCATCCGTTGAGCCTAGTCCGCCCGCTGCCCGACCGCACGGGCCGTCCCGCTCGACGTACCCTGACGAGCATGATCCCGACCGACCGCCTGTCCATCGCCCCGGAGGTTGCCTCTGCGCTCCGCGACGGCACTCCCGTCGTGGCGCTCGAGTCCACCCTCATCAGCCACGGACTGCCATACCCGCAGAACGTGGAGGTGGCCACCGCGTCGGAGGCTGCGGTCCGCTCGGCCGGCGCCGTGCCCGCGACCGTTGCCCTCAATCGCGGGCGTCTCCTGGTGGGGCTGGCGGCCGACGAGCTCGAGGCGCTCGCGACAGCTCCGGCGGGCAGCGTGCGCAAGGTCTCGCGCCCCAACCTGGGCCTCGCGATCGCGTCCGGCACCTGGGGCGCGACCACCGTCGCGGCGACGATGATCGCCGCCGAGGCGGCGGGGATCCGGGTCTTCGCCACGGGCGGGATTGGCGGGGTGCATCGCGGCGCCATCGATGGTGACGACCCCAGCCTCGACATCTCGGCCGATCTCGACGAGCTTGCCCGCACCTGCGTCGCCGTAGTGTGCGCCGGCCCCAAGGCGATCCTGGACGTGCCCCGAACCCTGGAATACCTCGAGACGCGTGGCGTCCCTGTCCTGAGCCTCGGGATCGACGAGGTGCCCGGGTTCTACTCGCGCCGCTCGGGGATCCCGGCGCCTGCCCACGTTCCCGACATCGCCGCGGCCGCCGCTGTCGTCCACGCTCACCGCGCGATGGGCCTCACCTCCGGGCTGGTCATCTGCAACCCGGTGCCGGAAGCCGATGCGCTGCCGCTCGAGGTGGCCCGCGAGGCGATCAACCAGGCCATCCGTGAGGCGGCGGAGGCCGGCATCAACGGCGCCGCGGTGACGCCATGGCTCCTGGCCCGCGTTGCGGAGATCACCGGCGGGGCGTCGGTGAGGGCGAACATCAGCCTGATCACGAACAACGCACGCGTGGCCGGCCAGCTCGCGGGCGCACTCCGGGGCTGAGCCCAGACCGCCCCCGGCCGTCAGGCCGCGACGGGCTCGACGCCTGGCACGCCGGCCGCCCGCTCCGCGCGGCTGCTGGCTCGCTCCTTGCGCACGGTCCACGCGACGAGCACGATCCAGGCGGCCAGCAGCCCGAGCAGCGGGGCCAGGAGGGCGACGTCCTCGAGCCCGACGGTGAGCATGATCGTGCGCACGTTGGTCAGGACGATCAATCCCCCGGCTGCCACGCCCAGGACCCGGGGCGCCATGTGGCGTACGAGCCAGGCGGCGAACGGCGCTGCCACCACGCCGCCCGCGAGGAGGGCGAGCGCGATCCCGAAGTCGATGCCCTGGCTGCCCAGCGCGAGCAGGAAGCCCGCGGAACCGCCGAGCGCAACGATGAACTCCGAGGCGTCGATCGACCCGACCACCTTGCGGGGCTCGAGCCGGCCGGTGGACAGGAGCGTCGTGGTGCCGACCGGGCCCCAGCCGCCGCCGCCGATCGCGTCCATCGTCCCCGCCACGAGGCCCAGCGGGGCGAGGAGCCGGCCGGACTCGCGTCCCTTGAACACCGGGCGGCGACCGCCGAGGACGAGGAAGCGCCACATCACGTACACGCCAAGGCCGAGGAGCAGCGCCGCAACCCACGGCTTGGCGAGGTTGCCGTCGATGTTGGACAGGAGGGTCGCGCCGGCAAAGGCACCGATCCCGCCCGGGATCGCGATGATCCGCACGGTGCGCCAGTCCACGTTGCCCAGCCGGTGGTGGGAGATGCCCGACGCGATCGTCGTCCCGATCTCGCTGAAGTGGACCGCGGCCGACGCGGCCGCGGGTGCGATGCCGACCGTCAGGAGGAGGGTCGAGGAGGTGACTCCGTAGGCCATGCCCAGGGACCCGTCCACCAACTGGGCGACGAGGCCGACGACGGCGAGGATGAGGAGGTTGTGCACGGATGGAAGACCTTTCAGCTGGGGCAGGGTGCTGCGTCCGGGGTGTTCAACCGCATATTGTGGGGCTAATCGACCGAGATAGTGAGAATAGCACCTGAACGAGCAGGCGTCCAGCCCCGATTTCGGCGTCCGGATCCGGCTTCCGCGTTGACGGCCGTCACCGGTGCTCCCGGTCGGGCGCGACGACGATCCACTTCGCCTTGTTGCGCACCGGGGCGGTGGTTACACTCGCGGCAACCGCGGTCGTCCGGTTGAGCATGCATCGGGCCCGAGACAACCGGCTGTTCGATCGGAGCTCAGAGCCGCAGCGAGGGAGCAGCAGCCATGCGGATCTACGAGGGCAGCCCTCGACAGGACTTCGAGGAGGTCTTCCGTTCGATCGGAGCCTTCCTGGACACGCGCGCGATGCGCGACATCCTGATCCTCGAGGTGCCCGACGGGTTCATCGTCCAGGGCCTAGCCGCCGCGGGTGCGACCACGTCGGCCTGGTCCGACTCGATGGGCACGGTGAGCAAGGAGACGCTCTCGTTCCTCGACGAGGACGTGGCCAAGTTCATGGAGGAGGCTGCAAAACGTCGCGGGGCCGCCGAGGCATCCGGCACGGAGGCCGGCGTCCATGAGCGGGCGCTGCGCGTCATCGGCCACTGGATCGACAGCGAGCGGCCCAAGGACGTGTTCCTGTTCGAGCTCGAGGGGGCATACGTCGTCCGGCTCAACATGGGTGGCCAGCAGGTGGCGCACCACAAGCTTGCCGAGTTCACGAGCGATGACGTGGAAGGGCTGATCGCTCACGGTCCCGACCTGCGGGCGAAGCCCGAAGCGCCGGCGACCTGAGCGGACGCGACGGGACGGTGGCCGCCCGCCGGGACGGTGCGCGGCCGTCCGCTCCGTGACATCCCGGCCGATCCGGGGCACAATCGCCACCGAACGTCGTAACGAAGGAGGCCCACCCGTGAAGGCACTCAAGACCGTTGCCGTCGCGCTCGGGGTCACCCTGGGTGCCCTGATCGTCATTCCGCTCGTTGTGCTTGCCGGCCTGTTCGTGTGGCTCAAGCTCACCGAGGAGGATGACGAGGAGGCGCTGGAGCTCGAGCAGGAAGGCGCCTGATCGACGCTCCCGACTCCCGGGGTGATGACCCGGGGAGCCCACCGCTCGCCGCTTCGACGCCCGCCGGAAAGGCGGGCGTCTCCGCGTCCAGGGCGCGGACGGGCGCCCCCCTCCACGGCAGCGCCTCCGAGCGGCGTGCGGCCGAGCTGCTGGTGCTCGTCGCCATCGCGATCTGGTCGGCGAACTTCGTGGTCGTCAAGGCGGCCGTCGATGCCATCGGGCCGCTCACCTTCACCTCGGCGCGGTATGTGGTCGCCGCCATCACGCTGTTCCTGCTGGTGCGGCGGCGCCTGGGCCCGGTTCGACCGCCTGCCCGCACCGCGCTGACGCTGATGGGCCTCGGCATGGTGGGGTTCGGCGGCTACCAGGTTCTATGGACCATCGGGCTCACGCAGATCACGGCGGGCAATTCGGCCCTGATCATTGCCGCGTCGCCGGTCCTGGTGGCGCTGCTCGCGGGAGCAGTCGGCATGGATCGCCTGACCCCGCCCAAGCTGCTGGGGGCGGTCGTGGCGTTTGCGGGCATGGCCGTGGTGGTGACCGCCGGGAGCGAGGTGTCGCTCGGCGCGTCGCTGGCGGGTGATCTCCTCACGCTCGGGGCGGCTGTGCTCTGGGCCGTCTATACCGTGAGCGCAACCCGCATGCTGCGAAGCGTCCACCCGCTCCAGGCGACGGCGTGGGCCGTGCTGGGCGGCACGGTCGTCCTTGTTCCATTCGGGGCGGTGGAGGTCGCGAGCTCGCCGGCGCCCTCGATCACGTTCGCGGTCGTCATCGCCATCCTCTATTCGGGTGCGCTTGCCGCAGGTGTTGCCAACGTGTTCGTGTTCAACGCGATCCGGCTCGTCGGCCCCACCCGGGTCACCGTCACCCAGTTGTTGGTGCCCGCGGGCGCGGTGGTGCTCGGGGCGATCTTCCTCTCGGAGCCTGTCGGGGTCGCACAGGTCGTGGGTGGCGCCGTGATCGTGCTCGGGGTGTGGCTCACCCGGCGCTCGGAGCTCGTGCCGGCGCGCGTGCGCTCGAGGGTCGCCGCCCGCCGCCGGGGCGCGCCCCGGGCGTGACGGCCAGCCCCGGGCGACCACCCGGCGACCTGCCGCCACCCGGCGACCAGCCGGCGACCTGCCGCCACCCGGCGACCTGCCGCCACCCGGCGACCACCCGGCGACCACCCGGCGACCTGCCGCCACCCGGCGACCAGCCGGCGACCTGCCCCGGGCGACCACCCGGCGACCTGCCCCGGGCGACCACCCGGCGACCTGCCGCCACCCGGCGACCTGCCGCCACCCGGCGACCTGCCGCCACCCGGCGACCTGCCGCCACCCGGCGACCTGCCGCCACCCCGGCGACCTGCCGCCACCCGGCGACCTGCCGCCACCCGGCGACCTGCCGCCACCCGGCGACCTGCCGCCACCCGGCGACCTGCCGCCACCCGGCGACCTGCCGCCACCCGGCGACCTGCCTGTGAGGCCACCTTTCGTCATCGAAGCCCCCGCGCCGCTTCCGTTCGCCGCCCGAATTGGCGGCGCACGGCCTGGCAGGCAGCAAACGGGCGCCCGCGACGTGCAGTCGACCCCCTGCGGCAGGTGACGGTCGCTTAGGACACCCATTCCCGGCCTGCGGGGCCGGGCACCCCGGCCTGCGGGGCCGGGCACCCAGACCTGTGGGGCGGGCACCCAGACCTGTGGGGCGGGCACCCAGACCTGTGGGGCGGGCACCCAGATCTGTGGGGCGGGCACCCAGACCTGTGGGGCGGGCACCCCGGCCTGCGGGGCCGGGCACCCAGACCTGTGGGGCGGGCACCCAGACCTGTGGGGCGGGCACCCAGACCTGTGGGGCGGGCACCCCGGCCTGCGGGGCCGGGCACCCAGACCTGTGGGGCGGGCAACAGATGGGTCGCGCGTAAGGGCGCTGTGGTCTGCTGCCGTCGACCCGCTCCCGCCCCGGGCTGGGTGTCGAGCGAGAGCGGAGCGGCATGGGCGAGACGAAGCTGCAGCGGGAGGCCCGCGATCGAGCGGTCGCGACCACACGGGCGATCGGGGCCGCGCTCCGGGACCTGCGCGTCGATGCCGGGCTGACCGTCGCCGCCGTGGCCCGCGCCGCCGGACTCGATCCCACGTTCCTCGCCCGGATCGAGCGCGGGGAGCGGGCGGCAAGCGTTGCCACGCTCACGGCCATCGCCACCGTCCTGGGCGCGGACCTCGCGGTTCGCGCGCACCCGAACACCGGGCCGCGGATCCGCGACCGCCTCCAGGCGCCAATGGTCGAGGGCCTGCTGCGCAGACTGCATCACCGGTGGACGCCGGAGCCCGAGGTCCGCGTCGCCACGCCGGCCCGCGGCGTGATCGACGTCGTCCTCACCGACCAGGCGGCGGGCGTTGTCGTGGCCTCCGAGTTCCAGAGCGAGCTGAGGCGCCTCGAGCAGCAGCTCCGGTGGCACCGGGAGAAGCAGGACTCGCTGCCAGCGGCGGACGTGTGGCCGTACCTGTCCGCGCTTGGCCGGCCGGCGACGTCGCGCCTGCTCGTGCTCCGCTCCACGCCGGTGAACCGCGCGCTCGCCAACCGCTTCGAGGCGACGCTTCGTGCTGCCTATCCGGCTCGGACCGCCGACGCGGTGGCCGCACTGACGACGGCCGACGCCCCCTGGCCCGGGCCCGCGATCGCCTGGATGCGTGGCAACACCGAGCGCGCCGAGCTGGTCGAAGGTGTCCCGCGCGGCGTCCGGCTTGGCCGTTGAACGCGGGGTCCGGCCACCCTGGATTCGGCGAACCGAATCCGGTTGCGCCGACGCCATACCCTGCAGATCCGGCGCAATTCGCGCCGGCCAGGCTGGGCGAGGGACCGTGACCGGACGGGAGCTCGTCGAGCGGGCAGGGCGGGGCGATCACGACGCCTTCGCCGTGCTTGCCACGGCCACCGCCGCCCGCCTCGACGCGGCCGCTCGCCTCATCCTGCGGGACCGCGAGCTCGCGCGCGACGCGGTCCAGAACACCCTGGTGCGCGCCTGGCGGGACCTGCCCGGACTTCGTGATCCGGACCGGTTCGACGCCTGGCTCCACCGCCTCCTCGTGAACGCCTGCCTCGACGAGGCTCGCCGGCGCCGCCGACGCCCGATCGAGGTCGAAATCTTCCCGATCGACGTTACCACGTCCGGCGAGGTGCCCACCATCTCGCCGATCGGGACCTCGTGGAACGCGCGTTCGGCCGCCTCGAGCCGGAGCAACCGCGCGCTTATCGTCCTCCACTACTACTTGGGCTACACGGTGCCGGACGCCGCCACGTCGCTCGGGATCTCGCTGCCGACCGCGAAGTCGCGATTCCATCGCGCATGACGGCGCTCCGGCGCGTCATGGTGCCCCGTACCAGAGCCCCTCGCGGAGCCCGAAGGAGGCAGGACCAGCATGACCGCCTTCACCGCTTCGACCCGTTCGAGCGGCGGATCCCGAGGCGTTCGACGAGATCACCGACGCTCGACGTCCCGACTATCTCGACGACATCCTCCGGCGACCGCGCGCACACGCCAGCGGCCCCGCTGGAGCTTCCCGGCGCGGTGGCTCCCGCTCCGAGACACAGCCGCGGCACCGGCTCGTCCCGCCATACGGCTCCTCCTGCTCGTAGTTCTCGTGCTCCTCGCCCTGGCAGCCGCCGCCGTGCTCATCGCCGGCGCGAGGCCCCCGCTCGAGCCCGCCGGCCCCGCTCGCAACGGCGCGGTCGTCTACGAGAAGGACGGCGCCCTGTGGGTACGCTCGTCCGTCTCCGCGTCGGACGACCGGGTCCTGGTCTCGCTCGGGAGCGGGCCCGGGTCCGGCTTCGCCGACCCGTACCTTGCCCCCGACGGCCGGACGATGGCCTTCGTGGACAGGCGCGCGGAGGGTGACTACCTCTACGGCACCGTGCTTGACCCCGGCGATCCCGGCGGGAGTGCCGGCGGCCGCCTGCTCCTCGACCAGGCCATCGGACCCGGCTGGGCGGGGATGTGGTGGTCCCCCGACAGCTCGTTCCTGCTCGTCTCCGGCCACTTCGATAGCGGGATCCAGCGGCTGTTGAAGGTGCCGGCCGACGGCGGCGGCGCCCGGGAGATCGTCCTTCCCGACGGGCTCGTCCCGTATGACGCCCTGCCCAGCCCGCTGGACCCGGACATGTTCCTGCTGCGGGCGCTGACGACGAGCAGCGGCTCGCAGGGGCTGTATCCCGCCCGCGTGGACGGCTCGGTCGGCGCCCGCTTCGACCTCGCCGGGGTCTCGGCGTTCGGGCCCGAGTACACGCTCTCCGGGGCGCAGTGGTCCCCGGCTGGATCGACCATCGCCTACAACGCCTTCGACCTCGATCCCGTGACCCTCGCGACCTCCTTCCGCGTCCACCTCATCGATGCCGACGGCACCAATGACCGGCTCCTCCCGGCGCCCGCGGACCCCCGTGTCCACCAGGCTTGGCCCACCTGGTCACCCGACGGCACGCAGCTCATGGTCGAGCGGTTCGTGCTTCCCTCCGATGGCGCTAGTGACGCGTCATCGTGGGTGGCCGTGGTTCCCGCCGACGGCTCGTCCCCCGGCCACGACCTGTTGCCTCGGAGCGACGGGAGCGCTGGGACGGCAACGGTCAAGGTGTGGTCCCCGAATGGGTCGAAGGCGATCCTCTACTTCGACGACCTGCAGCGGACCTGGCTCGTGGACATCGCCACGGGCGAGGGAAGCGTGGTCCAGCTGGGCGACCACCTGCCCGAGTGGCAGCGGCTCGCCCCGTGATCACGCTGGCGGATGACGTCCGTGAGGACGCCAACTGGCCGGGTCGACGGTCGCCCCGGCGAGTTCCGGGAAACGGATCGCTCGTCGCCGACGCCATACCTCGTGAGGTGGCAGACGGTCGCCTGCCACGCACCACGGCACCATGTCGCGGTGCTTCCGCCAGGGGCAGCGGGCTCCGCCAGCCCCGTCACAGGAGGTCATGATGCGCGTCCCTCTCCTTCGCCCGCTCGCGGCCGCCCTGGTCGCGGCGTCTCTCCTCGCACCCGGGGCCACGGCGGCCACGAAGGGTGAGATCACGCTCACGGTCGGTGCCTTCGGCGGCCCGGAGACGTTCGTCGCCAGCGACGGCTTCTTCTGCCCGTCGGGCACGGCCTTCAGCTCCAACTTCCGCTTCGCCGGCGGAGGCCGGGCCGGCACCTTCCACCTGGACAAGACGTTCACCTGCGACGACGACTCCGGGACGCTGACCATCCACCTGAACGCAGCCACGGCCAACGGATCGCCCCAGGACCAGGGTGGCTGGAAGGTCGTTGGTGGCACCGGCGCCTATGCCGGCACCAAGGGCGGCGGCAACCTCGTCGGCGACTACGTCGACGGCGGCGTGATCGACCACTACATGGGCGTGCTCACGCCCTGACCCCGCCCCCCTCGGGCCGCACAGGCCGGCGGTCCTGGCTCGGGACCGCCGGCCTCGTCGACCCGGTCGTGCTCGAGGCCGAGATGTTCGATCCGGTGACCGGGACCTTCTCGAGCACGGGCTTCCTGGCCACGCCCCGCTTCGAGGCCGTTGCCGAGACGCTCGTCCACTCAGCCCTGCCCAGCCCTGAAGGAGCCAGACCGTCATGCGTGCGTCCCCCACGCGATCCCTGCAGCTGGCAGCGCTCGTCCTCATCGGCGCCGCCTGCTCATCAACGGCACCGTCAGGGTCCGGCCTTTCGACCCCGCCGCCGGCATCACCGGCCACGGCGTCCGCGTCCACCATCGCGCCATCGCCCGCCCCCTCGCAGTCGGCGACGGACAGGACCTTGAGCGGGACCTATCCGGTCAACGGTGACAGCGTCTTCCTGGAGTGCCACGGGACCGGCACCCCGACCGTCGTGATCGAAGCCGGGCTGGGCCAGGACAGCGCCGCCTGGACGGCGCCGTCCGCGATCTCGCGTCGACCAGTCAGGCGTGCCGTTACGATCGTGCCGGCGTCGGCCGGAGCCTTGCGGACGAACCGGACGCCGACCACTCGGTTGGCGATCGAGCGGTCGGGCTCCACGATCTGCTCGCGGTCGCGGGGATCGGGGGTCCGTACGTCCTGGTCGGGTTCTCCTACGGCGGGATGCTGATCCGCGCGTTCGCCGACCGGTACCCGGCCGAGACCGCCGGCCTGGTCTTCGTCGACAGTTCCCACGAGGAGCAGTTCGCACCCGGAGGATGGTGGCTCGACCAGCAGCCCGAATGGGTCGACGGCCGGACCGGCGTGGACCTTGCCCGCAGCCGGGCGGAGCTGCTGGTCGCGGCAGACCTGGGAGACCGACCGATGATCGTCCTCACGAACGGCCGGATGACCGGCGAGATCGAGCGCCGGTGGTCGGGGCTCCAGGACGAGATTGCCGGGATGTCCTCGAACGCCGTCCACATGGTGGCGACCGAGGCCGGGCACGACATCCGCGCAGACCGACCGGACCTCGTCAGCGAGTCGATCCGGACGGTCGTGGGGGCCGTGCGAAGCGACGAACCGGTACCGGCCTGCGGGCCACGCTTCAAAGCGCATGGCGCCGAGTGCCTCGCCGGAACGCTGGCCGACCTGCTTGCCCAGTGGGACGATGCGCGGCGCGCGATCACGCCCGCCGCCGGCGACCTCCCGGCCGGCACGTACACGTTCACGCAGGACGGCTCCACGGTCACCCTGGTCATCGCCGGCGGCCACCTCGACGTCCGGTTGCGGCACCCCGACGGCAGCCGAGAAGGGTTCACCGCCGACTACGCGGAGGCCGGTGGCGAGGTCGATTTCCGGTGGCCGTTCGACTGGCGGATCCCGCGGACGTCCGGCGTCAACCGGGCCAGCTGGACGGCCGACCGGGACGGCACGCTCCACTTCGTCCAGCTCGACGACGAGGTCACGGAGCTCTGGCTGGCGACCCCATGGACCCCCGCGACGACCCGATAGCGCCGACGGGCCGAACCGCCGCCCGTCTGCAGACCGCGGGATCCTGCGGCACCATTCACCGATGTCGTCCCCGCGTCTCCTCGACCCCGATTCGCCCGAGGCGCTCGTGCGGGCTGCCGTCGCCGGCGACGTCGACGCCTTCGCCCGCATCATCCGCCTCCACCACGCGGCGATGACGCGGACCGCCCTGGTGGTCACCGGAGACCTGCCGATGGCCGCCGCGGCCGTCGCCCAGGCCTGGACGACCGCGTGGACTCGCTCGCGTCGGACGAGGCGCTGTTCCTGGTGCGGCACGGTCGCACCCGTGAGCTGGGGCCGCCGGGTCCCGACCGGGCGCCGCGGGATCCCGACGTCGGGCGCGTCCTCGCGGAGCTGGACCCCGAGGATCGAGCCTTGCTGGCGCAGCACCACCTGGCCGGCCTGGACCCGGAGGAGCTCGCCCGGGAGCCGTTCCGCCCGGCATCCCTCGTGCGGGGGCGCTGGCCGGACTACTCGGCCCGAGTCGCCGGCCCGCTGCCGCCGGGCGTCGGGCCGGATGCCGTGAGGACCAGCGCTCGAGCCCGGCTGCGCAGGTACGCGGACATCCCGGTACTCCCGGTCCATGCCGGTCTTGCCGCCCGGCGGGCCCACGCAGAGGCTTCCCTGGAGCGCGGTCGCATGGTATCGGTCGCCGTCTGTGCTCTCGTGGGGCTGCTCGTCGCCCTCGCCCCGAACCTCGCCCGGATCGTCAACCCGTAATCCCAACCGGCCGCCGCCGACACCGGATCGCAACCCCCGATCGCCTTGTCCCGGCTACCTCAATTCGATAGCATTGGAAAAACCCCCGGAGGACCGCGACCCATGGCGAAGTATGTCTTTGTGACCGGAGGGGTGACCTCCTCACTGGGCAAGGGCATCACCGCCGCCAGCGTCGGCCGGCTGCTCAAGGCGCGGGGCCTCAAGGTCTCCATCCTCAAGCTCGACCCGTACATCAACGTGGACCCGGGCACGATGAGCCCCTACCAGCACGGCGAGGTGTTCGTCACCGACGACGGGGCCGAGACGGACCTCGACCTGGGCCACTACGAGCGGTTCATCGACGAGAACCTGACCCAGGGCTCCAACGTCACCACCGGCCAGCATCTACTCCGCGGTCATCGCCAAGGAGCGTCGCGGCGACTACCTGGGCGGCACGGTCCAGGTCATCCCGCACATCACCAACGAGATCAAGGAGCGCGATCCGCCGCGTGTCGCGCGACGGCGACGCGGACGTGGTGCATCGTCGAGGTCGGCGGCACGGTCGGCGACATCGAGAGCCTGCCGTTCCTCGAGGCCATCCGCCAGATGCGCAAGGACGTGGGGCGCCGACGAACGTCCTGTACGTCCACGTCACGCTGCTGCCCGCTACCTCGCGGCGACCGGGGAGCTGAAGACCAAGCCCACCCAGCACTCGGTCAAGGAGCTGCGCGGCATCGGCATCCAGCCCGACTGCATCGTGCTGCGGGCCGGACAGCCGAGGTGCCGGACGAGATCCGCGAGAAGATCGCGCTGTTCACCGACGTCGACGTCGAGGCGGTCGTGCCCGCGCCCGACGCGCGTCCACGATCTACGAGGTCCCGCTCCAGTTCGAGGCGTTCGGGTTCGGGCGCTGGCTGGTGCGGATGCTGGGCCTGGGCGACCCGGAGGCCGCCCCGGACCTCGAGGGCTGGCGGGCGCTCGTGGAGCGCATCAAAGCGCCGCAAGCCGACCCTGGAGATCGCGCTGGTCGGCAAGTACATCGAGCTGCCGGACGCGTACCTGTCCGTCACCGAGGCTCTGCGCCACGCCGCCTGGGCGAACGGCGTGGACGCCCGGATCCGCTGGGTGGACAGCGAGGCGCTGACGTCCGAGAACGTCGCCGGGCGCCTCGCCGGGGCCGCCGGCGTCCTCGTCCCCGGCGGGTTCGGCCATCGCGGCATCGAGGGCAAGGTCCTCGCCGCCCACTGGGCGCGTGACAACCGCCTGCCGTACCTCGGCCTGTGCCTGGGACTCCAGTGCGCGGTGATCGAGTTCGCGCGCGACATCCTGGACACGACGGACGTCAACTCAACCGAGTTCGACATGTTCACCGCGCACCCCGTGATCGACTTCATGCCCGACCAGCGGGACGTCGAGGACAAGGGCGGCACGATGCGCCTGGGCCTCTACCCGGCCAAGCTGCTGGAGGGGTCGAAGGCCCGCCAGGTCTACGGGACCGAGGTCATCTACGAGCGCCATCGCCACCGCTTCGAGGTCAACAACCGCTACCGCCAGACCCTGGAGCAGGCGGGGATGCTGCTCTCGGGCGTGTCGCCGGACTCGCGGCTGGTGGAGATCGTGGAGCTCCGGGACCACCCGTGGTTCGTGGCCAGCCAGTTCCACCCGGAGTTCAAGTCGCGCCCGGAGCGGCCGCACCCCCTGTTCCACGGGTTCGTGGCCACGGCGCTCGCGCTGCGCGACGGGACGGAGCTGCGGCTGACCGCGGTGGGTCCGGGACCCGCGGCCGACGCCCAGGTCCGCGTCGACGACCTGCCGACCGGGGCCGCGCCAGCTTCCTGACGCCGGCCGCGCAATGCCGCCACGGAGGGTGGAGCCCATGGACGACGTGATCGCATCGGTCGCCCCGACGATGGAGGCGAAGATCGGTGCCTATCGGCGCGAGCACCGGCTGCCCGGGATCGTGGCCGGGATCGCGAGCCGCGACGGCCTGCGGTGGTGGCACGCGAGCGGGTTCGCGGACCTCGAGAGCGGCCGCCGCGCCGATCAGCGCACGCTGTACCGCGTCGCCTCGATCACGAAGACCGTCACCGCGACCGCCGTGCTCCAGCTGCGCGACGAGGGGCGCTTCCGGCTGGACGATCCGGTCGTCCGGTTCCTGCCGGAGCTCGAGCAGGTGGCAGACCCCCACGGGCAGATCGAGGACGTCACCGTCCGCCGCCTGCTGATGCACACCTCCGGCCTCCAGGGCGAGCTGCCGTGGCAGGACCTGGACCGCTTCTGGCTCTACCGTCCCGAGGAGATCCCCGGGATCCTCCATCTTGGGGCTGTCCGCACCGCCCCGGAAGTCGGCCACAAGTACAGCAACTTCGCCTTCGAGCTCCTGGGCCTCCTGGTCGAACGCGTCGCGGGTCGCGGGTTCGCGGACCACGTCCGGGCGTCGATCCTCGACCCGCTGGGCATGACGGACACCACCTGGGATCCCGACCCGGACCAGGCCGCCCGCAGGGCAACGGGCTACGACGCCCGCGACCATGCCGACACCCCGAAGCGGGCACGCGACATCGATTCCGGCCTGTTCCTCGCTGATGGCGGCCTGTGGAGCACCGCCGCGGATCTCGGGGCCTGGCTGGGCCAGCAGCTGCGTGCGGATCCCTCGCTCGCGTCGGGCGACCGCGGCGAGGGCGACGTCCTCTCCGGGCGAACCCTGGCCGAGATGCACCGGCCCACGTGGGTCACGGACCCGGCGTGGAAGGAGGCCCAGGGCCTGTGCTGGTACGGCACCCGGAGCGGCGAGACGATCCTCGTCGGCCACTCGGGCTCGCTGTGGGGGTTCCAGACCAACATCTCCTTCTCGACCGCGGGCAAGGTGGGCGCCGTGGTGCTGCTCAACGGCATCGGTAGCGCCGCGAAGCTGGCGCGCCAGCTCATCGAGGCGCTCCTGCCGGCCCTCCGGGAGGCCGAGGATCGCGCCGAGGTGGCCCCGTTCGCCCCGGTGCCGGACGCGTTCCGGGAGCTGCTCGGCACGTACCGCGACCCCGAGTTCGGTGAGGATGCCCGGGTCGAGTGGCGGGACGGCAAGCTGGTGCTGGTCAGCACGGATCCCGACGAGCCGCCACGCGAGCTCAGGCCGACCGAGGACCCGCTCGTGTTCCTTATCGCGGGCGGCCGAGCCCGCAGAGGAGGCGATGGCCTTCTCACGCGGCCCCGACGGCAACGTCGACCGGGCGAACGCCGCGGGGTACCCGATGATGCGCGTGGACCTGGTGCGCGACCCGACCTGGTAGGGTGACAAAGTCGCTGTCCGCTTAGCTCGGACGAGATTCGCTGACCTACGACAACGCGACGTACGGGCGTTGACGGCTCGCGCAGCGGTGCTATCCTGCCTCCATCCCCACCGGCTGCGCGCGACGGCACCCCGATTCCGCGCGAAGCGACAGCTCGTGGCGCGACTCAACGTTCCTCGCCGGATTCCTCCGGTGCCGAACCCCACCCCGCTAGGTGTGTCCATTCCAATGCCCAACGGCCCCGACCAGCGCCCCAGCCGCAACCGCCGGCCGCGTCGTCGCTCCCAGACCACCAACCGTCTGCCCGTGACCGAGCAGGACGAGGTCGCCGAGCTCGAAGCCGCGCGCGAGCGCCACGACCTGGACATCCGCGACCTGCGCGAGATGTCCGTCAAGGAGCTCCGAGACGTCGGCGTCAAGCTCGACATCGAGGATCCGACCACCAATCGCACGGACGACCTGGTCGACCAGATCCTCCAGGCCCAGACCGAGCGGGCCGGCCTCGATTTCGCCTTCGGAATCCTCGACATCGTCGACGAGGGCTACGGCTTCATGCGCCGCCACGGCCTGCTGCCCAGCGCGGACGACGTGTACGTCAGCTCGAGCCAGGTCCGGCGCTACGGCCTGCGGGTAGGGGACCGGGTCACCGGCGCGGTTCGCGCCCCCCGCGAGGGCGAGAAGTACTGGGGCCTCATCCGCGTCGACGGCGTGAACGGCGTCGACTACGAGACCGCCCGCCGCCGCCCGATCTTCAACGACCTGACCCCCATCCATCCGATCGAGCTGATCAACCTCGAATCGGATCCGAAGAACCTCAGCCAGCGACTCGTCAACCTGGTCAACCCGCTCGGGAAGGGGCAGCGCGCGTTGATCGTGTCGCCGCCCAAGGCGGGCAAGACGATGCTGCTCAAGAGCATCGCCAACGGGATCACGGCCAACTACCCGGACATCCTGCTCATGGTCGCGCTCATCGGTGAGCGGCCGGAGGAGGTGACGGACATGCGCCGGAGCGTCCACGGCGAGGTCATCAGCTCCACCTTCGACGAGCCGACCGAGAACCACACGCACGTCGCCGAGATGGCGCTCGAGATCGCCAAGCGCCAGGTCGAGACCGGCCGGGACGTCGTGATCCTCCTGGACTCGATCACCCGCCTCGCGCGCGCGTACAACCTGGCCCTGCCGCCCAGCGGCCGCACCCTGTCGGGCGGCATCGATCCCATCGCGCTCTACCCGCCCAAGCGGTTCTTCGGCGCCGCGCGGAAGATCGAGGAAGGCGGCTCGCTCACGATCATCGGCACCTGCCTCGTGGACACCGGCTCGCGCATGGACGACGTCATCTACGAGGAGTTCAAGGGCACCGGCAACTCGGAGCTCATCCTTGACCGGAAGCTTGCCGAGAAGCGCATCTTCCCGGCGATCGACGTCCAGCGTTCCGGCACCCGCCGGGAGGAGCTGCTGCTCGAGGAAGGCACCCTCAAGATGGTCTGGACGATGCGCCGGATGCTGTCCGCGGTCGGGACCAACGAGGGCATCGAGCTCCTGCTCAACCGGATCGCCAAGACCGAGAACAACGCGCAGTTCCTGGCGACGCTGACCAAGACCCTCGAGTAATCGAGGCACCCAGCTCGAGTCCCCCAGCTCGAGGCACCGGCTCCCCGTCGCGTCGCCGGTGCGGGAGATTCGCGCAGAATCGGGACACTTGGCCCCCGAGAACGGGCCACAGCTCGGGGTTGCGGGGTGCGAGCGTGCCGTTTGCACGGGTCGCAACCTTTCTGGTACGGTCCGAAGCGACGGCTCTCCGGATGCGATCCGCACGCGGATGACACGTGATCTCGAGACCGCCTGAACACGCCCCGGGAGGACCCGGTCCGCGCTCCCCAGAGCGCACCGTTCCCGAGCCTCTGGTCCTCGCGTCAGGAGACCGTATTGCAGAAGCCGACGGACCGCGTTCGGCGCCCGACCGACAGCGCGCGTCCGCGCCGCGCCTCCGTGATCGCCCGCTTCAACCAGCGGAGCGTGCGGCTGGCCCGTAGCGCCCAGGCATGGTTGCAGGACCATGCCGGCGGGAGCGTGGGCTCCCTCGTCTCCTCCACCCGGTCCACCCTGCGCCCGTTCGCCGCGCCGGAGCGCGCCCTCCCGGTCGGAGTGGCAGCGATGGTCGCGGTCGCGTCGCTCCTCGCCGTCATGCCCAGCACCCCGGCAGGCGCCGTCGGCGGCGTCACCGGCAGTGGCCAGGCCGTCCGGATCGCGATCGGCGGCGGGTATGACTCCACCTCTCAGACCGCCATCCCCCCGGTCCGTGCCGCCGCCGCGCTGGACGACATGCTGAGCTTCACGCCGATCGTCCTGCCGCAGGACGTCAGCACCGACGCACAGGCCGAGGTGGCCATTGCGGATGCCGGCAACTTCCGGGACGACGGCACGCTGATGACGGGGTACGCGCCCGATACCGACGTGGTCGACGGCTCGGACCTGATCCGCCGCTACAAGGTGAAGTCGGGCGACACGCTGGGCGTCATCGCCCACCGGTACGGGGTGTCGATGATGACCCTGTGGTGGGCGAACAAGCTGGACTCCAAGGACGACCTCCACGTCGGCCAGGTGCTCCGGATCCCGCCGGTCTCGGGCCTCGTGGTGACCGTCAAGGACACCGACACGCTCGACTCGCTCGCGACCAAGTACGACGTCAAGCCGGCCAGGATCGTGGATCTCAACGGTCTCGAGGGCACCACGCTCGTCGTGGGGCAGGTCCTGGTGGTTCCCGGCGCAAAGGGCGCCCCGATCCCGACCCCCAAGCCGACACCCAAGCCGCAGGTCAAGCAGTCCAGCGGCGGCTCCTCGGGCTCGCGGCCCGCGGTCCAGTACACCGGTGGCCAGCTCCGGTGGCCGGTCGTCGGGGGCAACAACTACATCAGCCAGTACGCTCACGCCGGCCACATGGCGCTCGACATCGCCGCCGACTACGGCGCGCCGGTCGTCGCCGCGACGGGAGGCCGGGTCGTGTTCGCCGGCTGGAAGAACAACGGAGGCGGCTGGCAGGTCTGGATCAGCCACGGCGGCGGGATGTACACCACGTACAACCACATGTCGGGCGTATCGGTCGGCAACGGGCAGTCCGTCGGCCGCGGCCAGCGCGTCGGACGCCTTGGCTCCAGTGGTTGGGCGACCGGACCACACCTGCACTTCGAGGTCTGGCTGGGTGGCATGCCGTGGGCCGGCGGCTACCAGGTCAACCCACTCCGCTACTTCTAGCGGGGACCCGGCGGGACGCGCCGAGCGGCCCTGACCCGGGGCCGTGCGACAATGCCGACGATGTTCCTTGACGATGTCCGCATCTCCGTGCGCGCCGGCGCCGGCGGCGACGGCGCGTCCACGATGCGCCACGAGGCCCACGTCCCACGTGGCGGCCCGGATGGCGGCGATGGTGGCCGCGGCGGCTCCGTGTATCTCAGGGTGGACGCGGGCCAGTCGGCGCTGCACGACTTCCGCTTCAAGCACCGGTTCTCGGCGACCTCGGGGGGCCGCGGGGAGCGCCAGAAGCGGCATGGCAAGGCCGGCCTGGATCTCTACCTGGCGGTGCCGCCCGGAACGGCGGTGATCGACCTCGCCAGCGACATGCTGATCGCCGACCTCGTGGCCGTGGGCCAGGAGGTCATGGTGGCCAAGGGCGGCCGCGGGGGTCTCGGCAACGTCCACTTCGCCACCGCCACGCACCAGGCGCCGCGCCACGCGCAGAAGGGCGAGCCGGGAGAGGAGCGGGAGCTCCGCCTCGAGCTTCGACTGATCGCCGATGTCGGCCTCGTTGGCCTGCCCAATGCCGGCAAGTCCACGCTGCTTGCCGCGTTCACCAACGCCACGCCCAAGATCGCCGCCTACCCGTTCACCACGCTGGAGCCCAACCTGGGGGTGATGGACCTCGGGATCGACGATGGCCGCCAGCCGACGATCGCGGACGTGCCCGGCCTGATCGAGGGGGCGTCCGGCGGCGCCGGGCTGGGCCACGCGTTCCTGCGCCACGTCTCGCGGACCCGGGTGCTGCTCCACATCGTGGATGGCGCCTCGCGCGACCCGGCCTGGGACCACGGGGTGATCCGCGAGGAGCTGGAGGCGCACGATCCCGCCCTGCTCGCCAAGCCGATGCTCACGGTGTTCAACAAGCTGGACCTGCCGCCGGCGCGCGACGCGTGGCCGGCATTCGAGGCCGCCATGCGCGTGGCCGGCATTCCCGTCGTCGCCATCTCCGCCGACACGGGCGAGGGTCTTGGGGCTCTTCGCGACGCCGTCGGCGATCTGCTCCCGGATGCCGATGGGCTCGCCGAGCCGCCCGACCCGGCGGGCGTGGTGATCCACCGCATCGAGGCGGCCGGCGATGGGTTCACCCTGGAGCTCGACGATGCGGGCTACATCGTGAAGGGTCGGCGGATCGAACGGCTTGCCCACCAGACCAACTTCGACAACGAGGAATCGGCCGAGCGGTTCCAGCGCGATCTCGCGCGGACCGGCGTGGAGACCGCGCTCCGGAAGGCCGGCGTGCGGCCGGGCGACACCGTGCGGATCGGCACGGTCGAGCTGGAGTGGGAGCCGCTCGGGGAGGACCGGTGAGCGAGCCGGGCACGGACGTGATCCTGCCGCCGGCACCGGTCGTGCCCGGATCCGTCGGCATCCTGGGGGGCACATTCGATCCGGTGCACCACGGGCACCTCGTGATCGCCGAGGAGGCCCGCGAGGTGCTGGGGCTGGAGCGGGTCCTGCTGGTCCCGGCCGCGTCTCCGCCGCACAAGCCGGGGCGCCCGGTGACCGATGCCGCCCACCGACTGGCGATGGCGGAGCTGGCGGTGGCCGGCAACCCGGCGTTCTCGGTTGGCCGCCTCGAGCTGGACCGGGGCGGGACGTCGTACACGGTGGACACGCTCGACGCCCTGCTCGCCGACGGCGTCGTGGACCCCTGGTTCATCCTGTCCGCCGAGGCGCTCGTGGACTTCCCGGCCTGGCGGGACCCCGGACGGATCCTGGACCTTGCGCGTCTTGCCGTCGTTCCCCGGAGCGGCTCCGACCCGCTCGGCCCCGACTGGTTCGCCGCCAGCTTCCCCGGCCGCGGCGACCGGGTCAGGTTCCTGGCCGGGCCCCTCTTGCCCATCTCGGGTAGCGTGGTGCGACGACGAGCGGCCGCCGGCCGCTCGGTGCGGTACCTCGTCCCGGACGCGGTGGCCGCCTATATCGCCCAGCATTCGCTCTACACGGACCCCACCTGGAGGACTCAGCCCTCGTGACCGACCCCGCCACCGCCACCGGGCCCCGCCCGGACGGCCTCCCGCACCGCGACGAGCCCGCCCCGGCAACGGACCTGGCGCCGCTCGACCTCGCGCGCCGGATCGTGGAGCTGGCCGAGGACAAGAAGGCTGCCGACATCGTGCTGCTCGACCTCGGCGAGCTGACCACGCTCGCCGACGCGTTCGTGATCTGCTCCGGTGGGTCCGAGCGCCAGATCAGCGCCATCGCCGACGGGATTGTCGAAGGACTCCGCAACGAGCGGGTCAGGCCCATCGGCCGCGAGGGAACGTCCGAGTCGCACTGGGTCCTGATCGACTACGGCAGCGTGATCGTCCACGTGTTCACGCCGCCCGAGCGCGACTACTACCAGCTGGAGCGTCACTGGTCCGGCGCCCGGACGGTGCTCCGGGTCCAGTAGGCCGGCGTCCCCTCGCCAGCCATCAGTCGGGTACGGGGTCCCGCGGTACCGACGGGTCATGTCGGAGCGGGGGAGCCGCTCCTAGATTGGGCGCAGGTCGTCGGTCAGTGGGACCGGCGCCACCGGAGACGCCCCGATGTCGGGCACTCACGACCGCTGCCCCGGCTGCAGCCATCGACTCATCATCACCCGGTTTGACACCACGTTCCGACTGCCCGATCGGACGGAGCGGCTGTGCTTCGGCATTCCCGGCGGCCTGTGCGAGGACTGCCACCAGCTGTACATCGATCCCGAGCTGATCGAGCTCCTGGATCTCGGTGAGAGCCGGTGCGTGTTCGCGATCGAGAGCGACATCGTCCTCCAGGAAGAGGCCTGGTCCTCCGCCGACTGACGCCGCCAGCGCGCCGTGCGCTACCGGGTTCGCGCCCTGATGTCACGTGACCCGGAAATCGGCCACCCGCTCCCGCATCCAAAGGGCGAACGCCAACCGAACCTGGCGGTCCGTGCTCCCCCAGTCGACGGCCCCCTTGACCATCGCTTCGAGTTCCAGGATGCCCTCGAGGGCATCGTCGAGCTCCTGGAGCCGCCAGCGGCGGGCCTGCTCCACCAGCTTCTGTGCCCGGAAGGGGTGCCCTCCGATCGCCTTCACGATCTCCGGCGGGCGGCTGCCAGCGGCGACATGGTCGGCGGCGACCAGCAGCTCCCGGATCCTCCGGTGGAGCTGGACGACGATGACCGGGTACGGGGTCGAGTCGAGCAGGTGGTCCAGGAGTGGGCCGGCAACGTCCGTACGTCGTTCCGCGACCGCGTCGAGCATGGCCCACGTGCTGTCGGGGATGACCTCGGGGACGAGCGCACGGACGTCGGCGATGGTGATCGGCGCGGCCTGGCGGTAGAGGGCGAGCTTCGCGAGCTCCGCGGCGGCCAGCGATCCCTGGCGCTGGCGGTCGACATCTCCCTCGCCCACGAACCCGCCGACCCGTCGTGCCAGCTCGTCCGCGGCGTCACGCTCGAGGGTGATCTCGCGTTCCGCGGCGAGGTTGCGGAGCCAGCCCGCGATCTGACCGGCCCTGGGCGCGGCGAAGGTCCGCGCGGCGCCGCCCGCCTTGAGCACGGCCGCCTCGAGCGTCGAGTACATCGCGGCCCGCTTGTTGCCCGCGTCGCCCTGCTCGACGAACACCAGGGCGTTCCCCGGGGCGACGGCGCCCAGGGCCTGGCCAAGCGCCTCGCGCGCGTCCTTGGACCTGAGCAGGGACCCAGGGTCCGTGACCACCGCCACGCAGCCGCCACCGAACATCGGCGCGGTGGCCACGCGCTCTGCGATCTGGGCAGCGCTGGTCTCGGCACCGGTGACCCGCCAGCGGTCCGGCGCCGCGCCGGTCTCCTGTTCCAGGCGACGCGCGATGGCGATCACGGCCTGGTCCAGCGCGTAGCCGTCGCCACCCCGGTAGTAGGCGAGGACCGGCGCGCTCCTCACGTGGCGCTCACGTGGCGCTCACGTGGCGGCGTCCCGTAGCGCTCGCCTGGCCCATCGCAGGCGGCGCACGTCCGCCGGTGCCACGCCGGCAAGGCCGCAGATCTCCTGTTCGAGGATCGCTGCCCTCACCCTCACGAGCGCCGTGGTGGCCCCGCCCCAGCCCGGACCACTCGGCGGCCGATCGCCCGGGGCGAGCACGACCTCGCCGGGCTCCCAGGGGTAGCGCCGATCCCAGCCGGCGAATCGGGCCTCCATCGATTCGAGGCGCTGACCTGCACGCTTGTCCGCGTAGGCGATGATCCGTGCCTCGAGTGGAGCTCCGGCCAGCCGCTCCGTGTCTGCGTCGTCCGCGAACCGGGTCACCGGGTGATCTCGGACCAGCGTCCCGAGCTCCGGCATGCCGTGCGCCGCGAGCCATGCCGCGGATCCCTCGCCGTGACGGACCCCCGCCACCCGCCCGGCCGGGATCTTGTCCACGTCGTGGAGCAGCGCCGCCGCCTCCACCGCGCCCACGTCGCACGGCGTCCCGTTGCCGGCGATCGCCCTGGCGATCCAGCCCGCGACGTCCGCCACGGCGCACGCGTGCCGGACCGACCACGCGGGCGGGTCCAGGGACAGCAGCAGGCGGGCGGCCTCGTGTCGGGTCGGGATCGTCATGCCCGGAATCGTAGCCGGTGAGGACGGGTCGAGCGGCGGCCACCCGTCGAGTGGCGGCAGCCGACCGGCGAGCACCGGCGGTCCGGACGCGCAGCCCATGGGCCCGCAGGTCCACCTCCACCGTACCTTCGAGATCCGTGCGAAGGACGCGTGCCCCGATGTCGCGCAGCCGGCCGAGGGTCGAGGAGGCGGGGTGCCCGTAGTCGTTGTCCGCCCCCACGGAGATGAGCGCGAGCGTTGGTCGCAGGGCTGCCAGGAGCGCCGCGCTGGTCGCGGTGGCGCTGCCGTGGTGCGCGACCTTGAGGACGTCGACCGCCGGCAGGCCGTGAGCGACCAGCGCCGGGTCCACGTCGTCCTCGGCATCGCCCGTGAGCAGGAAGCGACGCCCGTTGGCCTCGCCCAGCAGGATGATCGAAGTGTCGTTGATCCCGCGGCCCGTGGAGGCAGGCTCCGCGGGCACGCCGGGGGCAGGCCAGACCGCGGTGAGCGAGATCTCGTCGAGTTGCAGCCGGGCACCCGTGGCCAGGGTCGCTCTTGGCGGGCCGTGCTGGAGGGCCGCATCCCAGGCAGCCCACCCGGGCCCCGGCCCATGCATCCCGGGCTCGAACACCCGCCCCACGCGGTACCGCTCCAGCACCCGGACGAGCCCCGCGACGTGATCCTCGTGGGGGTGCGACAGCACGATGACGTCCACCCGCCGATCCCAGGGTGGCACCAGCTCGTCGAGCGCGACGAGGAGACGGTCCGGGTCGGGTCCGCCGTCGATCAGCATCCGGGCGCCACGGCGGCTCTCGACCAGGATCGCGTCGCCCTGCCCCACATCGAGCATCACGAGGCGCGTCGACCGTCCGGCGGCATCGGCCATCGCCAGCGTGGACAGCGCGACGGCAACCGCGGCCACGCCGACCAGCAGCCGGCCGGCGCGGGAGGCGGGGATCGGCCAGTGACCGGCGCCGGTTGACCGCTGCGCCCGGGGCGCCGCCGTCGTCTGGCCGTGTCGTCCGACGGGCTGTGCGGTCGGGTGTCGCCGCTGCCGGGCGCGCGACGCGCGGAACCGGCGGATCATCAGCGGTGCCCCAAGGACCAGCAGCGCTGCGGTGAGTGCTGCGGCCGGTGCCGCCTCGGGAGGGATCGGGACGGTCGCCAGCGGGACGTCCGCCCCCACCCGCACGAGCGCGACGATGACGTGGAGCAGCAGCCACGCCGGCAGGCCCAGCAGCGTGGCGACTCCGCCTGGGAGCCCGGCCATCGACATCGCACCGCCGGTCATCGCGACCACGCCCGCACCCATCGCCGCGGGCACCAGGGGCACGACCGCCAGGTTCACGACCGGTGCCACCAGCGACAGGCGGCCGAACGTGACCAGCACGTCAGGCAGCGTCGCTGCCTGGGCGGCAAGCGAGATCCCGAGTCCTTCCGCCAGCCATCCCGGCACCCGGCCGCCGCCCAGTCCCGCCATCCAGCGGCCCAGCGGCGTCCCCCAGGCGAGGAGTCCTGCGGTCGCGGCCACGGACAATCGGAAGCCGGCATCACCGATCATCGCCGGATCGACGGCCAGCATCGAGAACGCAGCGAGGGCAAGCGCGGCCGGCGCTCGGGTCGATCGCCCCGACTCCCGCGCCAGCAGCACCACGGCCGCCATCACCGCCGCGCGGACCACGGACGGCGAGGCCCCGGCGGCCAGCACGTACGCCGTGATCGTGCCTCCGACCGTTATCGCGACCACGCGTCGCGACCGGCCGCGCAGCATCGCGCCGACGAGCCCGGCCACGATCGCGATGTTCCAGCCCGAGATGGCGACCACGTGGCTGACGCCAGCCGTCGCGAAGTCCGCCGCCAACGCGCGGTCCACGCGCTCCCGGAGGCCGACCAGGATCCCGGCGGCCAGGCCCGCCTCCGGCTCCGGCAGCGCCATGCGCAGCGCGTCACCCGCCGCCTCCCGTGCAGGCTGCAGGGACAGGCCGGCGGCCGACCCGATCACCTGCAGCGATCGAGCGTCCAGGCTTCCCGCCGCACCGGTGCGGCGCAGGTACTCGCCGTAGCCGTCGTCATCGGGCGGTGGTCGAAGGCGGCCGTTCACCTCGATGGTGTCCCCGGCACGGACCGTGGGGAACGACGGCAGCGTCGCCGCGACCAGGACCGGCCCGGGCTCCACCTGCAGGGCGAGGCGGGCGACCTGGTCCCCGTCGCGGGGTGAGCCCACCGATTCCACGACCGCCGCCCACGGTCCCGGCGCGCTCGGCAGCGGTGGAACCGGCGGAGCGGCCGGGCCCAGCAGCACCCGCAGCGCGAGCAGGACCGCTCCGACACCCCCTGCCATGAGCGGGACTCCCACACGGGTCGGACGAGCTGCCAGCCCACCCGACACCGCGAGCAGCCCCGCGACCAGCGCGCCCGCGATCGGCGCTCCCGCGTACGCAATGGCAGCCGACGCCGCGGCCCCGAGCGCGAGCCATGCGCTCCGTGGGAGCATGGGGCTCGCTCGCGCCGCCGGGTTCACGGGCCGACGATGACGAGCGGCCGAAGCTTCTCCATCGTGGCCGCGCCCACCACCTTGCGAGCGAGCAGGTCGTCGACGCTCGTGAACGGCTGGTCCTCGCGAGCCGCGATGATCTTGGCGACCGTCACCGGGCCGACGCCGGGCAGCGTGTCCAGCGCCTCAGCCGAGGCCCGGTTGAGATCGATCGGACCCGTGCCGCCGGGCGTCTCCCCACCGGGGTCCATCCCGCCGGCCGGGGGGTCCTCGCCGCGGACCGGCACGCGGATCTTCTGGCCGTCCGTGACGGGCGCGGCGAGGTTGAGCTGGCGGTCCACGAGGCTCGCGTCCACGGTCGCCGCGTAGCCCCCGGCCGCGTCGACCGCATCGGTCACGCGAGCCCCGGCCGGGAGCCGGTACACGCCTGGCCGGGCGACGGCCCCACCGACATCGACCACCAGCACGGTTTCGGATTCCGGCGCCATCGTTCCCGCCGCGGCGACGTCCGCGGCGACGTCCGCGGCGACGTCCGCGGACAGGACGCTCAACGCGCTCGCGCCGTCCACGCCGATCACCGGCTCGCCAGCGCCGCCGACGATGATCGCCCCGGTGCCGGCGATGACCGCGAGCACGGCCACGGCGATCGCGGGCCACGGCACCCGGCGGGCCGGCGGCTCGCGATCCGGCGGGGCTTCGGGTTCGGACGCCTCGAGGACGCGCCATGGCGCGCTGCCTGGTTCCACGGGTCGGACAGCTCCCCGGCGGGGGTGCGGCGGCGGGCGTTGGTCTGGGGCGGGCGGGCGCAGGCGGGCGCGGATTGGAGCGCCCGTGCGGGAGGGGGCACGTCCTTCCGCACGGGTGTCCGGTTCGAACAGTACCCGTGGCCACTTATCTGCCACTTACCTGCGCGAGAGGCGGCGTCGGACGTCCCCCCGGGACTCAGGCTAGGATCGGGCGTCGACAGGAGTAGCCGAATGGTCGAGGATCCCTTCCCGCGCGAGCGCGTGGCCGCAACCCTTCGCCGGATGCCCGCGTACCTCAAGCTCGCCTGGCGGCTCGGTCGCGACCCGCTGCTCAGCCGCGCGCGCCGGGCGGCCATCGTCGCGGCGGCTGGCTACATCGCGTCGCCCATCGACCTCGTCCCGGGCGTGATCCCGGTCCTCGGGCAGCTCGACGACATCGCCGTCGCGCTCGCCACCCTCCGGTTCGCCCTCGCCGGGCTCGACGCCGAGCGCCGCCACGCCCATCTTGAGGCCGTGGGGCTCGGTGACGACGATCTCGCCCATGACCTGCGGACGCTCGCCGCCACGAGCGCCTGGCTGGTGCGGGCCGGGGCGCGTACAACGGGCAAGGTCGTGATGCGGGGCGGAAGGCTGGCGGTGCGCGGCACGAAGGCTGCAGCCAAGGCTTCGCGGTGGACCGCGTCGGTTGCGGCACGGGCGGCGTCGAAGGCGACGCCGGTGGCGCGGGACGTGGCTGCGCGGGGGATTGGAACTGCCAGGGGGCTGGCGGCGCGTCGCGGAGGCCGGGTAGATCGCGAGGAGCAACTGCCCATCGAGGCCGACGATGCCCCCGGCGCGGAGAAGTCTGACCCGGGCTGACGGGCTAGCCGGACGCTTCCAGCCGCTCCCAGTCGACCCAGCGCCTCCCGTCCCACCACCGGTGCCAGGTGGCGCCGTCGGTCCCGGCCGCAAACACGTCGAGGCGGTCGTCGCCCCAGGACGAGGCGGCCGGGGTCGCGTCCAGAGCCAGCGACCCGCCGAGCGATTCCCACGCGTGCCACGAGTCGCCATCCCAGTAGCGGTTCCACAGCTCACCGTCGGGAAACACGGCGAACACCTCCATCTGGTCCACGCTCCACGCCGTCACCGCCGGGGGTGACGCGAGCGACCCGCCGAGGTTCTCGATCGAGCCCCACCTCTCCCCATCGAACGGGCGGTGACGGAGCCCACCGTCGCCGCCGGCCCAGAACAGGTCGATCCGCTCCGATCCCCAGGAAACCGCGGCCACGTCTCGAGCCATCGCTTCACACTCCTGAGCGAGAACGCCTACGCGGCGCGGCCCTCGAGGCGGGCGGCTGCCATGCACGCGCCATCGGACAGCATGGTCGCCGCCCTCCCGACACGTCGCAACGCGCCGGCGAACGCCCGACGCACTCGCCCGGGGCCGGGCGGTCGTCCCATGGGGATCATCAGCGCGGCGCCGCCGTCGAAGACCCGGTTGAGCGCCGCAACCTCCGCCTCATGACGGCGGTCGCGGATGATGTCCTGGGCGAGCATCGCGTAGATCTGCCACATCACTGGGTTCCTCCGTCAGCGCCCGAACGACCTGCCGCGGTCGGTGCGATCGAAGCCGTCGCGGCTCTCAGCAGCCCCGGCCAGCGCGGCGAGGGCGAACGTTGCCAGCAGGGCAACGACGATGATCAGGGCGTCCATCGAGGACCTCCGTGCGCGCCCGTGTCGTAACCGGTCCGGGCTTTGTGAACAGTTACATTGGTGTTCCGGGGTTCAGGCGTCCTCGACGGTTTCGCCTCGTGCCGTCTGCTCACCCGCGCTCGGTGCGAGCACGATCGGCCGGAGCGTACCGCCAGAACGCCAGCACGCGACCGCCGGTGCCTCGGCCGAACGGACGAGGAGAGGC